>NZ_LXLV01000029.1 GCF_001757995.1 Bacillus mycoides | reverse complement strand
CTTATAAAATAAATACAAATGAAATACAAGAGGAGAGGAAATATGAATGAGAATCAGCAAATGATTATGAATACAAACGAAGTGAGGGAATATTTAGAAGTTAGTAATTTCGTTGTTAATAATTTAATCAAACAGGAAGAATTAGTACCAATCAACAAGGATACATGGCGTTTAGATGGAAGTTTCCTTTTCAAAAGAGAAGATGTGGAAACAATTAAAAAGGGAAGAGAAACGGAAGGTATTACCCTTTACCAAGCTAGTAAAAAATATGGTATAAGTACATATCAATTAGAAAAATGGTTAGGGGATGGGGAATTAGCCACTACTACACGGGAACATCGTAACCGCGAAACTAAATTCATTAGAGAAGAAGAGTTACTTCAAGTTATAAAACAATTTGATCAAGCAAACACGCTATATACATACTCACAAAAGTATAATACAGTCCTTTTCCATAAATATATTCAAAATAATACGATAGCAAGGGTCATTGCTATTCCTAAGCGTGGTGATATTATGTTGATTGATGAATTTGGAAGTGAGTTCACCTTAAATGAAGCTATTAAATCGGGATTCGTACCAGCATACGATCTACCTGATAAACCACGTAGTCATCATCAAAGGTTTGTTAAATTCCGTTTACCTAAGTCCGATCAATTACGCAGCAACTCTTTCCAATTGATTGACTTAATCCTTCAGTACGTATCACCAAGAAACTTAAAGGTTTCAGAAGAGGAGGGTTTTTGGTATTTTGATATACGCCAATCTCTAATTGAATTACCTATGGGTATGCAAATGGAATGGATAGAATACTTAACACCATATATAATAGAAGGAAAATTAATAAAGCGTGTAAATAATAGTATATATTTAGATAGTAGTAGCGTGACAAAACCAGTTACACTTTCTAGCAAAGAATATCAAGCAATTAATAAAATAGTAGGGGAAACCAACACTACCATTGAAGAATTTATTGCATCTGCTATTTGCCAAAAAATAAAAGACTATCAGACTTCATAAAACTAAATCATAAAATAATTTAGTTTTAGTTAAAAAAGACATAAATTATCTATCTACGTTAATGTATGTCTTTTTTGTTTTTACTATCATTTATACAACTAAGATTACTCCCACATCCATCAAGCTAGGAAAAGCAAATATACTGGCTATGTCTTAGAAACAACCATGTAATCGATATTAATGTGTATAGTTGAATGTATCTGAAACTAAAAGATATTCATACTGAAGAAAGGAAAGTGAATGATGCATTTATAAAGAGGCGAAAAAACAAACACTTCGAAACTTCGCACGAAATACCGATTTTACGAAGAATATGATAGTCATATAAAAATCTAATACAGTGTCTAGCGATTTCAAGGTCAGATTCATCGGTTTTAGTATATTTGTATACTCCTATATAATACATATTTTATATAAAAATAATCATATACTGAATTACTCATAAACAATTTTTATAGTGAATTACATTTTAAAGTATAAGCGTTTTTCTTGTGTTGATCTAACTAACTCCTGATTAATCATGATTAAATTAACCAATTCTTATTTTATAGCGACTTTTATACTGTTTTCATGTATTCATTTTGTATGAATTTATATATGAAAATTGTTTATTTACTTACATTTATATGTAATTTTTGTACTAGTTTTTATAGCCTAATACAAATTTATCACCTGGTTATCTATAACTTTTATTAGAATGACTACAATATCCCATTCAATCTCGAGTGAATATTAGTATTCCATAATTTAATTATGTAAATAAGTCTGTGTAAAAATTGAATTTAACGCGAACTTGTGTTCGCGTTATTTTTCTGTTATAGTATATATGAGGTGATTTTTATGGATTACAGCAAACAACGTCAAAAATCCGTACATCGTAAGAAATTATACGAGAATTTAAATGAAATGCCCTTTTACATAGAAGAATTTGTGGAGTACAAAGAATTGCATGATGCCTCTCCCTCTACCCTACTGAATTATGTATATGATTTTAGAGTCTTCTTTAATTGGCTATTATCTGAACAAATTATTGAATTTAAGCCCATTAAAGACATATCCTTCTCTGATTTGGAGAATTTAAGGAAAAAAGATATTGAGAACTTTATGAGATTTCTAAAACTACAACAGAACATGCAAAATTCCTCTGTTAACAGAAAAATTTCAGCTTTAAAATCACTATTTAAGTATCTTACTTCCCTTTCAGAAGATGAAGATGGAGAATGCTATTTTTATAGAAATGTAATGGCTAAAATTGAAATACATAAAGATAAAGAAACGTTAAACGCCCGTGCGAAGCGTATGCGATCTAAAATATTCCATAATGATGACGATCAAGAATTTTTAAATTATGTTAAGTTTGAACATGAAAAAGCTTTAACAAAACATCAATTATTTTATTTTCAAAGAGATAAAGAACGTGATGTTGCTATTCTTTCCCTCTTTCTTGGGAGTGGTATTCGTGTAAGTGAGTTGGCCGATCTTCGTACTGAAGATATCAATTTAAAAGAAAGACTAATTGATGTAATAAGAAAAGGAAATAAAGAAGATTCTGTATGGATTACTCCCATCGCATTGAATGATCTTGAAAAATATTTAGAGATTAGAAATAACAAATATGCTCCAGGGAAAGAATTAAAAAATGTGTTCTTATCAAAGTATAAACATACCGCACAGCCCCTTTCAGTTAGAGCTATCCAAGATATAGTAGAAAAATATACTAAATCCTTTGGTAAAACAATGTCTCCTCATAAATTAAGACATACATTAGCAAATAAGTTATATATGGAAGAAAAAGATTCGTTACAAGTAATGCAACAACTTGGGCATACCAGTCAAGATACAGCTTTGTTATACACTCAACTTGGGGAAACAACTATTAAAGATAGTTTAGGAAGAATAGGAAAGAATAAAGAATAAAAGTTCAGCAATTTTGTATTGCTGAACTTTTATTCTTTCCCCCTTAAACTTAGATTTAAATGCTATTTATTCTTCGTTTCACCTTTAATTTTATTATGTAAAAAATACATAGTTTAAATTCTACTTTAATTGGTATATAAAAACTCTCTCTTGATAGAAATAAATAAAAATTTTAGATTCCTACAATTGTTGTTTACGTTAAATGTGAATTTAGGGTAAACATATTGAAGAGGCTAGTTACAAAGCAGGTGGTAGAAAGGAAAATAGAACTTCAGTAAACATTAATATAAATGTAGACGAACGATTCTCTGATTTAGAAACAATGGAAAAATACGAAGTGATGCAAGATGCTATTACTAAGCTAGATGGATTTTCAATTGAATGCGGGAATAACAACCGTTGCGTTTATGACAATCTCCATATTACTTATGGCAATGACAAATACACGATGGGTGTTTTTGATAAAGAATTAGTTATTAATGATAATAAAAAATACACTAAATCAGATTATTATTCTGATATGAATCAAATAAATAAAATAGAAGAACCTATTACTACGAATTCCGACACAGTTTCTTCTTCACCTAAGGAACAATATGCAAGTAATGGAATAAGCTATACGGTTATATTCGACTTTATGAAACAACAATATAACATCCTTACAAATAACGATGAAAACTACATCCCTGAAGTACACGATCCTCAGGTAGCTTCTTTAACTGCTAAACGTTTTGGAATTACAGCTAAAGAAGCTGGATACATTTACGAGAAAGTACAGATGGATGCTTTTAAATAAAATATAGATTTTAACCATATTTCTCAATGAACAATATAACTTAACGTGGTAAAATAATATTTGGATGGAAGTCCAACACTCATATTAGTATTATTAAAATTAAAGTGGTTATCAAGTCGGAGGAAGGCACCTTAGGGTGTCTTTTCTTTTTTAAGGAATAGCATCAGGACTTCTATTTTATCAACCGAAACCTTGATGCTATCCCAAATCGCTCAAAAAATAAACAAAGATTTTTACATTTCAACTTCACAAAAGTAATTGTACCTCTTTTATTTGTTCTATGTGACGCTGTTCATGCAAATATATTAGTTCTACCCATTGATCAAGAAGTAATTCTCCCAGAGCAGGGTGCTTCACTGACTTTTTTGTCAGTATGGATACATCTTCTACTGTACTAAGGAAAGTCATCAATTTTTTTCTCGAATCGTTCAGCAAATCAATCATTTGCTGAACTTCAAATGGTTCTAAGCTTGGTTCAAGAATTTCTGGAGCTATAAATTTTTTCGTTCTATCTAATAATATAGAATGAATTTCTTGACGTTCTATTTGAAGACTATCAATCTCTTTTAATCCAAACGAAATAACTTTTATAGCTCTTTCATCTAATAAAACTAAGTGATGACAAACTTGTGCAATACTCCATTTATTCATATCCGGCTTACTATTAAATTGAGCATTACTCAATAAAGTAATCTCCTCTAATAGGTTATTTCTCGTTTCATAAAACTTGTCATTTACAAATTTATTCATGAGGTTTCTCCCTTCATCTGAAAGTACATACTTAAATTTCTATTCTGTATATATTCTCTACGACAAAAAAGTTTTCCTTTACTACTCTATGCTAAGGGATAGTATCATCTACCCTATCATTACTCCTATTTATTAGTTCAATATATTGTATCTGGGAGTAAAAGTAAGACTATTACCTATTTTCACACGTATCTCGGCTGTATCCCCAATCATACACACGAACAGGTCTTTGATACGGGTTAGAATTAGGAATTCCGGCATCACGTTTCGCTTTTCGATATGCACCATTACGAGATAATACTTTATCTTGTCTTTCAAGATGGTTTTTATAATTTTCAGCAGCATTAACAGATTTAGCGGCCATTTGCAAAGAATTGAAAAAGAGTGTGTTTTAATCGAAGAATTTTCGAAAAACACACTCTTACTCTGGAACTATTATTTGAATTACTTTATAGCTTTTTACTTATACTTACTATAGAGAATCCCTATATTTTAATCTATTACCCTCTGTTATTGTTTATCTAACGGGATCGAATTTCTATTCCACAAATGAACAATAGTCAACTGTGGAAGTTGAGTCTGTCAGTTACTTGGCATCGATATTATCTCGCTATTTTATCATTTGCTTTTGGAATTGTTTCCTCATTCAAATTACTATGTTTCATCGAATAAATGAAATATAGTATTGCCCCAATAATTATCCAAATACTGAAGTACACCCATGTTCTTAATGGTAAATTTAGCATTAAGAACATGCAACATATAATTGAAATGATTGGTAACACGGGTACAAACGGTACTATAAATCCTCGTTTTAAATTTGGATGTGTTTTACGAAGGATAATAACTGATACACCAACCAGTGCAAATGTTACCAAGCCACCAATATTAACTAAATTCGCTAATTCTTTCAAATCAACAAACCCAGCTATCACAGAGCTCCCTATTCCCGCCAATCCAATTGTAAAGGTTGGTGCTCCAGTCTTCTTATTAATCTTTGCAAGCGATTTTGGTAACAGTCCATCACGACTCATAGCAAAGAAGACTCGTGTTGCAGCATACATAGTTGAGAAAATAACAGCCATAAGGCCAATTACTGCCCCTGCAGCAATTACACCAGCGACTTTCCCTTGTCCTACAACTTCCATTACATAAGCCATTGCTTCAGGGACATTTAATTCTTTATAGGAAACCATCCCTGTCATAACAAGACACACTATTACGTAAATAACTGTACATATGATTAACGATACAATAATACCGATGGGAAGATTACGCTGCGGATCCTTTACTTCTTCTGCCGAAGTTGCTAGAATATCAAATCCCATAAAGGCAAAGAATACGGCTGCTCCACCAGCTAAAACGCCACTTAAACCGAATGGCGTAAACGGTACCCAATTCTCTGGCTTTACATAGAATACACCAACTACAATAAATAATATAACCATTCCAATTTTAATTAACACCATTATGTTATTGATACGTTTACTTTCCTTTGTACCACGTGATAACATCCATGTAATTATTAATGTAATAACCATCGCTGGTAGATTCATAATACCACCTTGTGATGGAATCGTTAACAATGCTTTGGGTATCTCTAATCCCAATCCACTTATTAAGTTGTGGAAATATCCTGTCCATCCACTGGCAACCGCTGCTGTAGCCACGATATAAATTGAGAGTAGCGTCCAACCCACTAAATGTGCCACAAACTCACCAATCGTTGCATAAGAGTACGTATATACACTACCTGAAGTCGGAAGTGCAGATGCAATTTCTGCGTAACATAAAGCGATAAATCCACATACAATTGCTGCAAGTACAAATGAAAAAATAACTGCAGGACCAGCATCTCTTGCTGCTACTAATCCGGTTAACACAAGAACTCCTGTTCCAATTATTGAACCTATCCCTAACATAATTAAATCAAATAATCCTAATGTCTTCGTTAAGTTCTTACTCTTATTATGTTCTAACAGTTGTGTAACAGATTTCTTTTTTAATAGCTTCCTCATATCCTCTGTGTCCCCTTCAAAAAATAAGGTATGTTCTTCTAATACTTGTTTTATGCATAATTTTGTATAGATTTAGCTAATTTAAAACGATTAAATGCTAGTGTTGAGTTATGTGAAATATTTACCAGCACCTTTTCTCCTAATCTTCATAGGAATCAATTCCATAAACACTGAATCATATTGGGTATTTACCTTATTATCTTATCTACCTATCTGATTCATATGGACACTACCAAAAAAGTCTAGAATGTTCTTCTTTTTCTGAAAATTAATAAATCATTTCTTTTGTCGTGTTTTGTCGAATTATATGAATTATTCTAATTAAAGGTGTTGTGTTTGTAAAGTATTATTTTTTAGAAATCTCATACAATAAAAATAGATGCTAGAAAACAGCATCTGTTTTTATTACTAGGGATCTCGCCACATCGCTATCAAGCTAACATTTTGAAGTACCCCAAAAACGAAAATTCACATTTTTACCTTGAGGTACCAATCTTCTCATTTTGGGGTATTGGCTGTTATTAGCTTGATTGTGATGGGACGGAACCCTATTAAAAGCATTTCCCCTTCTAAATATAGAAGGTACTTGCAATTTTATTATGAATTACAGTTGAATTCATGTTACTTAATCGTTCCCATCCCGCCAATTTTAATGTTGACCTTGACGTTTACATCACCCTTTGCTAATTCATTATTCCATTTATTTTGGACTTTTTTCCATTCTGGATATGTGTAAGTTCTTGCATATCCTCCAAGCCCAATAGGGTCGATTTTGGCAGTTTGCATTTTTTGTATTAATTGCTTGAAATCAGCTTCCAGCTTAGTTTCAATCGCTTTTTGCAATTTTGCTGAGTCCTTTTTTGTATTAAACGAAAAAAGCCGTTCTGTAATACCGATTCTCATCTTTACATCTACATTAAATATAAAATGATTATCATATCTTGCCTTTGTCTTTACTTTAATACCATTGGCAGTAAAACTTATCCAATCTTTATCTTGGCTATCCGACTTTAGCTTAATTGGAATTGTGAGTGGAAACTCACCTGTAGTTCTTTGTTGCAAAATGCGTAATAGTTTGGTTTCATCAGATTTTAGCGTTAATTTATACTTTCCTTTTTCATCCAATAACGCTGTACCTGTCACCCAAATTTTATTCTTTTTTTTCACCTCAGTAATATTTGCTGTTACCCCTTTGTCTGCTCTTTGTTCATATAGTTCTTGAAGAGTTGTTTTTACTGTGATATTTCTTAAAGAGGCGGTATCAACTAGTTTTGTTAAATATAGAGGAAGACGCGGCTTATCTTTTGGGTTATAAAAGATGACGTCCGAAACAGGTCCATCTACAGCAACAACCCTTGTGGTAACTGTATTTTTGGGATCTCGGTAAAATGGATCGAGATATTTCATCCAATTTTTTTGTTTCAGTAACCGTTTTCCAACTAGCATAACCTGTGTTTTACTTCCCGAGGTAAGTGCCATAACAGTAGCATCAAATTGGTCTCTAGCTTTTCGAACCGTAGCAGATTTTACACCAGTAGTTTCTTCTTTTATCTTTGCTTCTTTATTGAAAACAGGACTTGATATATACACTAATAAATTATCATTACGATCTAAATCGATGCCAAGAACAAGAGTAAGAGAAACATCTTCAACATTTCTTTGATCAAAGCATCCAGCCATCATGAATACCGATAACAAAATACAACATAGTACTTTTCTTTTCAATGTATCCTCCCCTGGCGAAACTTCTCATATAGACAGCAGTACAGCCATAAAATGATAGGTAATATATAGGTTAATCCTAATCCAGCATTCGAAAATACCTGTTGCCAAATTTCGGCTTCATTCCAACTAGGATGAGTCCAAAATATGATGCCGATAATGAGCAATAAGAGAACAACTACATGAGAGCTATGATCTTGTTTTCCAAGTAATTGGCTTGAACAAAATACAGAACAGTATAGGGCAGGAATCCATGATGTGGAAACAATGGTTAAGTAAACAGCCAATAAAATCATGTCAAAACGTTCTAAAAAACGAAATTCAATTACTTTCACTAAATTTAGTACCGGTTGATTATATTGCGTAATGCTATCAGGGCTAAAATAAGCAAAACAAACAATAGTAGTAAATAAATAAAATAACATCGTTAATGTGTTTGCAATAACCATTCCATGGACTGCATACTGTTTTTTTTGTAAAAAAGGATATAAAAAGAAAGCAATATCAAACCCTAAATAAGCAAAAATAGTGGTCGGTACAGCCGTTAATACAGGTTTCCATCCTTCTTTTAATAGCGGAAAGAAGGGCATCCAACTTCCGTTCTCTTTAAGCGGTATCAAAAAAAACAACGGAATCCAAAGCGCCATATAAAAAAAAAGTTCGGAGTAGCGCCCTATAATACGAGGACCGTTACGCGCAACAAAAAAGGTAGGAATCGAAAACAAAAAGATAACGATATAGTCAGGCGTTTTCGGAAGAAGCCATCCCTTAAGAAAAAGCATAGCGTTTACAAGAACGATACAAGTATAAAAAGCGAAATACATCATGTAAATAACAACGAATGCTTTCCCTACTATTTTTCCAAACAATCGTATAAGAATGTCATAAATCGTGTCCTCGGGATATCTTGCAGCAGTTTTCACGATAAAAACACCTGATATTGTGGAGAATATCCAACCAATCAATATAGCTATCCATCCATCTGTTCCAGCGTTTTCTGCAAGCACGCGCGGAAGTGATAAAACGCCAGTGGCCACCTGCATTCCATTGATTAAAACAATATACTGCATAAGAGTGATGTCATTATAGGCATACTTTTTCATAATTTCACCTTTTATTAGGATTCTTTCCTTGTCGAATAGATTGAATGGTTCCATTACCCTTAGGACGCCTTCTTATTGCCCATAAAGGAAAGCGTAAAAAAGCATCTTTCATATCTGCAAAGCGAAACGGTGCTAATGGCGTTCCGTAAGGAGTACCTAGCGATTCAAGACTGATTAGATGTCCAATTAAAGTCATCCACCCGATAACAAGTCCAACAATTCCAAATAAGGCAGCTGCTAGCATCATCGGAAAGCGTAAAAGTCTTACTGCCGCTCCCATATCATAATTAGGGATAACAAAAGAAGAGATGGCTGTAATAGCAACAACAATAATCATAATGTTGCTTACAATTCCCGCCTGAACAGCCGCCTGTCCAATGACAATACCACCTACAACTCCAACTGTCTGACCGATCGGAGTAGGTATCCGTAAAGCCCCTTCTCTCATCGTTTCCAATGTTATTTCCATAAGTAATGCTTCCATAACTGGAGAAAAGGGTACGCGCGTTCTTGATTCTGCAATAGATAAATACAGCTCTACAGGAATAACTTCAAAATTAAAGGAAATAAAAGCAACATAACTCGCAGGCAAAAATAAAGCAATTATAAAGGAGATAAAACGAAGCATCCGAATAGACGAAGCAACTAGCCACCTTGTACCGTAATCATCCACTCCTTGAAAAAAGGAAATAAAATTTGTTGGAGCAATTAACACATTAGGCGAATGATCCATTACAGTTACAAATCTGCCCTGTAGAATGTGAGATACTGCCAAATCAGGTCTTTCAGTTAATATAAATTGTGGAAACGGTGAGTACGAGTTATCTTCAATGAATTCTATAAGTTCCCCATTACTAGCAACAGCGTCGACTGTAATATTATGAATCCGTGTTTCTAATTCCTTCAGCACATCTTCAGAAGCTACATCTTTCAAATATAAAATAGAAATCCTCGTTTTGCTTCGTACACCAATTACTATTTCTTTTACCGTTAATTCACGATGAGGAATATACCTTCGAATCATTGCGATATTTTGACTTCCGGTTTCTGTAAATCCTTGATGCGCACCTTTTAGAGCTATTTCGTTATGAGCATCTTCAACATTTCTTTGTGGCCGTCCTTTCGTATCCAATTGATGTGCTGTTGTTCGACTGTGGATTAATAAAACACTATCTCCCCCAAAAATAGCATTTTCAATCTGACTCAATGTATTAATAATTTTAATTTGTCCTAATGGAATTGGAAGTTCTTTCTTGGTATCAAAATCACTATTCATCAAAGGACTTAAAACATGATTTTGAATCAATTCTTTATCTGTTAATCCAGACAAATATACTAAAGCGGCTTCTAATCCATCTGCTTTTATTTGAAACCGGCGAATCACTAAATCAGGTGCTTGACGAAATATATTCTGAATATCAGCTATGTTTTTCGATAAATCAGTGCCTAAGAGGGAGTCTTCAATATTTTTTTTCTGAAAATGAGTATTGTCTCGTATTGAAAATGACTTAGGATTGTCTCTATATTTTAAACGCTTCAAAAATTTAGCCATGATTCCCTCACTTTCTATGTACCTTTTATAGTATGTTTAGTATGCATATATTAAGAAAAAATATCCTAATAACTACATAGGTAACATCAGAATTATTACTATAAATTTTTTTGTGATATTTCATAAAAATCTATTTCAAGAATAGTCTTTTAAGTTGATGGATGTGTGGTGCTCCCCCTACTAGTAAAGAAAATATCACTGTTAAAACTTAAGATATACGAAATGTATTGCTGAATCATTTATAAACATTTAAACTATATAAACGGATTAATAAATTTAACAACATGGAGGAACAGAATGAAGAAGTGGACAATTTGGGGAATTATCTTTTATATCCATTCGGTAATACTACTTTACTTAGGATTTGATAGGCTTGGTGGATATCGTATGTCTGATGAATTTAGTGATTTGAATAAATACGTTTACGTAGGCGGAGATGCGTATAATTATATTATCAATTCTAATGTACTTACAGGTTACTTCGTTCTAAGTGGATCATTCTTTGTAGCAGGTACAATGTTAATAGCAACTGGTTCAATCCTAAGAGCTATCAAAGGTGGCCAAGAAGTAAAAACAGAACAGTCTAAGCAAATAGTAAAACAAGATAATACTTTAAGTGTAGAGAAACAATAAATAATTAAAGTTAATTTCACCATTGATAATATTTTTGGTATGATCAATGTATAATAAAATTATAACTCATGTAAGAGTCTAAGCGTTATTTGATCAACGATCGCTCAGGCAATGAGTTATACCCCTTGGAAAAGGTACCTTGCAGCAGGGGTACCTTTTCTTTTATTTTTAGTTATAAAATAGTTTAATTAGAAACTATGTATTTAAAAAGTATGATGATTAAATTGTAATTGAAGTGAACCATATATCCCATATGAATATTTTAAAATATTAGAAAGAAAATCATTTGAGCGATAGCTGGTATACCGATGATAGATAAACACTGCACTCAATTATAATTATATGTAGAAAGATGGAGTAGTCCAAATGAGCTTCCAGACAAAATTAAAGAGGTTGTAATTGAAGTAATAGGACTTATTATGAAGGAACGTATGATTTTGTGCCAAAAGAATAATATAGATACAAACATAATGTTCTCACCAATTAATTGAATTGCAATACCAGGCGTTTTAAGGAATATATTGGTCATCCCTTCATTTTCAATGGGGTTAGATGTTCCGTTGAATGTTGTAAATGATATTAGAACAGACAAAAACAACAACATTATAATGTAAATAATGAAAGCACTGAAGAAAGATATTTTTAGTTGCTGGAAAGTAATTTTTTTTGAAATCAAAATCCTTTGATTCCACATTATGTATAGAAACACAAATGAGATAGGAAACGAAAAATATACTGCTTTAATTATGCATTGCAGCAGTATGTCTATATTATTTATATACCTAAGCGAAAATAAAGGGAAAGGCAAATATACTGTAGCAATACAAAATAAGATTAGTATTAGAAGCTGCAGATACGTTTTAGTTTGCACTAATCAATCTAAGTATGTATTAGCAGCACTAAACGCGTTTAAAGGCCTTTTACATTCCCTAAAAAGAAATTTCATAACACACCTCCATTTTCATTTTGGTAAATACATTTGATTCCAACTCTAACTATCCATTCTTCCCTACTATTACTAAATGTAAGCTCTTAACTGGACATTTCATAAAACTTCACGTACCGAAATTATGAATTATATTTTAAATATAGTTAGTAAGGGATTTTCTATTCCCCCCAAAAAAGCACCCCACTGGATGCTTTTTTTGTTCTCTCTATAATTCGCTTAGTAGTCTCTTTTCCATTTCTAAAAGGTTTGCTTGCTGCACCTTATTAATTTCTTCTATTTTATTTTGACCCCATCCTAAAATCAGCATGGGGTTATGTGTGTTTGAAGTTTTAAAATTAAATTCCTATATAGTCACTCTACACCTGCCCTTTAGTTTAAGTGCAATCCTTCACAAATATTAAATTTTGCTTGGGATTCTTATTCCATTAAATGGTCCAATACAAAAGAAAGAGCACAATTCTTATTAGAGAATTGTGCCCAATTGTTGAAAATCAATTAATTCATTTTTTTTAAACTTCCCCCTATTAAATTTCAATAAGTATAGGTACAATCATTGGTTTTTTCTTAGTATGTGTATATACATATTGTCGTATTGATTTTTTTATTTGTTTTTTCATTACATTCCATTGGTTTCTATTTGCTTCTTGTAGCTCGTTAACAGTTTTTATAGTAAGTCGATTAACGTCTCTTCGGAGTTCCGAGAAATCTCTATCCACAAATCCACGAGAAATGGTATCGGGTTCAGAAATCAGTTTTCCTTCCGATTTGCTCATAGTTAAAACAATCATGAGCATCCCATCCTCTGAAAGTTGTTTGCGGTCTCGTAATACAATTTCCCCAATATTATCGACATCGCCCCCGTCTACGTAGGTATTCCCCACCGGTATTTTCCGGGTCTGACGGGCAATGGTATGTTCAATATCGACGACATCGCCATTATTGATGATAAAAGTGTTTCCTTGCTCTACTCCAACGGATTCACCTAACAAACGGTGATGGTGTAGCATTCTAAATTCACCGTGAATGGGAATAAAATATTTTGGTTTCATTAATGTAAGCATTAGTTTTAAATCTTCTTGATAACCATGGCCAGAAACATGCATTCCGGATGTACTTCCTGATCCATAAATCACTTTGGCTCCAAGGGTAAATAAGTTGTCTACGATACTCGTGATATTTCGTTCATTCCCGGGTATTGGACCTGCTGCAAAGATAACCGTATCTTCAGGTAAAATGTCGACACCGCGAAAGTTTCCTGTGGACAGGCGAGCAAGAGCAGCCAATGGTTCTCCTTGACTCCCCGTGCATAAAATGGCCACCCTTTCAGGAGCCATTTCATTGATTTCATGTGGGGCAATTAACATTCCATCTGGAACTGTTAAATAACCACGTTCCATAGCAACCGCTACGACATTAACCATACTTCGTCCAAGCAACGCCAGTTTTCGATTTGTTTTTTGCGCTGCATTCACGACTTGCTGAACGCGACTAATATTTGAAGCAAAGGTAGAAACAATAACTTTGCGTTCGGCTTTCATGAAAACAGCTTCCACATGTTCACCTACCATTTGTTCCGATGGGGTCAAACCAGGACGCTCTGCATTGGTACTCTCAGACAATAGAAGCAAGACCCCGTCTTTGCCGATTGCAGCCATTTTATGAATATCCGAATTCTCATTATTCGCAGGGGTTAAATCGAACTTGAAGTCCCCCGTATGTACAATATTACCCTCTGGTGTGTGAAAGACTATTCCCAAGCAATCAGGAATACTATGGGTCACTTTGAAAAAACTTACACTTATTTCTCCGATTGTCAAGTTGGAGTTTGAGTTGATTTCAATAAGTTCACTTTCTCCTAGAAGTTTATGTTCTTTTAATTTGATTTCAATTAATCCTAGTGTGAAGCGTGTGGCATAAACGGGTACATTCAATTTTTTTAAGAAGAACGGGATCCCCCCGATATGATCTTCATGTCCATGTGTGACAATTAATGCCCTGACTTTATCTTTATTTTCTACTAAGTAAGCTATATCAGGGATAATCAAATCAATTCCTAATAAACTTTCATCTGGAAACTTATTGCCACAGTCGATAATCACGATATCGTTTGAATATTCGATTGCATACATATTTTTCCCGATTTCATTCAAGCCGCCTAAGGCGAAGATTGATACTGCATTTTCTATTGTACTCAAATTTATATCCTCCCATTTTTAATATAATCTTAGTATGCCCTTTGGATTTCCTTTTATCAGTGGGTTGAATGCTCGAGATTCCTAGAAAAAAGGGAACTTTAGACTTGTTTTTACCTAAATATACTGACTACAACATTGATGTCTTCGTTTCACACATTGTTATCGAGGTCTTTCCTCCCATGGAGACAGCTGCTATTGAAATCACTCATGGTTTTCGATTCTTAATAAAGATGCAATTCTTTTTTAAGAAATGCGCCCGATAATGGAAGATCGTTATGCAGAAGTCATGCGGCACTTACATTGTAGAATAGCCCTCTAAAACAGAAGAAGCTCTCCTCATACTAATTGCATAGCTTAGGGTGAGAACAAATTCTTCTAAATCATATCTACGTGCATTGGAAAAACCGTTGTCTTCACCTTTAACACTGAATCCACATCTCATCAGAACCTTAAGGAATACTTCAAATTATTAGCTTGATGGACATGGGACGACACCCTAATATGCTTGGATTAAAATCATTGCAAACAGCTAAAAAGGTGATTGCAAGAATAGAAGTTATGCATATAATCAAAAAAGGACAAACTCTCCAAGATGAAAAGTTTGTCCAAAACCATGATTTCTTTGGTTCAACAATATAAAATTCAGTTCCGCTAGGAATCTTTCGTTCTTTTTTCATATCGCACTATTTTTGCATCAGAACTAACAATAGTGAATTAGAATAATGACTTAATACTTGCTAGGACAGTAAGGATACCTATAATAATGACAAATACATTGCTCATTTTCCCTCTATATTTAGCTAGTACTGGCACTTTACGAATTGCATACATTGGTAATAAACATAATATAGCAGCAACTAACGGTCCGCTAAGGGCATCAATGATTCCAAGAATACTTGGATTTGCATAAGCAACATACCAGCATGTTAATACGACAAAAGTAAGGATCATTGTCTTAACTGTTTTTTCTCCTATATCTTTCCCGCGTGTTTTACCGGACTTAATAATCATGTCACGCATTACTTCATATGCTCCTATATAATGGCCAAGGAAAGACTTTGTAATAGCCACAAAAGCAATGATAGGAGCTGCAATCGTGATTACAGGCGAATTAAGCTCATTAGCAAGATATGATAGGATTGACAAATTCTGTTCTTTTGCCATCATAAGATCATTTGGAGTCAAACTCAAGGTACTGCTCCAAACAAAGAACATAACAACAGCGAATGTCATGATATAACAAACTTTTTGTATTTGAGCACATTTGGCATCAGTAGCTTCTATTCCATACGTAGCTCTCTGTTTCATAACAAATGACGAAATCATAGGAGAATGATTAAACGAGAATACTATGATTGGTAGTATCATCCATATCGTTCCCAAATATCCTGTTCCTGCTGAAGCAGTAGAAACACTTGAAAAACTAAGCATTGACGTATTCCACTGTGGAATCAAAGATATTGAGATAAAAAGTAGAGAAGCTATGAAAGGATATACTAGCATGCTCATTATCTTTACAGTGATATCTTGACCAAAATTTAGTATAGCGATAAGACCGAGTACTAATACAAGCGATAAAATGGCCCTTGGAGGCTCCTGCATGTGCAATTGATGCACGATAAAACTACTTGCAGTATTTGTAAGTGCAACAGAATACATTAGCACGATTGTATAAATTGAGACGAAATATACTATGTTAAAAATGATACTTGCCTTATTTCCAAAATACTCTCTTATTGTACCTGTAATCCCCTCTTCAGCAGAATTGGAAGCATATATCATTTTAGCAAGCGCCCTATGTGAGTAATACATAACTGGATATGCAAGTAATGTAATTAGTAGTAATGATAATAACCCTCCTGAACCTGCATTAATCGGTAAAAAGAGTACTCCTGCTCCAATGGCTGTTCCAAAAAGGCTCAATGCCCAGGTAGTATCCTGTTTATGCCACTTTGTAGGATCTGGATATTCCTCATTTTTTACTGCAGTATTTTCAGCCTGAAATTCTATTTTTTTTGCAGTATTCCCATTCATATAATAATTCCTCCTTGTGTCCTATTCTTCCGTCTCTTTTTAAGGCTTAGGAATATAGACCGTTCTTGAAAAATGAATTGCTTACAAAGTACGCCACATCGTGTGTCCTTCTTCTAAGTTGATCAAAATCGAAAAATTCGCTAGTCATCAACCTGATGGGTTTGTTAGCTCTTACAAAACACTTTAATTATATAGTAGTATATCTTAGTGATAATGGCTCTCAATATACAGACATCCTTAGGAGAACAATAGAGAATAGGATTGTTAACTATTTCACAATATTTCCGATATCTGTTTATTAATTTGATTGTTTCTCCCCAAAGATTTTATTTTTAATGGCAATCCCTGTAGGTGTGGCCGCAATTCCGCCTAAACCTGTCTCTCTTAATTCGCGAGGCATCTGTCTTCCAACTCTATACATCGCTTCAATAACTTCGTCTGCATTGATGATATTGTTTACGCCGGCTAATGCGATGTCTGATGCTGCCAAAGCATTTGCCGTTCCAATGGCGTTTCTCTTTACACAAGGAATTTCTACCAAACCAGCGACCGGATCACAAACTAGACCGAGTAAATTTTGTAATGCGGTTGAGAAAGCTTCAGAAGATTGCTGTGGCGTTCCTCCGGCAGCTTCTACTGCTGCTGCAGCCGCCATTGCTGAGGCACTGCCTACTTCAGCTTGACATCCTCCGTACGCTCCTGAAATACAAGCGTTATTTGCGACTATCGTTCCAAATAACGCTGAAGTGAATAGAAAATGGATCATATCTTCATGAGTTAACTGCAACGTATCTTTAATACTATATAGGACTCCCGGGATCGTCCCACTCGCACCTGCTGTTGGGGTTGCACAAATAGCCCCTAATGCAGCATTTACTTCATTAACACCGATAGCACTTTGAATCCCTAACACCATCAAATCTCCAGAAAGAGTTTTCCTATTTTCTCGATAGTTTTTAATTTTAACAGCATCACCTCCGGTTAAACCGGTCGGAGAAAATACCCCGTCGCCCTCGATACTTTTATTTATGGCATTTTCCATAGTCGCTAAATTTCTTTCCATTTTACTCCAAACTTCTTCATAAGAAGTTTTAGTTTGTTCGATTTCCTGTTCGATTGCTAATTCATAAATTGGCTTTTGGCTTTTATTAGCTGCATCCACAATTTCTTTTATGGTCATATACATATTTTTTCACCCCTTAAAGTAACTAAAGAATAATGATATTAGCTATATTGCTTAAATTTCCTAATTCCTTCTGAACATAACCAGGCAATAGCGAATCCAAAGCGAATGCATATAAATATTTTCTGTTTTCTTCTAAACTATGAAAGTTGTTAATTTCCACATCATATTGTTTAAAGATCCTGCGTAAGACAAATTCAAAGTCAGCTCTTTCGGAAATCGCAATAATAACTGGCAATGGCCCCTGCAGATCTAAGCTAAATCCGTCAATTTCAACATGTTTGACTTCAATTAATCCACCGCCGACCGAAATACCCATCGTTCTAATACTTCGGCTTTCATCCTCTAAATATACATCTGCCGTATTTGGATGACCAGCAGGACTATCACCCGCTTTTTCAATAAAGGTAATGTCAATTCCTTTAGATTCTGCTATTTTAATAGCATCTGGCACTTTGCTGTCATCGGCAGCAAATCCTAATATCCCAGCAATAATTGCAAAATCAGTTCCGTGTCCTTTATGGGTTTCAGCAAATGATTCATAATACCTTACCACGACTTTTTTTGGAAGACCTTGAAATAATTTATTGGCAACTGTCCCAATAGCCAAAGCACCTGCAGTATGTGAACTTGAAGGACCTATCATTACCGGCCCAATCACATCAAAACAACTTTTGTATTTAACAACCTTTTTTTCTTTAATAGATGCTACATTCATGTTCATATAAGCACCCCCATAATTTATTATTTTTAATTGCAGTTGAATCTAAGTTATTAGAATGACCAATTCAAAATAAGATCGAGTTGATAACGTTTTCATTTTTCATGTTAATAAATTTCCCTTCTGACCACACACCTTTCTTAGAGTAATCGTATCAGTATGTCCAATTTTAGAAGGTTACTTGCAAGGTCTTTAGAATTTTTGCACCAGAACTAGGTTTGATATTTTCTCTAGAGGTAATAGATTATCTCTAGACGCCCTCATTATAACTTGTATATTTATGAGTTTAATATTTTTTTATTTTCAGAAAGATTGAATAAACAGAATCTTGAATGGATAATAAATTACACTTGGCATGTAGCAATTGTGTCCATTGTTTGAAGCTGTATTAGTTAGTAGAAAAGCAAAAATAACACAGAGTTCCTTTCATTAACACATTGATTATATTGGAAAATCATTATAAAGATACTTATACTTTCCTTTGTTGAAACATCTTATTTTAGACGTGAAAGCTGTTGCAATAAATGATTAATGTAGATGGAAAGGAATAAATTAATGAAATATAAAATCTTTTTCGGATATTCATGATACATTTTGTATTTATATACATTTTCAGAAAAAAGGAACTTCTTTTTGGGGTAGAACCACATCGCTATCAAGCTAAGATTTTGAAGACCCCCCAAAACGAAATTTTATCTCGCTACAGTTAGTTACTTATAAGAATTTAGATTCGTTTGAGATAACAATAAATTTCTTAACTTGATGGTGATGAAGCGAGACCTCGTTTAGAAAAAGCATCCTATTTGGATGCTTTTTCTAAATGAATATATTACTATCTAACTGCTGCTATTGATCGTCTCAAAAAATCCAGTAACTTCATCATAAAAAATACTCCTAGATTTATCTAGGAGCATTTTTTATGAAACAGTATTTTTTATTTGCTTATGAACCACTTTATTATAGCAGCCATGTTTTACTACTTGCCTAACATCATCTACTTCTATTCCCATTATCTCTGAAATATCTACAACAATTGTATTCTGTAGAACACTCACTACATATCCCATTAATTGCAAATTAGAATTTTTACGATATGAAAATTGAACGTAATTCCCAATGGTTACCTTTATTTTATACTCCATTTGGTACCCTCTGAATCATCTTTTTCACTTAACTTAGTGTACCATCTCCAATTGCTGCGTAATTTTTCTGTCTAACTTTTCGGGTTCAGTTCATTATATTTTCTACTTTGTCTTTATATACAACATATTCTTTCCCATCCACTACTGCTACCACTGCAAATTCATCTTTTGGATTGAATGAAAGCCAGTCAGCCCACATGTTTGTATTTGGTCCTCCACTCCACATATTATGAACAGTATTTTTAGTTAAATTCATAACTTTATAAGACGCATTTGGTGCATTTGTTCCAGTCTTTATTTCAAATGTGTATGCGTTATGAATTTTTTTATAAAAATAGAAAACGTTTGATGGACGAAGCTGATTCATAAAATCCTGTTCTTTTTTCTCTGCAATTTTTATCCCTTCTTGTAATGTGACAACATCTGTTCTTAATGTTTTCCAACTGTCTTTAGCTGCATTCAAGTTAGGGGCTAAGAATTTATATCTATTTTGATCGGCTTTTTGATTAGCTTTATCAATATGTCCCAGTACGCCCGAATATTGAGAGTCTAAATCATCCCATTGCGTGGACATATAAGTAAGAGCAGTAATAGCATTATCAATCGCACTATGCATATCACTAATATTATGAAACGCAACTCCTACTACACGATTTAATGTTATCTTATAATCTACATTCTGACGTAATTTTGCTAATTCCGGCTCTAGCCAGCCTAACTTACCTCTTGCATCACCTATCATTATCCCACCAGCAATCAATGTGGGAAGAAAGGGGATCTTTACCATGTCTAATCCCTTAGATTCTATGTCTTTCTGATAGTTTACTTGCCCTAAAAGGTCCTCTAGACGCTTTTGATCATCCTCTACCGCAGCTCCTTGGTTTTTTAAAATAGACTGCAAGGTCTCTTTATGGCTCCCAAATACTCTAACATCTTCTCCAATAGCATTTTTAAATTTAGTTAATTCTTCTATTAATACTTTTGCAGACTTTTGATTTTGTTGAATTTCCTCCCGTAAATCCGTAATCCCTTTTTTTAAAGTATCTCCATTCCCAGTATTGATCGCCTCTACTAATGTTTCATAATGATTTTCAAATTTTGTATCGTATTCAATAATACCTGTCAATGTATCTAAAAGCTGTTTTTTTACTTTCGTATTCCATGAAACTGCATGTGCTCTTGCATTCTTTTGATCTTGTACAATTTTACTAGGTAAATCTGCATATCCATTAATAGTAATTCCTTCAAAACTCACATCTGGATTATTAATTAACAAATAAGAATATTCATTCATAGATTTTACAAATAACCCAGCATTTTGCACAGTTTTTTTCATCTGTTCTTCATTTGCTGAAAGAGACATATCTCCATTGTTAGTTTGTTCAATTTCACTTGCAAAAGCTGCTACTGGTGTAACTGCATAAGTTGTTGTCATAGTTAAAAATGTCGATACAGCGATTAGTTTGTAAGGAATTTTTTTCATCATTTCATATTCCTCCTATATAGGGTTTGATTTCAAGTTCTATTCTTCTTTAAAAGCGATGTCTTTCGAAATGAGTTCTACATCTTTTATAAGTATCATTCTAACTTTCTTTAGCAGCCTTTAAATCATCAAGTATTATAGAAAATCTATGTTGTTGCATAGAGTCTAGATATTATCAAGCAAATCTTTATAATCTGTCTCCAATTAATCGGTTCTGTTGCAAAGTTTTAAAAAACAAGTAAAGCTGCACGGTTATCTTTTTATTTAGATGAAATTTATATATAAGTGAAAGGCGAAGTCATTAATGAGACTCCGCCTTTCTGGGGTATAATGATTTATTAATTGTTGCATTACTATTTAACAACGTAATCATAGATTCTCTATGTTTTAGGTGACTTTGCAACAAAACTAATATTTTCTTATTTTTGCGGAGTAACAGGCTCCACTTTTAATTCTTTGATTCCTTCTTTTAAAGTGACCGCATCTGTGTGCAATGTTTTCCAACTGTCTTTAGCTGCATTCAAGTTAGGTTTTAAGAATTTAAATTTATTTTGATCAGCTTTTTGAGATGCAGTTTCAATATGTCCAAGTACTCCCGAATATTGAGAATCTAAATCATGCCATTGCGTGGACATATAAGTAAGAGAATTAATAGCATCATCAAGTGCCTTATGCATTTCATTAATATTATTGTAAGCAACTCCAACTACACGATTTAATGTTACTTTATAATCTACAGTCTGACGTAATTGTGCTAATAAAGGCTCTAACTTGCCTAAATTATCTCTTGCTACACCCACTATAATACCGCCAATTATCGGTAGGCCCAAAATGGCACCCTTCATTACATTAAACCCATCAGATTCTAATTGTTTATAATAGTTTACTGATCCTAAAACTTCATCTAGACGCTTTTGATCGGCCTCCACATCAACTCCTTGGTTTTTTAAAATCGATTGCAAGAGATCTTTATTACTTCCAAATGCTCTAACATCTTGTCCAATAGCGTCTCTTAATTTAGTTAATTCTTGTATTAATTGTTGTGCTTGCTTTTGGTTTTGTTGAATCTCACCTCGTAAATCTGTAATGCCTTCTTTTAAAGTTTCTCCATCACCTGTATTAATCGCATCTACCATTGTTTCATAATAATTGTCAAATGTTGTGTCGTATTCAACAATGCCTGTCAATGTATCTAAAAGCTGTTTTTTTACTTGTGTATCCCATGTAAGAGCATGTGCTCTTGCATTCTTTTGATCTTGTACAATTCTACCAGGTAAATCTACATATCCATTAATAGTAATCCCTTCAAAGTTCACATCTGGATTTTTAATTAACATATAAGAATAAGCATTCATAGATTTTGCAAATAACCCAGCCTTTTGCAAGGTTTCTTTCATCTTCACTTCATTTGTTGAAAGAGACATATCTCCATTATTTGTTTGTTCAATTCCGCTTGCAAAAGTTGCTACTGGTGAAACAACAGAAGTTGTTGTCAAAGTTAAAAACGTCGATACAGCGAGTAGTTTATAAGGGATTTTCTTCATCATTTCATATTCCTCCTATATAGGTCTTAATTTTCAGTTCTATTCTTGTTTAAAAGCGATGTCTTTCGAAATGAATTCTGCATCTTTATGAATATCATTCCAGCTTTGTTTAGCAGCTTTTAAATCATCAGGTATTAAAGAGAATTTATGTTCTTGCATAGAGTCGATATTATCAAGTAAATCTGTATAGTTGGCCCCCATTGTATTCCATTGTTTTTGAATATTTGTTAGAGACAGTATCGCTTGATCCACTGTCTGATACAGATATGCCAAAGTGTCTTTCGCGTTAGTAATCGAAATAACTGCTTGGCTAGCGAGATCAGCTTTCGTACTTAATTCTCCGATTTTTTTAGAAATTTCGTTATAAGAGTTCATATGATTAGACGCCGTGACACCAGCTGCTGTTCCTAAACCAATACCAGCTGCACCAAGAGCTGTAAGGCCACCAACAACAGCCGGTGTTGCTGTACCGCCAGTCACAACAATTACTACCGCTCCTCCAATAGCTGCAATAACTAAAATAGCTGCTCCCAATCCACCACCAATTGACCATGCTAATACATCATCAAAATGTTTTTTCTGAGTAGAACGGAGTTGCTCAACTTCAGCTTGAAGTTGTGGAATTGTTGCCTGCTGACCTGCTAATATTGCCGTTAATCCACCTTTACCATCTGGGCCACCAACATTATTTTTAAAATCTGTAGAATTTTGATATAGTTTCCCTTTGAAGTCTTGTAACATCTTAATTACATCTGTAACTTCTTTTGAATTTGTATTAATTGTAGTGATTAAATCATTTATGCCCTCTTTTAGGCCTGCCTTATCTTTCTTTTGTACAGTATCTACTAATGTGTCGTAATAATTTTGAAATTGTTCATCGTAATTTACAATATTACGTGCTGTTTTTTGAATCTGCGGTTTTGCTGTATCTAGCCAATAATTCGCATTGATTCGAGATAGTTCCTGATTAAGGTGAATATTTTTGATTAATTCTCCCCCTTCTGAACCTAAATCAATATTGGATAAATTTACATTCGGTTGCTTAATCATTGTTTTTGCGTACAAATCCATTACAAGAATATGAGATCCTGTTTCAGCCAATGCTTTCTTCAGTCCTTCAGGCCCTAAAGCATAATTCCCTATTTTCTGTTCTTGAGCGGTCTGTTCTTGTGCAAATGCATGAATAGTGTTACCGGTAGTAGAAGTTATAACCGTTGCCAGTGTGGCTAAAGTTAACACTTTAAATGGAAATTTCTTCATATCTATTTTCCTCCCTATTTTTCGATAGATTCTTATAACCTTCATGTTTTTATGAATTCCTAATATTAAAATTTATAAACCTGCTCTTCAAGATAACTTGTCATGTTTTTTAATCTTCTTAATGTATCTTTTTGAGACTCCTGGTTAGTAGTATCAACATTAGTAGATAAAGTTGTAATACTATTTTTTATTAGATTCAAATCTTCTTTATAGCGTTTCATTAAATCAAGTTCTACATCCACTTGATTTGCAAACGTATGCAAATCATTTTGCATAAGAAGAAGCATTGATTTTTGTAAATCTGCTATTGATAGTTTCGTTGTTAAATCATATAATTTTTGGTTTTGTGTTTCTAAATCATCTAAATGTGCTCGCTGTTCTGCTGTTAGTTTATTTACTTCAGCGAAGGCACCAAATGTTTTCTTAATTTTTTCAGTGTCAATAGCTTTCATCAAGTCATACTCTTGCGTTTTTGCGGCTGCAGCTGCAGCTATTTCACCTTGTTTGCTTTTCTCAATTGCTTCACGAGCTGCTTTTTTTGCAGAATCAATCTCTAAAGCAGTTTTACCCTTTTCCTTCGCTTCTTGCGCTGCTTTTGTCTCTGCTTCTAAAATAGAGTTGTTAATTTCTTTTCCTTTGTTATACGCTGCCAACCCTGCTTGGGCAGCCGGTTCAATGATTTCTTTTGAAAGACTATAGACTTCTTTGAATATAACAAATCCTTGTTCATTTAAAGCTCCTGGTACTAATGCTATTTGTTGTAAATCATTTTGAATTGCTTTTTTTGTATTTAGTAATTCATTTTTTAGCTGGTCTATTTTCCCTGTTCCGTCTGAACTTAGTACATCCTGTGCTTTTGTCACATCAGTATCGAGATCTTTAAGTTTTTTATCAAGCTGTAATTTAAGGTCTGTTAATTCATTAATCTGACGTTGTACATTGTCTTGGTTCGTCATAGCCATTTCTTGAAGAACTTCAAGTCTATCCACAAAACCTTCTTTATCTTCTTTATTGTCTACAAACGCTTTTAATGTTGGATAATAGCTATTAAATTTAGTTACAAACCCTTTACTTTTTGAATTTACTAGAATTAAATGTGGATAAAGTTCTGATGACCATTCCTTCATATCTTGCTTGATTAGGGATTGATTTGTATTTAAAGCTGGGACTTCCTCAAGCTGTACATTAGGACTCATTAAAGCTTGATCAATATATGTTTGGATTAATTTAGATTGTGCACCTAATTTTCGTAAGGATGAGGAAATATCCGTATTCTCTTGTTGCGTTTCTGCCTGAACGATTGGCATTGCGAGAGTATTGATAGGAATAGTCGCCCCAGTAACTATTGATGTTATTAAAAAACCTTTAATTATTTTATTTTTCATTCCGTACACCTCTTCACTATTGTCTGTTTACAATCTTATATATACATCTTGAACGACCTAACGCTAGGCCCTTTTCTTGCACATACTTGAGGAAGGAGAATTCTTTCGGATAGAGAGTGTTAAACCCTCGTTATTATTTACTTCTTATAGAATGTAAGGACCTTACTTCCCCCTCATTTAAATACTATGTTTTACACAAGTTAACAATAAAAGTTCATCACCTATATTTAAATTAGCTGCCAAATGAATAGTATAATATTGATTTTTCTCTGGGGTTGCTGCTTGACTTACAGAAGCCCAGATAGATAAACCCATTGCTTCTACTGCTAACCCTGCCATGACTTTTTTGATGATAATTTCATAATATCTCTCCTAGTTTTGTCGCAAGGGCCCTACAAGATTACAAAAGATGAAATTATACTGTACATTGCTTATACTTTTCTTGCGGAATAAAATCACTTTTGCTATGTAGAAACTTGAAACACTTTTTTTACAAATGTGATACTTTTGAGTTCTAGACCCTTTTGAAATTAACTGAGTATTAAGATAATTAGTCTCGACATAATGTTACTTGCAACTTTACTAAACACCTATTAGCGTAATCTTCTCCTTTCTGTGTGGTCATACCAGTTATGTTGTTCATTAAAACATTAAATTTCCAATGCGTAAATAGCAAAATCTTGTCGAATATACTCGATAATTTATTTGTTAAGTACTAATATGAGCGAAAAATATTATACTAATAAAATTAATGTTGAATTTTATCTTTGTAATTGCAATGATTACAAATTAATATAT
>NZ_LXLV01000028.1 GCF_001757995.1 Bacillus mycoides | reverse complement strand
CTACAGCGAAACGGACGAAAATCCCACAGATATGAGAAAAAAACAGTCTTTGATATTTTGGGTGTTGTGTATGAGTATACCACTTCTGCTCATCAAGTAGCATAGCGAAAAATTTGAAACCCGTCAGGGTTTATTTGATGTGCCTACTTTCATGATATCTATAAAAAATAATAAAAGACTCGTGAAAAGACAACATTTTGTATGGAAATATACCTTAAGTTGATGGATGTGTGATGTGACCCCATGCCCATCAACTTAAAAATGTTAACTACCCCCAAGAGTAAAAAATACTATTCGTTCTTGATACTTGTGAGAGAATTTGCAAATTTTGCTATAATGAAATGGAAGAATGGAGAAATAACTGCTGTTATATTTATGGAAATGTTAGAACTAAAGAAAAACACCTTTTATAAAATTATGAAGGAATATGAAGAAGTAAATTAGGGCTTTTCCAATAAAGCGTACCACCAACACTTTAACGAAACTCTAGCAAACCATCCGAATTTAAAATCTGTACGTATTTTGATTGGTAACGGAGAAACATCAAAACGTTTTAATTATAATTTAACTGGATTTGATAAAGACGGTAAAGAAAAAAGAATTAGAATTCAATACTCAAAAAAACCTTCGCAAAGAAGCATTCCTACGCGTCTACTACTCTGATAAAAAAGTTGAAGAAGATGTATCAGGTTGGGAAGAAGTGAAGCAGGACGAGATTCCTGCGAAAGTGAAAGAAAAACTAGCTGCGAAATAATAAAAATAAAAAGGGTTTGGCCTTAACGGTCAAATCCTTTTCTGTTTTCAAAATCTTTTTCTGAAATGACTATGAATCCATGTCTTTTAAATAGAGCTGTTGTTACGCCGTAACCAGTTTGTTTATTTCCACTAATTACATAAGTCTTATCGTTTTTGCACCAGAACCGATACCCCTACATTTATCTGCCTCTTTGGTAAGGCATCGAATAATCCTTACTTATACCATCGCATTTTCTGATAACTTACATGTAGAGGTATCGCTCAATATAACAAAAATGTAATGTTAATGAAATGTAATTCCATCGATACTATAAATGAAATTATATAAAATGAATTACATAAATGAATGGGAATTAAAGAATTTTTATAATGAAAAAGGAGAAGTATTAATGCGAAATATATTAAGTGTAGAAAAAATTGAAAAATATTATGGTAATAAAGATAATGTAACAAAGGCTATAGATAATATTAGTTTTAAGGTAGATGAGGGAGAATTTGTTGGGATAATGGGGCCTTCAGGAAGTGGCAAAACTACATTACTTAACTGTATATCAACTATTGATAATGTTACTACGGGAAAAATAATAATAAATAATAGTGACATTACTCGGTTAAAATCAAAGTCACTAGATAAGTTTAGACAAAATGAATTAGGGTTTATATTTCAGGACTTTAATTTATTAGATACCCTTACTGCTTATGAAAATATTGCCCTAGCGTTAACAATAAAAGGTGAGAAAAGTTCAAAAATTGATGGAAAAATACAAGCAGTTGCAAAATATTTAGACATTGAACAAGTATTAAGCAAATACCCTTATCAAATGTCAGGCGGACAAAAACAAAGGATTGGTTCGGCAAGAGCTATCGTAACAGATCCATCTTTAGTACTTGCAGATGAACCAACAGGATCGTTAGATTCTAAATCAGCTAGATTATTACTTGAAAGATTTGAAAGTCTAAATAAGGATTTAAAAGCTACAATACTTATGGTTACTCATGATGCATTTACAGCAAGCTATGCTCGTAGAATTCTTTTTATTAAAGATGGAAAAATATTTATCGAGTTGGTAAGAGGGAATGATTCTAGAAAAGAATTCTTTACTAAAATTATCGAAGTTATAACCCTTCTTGGAGGTGACGATAATAATGTACTCTAAGATTGCTATTGGGAATGTAAAGAAAAGTCTTAAAGATTATGCAATATATTTCTTAACACTAACACTGGCTGTTTGTATATTTTATAGCTTTAACTCAATAGAATCACAAAAGGCACTTATGGAAATTAACGCTTCAGATAGAAAGTATGTGCCTACAGTAATGAACGCTATCTCAAATGTGTCAGTATTTGTATCCGTAATATTAGGTGGTTTAATATTGTATGCAAATAATTTCTTAATCAAAAAACGTAAAAAAGAATTAGGAATATACATGACTTTAGGTATGGGAAGAAGAAACATATCCAGAATATTAGTAACAGAGACATTTCTAGTTGGTATTATATCTTTAGTGAGTGGGCTTATAATAGGTATTGGAGTATCACAGGGATTATCTACATTTGCATTAAAGTTATTTGACTTGCCCATCAATAAATATAAATTTGCAATTTCAACAGGTGCTATAGGTAAAAGCGTATTATACTTTGGAATCATGTTTTTGCTTGTTATGTTATTTAATGTATATGTTGTTTCTAAATACAAAATAATTGATTTGTTAACAGCAGGTAGAAAAAACGAAGATGTAAAATTTAGAAATCCTCTTATCTATGTAATCACATTTATTATGTGTGTAGCATCACTTGGATATGCATATGTGACTGTACTAAAAATCGGATTGAATTATAATAATCCTATGCTCATGGTATCAATCATTCTTGGCATATTAGGTACACTGCTGTTTTTCTTTAGTTTATCTGGATTTATATTATATGTTGTAAAGAAGAATAAAAAAGTCTATTTTAAAGGGTTAAATATATTTATCATCAAACAAATAAATAGTAAGGTTAATACAAATTTTATATCCATGTCTTTAATCTGTTTAATGTTATTCCTTACAATGGTGGCTTTATCTACAGGAATCAGCTTTAACAGAATGATGGACGCAACAATGAAAGAAGTAACACCATTTGATGCCAGTATTACGTTGGAGAATAAGGATGAAAGTTACACTATAGAAGACGTATTAAATAAATTTAATTTTAAAATAAGTAATAACGAAAAATATGTATCTTATAATGTATATCGAACAGGGATGGAAGTGGTGGACTTTGTACCAGAAGGTAAAGATTATAATAACGATATAGATTTCATTAAAGTATCTGATTATAATAAAATTTTAAATCTTAAAGGTGAAAAGGAAATCACTTTAAATAACAATGAAATTTTACTTTTATCAAATGAAAGCCGGTTGGTTAATTCGACAAATGAAAGATTAAAAAATAGCAATAAGGTGAATATTAAAGAAAAAGAATATCTGGTAAAAAACGCTAAAGTTATACAAGAGAATCTTTACACTTATGATGTGCGAACTAATTACTTCACAATCGTTATAAATGATGAGTTTTTATCAGGCTACAAAATTACTGCATCCGTACTTAATGTAAATTATTTAGATGAAAATAGAGAAGAATATAATAAAAAATATGATAGCGTTGCACGGGGCTTTTATGACGAAAATGGCCCGAAATTAAATATTAATCGTATAGCAGGCATGTCAAAGGATGAAGTTTGTGCAGGAAGTAAGGGATTGAAAACTATCGTACTGTTTATTGGAATATATATAGGTATTGTATTTTTAATAACGAGTATGGCTGTATTAGCTCTTCAACAATTATCAGAAGCCAGTGATAGCATAGATCGATATAAATCTTTGAAGAGAATTGGTTCAAATGGAACAATGATCGACAAAACGATTTTTATTCAAACTTTCGTATACTTTAGTCTTCCAGTTATTCTTGCCATAATTCATTCTATAGTTGGAATTTATGTAGTCAATAATTATATTAACACAATTCAACAAACAGACATTATTTTACCAGCATTGATGACTGGCTTAGTATTTCTTGTAGTTTATGTAGTATATTTCTACACGACATATGTCGGGTATAAAGATATTGTAAAAAGTAATACTTGATTTTATAATGCTCATTAGGGCTATTACACCTTGTTTTTCAAGATGTAATAGCCTTATATTCTGTATAGGGAGGGAAAAGTCATGAAAAAAATCATTCTGATTGAAGATGACGAAATCATCAGAGAAGAATTACAAAATTTTTTTATAAAGTATGGATATGAAGTAAAGGCTCCCACAGATTTTAATCATATTATCGAATATATAGAAAGTGAGAATGCAGACCTTATATTACTAGACATAAATCTTCCTGTGTTCGATGGCTATTATATATGCAGAGAAATACGTAAAACTTCAAATGTTCCAATCATCATGGTTACAAGCAGAGATAGTGATGTAGATGAACTAATAAGTATGAATTTAGGAGCAGATGATTTTATAACAAAGCCTTATAATACAGAAATACTATTAGCAAGAGTAACAAACATTTTAAGAAGAACATCTGGAGATTTAAAGACGAATAATATCTTAATTTATAGAGATTTTAATTTGAATCTTTCAAATGCAACAGTTACTTATCAAGACAAGTCTGTAGAGTTAACTAAAAATGAAGTTAAGATACTCTCATGCTTAATAAATAATCGCGGTAATATTGTAAAAAGAGATTCACTCATGGAAACCTTATGGAAATCTGATTATTTTGTGGATGATAGCACCTTAACTGTTAATATAAATAGATTAAGAAAAAAGCTTGAAGAGATAGGTATAGAAAATCCAATTGCAACAAGAAGAAGGTTAGGGTATATAATGCCATGAATATAGGTGAATTTATTAAAGATAAAATGTTAGTAATACTATCTAATGTACTGGTATTTATTATACTAGCAGGTATATTGCTGACTGCGAATGTTCAGTTCATTATAATATTCTTTGTCTTTTGTATTTGGTTTTTTCCATTGATTTCATATATGGCTATAGAATTTATAAAATATAAAAATTATTATAATGAGATTAATGGCATATTAGAAAACTTGGAGAAAAAATACCTACTTCCAGAGGTAGTAAAGGAAGCAAACTTTATACATGGGGAAAAGCTTAACGCTATACTGAAAGAAATAAGTAGAGATATGCATGAAAATGTAAAATATTATAGAGATATGCAAATAGATTACAGAGAATATATAGAGACATGGGTGCATGAAATTAAGACACCGATAGCTTCTACAAAGCTAATAATTGAAAATAATCAAAATGAAGTAACTAATAAAATTGACTCTCAAATGGATCGAATCGAGGGGTTTGTAGAACAGGTTCTGTATTATTCTCGAAGTAATAACGTTAATAAAGACTATATTATAAAGCCAATCAACCTTGATAATGTAGTAAGGAATGTAATTAAAAAAAACTATAGGGATTTTATTCATAAGAGAATAAAATTAGACATACAGGATATTGATGAAATCGTATATAGTGATGGAAAATGGGTTGAATTTATTATTAATCAAATAATAGGAAATTCTATAAAGTACTCAAATAACAAAGAACAAATGATACGTATATACTCAATTAAGAAAGCTAACTCAGTAATACTAACTATAGAGGATAATGGAGTAGGGATAATAACTAAAGATATAAATAGAGTTTTTGAAAAAGGATTTACTGGAGAGAATGGAAGGAGATTTAGCAAAAGTACAGGAATGGGCTTGTATCTATGCGAAAAACTATGTTCAAAATTAGGATTGAAAATTGGCATTGAATCTGAAGTGAATAAAGGAACTAGAGTTACATTAATATTTCCTTTATCAGGTATGGTAACTTTTGAGTCTTATTTATAAAAGAAATGCTGCCATCTTTCCACGAATTTCGTATGAAACTTATAAACAAATTTAAAACGGTATGAAAAGAGTAGAAATTCTCTTCATACCGTTTGTTTTTTTAGCCATTTAACATATTGCTATATTTAATTGTGAATCGGATGGATGTTAATCTGGATTAGTCATTACTATTTTTGATGTCCACTAATACTTAACGTAAGATTTGGTTCGGTTGCTACACAGACCTCGTAAGCGAGAAATTGTACGCTATATAAAACAGTAAAATAAATATCCGGTCCCTTAGCGTACAAGGAACCGGATGTTTTGTGTCTAAATTGTGTCCAAACGTACAATTTTCTTTTTTGGATATGGTGAACCCTAATTGGATTAGATATTCATATTCATTTTGCAACAACCAAACTTCGTTTTTTCAGTGTACAATGAATTACATCAATTACTAACGATCGCATAAAATCCATCTGCAATCATACCAACTTTTTATCTGTTAAGAAACTTTGCACCAGCCTCCTTTTAGTAGTGAACGTTTCAAGAGTGGCCGTATATTCTTATGACAAAATGCTGTAGAAAGCTTAAGAATTCTTAAGAACTTTTGCCCTTTTTTCTTAAGGTTTGGACTCTAGAGTATGATTATGAATTCAAACCAGTGGGGTGATTAGGTATGAAAACAATTCGCTTTCTTATTTCTGTATATAATGCACTAAAAATCAGTTGGTGCAGCCATTCCAAGTTCAAGGTTTCTTGGAGACAAAATGATTGAAGGAATTGATTTGAAGAAAGTGAATTACATTGTCAAATATGGACTGAGTACAGGTGTATTCACAGAAAAATTAATTAAAAGAAGCAATCTCAAGACAATTATTTTATTAGTGGAAAATAATAGGGGATTTTATTTTTTTACTAAAAGCAAAATTTAAAGAAGAAGGGAACTTATTAATTGTATATGGATCAGCAGTAAATATTGAACAATATATTAGGGGGAACGATATTACGTATATACATTATGTTATTTCTTGTCTTCCGTTTGCAAGCTTAAGAAAAAGAGAAGATAGAAATGTATCACCTGCTTATGTCTTTAGCTGTTTAATACGAGAAAAAATATGGAGGAATACTATGGAGTCAAAAATTCTTATTGTCGATGATGATAAAGAGATTAGAAATCTTATCTCTGTTTATTTGGAAAATGAAGGTCTGAAAACTCAAAAAGCTGAAGATGCTATGGAAGCTTTACAACTGTTAGAAGAAAAGGAATTTGATCTTATTATTTTAGATATTATGATGCCGAATATGGATGGTATTGAAGCTTGCATGAAGATTAGGGAGAATCGCAATATGCCTATCATTATGCTATCTGCAAAATCTGAGGATATAGACAAAATTCAAGGTCTAGCCTCTGGCGCAGACGATTATTTATCAAAGCCGTTTAACCCATTGGAATTAATCGCTAGGGTAAAATCCCAATTAAGAAGGTTTAAAAAATACAATACGTCAATAGAACATAATAAAAGCATTCTAGAAATTGGTGACTTAACCGTGAATACAGATACTCGTCAAGTATGGGTAAGGGGAAAAGAAACAAGGCTAACTCCAAAAGAGTTTGATATTCTCGAACTACTTGTCCGTAACAAAGGGATTGTCCTGAGTGTTTCAAAAATATATGAATCAGTTTGGAAAGAGGTTTTTTATAAATCAGATAATACCGTCATGGTGCATATTACAAAAATAAGAGACAAAATTGAAGAAGATTCTAAACATCCCATTTATATTAAAACTGTTTGGGGAATTGGGTATAAAATATGAAGAATGTTAGTTTCAGAAATAAGATTATTATAAAACTTCTTGGTGCTGTTGCAGTTAGTTTTTTTATTTCATTTGGTTTAACAATCCTCATTTTGGCATACGTCATAGATCCATTATTTGTAAAACACAAAGAATTTGGTATGTTTGAATTCAATTTGGCATTGTTGTTCTTATTCGCGTTCACAATCTTTAACTTTATAATAATTTTTTTGATATTGGTTCGAAAGAAAATAGTATATTTGAAGCTCATTTCGGATAATGTGAATGATATTGCAAATGGAAAACTGGGTTTGACCATTGGGATTAAGGGGAAGGACGAATTGACCCAACTTGCTCAAAATATCAACTATATGTCCAAGGAATTGGAAAATACATTTGAACAAGAAAGACGATTAGAACGTACAAAAAATGAACTTATCACCAATGTATCTCATGACTTACGCACACCGTTAACATCTATTATTGGCTATATAGATTTATTAAAAAGAGGGCAATACAACAGTAACACACAATTACAGGAATACCTTGAAACCACTTATTCAAAGTCACAGAGACTGAAATATTTAATTGATGAGCTGTTTGAATATACTCGTTTATCAGGCATAGATGCTAAGTTAAATCTTAATGAAGTTGATTTATCAGGTTTGTTGGAGCAAATAGTTGGAGAATACATTCCTATATTTGAAAAGGAAAGCTTAATCGTTCAAAAATCAATCACACAAGAAACAATACCTATCTTCATAGATGTAGAAAAAATGGTACGTGTATATGAAAATCTCTTTATGAATGCGATAAAGTACAGCATGAAACCATCTGAATTATCAATATGTCTTGAACTAATAGGTAACAAGGCAATTTTGAAAGTGTCAAATAAAGTCGAGAAACCGCCTGTTAGCGATCCAAATAAATTGTTTGAAAGGTTTTTCAGGGGGGACAAGGCAAGAAAAGATGACCAGGGAAATGGTCTGGGCCTTGCTATCTCAAAAAGAATTGTTGAACTTCATCATGGTAATATACATGCAGAATATAAAGATGGTTGGATGTCCTTTATTGTTGAACATCCAATTAGATAGAAAGCTTATGGAACTACAGGTTCCATAAGCTTTTTTTATAAAAACTTAAGAATTCTTAAGGATTTTACAGGGTGTTTCCTAATTTTCATAGTTTATCATGTATGTATTCAAAGCGATGAGGAGTGAGGAGAAATTAAAAAGAAAATTTTATTTACAGCTTTCAAGTGGATACATCGTGACACCCTCATGAAAAAGGTAGATGCAACACGACTATTTTGTTAGTAGCAAATATGAATAACCCTTATTTTATAGAAATAAAAAAACAAACGTAGGAGGATATATATGATAAAACCAGTTGTAGATGTAAAAAACATTCAAAAATTGTACGGTAAAAAAGGTGAGAATCAATCACACGCGTTAAAAGGTGTATCATTCTCAATTCAAGAGGGAGAATTTGTTGGTATTATGGGGCCTTCTGGTTCTGGTAAAACAACATTATTAAATGTAATTTCAACGTTAGACACAGCAACGGGCGGCATTGTTCAAATTGCAGGTACGGATATAACGAAAATGAAACAAGGTGAGCTTTCTGATTTCCGTTCGCAAAAATTAGGATTCATTTTCCAAGACTTTAACTTATTAGAGAATTTATCTATATATGAAAATATTGCACTACCACTTTCACTTCAAGGTGTTTCATCTCGTAATATTGGAAAGAAAGTAGAAAAAGTAGCTGATATGTTAGGCATTACAGCAATACTTCAAAAGTATCCTTCTGAAGTATCTGGTGGACAAAAGCAACGTTCCGCAGCAGCACGTGCGTTAGTGCATGAACCTGCAATTATTTTAGGGGACGAGCCAACTGGAGCTCTAGATTCTAAAAATGCGACGAGTTTACTTGATGCCATGACAAGCTTAAATAAAGAGCAAGGTGTATCCATTATGATGGTTACGCATGATCCTTACAGCGCAAGTTACTGTCAGCGTATTTTATTCATTCAAGATGGTGAGTTATATAAAGAAATTCATCGCGGTGGTACCCGTGAAGAATTCTATAAAGAAATTTTAGACGTGCTTGCAAACTTAGGCACACAAAAAGCGTAAGGAAGGAAGTTCAATCATGTTATTTAAGCTTTCTATGTCAGGCCTAAAAAGTAAGTTGCAAGATTACATTGTTTTACTTGTTGGTCTTATTGTCTCTATTTCAACTTTTTATATGTTTCAAACGCTAGCATCCAATAAAACGTTCCTTGAATCTAACTCTTCTATTAGGGATATTGTGTCTGTATTTAAAATTGGTTCCTTTTTGTTAGCGGTTATCACATTTTTCTATATTTTATATGCAAACTCTTTCTTATCAGCTCTTCGTCAAAAAGAATTTGGTATGTATATGATGTTAGGAGCAAAAAAGCATAAAGTTACCTTACTTATGTTTATCGAAACAATCATATTAGGTGCCACATCTCTTTTGATTGGAATTACAATTGGTGTAGGACTTGCAGAAGGTATCGGTCAGCTATTAATGAAACAACTCGAGTTTGCTGGCGAAGGTTATAAAGCATTTTATCTGCCCTCTATAGCTATTACTTGCGTCTTCTTCTTTGCACTATTTGTTTTATCGGCAATTATGAATAGTATTAAATTATCTCGTATTTCTGTACTGCAACTTGTACATGCAGATGAACAAACAGAACGTGTTGCCATAAAAGGAAAAATGACAGTTGTAATTGCATTCCTTGGTATTCTTTTATTAGGTATTGGTTATGCATCACTGATTTATATGTCATATGCAAATTCGCTAATTGTTTTGGGATTAATGGCCGTTGGATTAATCTCAGCAACCATTGGTACTTACCTTATATTTGGATCACTTCTCCCAGTTATGATTAACAAGCTAAAGAGTAATAAAAAACGTAGTGAAAAAGGCCTCAATGCTTTTACTTTTGCACAATTAAATTTCCGCATTAATGGTCTAACAAATGTGCTTGCAACAGTAGCAATCTTAGTGGCTCTTGGTGCTGGTGGAATTGCTTGTGGTATGGCATTTAAAAACAACATCCTAAAAATGACAGATCAAATACAAATTTACGATTCAGTCATTCATAATCCAACAGCGGAAGAAAAGACAATTTTGGGTGGTATCTTATTTCAAGAAAAACTAGAATATCATTACAAAGTGGATGATAAGTATGTTTATTATCTTAAAGAAGATGTAGAGAAAAATCGCCCTTTCATACAAGGTATGAAAATAGAGAAAGTTTCAGAGGAATTACCCATTGGTGCATTTTCAATAAAACGGCCTAAAGGAGAGACATATACAAAACAATGGATCCAGGCTTTCAGAACGATCCAGCCAAATTATTTATATCCTGATTATGAAATGAAAATTGTAGATCAAAACATATACGATGGGTTTAAGGGTAAAGAAAGTACTGTGTTTATGGGAAAAACAGATGATTTTGGATCATACATAAAAGAATGGAAAAAACTTGATGAATTACAGATAGCAAAATATAAAAATGTGAAAGCGGAAGAATTGGATAGTAAGTATCAAGCATATATTATGAGTCATGGTTTTGCCAGCGGACTAATGTTTATGGGTTTCTTCGTTGGAATTGCATTTTTAGCAATGATGGCAAGTTGCTTAATGTTTAAAGTTCTGTCGGGAGCATCAAAAGATGTAACACGTTATCAAATGCTTCATAAAATTGGTGTCCGCCGAGAATTATTAACAAAATCAATTTATAAAGAGTTATTCTTCATATTCTTATTCCCAGCAATTGTGGGGATTACTCATATATTAGTTGGAATGAACATGTTTAGCCCTCTTTTAATCGATCCGTACTCTCGCATTTGGTTACCACTTGTTATTTTTATAGTAATTTACTCGATGTATTACTGGATTACTGTTCAATTATTTAAAGGAATTGTACTCCCGAAAGAAAATTAATGTAATGATATTATTTATACGAAATATCAACATAATCTGACCTCATTTATTGATCATTCTGAATGGGTTTGGAAATAATATATGGACTAGCACTACGATCCATAAACAATTGGTTCTAGTGTAAAAATTCTAAAATTATATCGTTTACCCTAAGAACGGACTATTTCATGGTCTTATCCCTGTCAAGTAGACAATATTAAAAAGACTAAGCAGCCATCGAGATTCGATATTCTATCGGAGCTCGGTGGTTGAGTCGTTTTTGGAACCGTTTATAGTTATAAAAATAAATATACT
>NZ_LXLV01000027.1 GCF_001757995.1 Bacillus mycoides | reverse complement strand
GTGGTTTCTTGCTTTGCTTAGGTAAAAATCGATGGTATTTCCTTTCGAATCGACAGCACGATACAGGTACATCCATTGACTTTTCACTTTGATATATGTTTCATCGACTCTCCAAGAGTCATTGGTTTGCTTGAGATGACGACGGATTCTTTTGTCTAATTCAGGACCATACTGATGAACCCAACGCATAATCGTTGTATGAGCAACGGATAAGCCCCGTTCCTCCATCATTTCCACCAAATCACGAAAACTCAAGTTGTACCGTAGGTACCATCTTACTGTTTGCAAAATAATATCATGATGATAATGTTTCCACTTGAATAAATTTCGCTTTTCCATACTGATCACGCACCTTTTTTAGAGTAATAGTATCAGTATGTCCAAGATTTAGAGATTACCTGCAATTATCTTGAAGTTTTCGCACCAGAACCACGTCTCATTAACTGTATCAAGGACAAGGCGGATCCCTACTCTTACAAGGAATCCGCCTTTTTCTTTTTCTATGACTCTATTCGTTTTTTTATACATCCCTATCCTGACGTGGGTTTTAGGGTTCTCGTTTGTTACTGAATTGGCCGAAAAACTGTATAAAATCTTGCATGCTCTTAGCGTGGGGTTTTTCCAAAATGCTGGCGGTACACCATGCCCATCAACTTAAGAATTTTATAACGCCCCAAAAACAAAAAAATTGTACATTTTCACCTAGAGATGCCAATTTTCTCGTTTTAAAGTATTTGTTTTTTTTGGGGGTTGATGGGCATGGGGGATAACAACGATTCGTTCCTTTTCGGACCACTTGTAAAAAACTTTGAAATGTATGATAAAACAATGACTTTAAGGTAATTAAATTTGAAGTTTTCAAGAAGATTTTCTTTAAATGTATTCCGTCCACTTATTTTCCAGCAATATTTACAGGTGTTCTGTAAACAAATTTTGTTAAATTCATTCCAAAAGTTAACGGAACTCTAATTCTGTTACTTAAAATAATGAGTGGCCCAAAAAATAGTAATCGTTGCCGTGCCCCGAATACGGAAAAATGATTATATCTTGAGTACCATCTACACAATATTTTCCTTTCGGGCTCTTTTTATTGCTTCTTCGCGGTTGTTGACGCGGAGCTTCGAGTAGAGAGTCGAGCAATAATTGCGGATCGTTCCCTCCGATAAAAATAATTTGGCGGCGATCGACTTATAACGCAGTCCACCTGACAGATGCTCCAGAATCTCCATTTCACGTTTCGTAAGCCCGTACGGGAAGTTTTTCTGACTTGAGCCGATCTTCTCCAATTGCTCGCGTTGACTTTTCATCTCTTCGAAAATTAGCGTAGCGACCGATTGATCGATCCAGATTCCTCCGTTATAAATTAGTTTCAAGGCTTCCTTCATCTCTCGCGGATGAATCGACTTCAGCATGTAGCCCTCCGCCCCGTGCTCCAATGCAGTTGCTGCCTGCAAGGAATCCTCAAACGTTGTCATGAACACAACCTTCATATCAGGCCATCGTTGTTTCATCTCAAGTAAAGTTTCAATCCCGCTCATTCCCTGCATACTAATATCCATTAGTACGATATCCGGTTGGGACCGCTTACAATGTTCTAATGCTTCGCCACCGTCCCTGGCTGTACCAACTACGTTAAAATCAGTATGCTGATCCAAAATTTGCTTCAAACTGTCGGTAATGATCACCTGGTCGTTAACGAGCAGCAGGCGGATTGTATCATGTGCAGGCTCTGTCTGCAACGGAATATTACATATGACGAAAGTTCCTTGCTCTGGCTCGGAATGCACGGACACCGTGCCGTGAAATAGCTTAAGTCGTTCCTTCATCCCATTAAGTTCAAATCCAAATTGGATTTCTTCCATTCCGATGCCGTTATCTTCAATTTGTAACCTAAGCTGCTGACTCTCGAAATACAACTGAACGGATATCAAGCTCGCCGAACCGTGCCGAACCGCGTTGTTCAGGGACTCTTGAAGGCAACGATATAGACAAAAGTTTATTTTTTGCATAACGAGAGTCTCGCTGCCGATCACACGGAATTTGACCATTATACCTGTTGACTTCATAAAATCTTCGGTAAATTGCCGTAGAGATTCACTTAACGAATGGTTCAATGGAGTATGAGAGAGCTGATGCAGATGTTTTCGGATATCAACCAGACTGTGTTGGGCGATTCCGACAAGCGAATCGATCCTTTCTATCTGTGAATTCGGTACGGACGATCGCAGCGATTCGACGCCGACGATGAGTGAGGTAAGCGTATGGCCAATCGTGTCATGCAGCTCATGTGACAGCCGGCTGCGCTCCTCCATCAGCGTAAGTTCCTCAATCCGCTCAATATGCTGCTCCAGCAATAGCTTTTGCTCATGAATAATTAGGGCTTGCTTATGGGACTGAATTAATATATTAAACGTGAAGCCGATGGCGAATCCAAAACCGTTGCTAACGATAAATTCATACGGGAGAAGACCAGCGATCCAACCGTTCAATGCCGGCAATATGATTCCACAGAGGATACCTGTCCATACATAGGTTCTTCGATTGCTCGCCAAGCCGATATTCATCACAAGTAAAACGAAAGACCAAAGTAACTCCGGTGCTGTATAGGCTAAATAAAGATGAAAAACCCCCGCTGCCATGACGTCGACTGCAAGATACCAATCTGCATTTCTACACCAGGCGATTAATGGAACGAGATAAACGACGAAAGCAAAAGAAAATAAGACCCAAAAAGACGCATCGATTAATGACGGTTTGATAAAATTAGCGCTTATGATAATGACCATCCAAAGCGTTCGTATGGCCACAAATATCCAATCATACCAGAACCATTTTTTTATTATAGAGAACACGGATTATGCACACCTACTTATATTTTTGAAAATTAATTCTGAATAAATCAAATCTATCATGCACCATAAACTTCTGATCCGTCAAGCGAAAGAGAGTGTAAACAGTTAGAATTTACTGTAACAAGCACGTCACATGAGATATTTGACAGTTTGTCATATGGTATATGTGACAAGTCCAATTCCGAGTGTCAACAAAAGTTTGGCGGTTTCATCACTATCCGATTTAACAATTTTGGGGATAAGGTGAGGATATAAAGCAACACAACATTCCAAAATAATAGGAGCGATACGTTATGAAATTACTCAGGATTCAAAAAGGAGCTGTACTTGCATTAACAGCTATATCGGCGAGTATACTGGTATTTTCTGCTTATGGGTCTGTAAACCCGGTACAGACTGAAGGCGCGGTACAAGTGAAGACAGAGAAGGAAAAGAAAAACAAGCATCGGGATGAAGTCAAACGCGTCATTGATAAGGTGGTAACCATCAAAGGAGTCCCAAGTGTCATAGCTGGCGGGTTACAGAACGGGAAACGCTGGTCTTACGCTACAGGTACAGCCAGTTATGAAGTACCACACCCGGTGGAGTCCAATTTTTCATTCCGTATTGGAAGTATTTCAAAGACTTTCACAGCGTCCGTTGTATTACAGTTGGCTGACGAGAAAAAATTGAATCTGGATGATTCGGTTGAAAAATGGCTGCCAGGTGTCATAAAAGGTGAAGGGTATGATGGCAACAAAATTACGATCCGTCAGTTATTGAATCATACAAGTGGGCTTGCTAGCTATACAGATTTGGATTTCCGAGATATTACTTTGCCTCAAAATCCATATCGTTACTATTCCGTCGATGAGCTTATCGACCTTGGACTTTCAAAGCCACCTGTATTTACACCAGGGAAGGGCTGGAATTATTCCAATATGAATACTGTACTAGCCGGTCAAATTATTCAAAAGGTAACAGGAGAAACGTATGCGGAGCAGATCAGGAAACGGTTTATCATACCGCTTGGAATGAAAGGGACATTTGTGATGGGAAATAGTCACGAAATTCCGGGTAAGCATGCCACAGGATATAATATGGATAGATCGGGTCATTTGTATGATTTAACAGAAATGAATCAATCATGGGCAAATGCGGCGGGAGATATAGTCTCAACAGTTAATGATTTGACTACCTTCTTCAGTGCGTTGTTGGGCGGGAAGCTTCTGACTCAAGAGATGATGGACCAGATGCACACAACAGTAGATGGACCTTTTGGTAAAGTCGGACTAGGGATTTATGAATTTAAAACAGCGGACGGGCAATCTTACTGGGGGCATGCCGGAGGTACTTTCGGATATGAATCGAGAGCCGTCGGATCTCTAGACGGGAAGCATATTCTGGTAACGTGCATCAACTCGGTAGGTCCACAAGTAGCGCCAGCTCACGATAAAATAATCAATAAGGAATTTAGCCATTACGCAAGTCTAAACAGACAGTGAATTATATATGTTTGACCTGCTTGGAAAACGAAAACATACCGATCTATACATGGTTACGAGTGCCGGATCATATCTATCACTCCTCATGGGATTTATACACAAAAGGACCGTCAGGATGTTTTCCTAGCGGTTTTTCTTATGAGATGGATGTATATTGTATTCATAGAAGTTAACATAAAGTCCTATTATCGGTAGCAAGGACAAGGAGGAATCTTACCCTTACAAGGGAACCTCCTTTCTTTGTTCTATCGACCTATGCATTTTTTTATACATTCCTATCCTGGCACGGTTTTAGGGTTCTTGTTTGTTACTGGATTGGCCGAAAAACTGTATAAAATCTTGCATGCTCCTAGGGGTCACTATATATGAACACTACGTATTTGACTTTCTCAATGACCAACATTACTTAACGTGGTAAAATAATATTCGGATGGGAATCCAATGTTATTAAAATTAAAGTGGTTATCAAGTCGGAGGAAGGCACCTTAGGGTGTCTTTTCTTTTTAAAATATATAAGCGCACCATCCCTTTCCTAATAGAGGCCCCCCTCATGCCTCCTTACAGGGAGAATGATAAGGCATTTTTTATTTACCCAATTACCGAGCTCTCAAATGTTTGAAATAGTTACCTATCCCCTAATCACCGAGTATGTTTATTTCTCTAAATCACTGTCCATAATAATAAATAAAGACAAACCCTTTACTCTTAAGATACAAGCTCTTTCTCAAGAGTATCAAACTCGGTGATTAGGGTAGAGTGGTATATTTATATTTAGGATTAATTAACTATAAGAAAATGAATTTCATGTTATTAAGAACTATAATTCTTGGATATACGTAAAGAACTGACGTACAAAAGAAGACCCCTTACTGTTGCTTTGAAATAAAGTTTGATTAAAATGCATGGGTTGATTTTTTTGAGCTATTTATTTTTGTTATTAAGTTTGACAAGCAAATAGTGAAGATTAGCTCCCTGTTCAGTATTATTTACATTTACTACATAAAATTTCGTTTGCTATCTTAGCTAATATTTTATCTAATTGTCCAACAGGCATATTTTTATCTTCGGATAATACTAAAGAAACTGCAAATCGTTCACCACGTTCAATTGTTTTACCACATTGTGAACATACTAAATTTACATCTTTAAAATGATTTATTAATGTATCTAACATATTATTTATTCCTCCTGCTTAATTGTTTGATATAAAAATATATAAATATCATTATTTTCATTATACAAAATTAAAAAGAAAAGATGGAGTAAAATTCCAATTCACACCATCTTTAACAACAAATTTTTTCAAAACGTCGCATCTTTTTTCAAAACATCGTGACTTTATTTCAAACCAACAGTTCCTTATCATACAAAGAACCGGGTAAAAGATATCCTAAATTATGTCTAACTGTACACTATTTCTTTTTAATCATGTACTTGCATAGAAAGATAATAAATTCCCTTATTGGTTACGAAGACATATTCTTCATAACTACAAGCATAATAGGCTCCTATATCTAATTTTACCCAATAAACTGCTCCAATCCCTTGTTCAAATGTATTCAATAACTGTTCTATTATAAACTCCTTCGGTGTTAATCCTTTCAAATCATATCCACTGGGTATTGTTCCGAACCAATACTCTTCACTGTCAGGGAATTCACAAGAAAGGAAATCCTGCTGCCATTCATTCAACTGTATAAGTTCTATTGTGTCGTCACTAGTAGCTTTTATATCCTTTTTTATAAGCTCACATATATCTTCTTTTGTATTTTCTGATAAAAGATATAGTCTATAATCATTACCTACGCCATCATATTCATTAACCTTAGCAAAATCACTTAATATTCTATTAATCTTTTCCATGTCTAAGCTCCTTCATCAATAATTAGGAAATAGTTCCAACATTATTATAGCAAGGTGCTACACGCTTCCCTATGGATATGTTTTATATTTGGCGGTACGCCTTATTTACAATGTTTTGAATGTATACTTTTCTTGTTGATTTTGATGGTATTAGGCAGATTGGGGTAAAGTCAATGTTTTCGGTAGTTTGAATGTAAACTAATTGGCAAAAGTTTACATTCGATATTTTAAACATTTACAACTAAATTTGTAATGAATTTCTCAATATAGATATTACTGTTAATTATGGTTTTAATATTGAAAATTAACAAAAATATACTATTATAAAATTAAGATGGTTTTTGCCTTTGTTTTTCCCTTATGCTAGAGATAAGATCATACTCTTCGATCTTATCTTTTTTATTTGTGGATTTGTAATAAAAAAAGAATCCTTTAAAATAAAGAGATCCAAGTACAGAAAAAGTACACATATTATTGTTAGCGTGAGGTAGAGAATGAACTGATTCTGTTATTCATCTTGGCCGAGCGTCTTTAAAACCAATGAAAGACTTTTGTAACATTTTTGAAAGATTTTTGAAAGATTTTTAAAGTAAGATAAGCTTATCGCTAATATACATGCAAAACACTCTATATTTTATTTTTATAATGCAAGGTGTGTTAGAAAAATAAAATTGATCAAACCAAGCTTCCCCAAAGCTTCTTTGAAATAAACAAAACCCGCAGAAAACATTCTTGTTCTCTGTGGGTTTTGTTTATTTTATTTTTTTCTTGAAACAAGTGTTGTTTTATCATAGAAGCGATACCGCTGTAAAGTGATAATAATGTTATTTAATTCTGATTTAAAAATATAAGAGCCTCGCTACAAATCATATTGTAGTAAGTGTGTAGAGAGAATAAAGTTATTTAATTCTTCTTTCAAAAACACAAAGGAGATACTACATTTTAAGTAGTTTCTCCTTTTAAAGTTCTTTAAAAATATTCATTTCAGCATAATTGTAGACATTAATTCTCGCAATTTTCATCTAATTAAAACTACACTTCTGCATTTAATAACTTGTAATCATTATCAAAATAGGCATGTATCCTGTGTCCACCAAATAAATCTCCATCATGATATTCACAGTATATATCATTTGCTCTAATTTCGATGTCATAGAGGGTAATTGCTTTTGTAAATTTTTCTTTAGTTACATCATATTCTCCTGCATCTACAGCATCCCAATTTAAATGTTCATCATTCTCGTCATACTCAGGCCAAAAGTCATTTTTGTAATTAATCAATTTCTCTGCTATGGCCACTTTAGCCTTTTTATCAAATTCCTCTACGCATAAAAAAAGCTTCTCTGCTCTTTTAATCATCTCATTAACATCTACATATTCATTTCTAATATCCAATTGCCAATGTATTTTCCCCTTATTTTGCTGATATACTTTACAAGCCTCATTAAAGGTAAACACTCCAATTAATTCACTTTTTATTGATTTTTTCATCTCCTAATTTCCTTTCTATTAATATAAGCCTCCTTCGAGTACATCGACATTTTCTTGATTTTTTATCTCTAATTCATTTTAGAAATTAATTACTCCTTCTTAAACTACACGTTAGTTTAGGAGAAACCTTCACAATCTCATCTAAAATTTAACATAGATATACAATGTTCTTAAAAGGTATTGCTCAACCAAATAGCCATTTAACCGAATAACATGACTGCTGTTTTTTACAACTTTATTATGTTTTAAACGACTTTATTGTAAATCAAACAACTTTATTGTCACTTAACACCACCTTCCGCATATTTCCATATAAATCCTTTTCCGTGTTTTAATTTTCCATTACACGCCAACGTTATTAATGATCTTGAGCATTTCATAAAACTGGCGGCTTCCTTCACACTTTTGAATTCTCTTAAAAATGAACCATCTAATGTAAACTGTTTTACTTTTTTGTGACGATACCTTTTTTCTCTAAAGACATAATCTTCTTCTCCCGAATATCGCCATGCGAACCCCCCTGCACTAATCGCTTCACCTTTACATACCTTCCTGATTGCCTCTTCAGTTAATGATATTGTTTTAGCTGCCTCTTTGATATTTTCGTATTCTTCTATAAAGTCACCGGATAACGAATACTTTTTAACTTTTTTGATATCTGTTTTGATGATAACTTTCTCTCTCTCTTGTACATTTTTTACTTCATTCGCTTCTTCGTCGTACGTCCACCTAAAACCGCCGGTGCTAAAAATCCTTCCATTTAGTGCGGAGTTAAGGACGGGTTCCATTACAGAAATAGAATCAGCTGCTTCTTTAATACTTTTAAACGTTCCTAATATTTCTCCATCCATTGATAGCTTCAAAACACTTTTCTTACCTACATTTCTTTCTCTCAAAGCTTTATTTTTGCTTCCGTTGTTGTAATCATCTAAAAATTTCCAAATATAACCAAAATAACTATCGGCACTACCGACGCAAACCTTAGAAATATCGCCCCTATTAAATCCTAAAACTCTTGCTGCTTCTGCTGCACTTTCGTATTCAGCTATAAATGAACCATCAAGTTCTAATTGAACAACTGGTTTTGCATTAAAGGCTCTTCCCTGGTAATCATCCATCATATCCTTAAAATCTTCTTCCACAAAACACCATTTATAGCCAATTGCTGTTTTGCTCATACCACGACAACAATTTCCTATATTGGATGGTGCTGTTTTGTTCTTGCGTGCAGCTTCGCTCAGGCTATTGTATACCTCTAATACTTCTCCATCTAAATCCATTTTTTTGACTTTTTTTCTAAAACCGTTAGGTTTAAAGCCTGAATAACCTTTAAAATCAGATCCTTCATACCTAAAAACATAACCTTTAACTGTTTTTCTTCTTCCGTTGCATACGGCACAAATCTTTGAATTGTCGATTCCAATAACTTTAGCTGCTTCCATCGTGCTAACATATGTTTTAATTAAAGTTCCATCAACTTCATACTGAAAAACCTTCTTTTGTGTTGGCTTTTGTTTTGGCTTCGCTGGTTCTATATTACCTTCATTATCCCTTTCAATATCCTCAAACCTCCACATAAAACCTCCCGATGTTCTTCTGTTACCATTACAAACTTCAGAAATTTTCGAATAATGAACTCCAGTTTCTCTATATGCTTCGGTCATTGTTTCAAACTCTTTTATAAAAGTGCCATCTATATTAAATTGCAATACCTTTTTAGTGGTACTTCCTTTTTGGCCTTCTCTCGAATTTTTATTTGCTGCTCCTGTTCGTACAAGTCCAGGAGCTCCGTCGCCACCTATTGTTTTGTTATAACCTTTAACGGGATTCATTAAATCCCATTCTTTTATATAAAATTTTTCTAATTCTTTGGCGGATAATTCCGGAATGTTATTAGCGATTATTTCTTTTTTAATGTTCTTCCACCCATATTTTTCTATCGCATTATACAAATGCTGATTGTGTTTATACCCTTTACCTTCATTCCATCTATACTCTGGTTTAAGGCTAGTAATCCCAACATAGCGTTTGCCATTTGGAGCAGTAAAACAATAAACACTCCAGTTATGATCCGGATTAATAATAGGTGAAGCAAGCTCCGTTTTCATTTGTTTAGTCATTAGTTATCACCCATCACTTTCCTCTAGTAAGCGTGCTCTTTTTTATAAACACCGTGACTTTATTTAAAAGCAACACTAATTACCTTTTAAACTTCTTATATATCAGTAGTAAAACTATATCACCTTATAACAGATAGTATTTATTTTAATATATAAGCAAGTGATTTATCATGTAGGTGTTAAAAAAAGTTTGATCAAAACCTTGTGTGAAGTATTAAGATATACAATTTAATTTTCCTCATACTGTTTGGCAAGTTTATAAAATGAGGAACGTTTGATGCCATACTTTTTCATAGCTCCTACGGCTGTAATTGAACCAGATTTCCATTCCTTGTAAGCATCCATAAATTCTTCTGTTATTTCGACAGGTGGACGTCCTAAACGTTTACCTTGCTTTCTGGCAAGAGCAATTCCTTCAGCTTGACGTTGTTTAATATCAATGCGCTCTTTTTCTGCAAAGGCTGATAATATTGTAAGGGTTGCTTTTTGAATCGCACTCTGAATGACATCATTTGTACTTTCTCCAGTGTAATTGACGTTAATATAGGGTTCCTTTATAAATTGTAAATTTACTCTATGTTTTTCATAGTGCCTAAATTCTTCTAATGTATCGTTCATATTTCTCCCAAGTCTTGTTAAGGAATCAAATACAATAGTATCTCCCGTACGAACAAGACGTTTTAGCATTTGGTAATTCTCTCGCTCCATATTTTTTCCAGATTCTTTATCAATAAAGATATCCCGATCTTCTATTCCTAAATCCTTCATATTCTGAATTTGTCGTTCTTCGTTTTGATCTTTACTTGAAACTCGTACATAACCAAATTTTTTATGTTTCATATGCTACACCTCACTGGTAATTATAACAATTATGTCTGTAAAGGTATATGAAATAAATAGATATCTGTAAAATAAGAAATAGACATTTATAGACGCGGGTTTTTATAGGTTTCTATGTATCTGTAAAGGTATACTTTTATAGACATATCAAGTGTTCTTTACGTCTTTGAATACGTAGTAATGAAAAATGAACCAAAAGGTGTACCTTTCGAAACACTTCACAGACGTATAAAGAATTCTTTTATCTTTATAAGTATGAAAATAAAAACTATTCGAAAAAAGTTATACTTTATCAATACAAGTTTTTTTCCTCTTATATTAAAATGAAAATACCCTTTCAAAGTATCGTAACTCCTTTCGTAAATCATGGAAGGAGTTTTTTTATTCATAAAGGTATAATAAAAAGAAAATATTTAAAATAAACCCACATATTTTCACATGACATGAAAATACTAATACTTGTTTTAGTACTTTAATTCCAAAGTATTAAAACAGGATTACTAACTGCGATACTAGGAGGATGTTACTATGAATATTCGTGAAGGATTAATTCCAACTACATTAGGTACAGCAGTTACAGCTGCGGGTTATGCTTTGAAGCAAACTCGTGGATCTAATAAGATGATTGCAAATACCGTATTTGGATTTGGCTTAGCTCACGTTGTTTTAGGTGTAATTGATCTTGTAGAACATCGTCGTTAGAAGAAAAGGCAAGCACATTTTGATGCTTGCCTTTTTAATATCGTCAGTGTGTATTATTTTTGTTTATAGATTTCTCGAGCTCTTTATTTATAGTGTTTTGAAAGTAAACTTTTGTTGTTAATCTTGCTGAAAATAGCTAAAGTCCGATAAGGTTAATGAAATTAATGTTTTGAAAGTAAACTTTTGGTTTTAGAATCATTTATAACTAATTTTGTAATAAATTTCTCAATATAGATATACTTGTTAATTACGGTTCTAATATTCAAAATTAACAAAAAACAAATTATAATAAAAATATGATGGTTATCCTTTTGTTTACTCCTTGTGCTAAAGATAAGATCGTGTTCCCGGATCTTATCTTTTTATTTTTTGATTTTAGATACAAAAAAGGAATCCTTAATAGCTTAAGGATTCTGCAACAGGAAAGAACAAATATATAATAATAAAAAGAATTACTTATATTATAATTTAATAATAAGACAAAAATATTGAGAAAATTTAGAATGAATTGAATGTCACTACACGCTTAATTATAATTGATTAGGAGTTGGAGTAGTAATCTGTCATCTATTCCTTTTTTAAAGAAGATTGATCTCAATCTTCTTTTTTTTGGTGTTTTTTCCTCTTCCCGGGGTTCAGTCGAGATACGTGTAAAAATGGGTCATAGGCTTACTTTTATTTCCAGTAATGACCTATTTTATGTTTTTAGGGTCCAGCTGGCAAAACTCGGATATTGCTAAGGCATTTTTGGAAGCAAAAACCCTGAGTTTTCTACGTTAAGCAGAAAATTCAGGGCTTTATTTTAAAAGATCTATTTTTTAGCTCACACTTTTCTTTAATTTCATTTTCATCATTAAACAAGAGGTTATTTGATTTATCGTGCCGGCCCTACTTTTTCATTTAAATAACATTATTTACAAAAGTTACATTCCATGAACTAGATCCCTCCGTTATAGTGCAGCGCATGACTGCATTAACTACTGATCCTGTCGCCTTTGATACTGGTTCCCACTTAGCATCGGCTACAACACTAAAAGAAGTGCCCACATCAAATTTCTTAGAATGGTTAACAGTATGGGTTCCGCCGATAGTTGACGTCCCCCATTGTTGGAGAGTTACATTTGTATTTTTGATACCTGTTGAAGCATCTAGTAATGTCCAGTATCCAGTTGCCTTCGTTATATCATAGTGATTAATATTTCCCGATCCACCTTTTACGATCTCATAATAAACCCTCGAATAAGAGTAAACTGAAAGAGTTGAATCTAATTCTCCTTTTCCTGAATCATAACCTAAAATGGAAATACTTTCATTTGACTTTTCAAACGTAGCCTCACTAAAAACTGTTGTAACATAACTTTCTACAACTTTTGCTCCCTTTTTTACAGCCTTAAGCTTTTGTGATGTAATTTGGACATCTTTTTTGGAGAGATTAACCTTTTTTCCATTCTTATCTTTAACTTCCATTAGGGTGTTCATGTTTTTATCTAATTCAAGATTATCAGTAACTCCTTCTTTCGCTCTTGAAAGAAGAGCATTATTATCTTTAATTTCTTGCGCTTCAAAGATAATTACTTCTTTATTTTCTAACTCAGAACCTTCAGCAGCAAAAGTTGATGGAGCAAATGTACATAGTGCTATAATAATACTTAGGATAGATAACTTTACTTTTTTATACATTTTTATTTTCCCGCCAGATTTCAAAAGATTTTGCTATTATATTCCTTTGAATGCTATACCATATACATGGAATTTGTTTAGAAAGCTATATTAATCCTTTTTTTCCAGAGTAATATTTTCATGATGACCATCCCACTTTATGTCAATTATCATTTCCTTGTCTTCTCTTGTTGTTAAACAATCAGTACATTTTTTGGGAAAAGATAGTTCATTATTTTCATCTAATGCCTTTCCATCACCATTAAAATCGCTTTCTCCATCATTAATTACAATATTTAATACTTTTATTTTCTCTGGATTTTCTCCTTTGTACTTCACAACATAAGCACCATCTTCGCTATCCTCTGAAATCTGTGTTTTGTACGAACCAATCCAATTTTCGCTTTCCCCTTTAAAACTGAGGACTTTTTGATTGCATCCAACCAATAACATAAAAGTAGAAACACAAAATAATAATCCAATAAATTTTGACGATTTCATCGTATCACCTCTTCGTTATAGCTTATGGTAAAATTTGCGAATCCGAGGTAACAAAATATACTGAAAAGAATAAGTCATTTTTCCAATAACTTATTCTTTGTAAACGGTTACCACAAATTATGACTAAAACCTACATTCCATGATTGGGAACCCTCCGTAATTGCAAATGACATAGAGGAAAGTGTTGTTAAAAAAATTTTATCAACTATAATTTTGCACCCCTATCCAAAAGTTTTATACTACATTTTAAATCTATCATAAACCCAATAAAAATATACTATAATTCGGAATAAAAGTGGTAAATTTAGGATGTTGTATTGCGGGTAGTGACAGCTTCGCTGATACTACCCCAAAAACCGATGAAGAAAAGGTTACGCCTTATATTTTATGGATCAAGGGCTAAATTGCACGGATGCGGAGAAAGAATGACATTGTATCGGAAACTAAAAGATAATGGGTCTACCTAATAATTTACAGGGACTAGAAATAACAGGGGATATTTGGCAGGTTAACCCTGGTTACATGGGCATTGATTGTACTCCTTGCTTGTAGCACCCCATGTTATAAATAAGGGTTGCTTTTTTCTTAATAAACCTTTTCGGGGGGATATGCAAAAAATACCCTACTTTTAATTCCTTAAGTCCTAACAAAACACCCTTACACTTATAGACTTAAATACCCAAAAACGGTCGTTTAAGGAACTTTATTTATATCTATCAAAACTAACTGAAATACATTTAAAAAACAGTTCTAAAACTCATTACCAAAAACAAAGTATCATACCAAACATCAAATACCGTTTATGGAACCTTCTTAACGTACGGTAAAACCAAATTTTTTAAATAAAAAATTCCTTAGCGTACGAAATTCGCGTTTTGTTGGCGGAACCCCATGCCCATCAAGCTAACAACGTAAATTACTAGATACGAAATGATCCTTGTTTCAAAACTAGTGAGTGATGGAATATTAGGCATGCCAAAGAAGCCTACTAAAACGCAATTTTTTCACTAGGCAGCTTCTCTATGCTTCATCGTTGTTTCATACACAACCCCTAGAATATCAAAGACGGTCATCTTCTTATACCGATGACATTTACGACCGTTCTTTTTGAGCAGCTGATAAAGGCGATGCAGAATTTTCAAAAGTTCTTCTGTGCCAACGGCTATCGCTTGAAACAGTAACGGAAAGTAATCTTTAATCATATAAATCGCTTTGTATTCACTCAGCTCCTGCTTTTTCTTTTCAAGCAGAAGCTGTCGCATTTGAAACATCGTAGAAGAACAGAGGAGAATGCCGATGAGTTGTCCATATAAATGGCACTCTAGGCGTTCTCTTTTAATATTTTTACATTCATCAATTTCAAAGAATGACTTCCACGTTTTAAATAAAATCTCAACCTGCCAACGAAGTGAATACAATGAATGCACGTAGTTCGTCGGTACTTCTTCTAGCGACGTGTTCGTGATATATGCATTCATGCCCATTAAACGTTTACTTTTATCCTTCATGACAATGCCTTTCTTCTTTTCACGTATCGCTTGGTTTTTCAGGCGTGTTTGCGTTTGATCATCGGTTAAACGATGGATAATGACACGTGTTGGAAGCTTCTGATTTTGGCCAATGTATGCCTCAGGGATTTCCATCGTTTCACCAGGGGTTAGACCAAACATAATTTGTGTCATATCAAGCTGGATGTATTCTGTTTGCTTTTTTAATGTCCCATTTTTGAAGTATTTTGGCTCAAGGTTCTTGATATAAATACGTGTATTCAGCTTCAACCGCGAGATATAGTAAGCCTCTTTATCATGAATGGATTGTAAGTCTCCTAAATCAAAGTAACCAAGATCACGCAAACACAAATCGCCCGCCTCTACGGTTTCAAGGCAGATGGTACCGTATGTTTTATCATTATTCTTTCCTGGTCCAAGCTGTACGTTAAGAAATTGACCACTCAGTAAATCATATTCCAATTGGATTTTCACGCCTGCCGTATTACTACTTCCACCTGAACCTTGATAGTCAGTGGCGAAATGATCAGGTAGTTGAAACACTGTCGCATCTAAAATACGGATACGATTGAAAGTAGAAATCATGTGTGCAGAAAGCGATTGATTTGTACAGAGTTTTCGTGTGAGAAGAGAAGTAAAGACTTCTCGAAGAAATGCGACAGCTGCTGTATTAAAGCGTTGATTCAGTCCTTCTGGGCTCATCAGTACCCCAGTGGAAGATTCTAATCGACTACACAATTGTGTAAGTGATGTGCTAGCTATTTCCTGACTGAGCCATACGCAAAGGGCAATGAGTTCGTTTGCTTGATACTTACTAGATCGTTGTACAAAACCAACTTGTTTGGCGATGTCTTGTAGGATTACTGGAGATAAAAAGTATTGTAGCTCTTGTGCGAAAAGATTTAGTTCATTTGAAATGATAGGATTCATCTTATTTATTTTTTCCCCGGTATCTTTTCACCTTAGCAATCGTCCCACAGGCCCTACCTTTTGGTCCACCTGCATACATGCTACACCAACGTTTACTTCCGTTCTTTGAATAATCATAAAAAACCCATTGACAATCAGGACAAGCTTTAAGACGTTGCCACTGATTTAATGCAATGCTTTCTACAATAATTGTTAGCATTTCATAAAGGAAGTCGTGTTTTTTCATTGGAGAGTATTGAATTGTATTTTGATCTATAAGGGCAACCTGAATAGGATTTCTAAGTAACCATTCGCTTAAATAACTTATATCATGATTTTCAACTGATTTTCGAATGTCATAACGAAATTGATATAGGTTATCTAAGTTCTCACTAACATCAACATTAGAAAAATTTTTCTTAATAAATGCTTCTAAGTTTTTTTCGTTTTTTAAATGATCTGTCGGTTGTCTTGTATCATTAGATATTTCCCAAGTATTTAAAAAGGTACGTATAATCTCCAACCTTCCTGGCGCTAATTGATTATGTTCCATGTTAACCACCTAACTATTTTAATGATTGACGTTTTTTCTTCGTACTGATACGATTATAACACAACGTGTAACCACTTAAAGGTTTTAACGGTTAACAAAAGGAGGATTCTTACCATGACTACTCTCAAAATTCCTGTCTCCATCAGGATATTGCTTGCAGCTGTTCTATTCATGAATACGGGAAGTTTCATGATAATGCCCTTTTTCGCTATTTATTTAACAGATAGTCTACATTTTTCTCCTTTAGAACTAGGAACAGTATTGACTACAATTTTAATTTCACAACGTGGGTTATCAGTCATTACAGGATTTATCGGTGATCGAGGAAGTCATACCATACATGTATTGTTAGGTGTTATCGTAAGGGGATTAGGTTTTTGGTTATTTGTCTATGCGGAGAATTTTTGGTTTATAGTATTATCTTCTTTTTGTATTGGCCTCGGAGGAGCACTATTTGATCCCTCAGTAACAGCCTTTTTTGCTTCCCAAAAGGAAGAATTGAGAAAAAAAACGTTTACTTATTTTAATCAAATGCTGAATGCAGGAGTTATTATAGGACCAGCAATTGGAGCATTACTAGTCAAGATGAATCCCATATACCCCTTTGCCATAGCTGGTATTTCTATGATGATATTAGCATTTGCTATTTTTGTATATCGTAAACAATACCCAGAAACTATTAAGGACAATAAAAATATATTGGAAAGTGTAAAGTATGCATTTTCTAACACACTATTCTTAACTTTCATAGGTATTATGATTCTGTTTTGGATTATGTTCGCTCAATTAAATATTTCATTTCCGATTAAAGCCTATGCTTTATCTGGAAATAAAGAATTAGTAAGTTCTATTTTTATCGTAAATGGAATCTCGGGGCTAATATTCATGTTTTTCTTACGAAAATTATTTATCAAGTTGAATCCCATAATAATGGTTAAAGTAGGGGTTTTAATTATGGGAACATCTATAGCTATGATCCCTTTTATTCCGTCTATATATTGGATGCTATGTTGCATCTTCCTTTATACATTGGGGGAAACACTGGCTTTACCAGGTGGAGAAATGGCGGTAGCTCAATTTAGTACCAATAGACCTGCTGGATTATTTTTTGGAATGTTTCAAACCTCCTGGGCATTGGGAGGATCTATAGGGAATTATTTTGGTGCATGGTTAAATAAATTTAATCATACATATTGGGCGTGGTTTATTTATTTTTTAATAGGAATTCTTGCCTTCATATTATTCCACCTTATTCATAGAAAGATGGAAACTAAAAAAGAATCATTTCAACTACATGCTCATCAACAATAACTACCGTATTATAGATATAAAAATTTTGTTGATGTCATCGGTAGAATGACAGAATTATGCCCATTAAATCAACAACTTTATTCCTAGGATCCTGTCAAATTGCCATCAAGTTAAGAAGTTCATTGTTCCCCAAAACGAAAAAAATGAGTTGAATTCTCATAGACAAGTGTGGAGAGATAAAATTTTCGTTTTAGGGTTACTTCAAAATATTAGCTTGATGGGCATGTGGCGAGACCCCTATATGGTGACCCCAAAACAAACAATATACTATCCATGTAGTACATTAATTCAACATAAATTTAAATGTAGACTATCTATTGGTTGTTTTATTCTTTATAAATTAATGCGGTACGTGAAATTATTATTAATTCTAGTTAAAAGCCCCCATAGACCATAAATCTATGAGAGCTGCCTAAGGGGCTTTCTATTCGACTCCATTCTATTGTAGCAATCTTTCACCAAATAGCAAAAACATAACGATCCAAAACCAAATAATTAACCTAAATGCACTCTTGAATCCTCCCCAGAGAGAAAATGTTTCCTCTTGCATTATAATCCTCCTTTCCTACTTGTCTTTTGGTTCTCCAAACCATTCATACATTGCCTGTCGGCTTATAATCCATTCCTTACGCTTCCCTTCAGGATGCAAAAAGTACTTCACTAAACCTTCTTGTAACATGCGTTCTAAATCATTTATTTGCTTCTCGTTCATTAGAGAGGGGCTATATTTATTCTTAATTGTCTCACGAGGAATCCCCCAATAAAAAGCTGCTTCAGATGGTGTCATGTATTTATCAATTTCTTTCATGGGAATTCTCCTTTGTTTGAGCTTTTCCTTTTATGTTACAATATATAAAGAAGGAAATGGACTAGATTTCCTTCTACTTCAGTCACTCATTAACTAAGCCCTTTGTTTGCTGTTAAGCAAATGAAGGGTTTTTATTTTTCTTGTTTATATTTACTATCTATGACAGCCAAACGGATCAACTTCAGCTTAATATCCTTACTAAGAGAAAGCCATTCAGATGTACCAATTTTCATATCCTTTTCCTCCCCATTCCCTTTTTATACTTCAAGAAAATTAACCCCTTAAAACATTTGTACTTTACACTAATTTAACAACCAGGGAATCCTCATCATATTCATGAATGTGTAAATCATAGCGCATTTCTGTTGCATTCAATACTTTGCAAACCTCTGATAGTAAGTCGGATTACTTACTTCCATGCCAATTTCTCCATTCCTGAACAGATACTCTAAATCATCAATGATTTCTTTTACTGTATTCTCCAATATTCTCACTCCTTATCTCTATAAAATAACCTTGTAAGGCTATTTTATAGCAAAACAAACAACCCTACAAGGTTATTTGTTGTTTTTTTTGTTGCTTTGAAATAAAGTTTGATTAAAAGCATCTTATAAACACGTATTTTATAGTAAATTAAAAGGATTCAGTTTGAATAAAGTTTAATCAAACTGAATCCTTTTCTTTTCAAATGAACTTTCAGTTTTATAAAAAAGTTTGATCAAAACCCATTTAGAATTCTTTGATTGAAGAGATAAAGCATCGCAACTTTATTCAAAACTTTGCGTCTTTCTTACAAACATCGTGACTCTATTTCAAATTCAGACGAATTATAAAATCAAACCCTCTTTCAGCAAAAAAGGGTGTCCATATGATAATGCTTGTATGGAATCGTTTCATGCCACTTTAAAGAAAGAAGAAGTATATCGTACAAAATATGTCACATTTGAACAAGCAAACTTAGCACTATTTCAATACATCGAGGGATGGTATAACCGCAAGAGAATTCATAGTAGCACCCCAAGCAATAGAAGATCTAGAGAAGTAGCATAGACTTAACTTTTTTGTGTCCAAGATATTGACTCAAATCCAAGTGTTTTTATTATTTATGGTATATTTAAACTATTTCATTTAAATTATCTAATAGAAAGTAGTGAATTATAATGGAAGATAGAAAAGACGAGTATAACATTAGATTACTTTGTGGCTTTTTATTTAACACGTCTATGTGGATTATGATGCACGTTATTTTATTAGAAGACTATGATGAATTTCCAAAAACGCATGAGTTTATAAAGGCGTATATTATCAATCCAACAGCAATATTAGGGTATGTAGCTCTTACGGTATTATGGGTTCGTCATTTTATTAAAAAACTGAAAAAGAATCGAGAAACTAAAAATAAGAAAATTAACTTAGATAAAGAGTAGTATCAAGTGTATATAAAGAGAAGACAACTAGTTATTAATTAATAAGAATCATGAAAAGAGGTAGTAACGTGTTATCGTTTTGGATAGAGTATATTCGACAGCGTAAAATAAAAGAGTTATCTATTTCACTTAAAATTCTTAGTTAATTAAACAGTACAGTACAATACCTCACTACATACCCGAACATATTTTATAGTTTATAAGGATGGAGGAAATAAAGTGCTTAATTTGATAATATGAGCTTTTTTTATAATGATTGCTAGTTTTGTAGTATTAGTTACCTGTTTATTTTGGTTTTTAGCTTCTTATTTTACCTTGACTACAAATGATGAAAGATATTTCATGAAAAAAGAAGCAATTAAAGTTGGTTCCATATCTTTTATTTTTTTGGTAGGTAGTATTGCCTTTTTGCTTGCTATCTATTTTTCTATATAGCTTCTTAGTACCTTATTTTGATAAAAATGCATTTTAATTTGAAATCCGCCATCAAAATAACATTGTTTTATTTTTAAATAAAGGTCTTTTTCTCAAAATTAGATAATAACAGCAGGTTTTGGTGTCGATAAGGTATCAATGGTTACGTGTTAGAAAAAAGGAAGAGACTTTTTATAAGTGACCGTAACGGTGAATTTAAACAACAGACGGTGGCACCTTACCAGCGCTCAAATGATACGTTAGAAGGCAACCGTTATCCATCTGTTTCAAAAAGGAATTACAATGACGAAAATCGCACATTTAATTGAGAAAATGTACGGCCATCACTACACGCCTCAAACCATTTCAAATATGACGAAAGCTGTATACATCGCTGTTGGCATTTGTGAAGATGGTTTAAAAGAAGTGCTTGCGTATACAATTGTACCAACCGAATCAGCGTATAACTCATCGTAACTTTCTTTTAAATCAACAAGAGGACATAATAGAAAATAAAACCTATCATCCTTTCAGTGAATATTTGTTGGTTTGAAATAAAGATTGATTAAAAAGATGCTACAAACGTTAATTTTAGTAGAAAGAAAAGGAACTCATTTAGATGTGTCCATGAATTTATACTATCATCAGTTTTGTTTTCAAGATTTCTGTTTAAAAACTAAGAGGGTTATTTACTTTTCAACCAATTATCTCTAACCAATTCTCTATCGTTAAATAAATTGTTCTTAGCTAGTTCAAAACATACTAACCAAAAATCTTTTTGCCACTTTGCACAGTCTTCCTCGTAACCCATAAGCATTTGAAGCATACAATATGAATCAGAAGGCTGAATATGAATCATATCATTTTTAAAAAATAAAGCTGTAAGACCATGTTCAATAGATAGCAAGCAACCTTTATTAAATGAAATTGTAAAATAAGCATAGTTGTCCTTCGTATAATCAGGTAAAATCTCAAATGTAGGAGTTCCTATATAAGGGTGGATTTCTTCCATACTATTAAAAGTAATAGGACTAAAGGAGTCGTCATTTTCATTATATATCTCGTATCTCATTAAATCTTTAAATTGCAATTCAAATAGACCCTTTAGTATATTTTCATAAACAATATCAAAGTGTGCCTTTAAATAACATAGCGTATTATAAGCTTCTTTTGTTAAAGGTTGGTTACTTTCTAAATCCCCCTCTATCTCAATTTTTTTTTGTTCAAAAAACGAAACGGAACAATTTACGTTTATAGATCCACCCCAACAGTTGTATTTTCCGGAAAAGTTGAAATTATCCACTCTATATAACACTATTCACACCTACCTAAAAATTTTGTTATTCATAATTAACGTCCTCTTATTATGTCACAACCTAAGCATAGCGGAGGGCGCAGTATAATTGCAATTAATATACAAAATAGAAAGTAATTTTTAGTCTTGAAAAATAGCTGTAATCCTTATAAAACCTATCAAAAATAAATAACCCCTCTTTAAATACTAAATCCTAAGGGTAAAACGGTGCAATTTTTTTATAAACAGTTAATCTTTTTTCAAAACGGTTAAACTTTGTTATAAACGATTAAACTTTATTTCAAATCCACATTTTTCAGATATTTTATAAAAAATTCTTAATAACATCCTTAACTCGCTTTAAACCGTTTATTTTCGCTTTTAACACATTTCTTGTTGTTTAGGTCTTATGTCATTCACTACTAAATAAACATTTGTTATAACGGAATCTGAGAAGTCGTTTTTTGATGAGAGTATGATTTTTATAATTAATTCCTAAAAATAACAAAAGAGCTGGATTTTCATCTCAGCTCATGTATTTATTGGTTCTGTATGTGTACATGTAGGATATTGAGAACAGCCAAAAAACTTATTTCCTGTTTTATTCGAATTTCGAACGACTAAATGATTTTTACATGTTGGGCATTTCCGTTCTTCAGGTTTTACTCCTTGATATACATCTTCAGCCGAATATTCGGGATTAATTTTATTAATCAATTTCTGAAGTTCTACACGATCTATTAGTTTTACATGGCATGCCTCCGCTAATTCCTTTGCTTGTCTTGTATATACACTGTTCGTTACAACCCATCCTTCATGTGCTTTGTAATAAGCTTGCGCTGCATATATCTCTTGTACGGCACTGATGCCGACTCTATTTTTCATCCCGTAGCGTTTCGCCTGGATTACAATACGATTTTTCCCCTTTAATACCAGATCCGCTCCGAAATCATTTGACTGCTTTGTAACTGTTGGAGAATAACCCAACTCTCGAAAGAGAGCTTTTAGGTATACTTCGAATTGATGTCCGTCCATTTTGTCTATATAGCGAATACCGGACTTAGCCATTCGCTTTAATATTCTTCGCTCCTGGATCTTCCGGTACATAAATTTAAAAATACGAAAAAGAACATAAAGGATAAAACCATAAATCAAAATCTGTATTATGTTTGGCATTTTGGGTAGATTAGACACTTCTCTCCACCTCTTTAATTGGTTTCATTTTCTTTGGTTGCACTGTTTCTTTTGGCTGTTGTTCACTCACTTGTTTCTTCCGGACATCGTTCCAATCCTTTTCATGCGTTGGAATGTCCTCTTTAAGATCTACAAAGCATTTCATCGTCTGAATGAAGTCTTTCCCAGCCTTATCATTATCTACTGCCATGATGACCACTTTAATATCGTGCCCTTCTTTTTTCGCATCCATTAAAGATTGAATCACCGTTTTTGACTTCAATCCATGCATAGAAACCAGGCGAGCGTTTTGTATTTTATTTTGCTTGATACTCCAATGGGATAACATGTCGATTGGATCTTCATAAAAGTAGATTTTATCCGGCTTACCCACATCAACCGTAAAACCGGCATTGATTTTTTCATAATTCGGGACAATTTGCTTAAAGCTTCCCCTTTTATTCTCCATTTTGACTGTACCTTGACGGTTCATTCCAATGACTTGCCCTTTGCCTCCTTCTTCCCTCCATTTGAACACCACATTATTTTTCTTATCCTGGGCGATGAGATCCTTTTTAATCAGCCAGTTCACCAAGCGAGGATCTATTTTCCGTTCATGAATTAGATATTCTTTAATCTCTGTTTGCTTATTTACTTCTAAGTGTTTGGGATAGATGAAGGGCTGCTGTTCTTTTTTGCGTTCTTCTTCAGCTTTTGAGCGATCAAACTCTTTGTAATCCCCTTTATTTATATCTAATACGGCTTGTGGAAATGTCATTTCATAGTACATCATCGCAAAGCTAATCGCTCCATATCCCTTCTCCCCTCGACTATTCCAGGCGTATTGATTCCCTTTAATAATGAGACTGTCATGCTCTGTATGACGGTAATAGTTTCCTTCTTTCTTAAACGTTTCTCCCTTTGCTTCCAGATATGAAATCAAGTCAATGTTTCTTGCTTTCATCGCATCCTCCGTACTGACATGTGCCATTACGGAATCCCCCCTTTACTCTATAAAATGAAATAAAAAAGAGGACTATTCCGTTTCCTAGTCCTCTTTTGCTACTTATAGTTGATACATTTCATTTTTATTTGCCGAATAAGAATTTTAATCGCTTCTCCTGTACGCTGTATGATAAACGAGCGTCAAATTTCTTCCCGTTTTTATTCGAGATAAACCCTTTAATCTGATCTGTCACATTCTTTTCTAATAACTTTTTCACATGGTTACTACTTAGATTTTTACCAGAGAATGTACCAAAAATAATGAAGTCACAGCCTTTTTTGTATTTCTCACATAAGTAGTTACTTTTTCCTACAAGAACTCTACTCTTACATAATGGACATTTGCCAATTGTACGATCTTCAGTCGTTGGAAAACGGAATTTCAAACTTCCGTCCGCTTCCATATAGATAGCTGCCGTAAATTCTCCCTTTTCCCCTTCAAAGCCATTTATAAAATCTGTTGTTTTATACTGAATCAACTTTTTCATTTGATTACCAGGGATTGCTTTCCCTTTCATCTTTGCTGGTAACATAAAATCACATCCGTTTTTATGCTCCGTGCATCCATAAAACGTTTTACGATGAAGGATCTCACCTTTTTTACATTTTGGGCATTTACCAAATGACAGCTCCTCTTGTGTTGGGAACTGAAATTTGATATTTCCTTCATGTAACACTAGATAAGCGGAAAACTCTTTCTCATTGGACTTAAATCCTTTTAAAAGGTCTGTTTTCCTATCCTCAAACAGCTTTTTCGCTTGTGCCTCCGGAATCGCTTTTTCTTTGATTTTCTTTGGTAGAGAAATTTCACATTCTGGATAATTACTGCACCCATAAAAATTACCTTTATGAAGGATTTTTCCTTTTCTACAAGGGCATTTGCACACCTCAATCTGCTGATTCCAGGTATTAATGATGCTATCGGACACCTTATCATCCATTGCGCCTAATTGTTCTACCGTATCCTTTACAAACGCGTTTGTCTTCTCTACAAATTCCTCATATTTCACTTCTTTTTTTTCGATCATGTAGATCATCCCTTCCATTTCAGCCGTATAAGATGGATTTTTGATTTCATCTACCGGAAAAGCATCTATAAACGCACGACCAATATGAGTGGTTTGAATCTGATTGTTGGTAACATCAATATAGCTCCGCTCTAACAGTTTCGGGATAAATGTTTCTTCTGTTGCGACTGTCCCAATCCGTTTTCCTTTCATGAGTTCTTTCAAATGTTCATCATCCAATTTACGCCCTGCCGTCTCCATAAAGGTTAAAATGGAACTTTCCGTATGAAAGGCTGGTTTCTTTGTTCGTGACTCAATCAAGTCATATTGAACGATTCTGAAAGAATCTCCCTCCTGTAAAACGGGGATTTGAAATGCCTCAACTGATCCCTCTTCTATATCCTCTTGAAAAACACGTAGAAACCCTTTCTCTTGTAGGATCTTTTCTTTTGTACTATATGTGTTGCCCTCTTGATCTATAAAGTGTACTTCTCTTACCAGATAGATTGCTGGTTTCATAAAGTTCCCGATAAATCGTTTTACAATTAAATCATATAACTGTTTTTCTAATGGATTTCGGTTGGTCCCGACATATGATTTTGTTGTTGGGATGATTGCAAAATGACTACTTACTAACTCATCATTAAAAGTCGTATGTTTTTTCGTAATAGAAGATGGATCTACTTGTTGTACTAAATTTGTATAGGAGCTCTTTTCTAATGCTCCCATTACTTCTTTTACTCGTTCCACTTGTTCGGTAGGTAAGTGCCTGGATGAAGAACGAGGGTACGTGATAAAGCCTTCGTCATACAAACTCTGAATATGTTTTTTTGCTGTTTCTGCATTTATTTTCAGCTTGGCGTGAGCATCTTTGTAGATATCTGTTAAGTTATATAATAATTTCGGTTTCTTTTTTCTCGTACTTTCTTTAAATTCCGTTACGATTACATTTGATTCTTTCAAACTATCTCCAAGTTTTTGGAGTGGGGATGGATCTATAAGTTGTTCTTCTGTTTTTATCACCGGTGATAAACCATTTTCCGTTAATAGCTTTAAATTATAGTAGGTTTGTTCTTTATAGTTTTGAATTGCAATTTCTCTTTGACGGATTTCATTCAAGATACACATTTGAACACGACCGGAAGCCAATAAGAATTGGTTTCTTGCTAGTTTTGATGTACAGCCCCTCGTAACATTAATTCCTAGAATATAATCTAGGTATTGCCTTGCTTTGGCGGATTGAGCAAGCCCGTCATAGTCTGCTCCTGGTTCTAATCGGTTCAATGCTCCCTCTAACTCTGCGGCTTCATAAGAAGAGATAAAAAGGCGGGATTCTCGCTTGTTCACACCTGCATGTTGATATATCTCTCGATAGATAAGCTCACCCTCTTTATCTGCATCACAGGAGTTGACCACATGGTCTACATCGGGGCGATTTAATAACTTAACCAATATTTGAACCTGCTCGAGACTATCCGATTTCACTTTATATTCCGGCTCCAAAATAATTGGTAAATGTTCGAATTTAAATTCTTTGTATCTCTCGTCCATCTCCTCTGGATGTTTTAGTTCTAATAAGTGCCCTCGGCACCAACTAATAATGTAATTTTCATTTTCATAGTAGCCATAATATGGCTTACTTCCTGGATATTTTTGCGAGTTTCTAAATCTAGGTGATTTTAATAATTCAACAGCTACCTTCGGCTTCTCTGCAATAAACAATGTTTTTCCCATAAGTAGTACCTCCTATTAATCTGCAATTTCATTTTCACGATTCCATTTCTTATTTCTCCACCTTTTTATCATTCTGTGACCGAATAATAACAACGTGTTTAAAAAGACTGCTACAAGGAACATACAGCCTGCAAACAGCCATACATTCATGACATAACCTTCCATTCTAGTTGCTTCTGTAAGAACACATATAATTGTTTTTGTTCCGACGGCATTTCACGAACGGCTTGAATTTCTTCGGTAGATAACGAAATAAAAATAAGCTCTTTTGAATCTCCTTTTTCTGCCCAAACACCCTTGTAATCAATGTCTACAATTTCTACAATGTTTCCCATTCCCTTTCACTCCTTTCGTTCTCAAAACAAGAAAGAGGGCTTTACATGTACCCTCTTTCATTTCTAGACATAAAAAAATCACTTTCCGTTTTCTCAAATGAGTAACAAAAAATGATTCAATCTGATTTTCCTGTTATAAAATTTTTCATCGTTCCATTTCCTTTGTTTCTTTTTTTCTACTTGATTTCTTTGTAGCCTTCGCCTGCTCTACATGACCTTGTGCAATAGGCTCACGTTCTATTCCTTTATTATTGTTTTGATTTTGCTTATCATTCAATGGCTGATATTTTTTATCCATATTCATTTCCTTTGAAGTTGTAGACTGATTCACCGTTATTCCTTCTTTCCCAAGCTTCTCATCCACCTGGTTTTCTAATTTCACTACGTGTTCCTGGCTTACCAACTCATTATCAATCGAAACATACTTTGTTGTATAATATCGCTCTTCAGCTTTTACACGAGTGACAATACTATCAATATTATCTGGTGTTTCTTCATATTGTGAACGTCTGTATGCTTCGTATTTCCGGCTTAAATCCTTATCTAGAGTAGCTGACTCTTTTTCTTTTGAAGGTTGAATTTGTTGATCTAAAGAAGCAATAGGTGCATATCCTTCCTTCTTCATCTCTTTATACAATTCCACTTCTTTTTCATTAAATGAGGGATCTTTTTGTTCTTCCGCTTTATCAACTAAGATTCCATATCGTTCATCTTTTACAATTTCATCTAGACTCATATTTGCATCCTTTTCATAAACAACAAATGACAAGTTTCCTCTCCCATCAAAGATAGAACTTTGAACCTTTTCATATAAATCTGGTTTCAAAATGTTATCTAAATAGACATTTTCTCGTTTCCCGTTCTTTTCCATTAGAGAAACATATAAATCGTCCCTATCTGTTTTATCTTGATTCCATACAGACAAATAATTTATATCTTTCGTAACAGCATCCATCATGTGGATTCTTGCCAGTTCTTCATCTTGTATACCGTTTGCTAATACTTCAATTGTAACTAAGTGGTTGGGTGTTTCTTTCAATCTTTCTAATGTATTTTCCTGTGCTTTTTCCAGCGGTATTTCTTTGTTATTTCTATGATTCACCACCTCATCTCGTAACGCTTGCTTCACTTCATCTGATAGATACCTTTTCTCGTTTAATACTTGTTCATACGGAGTCTTGTAGTCTCCATCTCCCATATCCAAACGATCCATACTCACAAGCTCCATTCTCCCAAAATCCCTATCTACTTCTTTAGGAATGGCGATATGGTAACGAGTTTTATCATATGGTACATATTCATCTCTTTCTCTTGCTTCCTCTTTTGCTTTTTCAATATTTGAAATGACTTCAGACATTTTTTCATTGGCTTCTCCAAATGGGATCAATTGATTACTTGTAAAATTCCCATTTTCACTCCATTGAATTAACATAGTTGGACGAGTAATGTCATTCTGATTTAGTGCTGCATACTTTTCTTGATTTGCCTCGTTAAACGCATCTATAAATTCTTTATCACTCAATTTTTCTCCACCTTCTACAGGCTCAAACACTCGATTTCTATCTACTTGCTCCCTTAACTCTGCAACAGAAACAAGCTCTTGTGTCGTATTACTTAAACTCATGTATTCCACCAATAAGATATTTTTTTCATCCTGTTTTTCATTTTTATTTGCCATACCTTCCACCTCTTTTTCTTTTGTTTTTTCTTTTTCCTTTTCTAATTTGTTTTCAATTGTCTCAATAAATTCAATGGAAGTTTCATGTACTTCTTTCAACAACTTCGTTTTATCTTTCATTTCTTTTCCTTGTGTCCAGCTCGCCAAATATCCTAACGAATATTCACTTGTATCAATCCCAAAATAAGAAGAAACGGCATAAGCGGTCATTTCTGCTTGAAACTCTTTTTCTGGTGCTGTGTAATTCATATGCGTCTCTGCTGTATGAAGTTTAGCGTGTGCCAATTCATGAAGAAGAGTTTTTACATTTTGTAATTCACTGTTTCGTGGATTCAAAGCGACCTCTTTTGTTAAGGTATAGCTCACACCTTTTGCGACGCCCAGTTCTGATTTTGGTGCAATGATTTTCACACCGTTTTTTTCCGCAATGGCTTCCATTCCTTTGTACAAACTCTTATAATCTGTAACGCTTCCTTCTAGCCAACGATTCGGAAAAATACGAGGTAGATCTTTTGCTGTTGCGCTTGTTTGAGACACATCAAACACATGGCCAACAGCAAAATATAAACGACCAGGTTTCACTTCTACGCTTTTAGATTCAATTTGTTTTTTCTCTTCCTCATTTGCTTTAGTTACTGTTTTCCAAGTGCCTTGTTTGTCTTTAAATTTAGCTATAGTTCTGTTTGGAACAAGGATCTGGATTCCTTTCTCACCCTTCTTAACCGCAAACCCTTTTTCTTTCCAAAAAGAAAAGGAACCTACTGCCCTGGCTCCTTCAAATTGACTCTGTATTAATGAAATATTAGATGGTGAATAGTGATAAAACTTTGCCATAAACGATAAATAATCTTTTAAGTCTCCCGGTGTACGAAAATAGCCTTCTATGCTTTTTTCCATCTTTTTTGTTAAAGCTTGCACCGCTTCTTTCTTTTCTTCCGGTGATTTTGTTTGATACTTTTTCTTATAATTTCTACTCATGATCTTCTCCTACTCTTTCGCTAGCTCTTTGCAATTCCTCCATGTCTTCTTCATTCCATCTTTCATTTGTATCAAAGAAAAGCGCATGTGTTTTTACGTTAACCGGAACTAACATATTCTCTTGATTCATAACATGAACTGCAAGTTCTTCCTCTTGTTCTCGTGTAATTTTGATTGTTAGCTCTTCCTCTTTTACAAGTAAAACAAGTTCACCTTCTCCAATTGCTTTAATAACTCCTAATGCAATATCTTCATGAAATAACAACATCCTACTAACCTCCTATTTTTTTATAAAAAGAAACAATGTAGCTTACGTTACATTGTTCTTTGATGCCTCATGATCTATACGTTTTTGTCTCGCATGACTAATCCGTTCCGCTACGACTTCCTTTGCCATTTTCACGCCACCGACTTCTATTTTATCCGTAGTAATAATACTCTCTAAATCTAAGTCATTGGCAAAAAAGTATCCATTCATTAATTCAATTAAAACTTGTGTATTTCTATCCGCACTATTTGCACCAAGACGAATTTTTGTTAGCTCACTTTTTAATATGTCATGAAGGTTTTTAGAAACAACCTCTGAAATATAATTCAATGACCATTCTGTATTTTTTGATGCTTGATGTTCCATACAAATTTTAGATATGGCATCACCAGGATGTGTAATATTATTTTCCTCCATATACTCTTGAACATAATGATGGACGTTTTCACTCAATGATAACTTCATTCGTACCTTTTCATTCCCCATAATCTAACCCCTTTCGTTTTCATATGCATTTTCCCTTTGCATCCGCTCATAATACTTTTGGTTTTTCCAACTTTCATATTCACTTTTAAAAGCACGCTCCACTTTCTTCATGGAATACTGTATAGATACATTCTGTTGAAATTTTTGAAACGGCTTTGATTTTTTCATGTGATGGATTCTCTTTTGTTCTTTATCGTATGCCTTCATTTCTTGTAAAAAAGCGTTCCCCATTCTTTTATATAGGTCATTAATTTTATTCGTCTTATAATTTTCATATTGCTTCTTATCATATTTTCCTTCTCCATATGCTTCTTTAAAAACTTGCACTTCTTTATCTAACTTTTGAAGAAACTGATCGTAATCTTTTTTATGATGATGTTGAATATATCTCCTGCTTAATTCATCAATTTCCGTCTTCAATGGCTGAATTGTATTGTAGCTATATTGCCACTGTCTTTTATCACTTGGTAACTGTTTATAGATTTGTAAAAACAATGGTTTCAAATGTTGATTACGCCAATCAAAAACGGAATCCTCTTTTTTACTTCCCACCATATTATTTCGAATCAAATCATTAATTTGTTTTTGTTCCTGCTTACGATCTAACAAATTGTTTACGACTTTTCCCCTCATCGCATCCAATGTTTTGGGTTTTCTTTTGCCACGCTCTCTCGTTGGAAATGGTTCAACAGTTGCCACATGAATATGAATGTTATCCGTATTAAAATGAATGGCTGCCGACCAAGTAGAACTTTTTTCTAACCCCTCCCTTTTCTGCATTTCCTTCATCGCAAGCCGTGTCACATCCATTAACTTTTTTTCATCTAATATTTTTGTTTTCTCATCATAAATGCCTTGTTCCTCTAGCCAAGGATTATGAAAAGAAATGACATCTTGCCACATAATACTTCCATTTTCATGAGCGGTTTTAAACATTTCCTTTAAGGATTTTTTCTCACTTTCTGATAAACGATTTGCGTGTTCCGTAAACAGCGCCGATGTCTTTTCTGGATTCCCCATATATTCTTGATACGTTTCAAACATTTTCGGATTCAGTTTCACTTCACTTTGTGCTTCTTCTCGGTCTACATACTCAATATAGTTCTGAAAGGCATGCGAACTCGGCAATACAAATTTTGTTTTTAAAACAACACCTGGCGTGACTGAAGAGTGAACAGGAACGGCATTACTCATTTTCATCATCCTGTGTCATGAGTTGTATAAACTCATTCATTTTCTTCATTTCGGTATAACAATCATTCATCATATGGATGTTCTTTTGGATGATATTTTCTAATTCCATTTCTCTTTTATTTTGTTGCTGAAAAAATGCCAGCATTTCAATTTGGTCTTTCAAAAATTTCTGCCTGGATAATCCTTTCCTCTTTGCAATTTCATCTAGTTTCTTTACGGCAATTGGATCTACTTCTCTAATTCTAATTTCCACTTTTCCCTCTCCTTTCTGCAATTGTGGGTAGAGATCAAAAAATAGTGAGAAGAGCATAAGGGGTTTTTGCCCCCACCGAGGGTGTGGGGCTAGGCGGAGCCTAGCAAAACGATGGGGGCAAGGAAAGAGGTTGAATGTCCCCGTTACGTCCCCATATTTTTTGTTAATGTCTCCATCACGTCCCGTTATTTTTTCTAAATGTCCCGTCCGTGTCCCCTTGCTTTCCCTCAATGTCTCCATCATGTCCCTATGTCTTTTTTCAGTTTTTATTAATTTCTTGTGCCTTTTGCTCTAATTTTTTGATCTTATCTCGTGCAATTTTTTGTTCTCCTTTAAACAATTCAATGTTCTTTTCTGATGATTTTATTTTGGATTCTAGAGATGCTATTTTCGATTGCGTTTCCGTTTTTTCCGCTTCGGTTTGGTACTTCATTTCATCTTTCAGTTCTTTCACTTTCTCAAAAACTGTCTTCCCATTTTCTTCTTCAAGCTTGATTGCTTTCCCATAATTTTCGATCTTTGTTTCAATATCTTTTTTGTCTCTTTCTATAAAATCTAACTCATATGTTTTTTTATTTTCAGCTAACAATTCATCATTTGCTTTTGTTTTTCTTTGATCGGTAAAAATCGTCTGAACAAGTTTATTGGGACTCTTTGTACTTGTATTTTCTTCTTCGTACTCGTTAACATCTTGTGTAAACTTCCGAATATCCATTTGTTCTTTTTCACTGTTTTTATTGTAAATATCTAAAGCTAAAGCTCCCCAATTTGGAGATAATTCTTTGACTTCTATCACGTAATTCCCGTTCTCTTCATACAACACTTTGACAGGTAATTGAACACCTGGCTTTCCTTTTTCTTGTGCCTTAAACGTAAAGCCAGTTTCCTCATATCCTTCTATCCGAAATCGAATTTCTATGAAGTTTTTATGTGGATTATACTCCCTTTTCTCTACAATCAATTTTCCCATCCCCGACAACTTGATTACTTTATTTGTTTCCGTATGGAATAGTTTTTCATCGTTCGGCATGTAAATTTTAGATGTCAAGAAAGCGAAAAAACCGATAAATAGAAAGCTGATAATTGCTAGGTAGATCCACGACTTATTTCTTCTCAAATTGATTCTTTCACTCTTCTTACTGATTGCACCTATCACACTCTCACCTCACCTTTTTTTGTTATAAGACTTTCATATTGAGCTCTTCTACACTTGTAACTCGCCATGTTTCCTTTTCCTTTTTTATGATGATTCGCAACACATTTTTGACTTTTTCTTCTCGATTTTGTGTTGAATCCGTCGTGACATTTATAAATTCAGCTAACACATTTACTTCCTCTTGATCGGGTTCATTTTCTTGTAAATAAAACTTCATTTCTATTGGCTTCGTTTTATAGTTATCTCCTAATTCGTATTTATCAGTCGGATAAAATTGTTGTAAAAGTTCTTCACTCATAATGGATTTTGCTTTTTCTTTCCGCTCATTATAGCCTTCTTTTTCTCGATGAAAGGATAATTGAATAAACGTTTCGGCTGTCGATAAATACGCTCTTCTCTGTTGTTCTTGTGCGGAAGGAAGTACCTTATCCAGTCGTTTCTTTAAATCTTCATTCTGTCTTGTTAGTAATTCATTTGAAAGTTTTAGCTGTTTTTCTTTGCCATCACTCATTGATTTTTTACTCAAATAGATATTAAAAACTGTCACGCCTATTACTAAAATGACAAACACAATAAACAAAAATTTCCGTTTATCTTTCATACTTACAGTCTCCTATTCTTTCGATTTTTAGAACCTTCTTACATGACCAGAAAAGACTTTTTTCCAATACGGATTATTTAAATCTTCAATGGAAACTCCCTTATTTGTTTGGCATCCAATGAAAGTATTTTTATCAATTAAAATTCCAACGTGTCCGTCATGCTTGTAGGTATCAAAGAAAATAACGTCCCCTGGTTTCATATCATTTACTGATACTGTTGTACCAATTTTATTTAATGTTTCTGTGCTTACAGCTCCCATTGGACTTACATTCATCCCTACTTGTTCGAATGCCCAGCGCACAAAACTACTACAATCAAAAATCCCTCTTGCAATGTCATTTGTGTTACGTCCACCACCAAATACATAAGTAGAGCGTCCTATCCATTGACGACCTACATCGGCAACTTTTGAACCACTACTTCCACCACTTCCTGGATTTCCTCCACCACCAGAAACGACAGAACCCGGCTGATAATATTTCAAAACGGCATCAACATACAATATATCGCCATAACACGCTTGATACGGTACAGCTTCTGGTCTAAGGCAATGATACATACCAGTGTGAGCTACTTTTTTGTATTGCTCCTGTGAGAACTTTATGGCTAATTCTTTCGTATACTTGCCACCATTTGAATTAACAAAGTCAAAAAATCCTGTTCCAAAATTGTAAGCTTGAAGTGCTGTTTTGATATGATCCATGTCCCCTGGACTCGTTACACCGGCTCGCTCTATCGCATGTTTAAATTCCTGTACACCTGCCCAAATACTGTAATCTGGATCAGTAATACAGTTTGGTGATTTACAATATTTCGTATTAAATGCCCCTTCAGAACTTTGCATCGGATCACTACCACGTCCACCACTCTCTTGCATCATTTGAGCAAGCATTAAAGCGACAAACGGTTCCACACCAAACTCTTTCGCATGCTTCCGAATGGTTGGCTCCCATTTTAAAACTTCGGGCGAAACATTCATGACTTGCCCTTCACCTGTATACGTAATATCACCTGTGTCTGTTCCACTATCGCTCCCCATTGCTGCAATGAAAATACTCACGACTCCAAGAAAAAAGACCCATCACAATTAGTGCTAAAGTGATGAGCCATTTCTTTGGTATAATCTTTAAAACTAGATGCATGGTATTAAGCACCTCCCCCGAATAACATCAATTCTTCGTCCGTTACTTCTACATGAAAGTGAATGTTTTTTACAGCCCCAATACTTAAAATGACATCCCCTGTTGGCAAATGTGGAATCGCTGCAATTTCACTTTCACTTAACTGTCCAGCAAATACTTTTCGTAACATATCTAAACTATTGTTATCTTGTTGCATGATAAATTTGTACTGTGTTAACTCAAATAGTACTTTGATATCATCAATTCTTGCTTGTGAAGAACCCTCTGGTACAAAGTCTCGGATGCTGTGACTTGCATATAAAAGACCAGCGAAATATTTTCTATCTTCCCGACTAAATTTGATTAAAGATCGTAACGCAACAAGATGGGATATTGAAGAATGTGTGCAATGGTTTCAATTTAATAAAGCTGAAATCAGCAATCCTGCACATTTCATAAAGATGTTTAATCAAAAAGCTAAACAGAATCAAGAACGTAGAAAACGTAATACCCAAAGGACAAGCTCGCTTTTGGGTGCAACTAATAATCGTAAGTTTGTTTTCTTTAATTTTTTAGAAGAGAACAGCTAAATTTTTTTAAAAATCCAATGACAATTGGCCTTGCTTAAAATAATCATATACAGCAAGGTTATTTATCATGTCCTCTTATAGTTTTATAGAATCTTAGTATTTTTCAACACAAAAATCTTCAATAGCCGTGCTCGTTTTTTGTGAACTGTTATCAGTTTCCGGGTAACTCTACTATAGAAATTACATTTAATAGATACTGAATATTCATTTATTTACCAATGGATTAACTTTGAAATTTACTAAGCTTAAATCTTCAATAGCTTGCTGCAGTAAGTATGAACGATCAAAAATTAATTCTAATGTTTTTATTTATTTTAATTTCTAAAACAAGATTTATTAAATATAGTATTCTATATTTTTTGTCATTTCTTTAGAAAGCTTGGCATATTTTCAATATACAAAGGGAATTTTGTAAACTTCAAATGGTTTCCATAATTTTTATAATTTAATTTTGGATGGTTCTGATACAAAATTAAATTATAAAAACATAGAGTAGAAATTTTTTCTACATTTCTAGCTTATGAAGCTAAACCAAACACTTTATGAATAAAGTGTTTTTGATCTTAGACAGACTTGTTCGACAAAATAAGTTTTCTTTTTACTCTAATATAGGTTTTATCGACTCCTCATGAGTTGTTTGTTCATTTAAGATGATATTGTATTGTCTCTTCTAATTAAGGCCTATATGGATAAACTCAGCGTATAATTGTTGTCTGAGCAATTAATACATCTCTTCCCTTTAGTTCATACTGATAATGCTTCTATTTGAACTAATTCTCCTTTTCATACTGATTACACATCTTTTATAAAATAATACCATCAGTATCTTCAAGTATTTAAATTTATTTTTTACTTAGTGAAAGACTATTACCTTTTAGATAATCAAGAGATGCGCATTTTTCGGATAGTACGTTAAAACCTAATATAATATATAACTTTTATATAAAAAGAATATAAAGATAAAACTATTATACTTATGAAAAATGGCTTACAAACTCAGTAATAACAGTGTCTGCAAAGTTATAGAACCATAAAAAATCGAAAAAAACACTTATTGGAAATGTATTTATTGCGTTTTACGTCGCTCTAAATATACAAAATATCATAAAGTTGAATTACTTAACCTACATATAATCAGCATCATTTTGATGCGTAGAAGTGTATATAAGATTAATGGTAGTCTAGCTTAAATTAATAACATGATTTCCACATACGCTATAAAATAACCCACATTTTATTAACATTTAGAAGTAAGTTATAGACATAATTCAGTAAATCCACATTATTAACAAAAAACATTCTGATTTTAAGTAGATTTTTATATAAAACGTTTATAAATGAATCTTTGAGCTATTTTATTGTACACATTTGGACAATATTATTAAGATATCCACTGAATTTATATATATATTTACGATTTTAAGTAGATTAAATCCCGGAAAGAGAACAAATATTCAGAAAAATGTAAAGTGGAATTGTGAATTACTGAATATATTTTAGGAATTTTGTATGGAAGTGTATAAAAAAAGAGAGGTATTCTAACTCAAATTTAAGAATCTCTCTCTTTTATGTTTGGATAGTAGGAAAATAATTTCTAATTTCAGCACGAATAGCCCCCCGTCTTTGATTTTTCAAAAAAGGAGAGCATGTAATTTTACGTTGCAGGAAGCAGCTGATCTACCGTGCATGGTGTTTCACTATTTTTACGGTAATAAGCTTCTAAGGAATGAAGAAAATCGATTAAATTAAAGTCTTTAGGAACTTCAATTACGCGGATTTTTTCCTTAGGCAATCTATCTATTTTTTCAATGAACAGTTCGCGAATATCACTTGGAATATGATGTTCTTTATGGCCATGAGATTTTAATAATTCACGAATTTTAATTTCTAATGCAATATATGCGTTAACATTTACGCCTTGCTCAAAAGCATACTTCCTAAATAGTGTTTCTTCTTGATACTGCATATAATTACGATGGTATGCTTCTTCAGTCACAGGAACCGCATATGTAGCATGAAGAAGGTCATGCGCTTTACAGAATAACTTCTTAACATTTTGCAATGAATATATAGCAAAGTGAGTACCAAATTTAAATAACGCATCTTCTTGCTTTTCTTTCGGTACATTATGTGTAATCAGAGAATAAATACCTGTTTTAGCAGCCGTATCTAATACGCGATATTGAGAAGACTGCTTTAATAATTTGCTTAGTGTATAAACAAGATTTTTAGGGAAACCCTCTTGTCTATCAATCATTTCGCGTAATCCACGAATCACTTGGCGGATTTGACGATGACAGGAATGTTTTAAGACATTTACAAATTGGTTTATATCTTTTGTAAATTCTGCAATATTCATTTCAACTAACGATTCTTCAATGAGCTTAGCTTTACGTTTATATGTAAGTCTTGGTGTAAATGGATCGCGATACTCTTCCCCTACTTCCTTATTACACAAGAAATCAGGGTGTACAGATAAATACAGTGTTGTATACTGCTTTTTATTCTTTTTCCCTTTTTCTAATTTGCAAATTTTAAACAAAGAAGATCCAGTAGCAGTAGATTTAGTTGTTAATTCAGCCATTACAGAACGTATCTGATGTGGGTATTTCTTATGTAAGAAGCGATACATACCGCCAAAATGAGTCTGTTGTCCTTGTTCATCAAATTTGTATAGTGAACGTTTCAAAGTAGTTTCTCGTTTTTGCTGCATTGCGATATCAATAAATAGCTTTTTAGCAGCAATGGATAAATCGAAGAACTCTTTTGTAAATACAATTGGGCTGATAAACGTGTAAGGATTCGCTTTATTCGTTTCCTTGTTCATAAAATCAGTTAATGTAATTTTATATTTACCACTGTACTCATTCTCAATTTCAATGATGTTGTGTAAGCTAAGCTTTTTCAACGCAACATAGAATTGTGAATGATGAATATGTGAAAATGCTTCTTTATAGTTTTTGTAGTCCTCCCAAAGCATGTGAATGGAAACATGAGAAAGTTCACCATAGGTATTACATTTTTTATGTAGAAATAGAAATACTTCTAGATCTGCATTAGTAATACCATATAGCTTATGCTTTCTACCATTTGCTTTAGTGAAGAGATTTTTCATTTGAAGTGAAAAAGATGGTTTGGCTTTTTCAACAAACCCTTCTTCATCTGCAATTCGTTCCTCGTAAGACATTGAATTTACGATATCTTCTAGATATGTATCTTTAAAGCAATAGTATTTGCCTTCTAAAGCTTCCACTAATTTTTGCCATGCTTTAATTGTTACTAATACTGGAGTTGTTGTTTCACCATTTAAACTACGTTTGTTCTTTATAACGAAAGGTTTAGCCATCTTTTTCACCTCCTCTTATTATGAGTTTCAGTTTTTACCTAAATAGGATATAAAAATTCAATTTTGATTATATCAAATCGAATCTTGGTGAAATGTGTCTCTTTAAGAGGAAAATCAAAAATGTGAAACGCAGCCTCATCCTTAGAGGCACAAGGGATTCAACGTTTCACAAAAAAAATCTTTTGGCCACCATAAAGCTATAAGGTATTTTGAATATGAAACGTATCTGAAATTAATGAAACAGCACCTAAACCTTGATATAATAGGTTTTTTAGTGCTTTGGGTTAAAAGTTGTTGCCACCATATAGCTATAACGTTTCAAGTTTTGAAATGACTAAATAATGTGTAGAATTCATTCATAAATGTTGTGGTATAGCCTTTTCATGTTAATTTACGTCAAAGGATTATTGCCATCATATAGCTATATACGTTTCATGTTTTTTTTAGATTGTTGCCATCATAAAGCTATGCCGTTTCATGTTTGAAATCAATGTTTCATTGCGCTTGAAATGTACCTAAACCCTTGTTACATATGGATTCATAGGTTTTTTTAAAAAAAAGTTGTTGCCATCATATAGCTATAGCATTTCATTGGGATTTTTTAGTTTTTTTAAGGAATGGCTTTATATCAATGTTTAGCACTAATTTAAATAAAAAATATTTTTTTTATATGAACAGATTTTAGTGCGTTAATGTTTCATATTTAAAGAGTTGTTGCCAACATATAGCTATAACGTTTCAAGTTTTCAATAGTACCTGCCACAATGTAGCTATGATGTTTCATAAAAGTAAAGGTATTCGTGTCGCTATATGGAATAACGTTAATTCTTGTTAAATGAAATCCAAAAATTCATTGGTATTTCTTGTTCAGAATATACTTGCCATCATAAAGCTAAAGCATTTTAAGTTTTCAATAGTAACTGCCATAATGTAGCTATAGGGTTTCATAAAAGTAGAGGTATTCGTGCTGATATATGGAATAACGTTAATTCTTGTTAAATGAAATCCAAAAATTCATTGGTATTTCTTGTTCAGGATATACTTGCCATCATAAAGCTAAAGCGTTTCAAGTTTTCAATAGTAACTGCCACAATGTAGCTACAGGGTTTCATAAAAGTAGAGGTATCTGTGTCGAAGTAAGAAATAACGTTAATGCTTGTTAAGTGGAAATCAACAGTTTATCGGTATTTTTTGTTTCGAATATACTTGCCACCATAAAGCTAAAACGTTTTAAGTTCTAAGGAGTACTTGCCACAATGTAGCTATGACGTTTCATAAAAGTAAGGGTATTCGTATCATTGTATATAATGATACGAATACTTTTTTAGATGAAACCAGCAAATCATCGATGTTTCTTGGTAAGAAAGTAATTGTTATCATATCGCTATAATGTTTTATTTCATTTGTAAGAAAAGGGACAATTACGTTTCACTTTAAAAGTATGATTTACACTATTTAATGCCAAATGGGTTTCCCGCATAAAGTAGTAATTTTACAAATAAGTACAGTCTTATATAATACAAGTACAAGAATGTTTACTTGATAGGACAAATACTGTTCGATAAATCATTTCTCGATATAGATTATTCTGATAACGTTTCAACTTATATGCTATGTTGCCACCATATAGCTATAACGTCTCAAGTTCTATAATTTATATTTCTAATTGGTGGGAATTTAGTAAGGAGGTTTTTAATATGGAGAAAGTATTAGTGTTGTTTAGCGATGCCCTTTTACTTGCTGCTCCAATGTATGAAAAGAACACGCAGCTATGGGAAAAGTGGAATAGATATTATGAGGAAGTACAAGGAAATCATGACAAAGTAGTAACTTCAGCTAATATATCCCCTTCATTTTCAGCACTTGTCTCTTGGTTAGGTCAGAAACAAGAACAAGGGATTTCATTATTGCACATATATGCAAATCTAGATAAATATAAAATTGAGATTCGAAATGTACTCGATAAAATAATAGAGCAAGAATTTGGAGGTACATCTGAAGAAGTTGAAACGGCTATAATATCTAATACAACAGATGAAAAGTTAAAAGAGCATTCAATTGATCTACAAGAGGATTACTATCCTGTAAGTAATGATGCGGTATATTATCAACTACGAGATGGTATAGCCAAGAATCACTTTGAAGAAGATGAAGTAGGAGCAGTACCTGTTTTACCATTAGAAACTAAAAATACAAGCGGAGTTGCTCAGCTATCATCACACAAGGATGAAGATTTAAGGCTAGTAAACACCAATGAAGCAGAAAGATGGTCAATACTAGTCGATGGTGTTATTAGTAACATGGATGATCTTACCGCAGACTGTTTAGATACAATTACAATACAGTGGTTGAATCAAGCGAAATCTCCAGATGATTTTATTGATTTCAGCTATGAAAATGTACTAGATATGTGTAATATTCCAAAAGCATCAGCAAATGGTATAGAGTATTATCGTGCAGAAGATAAAATTAAAATTGCACAACGTATAGCTGCTTTGGCGAGTATTTTTATTTATTTAAATGACGATAATGAAGTCGTGGTTTTAAATGATCGTGCAGAAACTGGTGAGCAATTTGAAATGAAACGTGAAATAATTAAAAGACTTTTCGTTTTAGATTCTGTAGTTCTTTGGAGAGATAAAAATACCAATGATTACGTAGGTATTGAATCTTGTAGAATAAAGCCAGGTAGCTTTTTGTCGATGTATTTATACGGATCTAGTAGCACAACAGCGTTATTATCTAAAAAAGCATTGGAGTATAATAGTTATCGACACAAATTCCATAAGCGACTAATTCGCTATTTATCTTGGCAATGGAGAATTCGACAACAGTACAGTAATTTAAAAAGACCATATTCAATTGATGGAGAAAAAGGACTATTGTCTGTTATGGGGATTAATATAGCTAAGGGACGCCCCCACCGTATTCGTGAGCAATTAGAAAATGTATTAATAGATTTAGAAAAAGAAAAAGTTATTTCACATTGGGAGTACGCTGAGGAAATTGATGAATCAAGAATTGGAGAACGGAACTGGTTTAAGAATTATTACTCAAAATTAGGAATCATCATTTTACCCCCAAAAGAGTTAATGGATAATATCGGGAGTTTGGCAAAGAAAAAGGTAATTGATACTCCGGATAAGCAAGAAAATAATGTGATTATAAATACGATAGCTCATAGTACAGTAAGTACTGAGGAGCTAATTAGAGAGAAAATTATGCACCAACATATGCATCAAAATAGAACAATGCGCGAAATAGCAGATGAGTTAGGCTTATCCCCTGCTACACTATCAAGATTCTGTAATAAGAAAATGAAACGCATCTCAAACAGTGTTAATGATAAATTAACCAAATGGTATGAAAGACAAATGATAATCGAGTCTATGTAAGCAAAAAAGAGGAAACCACTTTGAAAATGGTTTCCTCTTTTTTAAGGCTTGTTCAATAATTCTATTTATAAAAATTCGCTCCTTTTTATTGACGGAAAATTCAAACTTGTTATATAATTTTTGGTATTACCAATATCTTTAACATGTATTACCATAAAATAAAGGGGAAGATGGCTTGAAAGAAAAGGAACGCTCCTCAGATAAAATTGAGAATGAATTAATTAGATCCATATTAGCTGGTGTTTATTCTGTAGGAAGTACTTTACCGCCAGAAAGAGAGCTTGCGAAAGAATTTGGTGTTGGTCGCCCAACTATTCGTGAGGCGCTTCAACGTTTAGGAAGGAGTGGATGGATAACAGGGAGAAAAGGAATGCCATCGATTATTAATGATTATTGGAGCAATGGTAATCTAACGACACTTATTAATATGGTTGAGAATCATCATACCATTACAGATGAATTTATTATGTATTTATTAGAATTTAGAAGTTCGTTGACTCCGACTTATATTCGCAATGCTGTTACGTTTAATCAACCTAAAGTGGTTGCTCTCCTTGCTAATCTTGAACAACTTGAAGATAGTGCAGAAAGCTATGCAGCATTTGATTGGGATTTGCAAAAAAGGTGTGCTGGGCTTGCTGCCAATCCGATCTTTCTACTCATTTTAAATAGCTTCGATTCCATTTATGTAGATATGGCAAAAAGGTATTTTTCTGTAAAAGATTATCGTGAGTTATCCTTCAACTATTATCACGACTTATTAAAAGCTGCATTAAAGGGAGATGCAATTGAAGCGGAAAGATTGTGTAAGACAACATTGGAGAAAAGCTTGGCTCTCTGGAAAGATAGAAAAAAATAAAGAAAGCTGGAGGTGTGATAAATGAAACTAAAATATTTTAAAGAATATTTTTCCTATCCTGATATTTTGATCATGAGCTGTCTTTTCCTCACTAGCTTTGGATTTATGATTTTACATTTAACCTCTATCGGAATTTGGGGTGCTTTTATTTTGGGAATGATTATGTATTCCTTAGCTGAGTACGCTACTCACAGGTTTATTTTTCATCTAAAGCCACCAAAGAATGCATTTTTATTAAAAATGCTTAAGCGCCTACATTATGACCACCATACAAATCCGAATGAATTACATTTATTATTTTTACCCTTATGGTATAGTGTGCCAAACATTGCAATTTCAGGAGCAATTTTTTATTTTCTTTCATCCAGCTTTGTCATGACAAACGCATTTATTGCAGGTATTATGCTCTTTTTATTATTTTATGAGTGGAAGCATTATATCGCGCATCGCCCCCTTCAACCAATATCACCATGGGGGCGATGGATGAAAAAAGTTCATTTATGGCATCACTTCAAAAATGAGAATTATTGGTATGGTGTTACGAATCCAGCCTATGATTTTCTCATGGGAACCTTTAAAGACCAAAAGGATGTTGCCCAAAGTAAAACTGCTAAAAATCTAGAAAAACGTGGTGACCAGAAAATAGAATTATAAAAAATAATCCATAGTCATCATCCTGGAAATGTCGAATGAATCTTGCAGCTTCGACATTTCTCAGGGAGTGACAGGCATTTTTTCCTATTGAATAGTAAGCTTGGTAATAGATTGCATAAGGCTCGTTTTAAAGTTTTTCTTACCGAAAAATGCACCCGCTTTTTTCTCTATTTCTCTTAGCATTTCTTCATTTTTCACGAAGTGTTTCGCCGATGCTATCTATAATCTGTATCGTGTTTGCCCCAGTGATTTCTTTAGCGACTCATTCCAGAAGAACCTTCGTATCAAAAGAAAATTTTCGCGCAAAGCTATGGCACTTGAAAATATTATTGCGGAGAAACTCGGAATATTTAGCCGTGAAAGCACGACGAATACAGCCCCTCATCATCTTTTTCATCTAGATACCTTTTTAACCAAATGGTGCAATGTTTTCATGTTTTTAATCGTGGACTTGCATACTAAAAAAATAAATGCCCCTATCCGTTTTAAAGATATATTCCTCATAACAGCATGCATAATAATCTTCTGTTTCTAATTTAGCCCAATAAACTTCTTCAAGTTCTTGTTTAAATTCATTCAATAACTGTTCTATTATATATTCCTTCGATGTCAATCCATGTAAATCATATCCATTTGGTATTGTACCAAACCAAGATGCTTCTCCATCAGGGTATTGACAAGTAAGGAATTCTTTTTTCCATTCTTTCAACTGTATGAGTTCTATTGTGTCATTATTAGTAGCATGTGTAGCCATTTTTGCAAGCTTATATATACTTTCCTGCTTATTTTCTGATAAAAGAGTAAGCTCATAATAATTACTCACATGTAGTCCTGCATTAACTTTAGCAAAATCGCTTAAAACTTTATTTATTATTTTCATGTTTAAATCTCCCTAAATTTAAAGATTCTGCAGCTAAATATTAACATATAGCTTTAATAGCTAGTTATACTTTCCTGTTAGTGTAATAAGAAAAAACAAAGTGTAGATAATTTTGATTCATCTTTTTTATACATAGTTAAACTCTTTCCAAAACGGTACATCTTTGTTTCAAATCAAAACTTAATAACCATTGCTAGGTTTGTCGGTTCCATTAAACAAAATTAGTCCATTTAAAATTTCTTTACATCCTGATGTATCCTGAGAAACTTTCCATTTTGTCAGCAATCCCCCCTCTTCCTTGTCAGGATATACACCATTTCTAATTTCTGGAACAGAACTAATCGTCATTTGATCTATCTATTTCTTTGTTAACTTGATAGCTGTATTACAGTAATATGTATAATTCAATTAGTACATCTATACTGAAATAAAAATATAATAAATTTAGTTGTATTAATTAATATTATGACTCTACATGTTAATTATAATGATGGTGTACATATGAGATTAACAAGGGAATGTGTAGAACCTAACACTAGAAATACTGAGTTTACAAGTATGTGAGTTAATAAGAAAGAAGAGAACTTATAACATGACATTGACAGATCTCCTTTATCAATAGATATAAATGGTAGAAGAAATGTTAATAAATAAAAATGAATAGAAAGATCTCTTTATTAAACTAGTAAGTTCATATCAAACCATTTGATATGAAAAAAGCAATGATTTTTAATATTATATACACCCTTTGCATACACGGCTTATATATAGACTGTATATGTGAGCTGTGTATAAATAAAATGTGTTAAATATGTTAATATGAAATTGATATATAAACTACAAAACCTTTGTTTTTAAAGGTTTATATATACAGCTTATAAATAGGGCTTATAAATACAGTTTATAGATAAAGCGTATGGATAATTTGTGAAGTTCTTTAACTTAAAATGTTTGTGATTTGATATTTTTTATAAAGGATTATTCAAAAGAATGTCAAATTAAATAATGAATTTATAGTTTTATAGACGGTATTGTTAATTACATGAAACTTATAATTGACATATACAACATACATCGTACATATACGTCGTATAAATTTGTGTTTATATATCAACATCTCAGCCTACTTTAATACTTACACGCTTTATATGTAAGTGCTATATATAATGACTTGATATACGCTTTATATTAATGTAATATATTCGTAGGAATAATTAACCAACGTTTTAAGGGGGAGGAAACTTGAACGAGGTATTGAGCGAAAAGTATAAAGTAATTAAATTTCCTGATGAAGTTGTGAACATGTTTGCAGACATTCTTGAAGAGGACGAAATACTTTATAATGTATTTCATTACATAGGATCTGAGGTAAATAAACAATACCAAGAGACGAAATATATGAGAGGTATCTCAATAAATGAAATAGTAGGTAATGTTGTAATTGATAGGAGAGTTAAGAAATTAAAGGGAAAATCGTACTCATTAGAGGTTGAACGAACCAATATATCAAGAAGATCAGCTGAAGTAAGGGTTAGTACATTATCTTCAATGTCATTGATAACTGAAAAGATTATGCATCCTTATAAATTTTTAATCTCAACAATTAGAGGACAACAGGTGTTAATTGAACTAGGAAGACGTAAACAAACCAATTGATAAGAAAAAGGAGAGATAAAATAATGGCGAAGAACTTTCTGAAAAACGAAGTAGCAGTAAAAATGACAATGGTTGGTTTTGGTCAGGCCGGAACTAGAATGGTAGATAAATTTGCTGAATATAAGCATACGGATGGAACATCTGTGTACAACTGCCTTGCCCTAAATAGTAACGATGGTGATTTAGCCGAATTAAAAAATGTGCCTACAAGTAATCAAGTATCACTAAAATTAGGCGGACTAGGGAAGAATCCAGAACGTGCTGTAAAAGTACTAGAATCAAATGATGAAGCGAAAGGAAAGTTAAAAGAATTCATCACAGAGCGTGTAAGACCAACAGATGAATTGGTTCTATTTTTTGCTGGCTTAGGCGGTGGAACAGGTACTTCTACAATTATTAAAGCAATTGAAGAATTCTCGGCTTTTCATAATAAACCTGTAATCGCTGAAGAACTTAAAAGTATGGCAATGAAAATTCCTAGAGAGGAATTAATAGCAAATCAACAAAAGTATGCAAAAATTGCATTCAGTAATGCAATTGAGCGTAAAGATTTTATTAAAATGGGTATTGTTGTGACACTCCCTGTAAGAGCCGATGGACCTGATGTACTAAGACAAGTAAATAAATTCTCTCAAGAGATTTGGAAGTTAGCAAATGACCCAGCAAAAGGTGTTGCATTCGTTGTTTTCGCAGATAACCAACATTTCTATGATGAATTTAAGGGATTAAACGAAAATGAGAAAAAAGGTATTGCTAATTCACGAGACTATGCAAATCAGCGCATTGGTGAAATCATCCATGAATTAAATACAGCTTCTAATGGCGCAGGAACATCTGTTATTTTAGATTCACAGGACTTTAAACGTATTTTATTAGAGAAAACTGGTTGTCTAGTTATTAATAAAATTTCCCGCAATATGAATCAAATTGAAAATAGTAAAGAAATAGTAGACATGTTCTCAGAATCGTTGAAAGGAAGCTCTTTCCACCATCCTATAGAGTTAATGAAAAAGAACGATGATGGTGAGCTGGAGGCTTCTAAGGTGCATCATTTTGGAATGCTTGCAATTCTAGATGAACAAAAGAATATTGATGATTCATTTATGGATGATGCAAAAGTAGAAGTTACAAATACATTACCAATCAACGGTACGGTATTTAATGGGTATTTAATTAGTAAAAATGATTTTATGGGCAGTGTGTACACGTTCTATAAAACTGATGCATTACCGTCTCGTTTGTCCAAAGGGTTAGTTGAAGAATTCAATGAATTTAAAGAGAAGCAAAACCAAATTCAGTTTAAAAAATCCCAAATTAGTACAATTGAAATGCAAGATCAAGACGACGATTTCAGTATTAATTTCGGTGATTACATCGATATGGGAACAAGTAATGAGGAACCATCGGCAGATACTGAAAATGATGAAGAATTAGCTGCATTTATGGATCCAGATAAAATGTTTGGTACATCAAAATAATAAAAAAGAGGCCTGGGAATATCCCGGGCCTCTTTTTTATTCGGATGTCATAATAGATTTCATATACTCTATCATATTTTCGTTTAAATAATTCTCTATAAATAGGTGTTTTTTTGCTAAATCTTCCTCTTTTTTAAACCAACCAACTTTTTTCATACGCTCTTCCTCAGGTTTTTCATTCCAAAGTTTTTCAGCTTGTCTTCTTAATTCTTTACGAGCTCTATGTTCAATTATTATGTTATCCAGTCTTTCTTGTCTTTGGCGTTCTTTCATAGCAATTGGATCTTCAGGCTGAGGTAATGCTTTTAATACATTTTCAAATTTCTCTTGAAATTGTATTTCGATGTTTTGTAAATGTGCTTGAACCTTTTGTTCCACCAATTTTTCGATTGTCTCAGCTGCGTCCTGAAAATCAAATTGAGATAATATTTCATTAGAGTGATTTTCAGGAGATACTGGCCTTAGTTCGAATTGATGCGGTAAAAGTTCGATTATGGCATCTAAAGACCACTTTTCATCCCTTTTCTGCTTTATGAAAAGAGCTATATTTAAATCTAATGAATTATATAGCTTTTCATTTGTATTATTGGTTCTAAGAGTCCCGTGCAACCCCTTCTCTTCTAACGTATTAAACCAATTATAAACAGTATTATGGTGTCTACCTACTAACTTAGAAAACTCTGTTATTCGCCAGGCTTTTTCAAAAGCGTCTTCGTGTAATGAGTTCTCATCATCTACCATGGTTTGTTCTGAGTGATTTTCCTGCTTAATCATAGTATTACCTCCTTAGCAGTATGTAATTTCGCTGATAAATGACATTAACATGAAATGTGAGATTGATATGTTAAGTGTTTTTCGACGGTACTAATAGGAATCCCTTTCTTATCTGGAATTAACATGAAAGATAACATTAACATGTTATACTCGAAGTGTTAACAGAACATTAACAAAGTGTTATCTATCCTCACCAAATGTCGATGTTTTGTTAACTGGGACTTGAAATGCATCAATGTTATATAGGATAAATGAGGTACCTTTGTCACCCATATCCTTATAAATGGTTGCTATGAGATTGACAGTGTTATTCACATAACATTAATGATAAGTAAATATAACCGATTTGTAAATAAATTATGAGGATATAGCATTAAACTTTCAAAAATAATAGGTATAAATATGGTTAAAAGGGTCCATATTATTAATAATTGTAGTATGAGCCTTTTCCATAGATAACACTCGAGAATATATAACGGATACCTGTTTGACTAATAGAGTGTAGTGTCTCTTTTTAACTGATTCCAAGACTAGTAAATTAATTTTAGATAACAACTATTATAGGTTTATATGAACGTTAAATTCTAATAGTTAGTCGAGTTATTGACTATTAGTAGTTTGAAACACTACAAGGTACCATTCGCTTTGTTGTTGAATAGCTGTAATGCTTAATTTCTAAGTGTTTGCGATAAAGAAAAAAGTTTTATAGTAGGATCTATTCAGTCTCTAATTATAAGCAATAAAGACTGATGTGAATCTTGGTTTATTAACGCTTATATTAATAATGACCTATATCTATCGATGTTTTGTCAATGTCTTGTCATCACAATAACCAAGAATGGTTGATATGAGATTAACAATCTTATCATTCTGAGGATTAACATGTTAATGTTTATTGATATGTTAATCTCATTAATGATGAGTATTCTGATCCAATTATGTACAATGCCAATCTCATGTTAATACTTACAGGAAGGATTTCTACATTTAAAATAACGATCCTTTAATTATTCGTCCAAGAGTAGATTTGAAACCTCTAAGCCGTATATTACAAAGTAATTTTGCTTATATTAATATTATTTTAGTAATTGAATTAACTATAATGAGCGCTGTTTTGTTTGATAGTCTGTATTTCTTAGTGATTTTTTCACTTAAAACCTCCAGTAATTTACAAAGCGCAATTCTTAACTAGTGTGGATTTTCGTATTTTAATTTTCGTCCTAATAAAGCCATAGTTTTATAGATGTTTTGTTAATGTCTTGTTTTCATTACTACTAAGTATAGTCAACATGAGATTAACATTCTTATTTTTTGTTAGCTAACATGTTAATGACTGTTGATATGTCAATCTCATTCCTGTTATGTATTTCGATCCGGCTTCACGAAATGTCAATCTTATATCAATACTCTGCGAGAAGAATATTTTTGTAAGAAGTATTAAATCTTTAATTGTATATCTAATAGTGGGTTGGGAATCTCTAAGTTACATGTTACAAAAAAACTATTTATGCTAATTATATTACTTTATTAAATATTGTCCGATACAATGGATGAAATTTTGCTTTACATTTTATATATTCTATTAACCTTTTGTTCGAAATACTTTATTAAAATATAGAGAAACATTCTTTATATTTTAATAGGGAATCATTGTATTTATTGATGTTTTTAACCTCTATAAATTTTATATTTCAATTCTTGTTCTAATAAACCTATGGTTTATCCATGTAGTATTAGTTTCTTATTATCCTTATTATCAAGAGGGGTTGACATAAAGTTAACATTTTTATTCTTTCGGAGGTTAACATGTTAATGTCTGTTGATATGTTAATCTCAGTTTGGGTTTGCATTTTGATACTTTTTCGCGAAATGTTAATCTCGTGTCGACATCCTTCAGGAAGAATATCTTTGTAAGAAGTACATATTCTTCAATATTTATGCCGATTGCGCTTCTTTTTAGAGTAACAGTATCAGTATGTCCAAGATTTAGAGATTACTTACATGTATTTTGAATTTTTTGCACCTGAACCGTTTATATTTTTTGTAGGAATTTTTGCTTTTTTGTCGAATACACTTAATGCAAGGAGGGACATTACATGATTATTAAAGACTATTTCATTAATCTATCTATTTTTTCTTTATTAGTTAGCGCAGCAATATTTATTCAAGTGTTTACGATTCATTCCAGGCGATATTTTGAAAAATTCTATGGAGGGATTATCGCCGTTACTTTGATGTTCTTTTCTTTTCCGTACATGGGATTTTCCTATGATCTTCGAGTTGTTCCTCTTATTTTATCTTTTATTTACTTTGGTCGCATTGCTGGTTGGATTACATTAATTAGCATTATTATAATGCGCATCTTTTACATTGGTGGGTATTGGGAACCACCTGTGATGGCCTATTTCGGTATGGGTATTCTATTTACTATTTTTAAAAAATATTTCAAAAGCCTTCATCCATTTAAAAGTGCACCTCTATACTTTTCTGTTTTTGTGGGTATGAAGTGGTTAGTAGGTGTATTCTTTATAACTACAGTGCTTTACACTCCAGGCTTAGTATTTATAGCTTTAGGACTTTTAATCGGTATTTTTCTTATGGAAGCTTACCAAAGATTATATTACTTAACACAGGACTTATCTAAAATGAATCAAAAATTAAAAAAGTCGAAGCAAGAACTCAAAGATACCGTACATGAGCTTCAAGGGGGTATCTTTAAATTTAAAAAAGTGGATAAATATTTTATACATACTTTGTGTGATGGCCAGTTTTATTATCAAAACGGAATTTATTCTGAACGGGTGGTAGGAAAAAGCTTACGTACTATTGATGCTTCTATTATTCCTCCCCATTTAGTTCCACAATTAATGAAGTATTATCTTCAGGCGTGGGAAGGGAAAGAAATTACATTTGAATTACCCTGGCCGAATGATAAAACTATTATTCTTATTGCGCTTAGGCCGATTAAACGAAATGGACAAGTTATTGAAGTTGTTGGTTCTACAGTCGATATAACCGAAAGGAAAAAGGTAGAATCAGAATTAAGATCTACCAAAGAATTACTGGAATCATTTATCAAGCATAATGTAGATGCTATTACCATATCTGATCGAGAAGGGCATATTTTACAAGCCAATAAAGCTTATGAAAATATATTTGGGTGGTCATCACAAGAAATTATAGGTAAGAGATTACCGTGTGTACCAGGTTTCTTAATGGATGAATCACTCAGTAATATTCAGAAAATTCTAACAAGAGAATCCATAGTTACTAGATTAGAAACTGTTAGACAACGTAACGATGGAAGTCTTCTTGATGTCAGTCTGACGGTTTCTCCTATACTAGATGTAAGAGGAAATGTGATAGCTTTATCAGCGATATGTAGAGACATCTCTGAAAGAAAACAAGCAGAAAGAGAACGGCATCGATTACACCAACAATTAAGAGATAGTGAAATGAAGTACCGTGCACTAATCGAACAAGCAACTGACGCAGTATATGTAGTAGAGCTGAATGAGGATCGTGTTCCAAGTCGATTTATTGAGGTAAACCCTGTTGGTTGTAAAAGGTTTGGATATAGTAGAGAAGAACTGCTCTCGTTACCATTTCCAAGTGCAGTACCACAAGATTCTCCAATGATCGTAAGGTTGTTAGAAAAAATTAGAGAGGGACAAACTTCCTTCACTTTGCAAGATGAATATGTTTTTCCAACAGGAAAAATAATAACAACTGAGTTTAGTGTCCGTGTTTTTAACTTAAATGGTAAAGAAGTTTTCCTAAGTATTTCTCGTGATATCACTGAACGGCTAAAAACAGAAGAATTACTACGAAAATCTGAAAAACTTGCTGTTGTAGGACAATTAGCGACTGCAATGGCTCATGAAATTAATAATCCATTAACCGCAATGAAAGGGTTTATGCAATTACTAAAATCAACGGAAAATGAGAATAATCAGGGTTATATAAATATAGTATCATCAGAGATTGAGCGTATAGAAAGTATTACAAATGAATTTATGACGGTAGCTAAACCACAGGTGGTAAAGATACAACCTAATGATATTAGTGTGCTAATGGATCAAGTTTTAATGCTACTGCAACCTCAAGCAATGATGAATAATATACAAATTAGAATCGATTTTACACCTGGTATTCCATTGATTCCATGTGAGGGAAATCAATTAAAACAAGTATTTGTTAATATTTTAAAAAATGCAATTGAATCCATGCAAACGGGAGGAGAAATTTTGATTCAAATTGATAAACTTGATAATGATCAAATAAGCATTCGCTTTATAGATCAAGGGTGTGGGATTCCAAAAGAACGTATACCATATCTAGGAGAACCTTTTTACAGTATTAAGGAAGAGGGGATTGGCTTAGGATTAATGGTCTGTTATAAAATTATCGAAACACATCAAGGAAAGATATTTATTGAGAGTGAAGTAAATAAAGGAACAACAGTTGAAGTTACTCTCCCTATTTGTACAATTCAAAAGTAATACCTTTCTTTACAGATTTTCCGAACGGGAAAGCCCACCCCCTTTAGGGGTGGGCATGTCAATAACTGCTCTTTTTTAGTTTCCTGAATAGCTCCTACTATACTGTTCATAGTTTTGATACAAAAATTCTAAGACTCTTGCAAGTAATCTCCTGAACTTGGATTAGATATTGCAGAATTATTGATTGAAATGCACAAGGAAGAACGTGTTGTGAGGGATCGCGCAGACGGCAAGCAGGGAAGTGAATTTTGGATTACGCTTCCCATCGTATCAGAAAAAAATAAGACGGCTGAAAGACTTTTGTAACATTTATGTTATAAAAGTGAAAGACCTTCTTGCTAACATACTACTACACAGTATGTTACAGGAGGTTTTTTACTTTATGAAAAGAAAATATGTATGGTTTATAGGTGGTTTGATAATTGTAATGGGGATTTTATGGTCATTGTTCCGACCAGAGAAATTATTTATTGATAAGCACGTGAATGAAGCATTGCCACAAACGGAGGTACAATCAACTGAAGCAAAGCAACAAAGTGATCGAGTAATAAGTAAAGGACAGTTTCAAAACGGTGTCCATGAAACAACTGGAACGGCAAAAATTCATCAATTAGCAGATGGAAAACGTGTTTTAAGACTTTCTAATTTTGCAACATCTAATGGGCCAGATGTGCGAGTTGTATTAGTTCCTACGAATCGTTTGAAAAATAATGAAGACGTGAAAAACTATCAGTATATTGAATTGGGAAAATTAAAGGGAAATAAAGGAGACCAAAACTACGAAATTCCTGAAGGGGTAGATGTAAGTGTATATGGTTCAGTTTCGATTTGGTGTAAGAGATTTAATGAAAATTTTGGTGCTGTTTATTTTAAAAAATAAATATGAACATAAAAGTGAGTTTGTGTAACACAAGTATAATTCTATAGAGAAAGAAGGTAATTAATATAGATTAGAAGATTTTTCATACCAATTCCATTATGCGGAATTGGTATTTTTATTGCTCAATATTTCCAGTTTGTTACCTTACAACTGTAATTATGGAATTTCTTTTCTAAACGGACCTCCAGAACTGTTTATAAACAGTTCTGGAGGTCCGTTTCAAATTAATTTTCTTATCATAATATGAACTTATTCATCAATATACACTGGGGAGTTGAAGAATATGGTTTTTTTAATTAAATCATATACGACGGCCGAATGATCACTATTCACAAGGTACATTGAAAGATAGGAATGAAAAGCGGGATTTTTTGCTATCAAATTGGTATCAGTGAATTACCTATATGCGGTGCCATTCTGACATTGGCACTTATCCAAAAATGGGGAGAATTAGGGGCTTCACTATTTTGGCTTCCATGGGGAATAGCATTTGGGCTAGCGACTATCGCTTACTATCAAAGAAGGCGAGGACAGTGTAAATATTGTAGAAGGTTTTAGCATTATTACTTTTTAATAAAAGGAGTTGTTCATTCAAGATGTCAAATACTGAGAAAAAAAGCGAAACCGGAATTCATACTTTTAGATGGTTATCATTATGGCCCAAATGGATTGGGTATACGGCGGTTGTTTGGTCGTTGATGTACTTGATATTAGGTCAGTATTGGGCGTTGGGAGGAAAGGGGTTTCCATTTGGAATAGGGGATCCACAATCTGAATACTCAATGCTAGCTGGTTTGAGGCCTGAGACTGGTGCACCTATAATGGTTGGCTTTGGATTTTTGGGGGTCATTGTAGCTATCATGATGATTCGTGGCTGGGGCAAGGGCCTGTTACGAATCGTATTACTCATATTTGTGTATATGTTAGTAGCGATTTTATTATTTGCAGTTATTGACTACCGTGTTTTGGCGTCTGCAGCATATGGATTTATCTTTTTGATTGGAGCACCATTTGATTTTCCGCATGGAGTTAAATTTTTTGAACAGATGATGTACTGGACGATTGTAAATCAATATATTAGTATGCTAGGAGCTTTTCTATGGAGTGCGACTGCCTTAGTCTATCAACGTCAAACACGAAATGCTTGTTCGTATTGTGGTCGAAATAGTAATCACTCAATATGGACATCACAATCCTCAGCAACATCTTGGGGGAAATGGTGCACTTACGTTGCCATAATAATTCCTATCTGTTATTCCATAACAAGATGGTGTTGGGCTCTAGGCATTTCACTGGGAACTACCAAAGAATTACTTGATTCTTTTGAGCGTGATTCACCTGGAATTTGGTTAATGGGCGCGTCCTTAGCTACTGTAGCTCTCGGAGGGGCAATTCTTACGCTGGGACTTATTCAACCCTGGGGAGAAATTTTCCCGCGTTGGTTTCCGTTTATTGCTGGTAGGCGTGTACCTCTTTCATTAGCGATTATTCCTGCTTCACTGGTTTCTATAATGGTTACTTCAGCGGGTTTGATGTACATCCGGGGGTTTATTAATAAAGGGGGCCTAGATCATAGAGGATGGGCATTGGAAGGTCCAGAGTTATTATGGCCAATTTGGGGAGTGGCTCTGTTTGGTGCTACGATTGCTTACTATTATCGGAGGCGTGGTATGTGTAAATATTGCAAACAGGCTATAAAGTGAAAATTTATTTAGTGCGGAAGCGTACTGCCCGCGAATAGCAGGATAAATAATGTGTTACAGGAAAATAAAATTCTTTTATAACTTAATTTTGAAGGAACAGATACTCTTTTCCTTTTATCGGCTCGTGAGGAAGTATGAAAATCAGAATTTATAATTTAAAAGTCAGCTTAAAGCAATTGCAATAAGTACTGTGAATTGTAATCTTAAGTAAATAAAAAAAGAGAAGAACTCACCAATGTTCTTCTCTTTTTTTATATGTAATTAGGGTTTCCATAACTATAGATATGGATAGAGTAAATTAATGGATGAATAATTTACTCTTAAAATTATAACAGACCCAATAAAGATTTTTATATGTAATATTGCATAAGGAGGGTTAATCTTTAAACTACAATAATTTATGTCAATAAAAAGGAGCCACTGGTGAAATGATGAGTAACGCCTTTTCATATGGCGAGTTTGTTTCATAGTTAATCCTTATATTTTATACCATTCGCCAATCGTGTAAGGTTAAGGGAGATGACAGAAGAAAGGAAGATCTACAAATGAGCGTAGTAAAAAATGGAACATTGCAAGTACCTGGAGCAAACATCTATTATGAGGTACGAGGTGCAGGTCCACTCCTTCTTTTAATCCATGGTGGAGGTGGTGATGCTGATAAGTTTCATAATGTCGCCAATCATCTTGCTGACCGGTATACTGTTGTTACTTACGATCGACGTGGCCATTCTCGTAGCAATCTCGCTAATCGAACTGAGGATTATCAAGTAGAGACACACAGTGATGATGCTCACCGCCTACTAGCTAAACTGACCGATGAACCAGCGTACGTATTTGGAAGTAGCTCTGGTGCTGTCATCGGACTTGATTTATGCATACGACATCCGGGACAGATTCGGATGATTATCCCACACGAACCGGTTTTATTGCAACTTTTATATGACAATGAGCTTGTACAGGCAAAACAATTCTTGGAATATCTTAAGGAGAATCATCGAAATGAGGTTGTAAAGTTACTATCAATTTCAGAAGTGGATACTAACAATTGTGGCCACTCGAAGGATGGGAAAACAGAGCGTCTTTTAAGTAATTCAACGTACTTTGTTGAGCATGAAATTCCGGGGATAATAAACTATTCGCTAGCCATTGATGCATTGAAGGCTAGATTAAAATCTTCACCTATGCAAGTGCTTCCAGCTGGCGGAAGTGCCTCACGAGAATTTTTTGCTTACCGGTGTTCGGCCGTACTAACAGAACTATTGGGAACAAAGTTTGTGGAGTTTCCTGGGCATCATGGGGCCTACAATTCAGAGCTTCATCAAGAGTTTGCTGAAAAACTACACAATATTTTGAAGGCCGAAAATACTTAACATGAATGCCTTAAATAACATCATTTGGTGTGGGATTTTCCTTCTTGGAGTAAATATCAAGACAAAGATATTAACACTGAACTAAACCTAAGAGTCGAAGCTAATCGTCTCTTAAACGTAGGAATTATGGGGATAGTATAATGAAAGAGAGTCCGATAAAATCTGTACTTATTCATCTCCCACTTTAGGGTGAATTTGCAGGTAAGTGGGAGTAGTTCAATCGATTCTGAATAAAATTGATAGTATCAGTCGCAATTTTTTTACGTTTAAGAACAATCCCAGCATGTCCGCATGTATAAATATATCGCGTAGGTCTTTCCCAGGATTTCCACAAGTAGTCCGTGTCCTCAGAATGTACGTATAGATCGTGCTTACCTGAAATTAATAAAATATTTTCTTTTTTTACTTTTGGTAATGCTTGACTCGGTTCAGTGATTTTCCAATAATCTATTAAATCATCATAAGTTACACCATGGTGTTCCAAGTCTTCTTTAATAAACTTACCTGGATTTGTCTTCCAAATAGAATAAGAAAGTCGATTCGCGTAGAAAATGGATGCTAATACATCAATCTCTGGTTCAACAAGAGCTGTTAGGTTAGTAATAAACCCACCTAAACTGATTCCTATTAGAATCAGGGGACCTTTTTTATTTGCTTTAATCCATTTGATCAAAGTTCGTAAATCAGCTACCGCTTGTCTAGTTGCTTGTACAGTTCGTTCAATATGGGCACTTACCATGTATTCTCCACTGAAAAGGGATTGTTCAGGTTCTCTTTCAAAATGATAGGGTAGAGTGAAATAATACATATTCCAGCTCAAGCTGTTCATATGGTCGTGAAATGTTTTTTTTACACGTTCGTTAGAATCCATTCGCCAACCATGAACAAAGATGACATGAGGTGTATCTTCATTTTTATGTAAGTATACTTCTCCAGTTACAGAGTCGTTGCGTGAATCACCAGATTGAACTGAACTTTTATATTTGAAGTGTCCAACTAAGTATTCCTTTTCCTGTTGTGAATGCTTCATGTCAAAATGAATGTCATATGGTGTTACTTTATAAAAGGAATCTATGTCCTTTACACTTAGTGAGGTGTTAGAAAGAGAAGCATACTGAAACTCTGCACTTCTTTTTTTATGCAAATCATACAAGGCGTATCGATCAATGAGTTTTGAAAAAATCAAATTAGCTTCCTCCAACATACATATGGTTTAAAACATGGGCAAAATTCATGTTTTATTTATTCTGTAAATTAATTACAAAATACTAAAAGGATTATTCATCATGACTAGTCTAAATGGATTTCTAGAAGAAAACCAATGTATAAAATATTCTTTTTTCCTATTAATAGGTGCTTGAATTATAAAACTAGGTGATAAATTTGGATATTATAAAGCTAACAATACAATAAAACCATAAATAATTTATACTGAAATCTAAAAAGCAAGTTAATATTCTTATTAATATAAGAGAACATTAACTTGCCTTTAACTTTAAGAATAACCAAAATGCTTAAGTTGATGGATATGTGGTGCTACTCCATTAGAGAAGATATGTAAGCTATTATTAATTCTAAATTAATTCAAACTAACAGATGCTTCTAGTTAACTCTTAGTTCTTCCATATTATTTTCCCTTTTAGATAAATTTAAGTAGAAGTGCGATATTGTTGTAGTGTAATATGGATTAATCCAAAGGTATGGGATATTTAGTGTAAATATTCCTACCAAAGAACCTAAAATAAACCATCCGATAAAACTCAACCATGTTATGAATAAATCTAATTTATGTCCTTGCATCATTTCTTTACTTTTTTTAATCGCTTCACTTGCTGTATATTCTGGATTTTCTATTAAAATATAGTACGCCATAGAATAAGAGAAAAATTTTATAATACCTGGAACAATTAATAATAAACTCCACAAAAGGATAAGTATAGTCTGCAAGATACCTAACTTCAAAGATCTAAATAAATTATTTTTCTTAAATCCTTCAAATAAATCACTAATTGTAGTAGATTCTTTTTTTGCTAAACGCAAAGTGAAATTATTATAGCCGTAACCCATAATGCTTTGTGTAGCAATATAAATAATAAATATAATAGCCCACATAATTACAGTAGCAAGTCCTAGAAAAAAGACGGCTGATGAGTCAGCTATTGCTTCTCCTGTTACCGAGTACTCTACAAAACTATCGGGATCTATCATTCCAATAATTAAGCTAAACAGCATAAATATTAAACATCCAATTATAAACATACCAATTGCAGGAATTCCATAATAAAGAAGCGTTACTCCTACTCCTAATCCCCAATTGCCCCTTATTGAAGATAAGGCTTCTTTTTTTAAGTCACTGATCATGTTAGTCCAACCCCTCAATTTTTTATCACATTAAATGTGAGTTTTTTATGACAAATAGAATGATAACATTTTTTAGAAAAAATAACATTATCTACATCTGTGGAATTTAATTTAAAATATCCGTAAAAGGTAATGAAAAACTACTTAAAAAACGTTACCTTTATATAAAGATATATCTTAAGTTAATTGATATGTGGCTGTACCTCTTAATGAAAATGATTAAGTCATGCTATTTTTTTTAAAATAGTTAAGAGAAAGGTTACTTACTGTTCAAACAATATTGAACTAAACAATAAGGCATACGTAGTATGTTTTTTTTGTTTAGTTAATAAAATTAAGATCATTTGTAAAAAATATTAAATTTATAATTACGCATAAAAAAAGAATTCCTTAAGATTCTGGAATTCTTTTTCTTGTTTAAAGTTTGCTCACACAAATGATCTGCACAGCAATTCATCTTTGATATACGGATCATTTGTATGAAAAGTTATTCCTAATAATTGTGTAATAATGAACTTATATTCCTGCTTTTAAAGGTTCTGTTACAAATTTTAAAATTACCATTGCGATTTCCATTTCCATATTATTTCCTCCTCTGCTTATGTGTTAAGATGTGATGCAACTTTATGCTTTCATAATGGTAAGCGTTTATATTGATATCAATACATTTCTATATGCAATATTGCATCTTAAAACCAACTTTTATACTGTTATAATGAAAGAGAAAAATTCTACAGCATTTTTCGAAATACTAAACAACAATTGAAAACGAAATTTCTCGTAAATAAAAAAGGAAGAGAATTATAAAAATTCTCTTCCTTTTTTATTTCTTCATAGATTTAGTGATATAGGAGATATGTCCGGCTTACATTTCAACTACATAATTTTTCCGATCACCCAAATAAAAGGAATCAAGAATACTACCACATTTAATATTATCCCGATTTTCGCTCCAATATTTTTATCTATTTGATAAGAAAAAATAGCTAGGATAAATCCAATTGGACAAAGAAATACTGGTAAAAGTATAGAGACTCCAAAAAATTCAGTTAAAATAATTTTGTATGCAACATTAACAATAGATAAAATCAATAAAACCGGTATTAAAATCGATATAATTGTGCCTATTCTCTTTTTTTTAATCATAATAGCCTCTTTTTTGTTTAAATAAAATATATTGCTCCATAGATTATAAAGGAAAAAACACTGTCATTAAGCTAGTGTTTTTTCCTTCTTGATAAGAAGCTTATAAATAATAAATTATTGCCGGTAAGATAAATACAAATAATACATAGTTATATATTTTTGCTGTGCCATTCATTATTTTCACTACATTACTTCATAATCCAATTGTACAAAGACTGAATATCACCATTGTGGATCCTTTAAAATTAATTGATTATCATTAATATGTAAATGTTATATTTTAAATAATTTAAATAAAATTACAATAATTTCATGTAAATTATTTTCGTATCAAAGGGTACACCTTTTGATATGGTGTGATTTCTATGAAAAACAATGTGTCAAAAAGTTTGAGATAACATATTGAAGAAGGAATACGGCCATATGCCCATCAACCTAGCAAAAAAGCTTGCCAAAAAATGATATAAACGAACTTTGTTATTATAAAAGACATAGAACAATAAACACGTACTTCATATTTATTTTTGTTGTGGACGATAAAAAACATCTACCAATTGATTATACTCGCTTCTTGTAATTTCTTTATTATACAGTTTAATTAATAACTCCTTATGCGCTTTCGAAAACGCCATTTTATCAATAAATTTTGGATACATACAATCATTTTCTCCCCGTCTGATAAATTATTCTGTTGAATTTTGTCTATTTCCCCTGAATATTTTTAAAAATAAACCTACAATGTTTTATGAAATATTACATATCGAAATGATTGGATATTTTATAAGCGCTTACTATTATGAAAATGACAACAACCCTTTATTTCTCCTATGAGGAGGGGGAATCAAAAATATAAAACCATTATATTTAAAGTTTAATCTACATGAATCGACATGAAAAGATTTTTTTAGACGAAATAATACATAATTTCATGTAATGGTACATATCCAAATAAAGTAAAAATGCATTTAAGGTACCATTATATTACAATGAAGGACTTTGAAACTATTTTACTGAAATGAGTATGGTGAACTTTAAAGTATTAATGAAGATGATGACGTTGACTTTGTTTTCGATAGAAAAGTTAAGCGCCCATAATGGGTGATTTGTTCTTCATTATATATAAATTGATGAATGAATAATAATCTATTAAAATTAAACAAAAATGTATTTGAAAAATTTTAGGTGAGAAAATTTGGATTTAATTCGAAAATTAACTCGTATTTACATCTTAGGGATTTATCGCTATTTTTGTTCTTTATTATATATTTGCACCAGAACCATTGTAAGTCTTAATTCTAAGATTTCAATTACAAAAGCAACAGGAGTATATGACTTAACACCAATACTCGTACATAACCCCTTCCAAAAATTAGTTGTAACTAATAAGCAAGTGGAAACGGCTATAAGAGTGGGTGTTAATGTAAAAAAATAAGATATATGGTGAGTTTTGAGAATCCTTATGTAGCTTTGAAATTAAGTCGTACTGTTTATAAAAAATTGCACCGTTTTGAAACTAGAAATTAACGATTATGATATGATTTTGTCTTTAGTGAATTGCAGGCGTAAGGTGTTTTTTCGGTAGGTGGTGCAAAAAAACACCATTAAATTCTTCTATATGATTGTTAAGATAGAAGAGATATATTAATGTATGGAAGGGGTGGTTTTATGAAGTTTGGTAAAAAGGGATTATTGGTTGTAGCAAGTTTAAGTCTTTTCGCTTTATCTGCGTGTGGAAAATCTGCAAAAGAAACAGTTGTTTCGTCAACAGAAAACATTTTAAATGCAAAACAAATGGAATCAAGCGGTTCAATTTCTATTAAACTCGATTCTAATGCGAAAGATATGAAACCAGAAGATAAAGCGGCAATTGATATGTTAAAAAACATATCAATTACAGTTGATTCAAAAACAGATAAAGATGCAAAAAAAGATGAAATAACAATTGGTGCAAATATTAAAACAGATGCAATGAAAATGGATATATCGATTCCAATGCTTATGGATGAAGGGAAAAAGGCTTTATATGTAAAAGCGAATAATGTAAAATCACTATTACAATTAGCTGGCATTCCTGGTGATAGTTTTTCTACTCTAGAAGGAAAAGTTATCAAAATGGATATGAAAGATTTAGGAGAAGTAGATATAAAAGAATCTACGGAAATCCAAGGAAAAGTACAGAAATTGTTATTAGATGCAATCAAAGCGCTTCCTGAAGACAACTTTACAAAAGAAAAAGATGTATATACTGTGAAATTAACAGGTAAAGCTTTAAAAGCAGTGATTGAAAAGATATTTGATGAAATGTCTACAATGAAAAACTTCACTGGAACAAAACAAGAAATTGCAGACTTTAAGAAAGAATTGGAAGGTGCAAACCTTGGTAAATCTTCTGTTTCTTTAATTTATACAATGGATGGAAAAATAATTAAAAAACAGGATGCAGCAATTCATTTCGAAGCAAAAAATCCTAAAGATGAAAAAGAAACATTTAAATTTGATATGAATATTCATTCTGATATCAAATCTATCGATAAACCAATCAAATTCACATTCGATACTTCTGAAAAGAACATTGTTCCAATGGATGAGTTGCAAAAAATGATTGGTGAATTTATGAATCAATTCATGATGAATGGTGAAATGGATGGCGGGAAAGTAACTCCTGTTCAACCAACTCCAACAGAACCTGCAGCATAAAAAAGGCATAGACATTAAGTTAACAAAAATAAACCAGATGCTGATAAGCATCTGGTTTATTTTTGTTAACTATAGAATATAAGCTTTCCTATTTGACATATTCAAATAGGATTTCAATATATATTTTTTTTGTACGATGTTTATTTAAGAAAGATAAGGTATTGTAAATTATGTTTTGTATTGTCATTTTCATCTCCTTATTTAGATATAGTAAGTGATAGATTATCATATTTTTGAAATTTTAGTTGATTTATTAAATATAAAATATATCTAGTATGTTATCTTTTTCTTCTTTATTGATACCAATATATTTAAGTGTAATTTGTGGTGTACTATGATTGAGTATTTCTTGCAACATGGCTACATCTTTTGTTTGTTTATAGAATCAATAACCGAAGGTTTTGCGCATGGTGTGGGTCCCAATAGATTCTACACCGGCAAAGTTTCCGGCTTTTTGCAATTGTCGATAAGCTTGGATCTTACTAATGGGTTGATCTCCTTCTCGGGGAGGGAATAACCAGGTGTTTTTTTAGGGTTTGAGCATATGAGTAGATCTCATCAAAAATAGAAGTAAGATTAATCATGCGTTCTTTCTTTGTTTTTCCCTCTTTGATCTTGAATTCTTTTCTCTATTTTCGTTTTAACTTTAATATAGTTTGTATTTCGATTTGGAGTAAATCGCTGACACGTAATCCTGTATTGATTCCAATTAGAAATAGAATATAGTCTCGTTCTGAACAGTGGTGTTTTAGGGCCCATTTCATATCTTCAATTTGTTCTTTTGTTCGAATGGGTTGGACATCAATGAGATGTGGTTTTTTATTCATGGATTTTCGATCTCTTTATTTATAATGTTTTCAATGTATACTTTTGTTTTGTGTTTTGAGGATATCAGAGCATTCGGCCGGAGATGTATATCATCAGGGGGTAAAACCTGCAGAACGGAAATGCCCAGCATGTAAAAATCATTTAGTCGTTAGAGATTCAAATAAAAAAGGGAATAAGTTTTTGGGCTGTTCTCAATATCCTACATGTACACATACAGAGCCAAGCAATACGTGAGCTTTGATGAAAATCCAGCACTTTTTCCTTTTTTGTAAAAATGCGTTAAAAAAATGAGGTTTGATTTGAAAACGGCTTTCCAAATCGGTTTATTTTGCGTTTTGATGAAGAAGTTAATACAATAGTCTTATTCATAATAAAAACGCATGTAAAGATAGATACAGGCTTTACATGTGTTTTTAGGGAAGATGAAAAGGGTACTCATGATTTATGACTTGAATTCTTTCTCTACGAACTGGCGAATTGCTTCATTTCGATTCTTCAGCCTATTTCCATGCCAATAATTTTCTATTTGTTCCACTTGTTCTTTTGTAAATGTAACTAAATTTTCATGTATGGGGAAAGCTTGTTATAATAGTGGAGAATAACTTGGGTCCAATTGATAATGAAATGGGGAAAGATGCTAGATGAAAGCAACCGGAGTGACTAGAAAAGTAGATGATTTAGGGCGTGTGGTAATTCCAAAGGAACTTAGAAATACGCTAGGTATTAAAGAAAAATCACCATTAGAGATCTTTGTAGAAGGTGAAGACATTGTTTTACAGAAATATCAGCCCGGTGGCGTTTGTGCATTAACAGGAGAGGTATCAAATCGTAACATATCATTAGCAAACGGTAAGATAACATTAAGTCCAGAAGGCGCAGAACTATTAATAAAAGAAGTAGAACAGTACCTTGTAAAATAAGTGGCTCCTTTCAAGGGACTTTTATTAAAATTAATATAGTAATTTCGTGTATCGTAATATTTATAAAAATATTTACCAAAAATAGAATCAATTCCATTCCTTTTTGTAAAAATTTAGTTAGTGTATATTTTCGTATCGGTTTTAGAAAAACAAAAGCTAGAAGAATTTATCGAATTCTCTGAACGAAGATTGCATGAGAAACATATGTGAAAAGGAAAAAATAATAAAAAGGCTAGTTAGTCCATTATAAGGGCTAACTGGCCTTTTTATTTACTAAAGTGAACCTTGATAAATGAAATAAATCTCGGCTGATCCCCACTAATTACTCTCACCTGAATACACTTTTAAGTGTTCCATTGCTATGGATATGGCATGTTTTTCTGTATCAATTAACGATAACCCCTGCTTAATAGGAGCTCAATACTCATATCCGTAATCCTCAAACCAGGCAAAAACTTCTGTAGTGTAAAAACCATCATTTCGTTTGATAACTTGAACTTTGTATCTTTTGCTTGTGGAAACAATCTCTTTAATGATTTCTTTCATTGTCTATCTCCCTCTACCTTATATCCAGATTGTACCACATCAAGAATATAGATGATGAAAGGTATTTTGATTGCATAAGGTATTCATATTAAGTTTACATAAAACATCATTATCAGCATCAATATATCTAGAAACAAAAAAATTCCTTCAATTTTCTTTGTATGTTGGCCGTTAAATACGGTCTTTTCCAAAACCAATGATGATTTCACCTTCATGGTAAAATTCTATAACAAAATTATTTGGACAAAAAAGATAAGTGTCGCTACCAACCGCCGTAACATCGTCAATATTACGTAATATATCGTTTGAATTTGCATAGAGAATGGGAGCAGGTCCAGTACTCCATAGGATATAGATTTTACTTTCCAATGGGATAAGATGAGATATTTGATCCATGGAGTCAATGGCATGTTTAAGGGCAACCATATTCCAATTGATTCGTCCCCACCATTCAAAAGGGTATGAGTCATTTAATAATTTGTATATTTCTGATCCTCTTTCAGGAGATAATTCTTTAGCTTCCGCACCTAACACGCAGACGCATTCGTCATATAAAGCACCGAGTAGGTTTATACTTTTTTCTATTTGCTTCAAGAAGTTCTAAGAGTCTTTGAGACCTGTTGTTTTTATTCATCATTTAGCACACCATAAGGTAAATGAAAATACATACTAAAATCTTTATAAATAGATAAAAACTCTTTTATTTCTTGGCTAATATCTTCTAGATTCCCATATATATTATCTTCGGCTAAATTTATTTCCTCATTAAAATTATACAGCTGTTTATCTACATTATAGAACCCTTCACAGCAATTATTATGTACTAATTTAAATATAAATGGTTTTATTTTCAATGCATTTTCTCCAGTTATAATAAATTTCTCATATAAAAGTCCCAGTATAATTTTCACTGGTAATTTTTCATCATATCTTCCCTTTATGTTTTTTAATTTAGATGCAATATCGACCAATTTATCATTACTGGATAAAGAAACGTCAATAATTTCATTAGCAGGACTATCTAGTGTTTCAATAGTTTGATCAGCCCAATTAATTACATCAGTTTTTGAAAATAAACCAATTTGTAATTCTATCCTAAAAACCTCAGCCATTTTTTGTTTTAGCCATATATATGATTCTTTAGATTTTTAGATGGGTATACACCACTTGGACATTATTAATAAGAGCCTAATAAAAAATTATCTTGGATGCAAGAGGATTTTTTTATTGGGAATAGTAAGGACGAGGGGAGGTGCATTACATATGGGAAAAGGTAGAAGTAATAATGCTGGTAAAAAACAACCGAATTTCGATGATTCGTCTAATTTCGCTAAACAAAGCCAACCGACAGAAAAGAAGAAGAAATAAGAAAAGGAGCTCTCTTTATCAAGAGAGCTCCTTTTTAAGATATATTGACGTATCGATCACTCAACCAAATAGTCATAAGTGTAGTTTTGAAATAAAGTCGTACCGTTTTTTTATGATGAATTGAAATCTGTCTGTGACTTCGTTTTTTTCTTATTTAGCTATCAGAGAAAATTAGTTTAATCAACAAATTAAGGTAAATGTGGTACTGTTGTGATATTGGTTCATAAAAAAGGATCTGTCAAAAAAATGGTTTTGAATTCGATTACAAAGTGAAATGGAAGGAAGATTTTTAAATAGTAAAATAATCTGAAGTTAGGAAAAACGTAGAAAGATTAAATTTCTATGTTTTTTTGCATCCATTCAATGCTACATATGTACATATTCATTATTGAAGTTATTAACGATAAAATGTATTATAGAAAAGCGCAATTTTTAATTCAAGTAAGCGGGAATGTGTATTCGTAATAAATAAAATATTCAGAAATAATAGTATTGTCTGGAAAACGAGGTGGAATTAATAGAGACATTACATATTAAATGGTATGGATTGTATAGTTTAAATGACTTTTACAGTAGAGAAGAAGCTTTTAAGAAGGTTATAAAAAAAGAAATAATGCTCTATATAGAAAAAAATAAAGGCGCTTTATACAAAAGATAAGGGGACTTCATAAAGATTCGTTTTGTCATGAAAGCGAATTAAAGGTTAAATTAGGAATAATAGAATTCCCTAGTGGCGAAAGCTATTCTGAAAAGAAGGTAAAAGAGGTAAAATCTCTTTTGATTTTACGGCATATCCATTGGAAAGCGCAAACTAAAGAGGGTATTTGATTTTAAAAATTATAAATCGGTGAAGAAGAGGCTTAATTGTTAAAAAGTAAACTTAAGTACAGAAACTTATCAATCTTTAATTTATTAAACTATTTTTGAATAACATATGTCAGATACTTGAAAAAGCATGAATTTTATTATTTTTATATGGAATTCTGTATGGGAAGTGTAGTTCATTTTTATTATTTAATAAAAACATTAAGATTCTTAGGAACAATACGTAAAGATTAGTGGCGAAAATAAACACGGAGGTTTGAAAAATGGGACAAGGAAGCAGGTTTCAAGCAAAACAACAAAATCGTCGTAATAAGGGGATATTTAATATCGCATTTAGTGTGGTATTAGTAACAGTTGGCATAGTGACATATCAGTTGTTTTTCACTTCTGATACATCAAAGAAAGCAATTGCTCAAGAAAAGAAAGCAACAAAGATAGAAGAAAAGAAAAACGAAGATAAAGAAGCAGCAAAGATAGAAGAAAAGAAAAACGAAGATAAAGAAGCAGCAAAGATAGAAGAAAAGAAAAACGAAGATAAAGAAGCGGCAAAGATAGAAGAAAAGAAAAACGAAGATAAAGAAACAGCACATTTAGAAGAGAAACAAAAAGTAGAAGAACCTGTAAAAACGAACGAAAATGAAAATAAAGAGGGAGAAAAAACGATATCTCAAGAAAAGGGTTCTCAAACTAATCCTTCTTGGAAGCCAATTGGTACAGAGCAAGGAGCAAAACCTGCAATGAAATTTAAAGAAGGAACAGTAGATTGGAATGAGATGAAAAAAGCAATTTCATATGCTGTTGATGTTCCAGAGAGTCAATTGATTTTTGATTTTATTGGGAATAGTGGTAATAATAAAGCTTACGGTAATGTACGAGATAAGCAAAGTAATAAAAAATATAAGGTTGATATTGATTGGGTAGAGAATCAGGGTTGGAAACCAGTATCTGTTCAAGTGGTAAAATAAATAAGAGAAATGTAAATGCTGGAGAGTTTTCGATTACAAGAGCAATTTTTCAATTTCTCCTAATTATAGTTATTGCACAAATTTCGTGGAAGTTTATTGAAAATCCAATACGAAAAGGCGCATTGAAGAATATTCGGATTAAGAACTTGAAAATAAGAAACTTAACTGTAAGTGGTAAGTTAGCTTTAATATGTGCAGTATTTATTTCTTCGATAGCTACTTTTGGATTAACAACAGCTAGTAAAGCAAAGGAGAATCCTCCAAAAGATAAGGTGGAAGCAGTGCAAGAAGAGCAGGCTAAACATCCCGTTGCAGTTTGGGATAAACCAGCTAATGAACCACCTCAAAATAAAGAAGAACAAAAAGAAGCGATTCCTGCACAGCCTAAAGACCCTCTAACAGTTACAGCTGTAGGAGATTCAATTATGATTGATATTGCTCCGTATTTAAAAAATACTTTTCCTAATATTAGGATTGATGCGGAAATAGGGCGGCAAATGTCCAAAGCAATCCCTGCTGTGGAACAGCTAAAGAATGAGGGGGATTTAGGAAATCATGTCATTATTGGATTAGGTACAAATGGAGCCTTTACTAAGGAGCAATTAGTATCATTAATAAAAGTGATTGGGGATGAACGTAAAATTATATTAATTAATACGAGAGTACCACGTCCGTGGGAATCGTTGGTGAATGAGAAGTTAAAAGAAGCAGCATCAGCTTACAAAAATGTGGTGTTAGTCGATTGGTATGCAGCAAGTGCCGGAAATCAGGCATACTTTGAACCAGATGGCGTACATTTAACGAAAGCAGGTGCAGAAGCATATGCTGCCCTTGTAGCAAAAGCAGTGAATCAATAGAGAGTACGGAAACGATTCTGGTGAAAAGATTTACAAACCGTATTTACGAAATTCTAACAAAAGAAAATGAATTTAATGAAGCCGTTCCAGAAGATAAAGAATAGGAGTTAGTTAAAATATTACTTATTTCAATTGAAACTTTGACTGATAGGGTCACCATAAAGACGATTATCACCTCTTTAGAAATAAAAAGGAGCAAATTAATTTGCTCCTTTTTCACTTGAATTCCACATGAAATTTAGTGTCAACGATTCCAAAAGCAACTTTACATGGGAACGGATTTTTTCCTGTTGAAGCAGCAAGCATACAAGAAAGCACCCAATATTCAAGTTCTAAAGGTAAGCGGTATACTTGAATGCTACCATCATTGTTTTTTATTGATATGATCGGTGTATTTGCCCTAGTTGTAGCGAAACCGGCCGTTGTTATCATTGCTACTGCATCATTATTATGAAAACCAGCGCTTAAAACCTCGTAAATTATTCCATCTTTTTCAGTGATAATCATAGGTATACTTAAATAGGGATAGTTATTTATATCATTATGAATAACTGCTCTTGCTGTATTCTTTCTTATCTGATTCCCTTGCATTTTTTATACACTCCTTTATAAAAATTCAGACCTAATCACTTAAATCTATTCTATTTTACGTCTATTATATTAGAAAATCGTAGTGTCATCTTATTATAAAAAGCATCGGTACATATGACAGCACTATTTTGCTGGTCAATACCAACAACAGTCATATAGTTAGAGAGCAAATAACCATCTTCATAATATGTAATTAGTATTTTTTCTTCAGATAATAAGGAACATAACAACATGTTCTCAATCAGTTCTTTTTCTTCAGCGGTTAAGATCGGCCGAGTTACTTTGTTTTTCTCCTTAATGATTTCACGAATACCAGCAAACTGTTCTGGCATTGCTGCGAATGGTTAACTATACTACAATGAAAAGCGAATACTATGTTTAATATATGAGTCTATTATTCTTTTTTTTACACATTATATAATTATTAACTGTAGGTAAATAATCTAGTGTATTATGTTTAAAATGTAACAGAGATTTTTTCTTCATAGTTAGAAAGTAACCTTTATAAGAGTGATGGTGTAAAATTAATTATTAGGGTTAGTATGAAATCTATGGGAGGGGCTCTATGCGAGTACAAGAGGTTATCCTAGAGGAAAGTAAAAAATACATGTTAGTAGATGAGAGGGGGATTCCGATTGTTCCTGTTGTAAAATATCTCAAATATTTGGATAGCACAGGGAAAAGTAGGAATACTCAAAAGACATACTGTTTTGCTTTGAAACAATACTTTGTATATTTAAGAGAAACTGAAAAAGATTACAAAGATATAAAATTAGAAGATCTAGCAGATTTTGTTGGATGGTTACGTCATCCATATACCAGTTTAAATGTAACGTCTTTTTCACCCGTAAAATCTAAAAAGACTGAAAAAACAGTAAACTTAACGGTTACTGTCGTTACAAATTTTTATGATTATTTATACCGTAACGAAGAACTGGCTAAGGACATGAATGAAAAACTAATGCGTCAGATTTATACAGGAGGAAGAACACGATATAAGAGTTTTCTACATCATATCAATAAGAATAAGCCCTCTATCCGAAATGTATTGAAAGTAAAAGAGCCTCGTAAAAAGCTTCAAGTGCTCACAAAAGAGCAAGTACAACAAACTTTCACAGCTACTACAAATATACAAGATGCTTTCCTTATTCAACTTCTGTTTGAAACAGGGTTACGTATTGGAGAAGCTCTCTCTCTATTCTTAGAAGACTTTATATTTGACCACAGAAATGGACATCGGATTCGCTTGATGGATCGAGGAGAATTGGAGAATGGTGCAAAGCTCAAAACAGGAGAACGAGAGATATTTGTATCGCAACACCTAATGGATTTGTATGATGATTATCTATATGAAATTATTGATGAACTGGATATTAAAACAAACTTTGTCTTTGTTAAGCTATGTGGGAGAAATGTGGGTAGACCTATGAATTATAGTGATGTAGAATCTCTCTTCAAACGCTTGCGAAAGAAAACAAAAATTAACATTCACCCTCATCTGCTACGACATACCCATGCAACTATATACTATCAGGAGACAAAAGACATCAAACAGGTACAAGAGAGATTAGGACATGCCCAAATTCAAACAACAATGAATTTGTATCTCCATCCTTCGGAGGAAGATATCCGTAAGGATTGGGAAAAAGCGCAAGATGCATTCAAAATCGACGAAAAAAGCTGAAGGTGGTAAACATGAATCGAAAACAGCAAACAAATATAGGAGAAGTCAATTTTCATGAACGATTAAAATATGAACTCTCTAGTTATATGGAAAAAATAATTCAACCTGATGGATCTGTTACTACTAACCATGTGAAAGAACCTTATTTTTTAATTAATGACAGTTGGAACATCGAATTTTTAGAAAGTATCCCTCAATTTCGGAAAATGGCGGATAACTACAAAGGAAAACGTCGAAATGTGCATTTTCGAATAAATAGTCCAACTGTTAACCTTGAAATAAAATATGTGTGGTATCAAAAATTATTTAAAGAACATTGGGCACTAAGCAGTGGTTTTAATGCAAAAGCCGCATTATTAAACAAATTATCTATTTTTCTTAACGTAAAATATCCCCATCTTTTCTCTTTATTTGATTTAGATATGGAGAAGGCTGAACGAGAATGGTGGTTTTGGTTAAAACAGCAAGGAATTCCTATAACAAAGACATCAAAGACCATAATGTTTGAAGAATATACACATAAATCCCCCGCAGCAACTTATTTTCGTCTCATTTATTCCAACTTCTTGGTGTTAGCAGATTCTCGTGATGAATGGGAGAAAGACCGTTGGGATGTACGGATTTTACACACGAAATATGGGATATATTACAGCAAAAGTTTAACTGCGCATTACCTCAACTTTACTAAAATAGAGCCGTTGAAAATAAGAGAGAGCACAAAAAAGTATATCAAGCAACGTTTAATGGGACGAAACGATCTTTCGTTTGCTACAGCAAGAATTTACGTAAGGGCTTTAACCAAATTTTTCACTTTCATATTTTCATTGGAACCAACTTGGAATGATTTGAAAGATCTCAAAAGACCTCATATGGAACAATACATTCAATGGTTGCATGAAGACACCAAAAATAAAGGGATTGACCCTTTAGAAAGATATATATCAGAAGAGCTGAAACGTATAAATAAGTTTTTGGGAGATGCTCAAAAATACGAATATGTCATTGCGCCAAATACAGATGTACGATTATTAATTTTCCCAGGGGACAAACCTAGAGTGAAAAAAAAGCCCTTTGGGCAAATTGATTACATTCCTGATTTTGTACTGGAACAATTATTTGCTCACCTTAACGACCTACCTGAAGACATTATACCAGTGGTATGGGTGGCTTTTAAAACAGGACTTCGTATTTCAGATGTGTTGGAACTTACAACAGATTGCCTTGTACAATTGAATGGTAAATACTCCATTGTAACCGATATTGAAAAAACACAGGTAAAAGGACATCGAATTCCAATTGATGAGGATCTCGCAAAAATTCTTTCGGTTTTAATTTCATATTCCAAAGAAAATAGTACGCAAGATAATAATCCAGAAGGATATATTTTTGTGAGATATCAGGGTATAAGAAAAGGTAAACCATATACCCAAGGTTGGATTCGAAGTCACTTGAATGAACTAGCAAAAAAGAAACATATTGTAGATGAAGATGGTAATATATTTCGTTTTAAAACTCATCAATTTCGTCATACATATGCTGTGAAATTATTGAATGGAGGCACAGATATTCTAACGGTACAAGAATTATTAGCACATGCTTCTCCTGAGATGACTTTACGGTATGCAAAACTATTGGATGAAACTAAGCGGAAAGCGTTCGAATCTGTTATTAATCAAGGGGTTTTCAGCTTTGATTTGAACGGTGAGGTACAAGAGATTAATGCAGGTGAAGATATTCCTGATGATATATTGCAAGCACTCTGGCAAGAGCATAAATTAAATGCAATGGACAACCCTTACGGAACATGTCATGCACGATTGAAAGGAGATTGCCCACATATGGAAGCTCCGCCTTGTTTGACATGTAATAGTGGTAGTCCTTGTAAAGACTTGGCAATTGGATTTTCAGAGCTGGATATTGAAAAATATGAGTTGCACATAAAAACAACAACGAGGGCTGTAGAAATAGCTAAACAGCATAATCGTGAGGATATGGTTGAGAAACATGTACGAAATTTAAACAGATATCAAGGCATCTTAAATAATATTAGAGAAGGTAATATTATTTTTGGGCGGCAAGATCGTATAAAAAGAAAGTATGGTGTAAAACATGGCTAGTTATGATCGTATAGAGCAGCTAAAAGCAATTCATGCATCCAGAAAAGCAGCCACCTCCCAAAAAGTTGATGAAGCAATCCAAAGGCTCATACGAGCCAATCAGAATATCAATTTTAATAGCGTAGCAAATGAGGCAGGTATCGCTAAAGCGACACTATATAACAACCAGAAGTTCCGTAAGCGTATTGAAACTCTGCGCCATCAACAAGAACATAACCCTACACCAAAACAGATAAAACGTGAGATGAGTGACAGCAATAAAGATGTAATTATTGAATCGTTGAAGCGAAGAATTAAGAAAGTTGAAGAAGAAAACAAACAATTACGCAATCAACTAAAAGTGGCATATGCAGACGTATATAAACAGATATAAATGAATATAAGCACATAGAAAGATTGAATTTATCGCACATACTTAAATTTTTGGGGAATAAATAAAGACCGTTAATATACTAGAGCTAATGCTCAAAATATTAACGGTCTTTTATTGATACTACTCTCATTCCTTTCATTTAAATATCTATACTTCGGGGATTTTCATCCAATTTATCCTTAACTCTTCATGGATAAAAATTGAGTGAATGGTATTTTTCAGACTTTTTTAATTTATTTTGACACACATATTAGTCAATGCTAATATGAATGAAGAATAAACATATTAGTAATTACTAATACGATTGGAGTGAATAAAATTGTGCAATACAAATGATTTAGATATAAAAGCCAAATTTATCCGTGGTTTTGCTGATAAAACAAGGCTTCAGATTCTTCAATGCATGATGGATGGGGAAAAAACGGTATCTGAAATTGTAGAAATTATTAACGGAAATCAATCAAACATATCCCAACATCTGAATTGTTTAAAAGGATGTGGCATTATTCTTGGCAGACAAGAAGGAAAGTATGTCTACTATTCTTTACGAAATGCCCAAATCGAACAGTTACTTACAATGTTTGACGTTGTATTTCATGAAGTTCAAAACGAGGTAGCATCATGTGATAAAAACGATGCATGTTTATCTCAAAAGGGAGAAAGTTGTCATGACAGATAAGAAAGAAAAACAAACGAGCTGCTGTCAAACTTCTTCTCACATTGAATTTTCATCAACTCCTACTAAAGAAGGAACTCAGAAGGGGAATTCATCATGTTGCTCTTCAAAAAAAGAAATTCCAATTGTTCCCGTGGCTTCTAAGGAGGCTTCATGTTGTAGTAGTGAAAAAGATACTGTGAAAATAGAAAAAACAAAGGAAACAACATCATGTTGTTCCTCTAAAAAAGAGATCCCAATTGTTCCAGTTGCTAAGAAAGATTCCTGTTGCAGTAGTAACACTGATACTGTGAAAACAGAGAATAACTCTTCTGCATCCTGTTGTGGACCTAAAACAGAAAAGGTATCTTCCTGTTGCTCTTCTGCATCCGCCATACAAATAGAAGAAGTAACATCAGAAACTTCTTGTTGTAGTGATAGCTCATGCGAAGCCCCATCACCTCGTGATAATCAGAAAGTAACAGGAGATGGCGTACAAACATATGTGGTAGATGGCATGGACTGCGGAGCTTGTGCCTTAACAATCGAAAAACATCTACAAAATGTTTCCGGCGTAGAGGAAGTTCGAGTTAGTTTTGCTACGGGAAAAATGCAAATTCGTCATAATCGAAATGCAAATGACATTATTAAAGAAGTATCTAATGCAGGTTTTGAAGCCTCCTTGGCAGGAACTCGTAGAGGAGCGGCACCTGTTTCAAAATCCAAAAATACAATTTTGATTCTCTCAGGATTATTTTTAGCTCTAGGATTTGGAGGGAGCTTTACAAACGTACCACCTCTTCTTATTACACTTCTTTATGCGGCGAGCATTATAATTGGTGGTTATAAACCTGCAAAAAGTGCCTTTTATGCAATAAGAAGTAAATCACTCGATATGAACGTTCTCATGATATCGGCTGCTATTGGTGCTGCATTAATTGGTCAATGGCTAGAAGGCGCAACCGTTGTTTGGTTATTTGCATTAGGAGCAACACTACAAAACAAATCAATTGAACGTACACGGGAATCCATCCGTGGATTAATTGATTTAGCACCATCAGAAGCTTGGATAAAAGTTGGAACTGAGCTTATAAAAAAATCTGTAGATTATATTGCAGTGAATACAACGATTGTTGTAAAGCCTGGTGAAAAAATCCCACTAGACGGCACAGTTATAGGAGGCACTTCTACTGTAAACCAAGCACCGATAACTGGTGAGTCTATCCCAATTGATAAACAAATTGGTGACTCTGTATATGCAGGAACAATCAATGAAGAAGGTTCGCTTGAAATTACAGTAACTAAACTCGTTGAAGATACTACGTTATCTCGAATTATTCACCTTGTAGAAGAAGCACAGGAAAAGAAAGCACCCACAGAAGCATTTGTGGATCGTTTCGCAAAAATCTATACCCCTATCGTTTTTGTATTAGCAATTGGCGTCATGATTATCCCACCCCTTCTTGGTATGGGCGAATGGATGGAATGGATTTATAAAGGACTAGAACTTCTTGTTGTTGCGTGTCCTTGTGCTTTAGTTATCTCTACTCCAGTCGCTATCGTATCTGCAATTGGAAATGCAGCAAGAAACGGTGTACTCATTAAAGGTGGTACAGCTCTAGAAATTGCTGGTTCATTAAATGCTATTGCATTTGATAAAACAGGCACATTGACCGAAGGAAAACCAAAAGTAATGCATGTACGAAGCTTAGATTGTACTGAAGATGAATTATTATCCATCGCAGCAACAATTGAAGAATACTCTAATCATCCCATTGCAAAAGCAATTACAGCATATGCGAAAGAGCATCAAACTTCTATCCAAAGCGGAACAGACTTCCGCGCCATTGTAGGAAAAGGTGCGCAAGTAACGATAGATGGCGAAACATACTACGCTGGAAATAAAGCATTATATGAAGGTTTTGGAGTTTCACTTCAAATGTGGAACGAACCGGTTCATGAGATGCAAAGAATTGGTCAAACCGTGATACTTGTTGGAACGAACAAAGTTATTTTAGGAATGATTTCAGTAGCAGATTCCATTCGTTCTACTACTTATGGAACAATTCAAGAATTAAAACAAGCGGGTATTCGTGAAACCGTTATGTTAACAGGAGACAATGAAGGAACAGCTGAACACATTGCACAGAAAGCAAAAGTAGATCGTTATTTTGCTAACTTACTCCCAGAAGATAAGGTTCATTCTGTAAAACAACTTCAATCTGAAGGGAAAACAGTAGCTATGATCGGGGACGGTATTAATGATGCCCCTGCCCTTGCTACCGCAAACCTTGGTATTGCCATGGGTGGTGCAGGAACTGATACAGCAATGGAAACGGCAGATATTGTCTTGATGGCAGACAATCTTGAAAAACTTCCTTATACTATGAAACTAAGTCGAAAAGCATTGCACATCATTAAACAAAATATATGGTTCTCATTGATTATTAAATTTATTGCCCTTGCCTTTATCTTCCCAGGTTGGCTTACTCTTTGGATGGCCGTACTAAGTGATACAGGGGCTGCGCTTATTGTAATCCTTAACAGTATGCGCTTATTACGAAACAAATAATAAGATTCGGGGCTACCTAGTAGCTCCGTACCTTAAATATATTTTGAAAGGGTATACATATGAAAAAAATGCGTGTAATTGGATTACTTATGCTTATTTCCATAATTACGATTCTAGGAGCATGTAGTGATAATAAACTAAGAGATTCACTCGATTGGGATGTAGAAAAGTTTGCATTTACAGATCAGAATGGGAAAAAGTTTGGTTCATCTGAGTTAAAAGAAAAAGTTTGGGTAGTTGATTTTATCTTTACAAGTTGTCAAACAGTTTGTCCACCTATGACAGCTAATATGGCAAAACTTCAAAAGATGTTGCATGAGGAAGGAATTAAAGATGTAGAGTTTGTATCATTCAGTGTAGATCCCGAAGTAGACACACCTGAAAAAATAACAGAATTTATGAAAGTCTATGAAATGGATACGAAGAGAACTCATTTCCTAACAGGATATACACGACCAGACATTGAAAAGTTTGCAAAAAAGAACTTCCAAACCCTTGTAACCAAACCAGAAAATAACTCACAAGTTATACATGGTACGAGCTTCTATCTCGTAGACAAAGATGGAAAAGTTGTAAAGAAATATTCAGGTCTTCAAAACACACCATATGAAGATATCATCCGTGATATTAAACGAATTCGATAACTAAAAAGCTTCTTATTATGTTCCTATTAAACTCTAAAAATTCGAGGTGTTTACATGAAGAAAAAACAAGGCTCTCACATGAAATTATTGTTAATTACCACATTAATCATTTTCGCTGCAGTTACAGCTTTCGTCATCTTAAATAAAGAAGAAAAAGTTGCTACAAATAAGGTGATAAAAGATCTACCTCCTATAGGCAAGCAACCTACTTTAGGAAAAGAAGATGCACCGGTCTCTATTATAGAATTTGGAGATTTTAAGTGTCCTGCGTGTAAAGCTTGGGGTGAACGTATCTTCCCTCAACTCCAAAAAGACTATATTGATACAGGGAAAGTTAAATTTTCATATGTGAATGTTTTGTTCCACGGAACGGAATCTAAATTGTCTGCTTTAGCTGCTGAATCTGTTTATAAACAAGACCCACAGGCATATTGGAACTTCCATAAAGAACTATTTAACGCACAACCAGAAAATCACGATGATCCATGGATTAATCCTGAAAAACTATTAGAAATTGCAAAAACATATACACCAAGTATTAATACTATTCAACTCGAAGAAGATTTGAAAAAACAAGCAGAGCAAGAAGAAGTAAACAGAGATGAGAAACTAACACAAGACTACGGTGTAGAACAAACACCGAGCATTGTTGTGAATGGAACAATGTTATCTGATCCTTATGATTATGAACAAATCAAAAATTTAATTGAAAAAGCATTGAAGGAAAAGAAATGATGAATACAACAAAAAAGAACTTTGAATGGCGTAATTACACCTTATATATGGCATGGATTGTTTCAATGATTGCTACACTAGGTAGCCTGTTTTTTAGTGAGATTCTTGGGTTCATACCATGTGAATTGTGTTGGTTCCAACGAATAATGATGTATCCGCTTTGTATTATTTTAGGCATTGCCACGTTTTATAATGAAAAGAACATTAAAAAATATGTATTACCAATTTCTGTTATCGGTGGAAGTATTTCACTTTATCACTATGCAATACAAAAAATCCCTGGTGTTTCAGAGATTAATCCATGCGTCCAAGGTGTCCCTTGTAATGTTGATTACATTAATTGGCTAGGTTTTATCACAATCCCATTTTTAGCTTTAATTGCTTTTTGTATGATTACTTTGTTTATGTTGTTAACGAGATCAAAAACGAATTAATAAAAAACATGTAAACCGAAGCATCACCTATAAAGGAGTTTCTACAGAGAGGAGACAGTATGATGTCAAAGATCATACCTATAGTTTTATTAGTAAGCCTATTAATCGGCTGTAGTTCCGTTACTGATTCATCACCGACTAGTAAAAAAAACACACAAAATCAGTTACAAGAAACCAAAAATAAAGGTGAACATTTTAAAGGCGATACTCTAGAAACAACAGCTAATATAGAAACTCTTCCTTCTTTTTTATCATCAACCACAAATGGACAAGTCTCTCAAATTTATGGGATGGTAGGAAAAGACACCGAACTCTTACAATGGATTCCTTGTTACTGTTGGTGTGACGAAAACTCCGACCATAAAAGCAATAAAGATTGTTTTATCCGTGAAATTAAAGAGAACGGTGAAGTTACATGGGAATCACATGCGATGAGTCAAGCTGCTTGTGTAGATATTGCTTTCCAAGCCGTTTTAATGAAACAAAATGGAGCCTCTACTTTAGAAATTCGTGAATACATCGACAAACAATATAAGAACGAAGGTATAAACGCAACCCCAACACCGATGCCTAGCGCTTAATACGTTTTTAGAAAAAGTTATCCTAATTGCTTTTTAACATAACTAATTAAATGTGACTCCATTACCCAAAATGAAATCTCCTAACATATTAGTCATATATAATATGTTAGGAGATTGGTATTTTAAGTGTTTTTTTGATTTAGGTCTTGATAATAAATGGAGTCCATTTTACCATTCCTCTTCCTTTTGGCATATTAGTGTTGTTCATGCTTTGTGTCCTCCTAACAGTGTGTTTCTGTATCTTGTTGTTGCACTATTTGTATAAGAAATTCCTCTTAAAATGCTGTTCTTGCCAAATTTAGTACGTATTTCATCCATTACCTTCGTTAATTTCATTTCTTTTTCTCGTTGTATGATGTTATCGAAAAGAGAGATTTGTTCTTCACCTTCATTAATTAAGTTAGTTAAAGAAACATTAATCGATCTAATGGGTTCACCCGTATATAACTCATGTAAAAAGTATGTACAAATACGATAAATATCCATTGTTAAATTGGTAGGTCGGTTCAAAGTGTGAGTTTTCCTGAAACCGCCAGCGTAATTTTTACTATAACCAATGGAAAATTGTATGGTTTGAGCAAGTTTATTATGTCTTCTTAGCCGATAGCAAACTTCCTCGATATGCTCCAGAAGGATAATCGGAAATTCTTCTATTGTGTAATCACGCATGAGTATTTGGCTTTTACCAATTGAAGTTGTTGCGGGTATGTATTTTTCTGCAATGCGGCTAAAATCAATGCCGTTGCTATGTAAGTGTAATTCTTCGCCCAAAATTCCAAAACTTTGTTTTAAGTATTTGAGCGGGTATTGCGCTAAGTCTCCAATTGAATGTATTCCTTTTCGATTTAACTTTATTTCTGTTTTACTCGAAATTCCCCAAAACTTACTAAGTGGTCGTATCGGCCATAATTTTATGGATACATCTTCGTACTTCCAATATGCGATGCAGTCTTTGGTCTTCTTCGCTTCCACATCTAAAGCGATCTTACTCATTAAAGGATTCGGTCCAATCCCAATCGTGCACTCAATTCTTGTTTTCTCATATATTTCACGTTTGAATTTCAATGCGAATTCATATGGATTATCTGCAAACAGATGGATACTATTTGTAATATCCATAAAGAATTCATCGATGCTGTATTGATGAAAGTCTTCCATAGGAACATATTGCAGAGCCAACTTCGTTATGTAATTGGAGCACTTAATATAAGTTCCCATAATTGGATTCACAACAAGAATGTCCTTTTGTCGAGGGATCTCGTATAGCCTTGCCATCTTCTTTACACCCATTGCTTTTAATGGTGGAGTTGCGGCTAGGACTATGGATCCATTTCTGTTAACATCACCGACTACAGCTAATTTTGTATGCAGTGGGTCTAATCCCATCTTGATACAGGACACACTTGCATAAAAGCTACGAAGATCTACACATAAAACAATTCGATTTGGAAAAATTGAGTAGTCATACACCGTTATGCCTCCCTATATAAGAACGTTTGTTCTTATTATACACGAATGTATGTTCTTTTATGAAGTGGTTTTTGTAAAAAAATAAAACTGACTCTAGTTAGCCAGTTTTTACATATCCCAAAAGTCGGTAGATTTAACGTTTGGTTTTATTTGCCTAATAACTTTTAAAATCTTTTTCATTACAGTTGGACTAGGTATGTATTCTTTATCATTGCACGCCTTTGAAACTGTAGGACGACTTAATTTCGCGGTCTTTTCTAAATCATTTTGGGTGAAGCCATTCCGATCTAAAAAATCACCTAATTTCGTTCGGTTTTTCCCTCCGAATTTCCAAAACACTTAAATCCCTCCTGAACCTATTTTCAACATTGTGGACATAAATGTAAAAAACTATTCGCATAGACGGCAAAAGTTTTTTACATAATGTACAAGCTGTCCACAATATGATGTATCAAAGCAGCTACCACGGTATTTATTAAGGTAGAAGAATACGAGGTTACCAAAGTAAGTTGCGAATGATTACCACAGTATTTATCAAGATTTCTACCAAGGTAAAACTACCACGGTATTAAGTAGATGAAGCTATGCAATATCTACATTCTAAATTCTGTTTATAAAGGGGGCATTTAAATGCGTGCTAGGAAAGAAACAATTCCTTTTCGCGAGTTTATGGATCGGTCATACAAAGATAAAGAAAAGAAAATTCGTAAATACAATTCATTAAGTCCTTTCGCATTCCTTCATATGTCGGATCAGGTATTACATACTTACATTGCATTAGGAGTTATGGGAACGATTTTAATCGGATCAGTCATGTTAGAAAAATACTTGGTGCGACATGACTATATATCAGCAGCTAAATTTGTAAGTGAAGGTATTTATCACGGCACTCGAATTGGTGGAGTTTGCTTGATTGGATATGTATTTGTTCGTATCGTAATCATGTTTTAAGGAGGGAAGGGAGTAATGGGGATTATAAAGGAGTGGCTTCGTACGCAAAGGTTAAGGAATCAGCTTATGGAGGTGTTCGGAAAAGCAGGTTTATATACGGAACATCAAACGCGTGGGGGAAAAGTGCCTATTTATCCAAAGATACATGATGTTTCCTCTTCGAAAGAAAGCGTGAGATATGTATTTACCATCCCAAACGGATTAGATCCACAGAAGATTGAAAAGAAGTGGTTCTGTTTTCAGCAAATATTAGGACGGAATCTTACGATTGAAGGGGATATGAAAAAGTTTGTACTACATGCATTCCGTTCAGCTGCTGGACTAAAACCATACAATTACTGTTATAAAGAATGGCAGCCCTTATTAAAAGGGTACCGTCTTCCTGTTGTGGTTGGCCGGGATCAATTTGGAAGAACGATTACGTACGATATGGTTGATTCTAATACACCACACTTATTAATAGCAGGGGAAACGGGAAGTGGGAAAAGTAGTATGGTACGTGTTGTACTATCCACACTCATTCAATATATGTCTCCTGAAAAGTTGCATTTGTACCTTGGTGACTTAAAAAACTCTGAATTTCATTTTTTGCGTAGAGTGAAGCATGTAAAAGAAGTTTGTATGGAAGAAATCGAAATGAAAATAATGCTTCAAAAGTTATGGAAGGAAATCAGAGAACGAAGAAAACTTATGGAAGAATATGAAGTTGATCATATTGATGCGTATAATAAATTGAATCCTAATCATCAAAAACCATATATTCTACTTGCTATCGATGAAGTGGCCATGCTTAAAGATGAAAAAGAGTGTATGACTACGATTGAAAAGATTTCAGCAGTCGGCCGATCACTTGGAGTCTTTCTTATGCTTAGTATGCAGAGGCCAGATGCAAAGGTGTTAGATGGTAAGTTAAAACTTAATATGACCGTAAGAATTGGCTTTAAATGTGATAGTGCGATTAATAGTAATATCATGGGTACCCCTGGTTCAGAGCATTTAGAGCAATCAGGCCAAATGATTTTAAAACGAAATGGATTAAAGAAAGTGCAAGCTCCTTATTTAGAATTAAGTAAGGCGAAGCAAATTGTTGAACCATATCGCATGTCTAAAGAGGAGAAAATACTCCAGAATTCATCGCAAGAAGAAATTCCGTTATTTGGGGTGTTAGATGATGAAGAGTAGAGATAAAGGAATTTTGAATGATTTGAATCGATTTAGATGCATGTCCCGTGACGATATTATTGACTTGCATTTTCAAGGCTTAAAGAATGCGGTAACTTGTTGTAATACGGTTATGAAACGATTAAGAAGAGACGGCTATGTTGATGCTAACGTATTGCAGCACCCATACATTTATTTTCCGCAGCCAAGTTCTATCAGAAAGACAAGTCAAAAAATTCCTCATTTCCTTGGTATTGTGCACGTATACAAACAACTCGTTCATTATGAAAATCCTAAACTATTCAAAGTTGAACCAAAGTATGGGAAAGAATATATGGAGCCGGATGCTTTTACTATATGGCGTAGATCACCATTCTTTATTGAAGTTCAAAAGTCAGTGTACAGTAAAAAAATAATGCAAGATAAGATAAACAGATACGAGTTATACTTCCATAGCCAAGAATGGCACAATGAATCCTGGCAACCGAAAGGTTCTAAATTCTTTCCTTCAATCCTTATCATTACTGACAAACATTACGACGTTCAATCTCATCATTTACGTATATTTCAGGCGAATTCTATAGAAAGTTTTATGAATAATTTAGCTGTGAAATCATAAAGAAAGCCTGCATAGTGCAGAGCTTTTTTCTTTTCAATAATATATTAAGTCATGTGTGATGATGATTGTTAGAATGCAGTAAATGAGCAAAGTAAATTTAAAGTAAGTTATGAAATGGTAATAAAGTATATTAAAAAGATAGGGTAAAACTTCTTCTAGAATGATATCTCCATAATTAATAACTTGTATGATAACCTCTCGATTATCACTATATCCATTCATATCTACAACTTGTCCCACATATTCGTTTGTACCAATATCTTTTTAAAGTACTCTAAAAAATGCACTTTATATTTTCTTTATCTTATCTTTATCTTATTTTTAAATTTCTATATTAAACTTAAAACCTAAAAGAAATAAATTTGAGTCTAAAAGGGGCAGAGAAATAGATGATTATTATATATTTTGTAAATAACCAACCGCCATTGAAAAATTGAATTTCTTATACGAGGAGAAATATATGAAGGATATGAGTAAAAAACAAATTATTAAAGTATTCCTTATTAGTATTTTAGGTTTAGGAACAATGCTTGGAATACTATATTTTAATCATAAAACTAATATTCAACAAAATAAAGCGCTCGCTACCGAAAAACGTGTATTGCAATATGAGCCTACCTTGAAAAAAGAATTAGAAAAATATAATTTAGGAGGGAAAACAGCAGTTTTATTAGGAATTATGTACCAAGAGAGTAGAGGTGAGGGAAACGACCCTATGCAGTCATCTGAATCACTTGGATTAAAGCCAAATGAAATTCAAGAGACAAGCTTGAGCATTAAACAAGGGGTAAAACACTTTGCTAAAATGTACAAATATGGAACGGAAAAAGATGTTAGCATGGATACAATTATTCAAAGCTATAATATGGGGCCAGGGTATATTGATTTTATTGCCAGTCAAGAAGTTAAACAACACTCGGAAGATTCGGCCAAAAAGTTTTCTAAGATGAAAGTTGATCAAAACCCAGCGATGTACACTTGTGGTGGAAATAAAAATAATTTTAGGTATCCATATTGTTATGGTGATTTCACATATGCCACAAAGGTGAATGAAAAAACAATACTTATTGAAGAACTTCTTCGAAATGTACATGACTCTTCTAAATAAGCTGTATAATGATACCGTCAGTTATCAACAATAAAATATTAGAATGTAACTTATACTTTAACGCATTCCCCGAAAGAATTCTCCTTTCTCAAGCGTGTGAAGGGCGTAGCCCAACGATAGGTGGGAGATGAATTTCGGTTTGGTGTAGCCAAAAGGATTTGCTTTTTATTTTGCCTCTGATAAAATCAGTCTTATAAAGAATAAAGGTTGGTATACGAATGAAATTAGATAGCAATAATCATTCAGTGTTCTTGTTGTATTATCATCTTGTGTTGGTCGTAAAATACAGAAGAAATGTGTTCGATGATGATATATCAGACTATGCAAAAGACATGTTTGTCAGGTTATCCGAGAATTACAACATAACACTGATAGAGTGGAATCATGATGTAGACCATGTTCATATTTTGTTCAAGGCACATCCGAATACAGAAATGACAAAATTTATTAATGCTTATAAAAGTGCAAGTTCTCGACTAATCAAGAGAGACTTTCCACAAGTGAAAAAGAAACTTTGGAAAGAGATGTTTTGGTCAAGAAGTTTTTGCTTACTAACAACTGGTGGTTCGCCAATAGACGTAGTAAAGAAATATATTGAAAATCAAGGTGAAAAGTGAGGTGAAATGATATGACAAAGCATAATAAAGCATATAAATTCCGTTTGTATCCAACAGAAGAACAAGCATATCTTATGCGTAAAACCTTCGGTTGTGTACGTTTCGTGTATAACAGAATGTTAGCTGAACGGAAAGAAGCGTATGAAAAATACAAAGATGATAAGGAACAACTAAAGAAACAAAAGCTTCCAACTCCTGCGAAATATAAAGCAGAATTTGAGTGGTTAAAAGAAGTTGATTCATTAGCTTTGGCAAATGCTCAACTAAACTTGCAAACTGCCTATAAGAATTTCTTTAGTGGTCAAAATGACTTCCCAACATTCAAAAGTAAAAAAGACAGAAAGTCTTATACAACGAATGTAGTAAACGGAAATATTATGTTGCTAAATGGTCATATCAAATTACCAAAACTGAAAATGGTACGTATCAAACAACATAGAGAAATACCACAAGATTATATGATCAAGTCATGTACGATTTCTATGACACCTACTGGTAAATGCTATGTGTCCATCTTGACTGAATACGAAAAAGAGATTGTACAAAAAGAAGTAGAAACAGTTGTTGGATTAGACTTTGCGATGGATGGATTATACGTTAGTTCTGAGGATGAGAAAGCCAATTATCCTAAGTTCTATCGTAAAATGTTAGACCAATTAGCAAAGGTACAACGAGTATTAGCAAGACGTTCTAAAGGCTCAGAACGTTGGAACAAACAACGTATTCGTGTAGCGAAATTACATGAAAAAGTAGCGAACCAACGAAAGAATTTTCTTCATCATAAGTCTAAAGAGTTAGCTATTAATTTTGATGTTGTAGCTATTGAAGACCTAAACATGAAAGGGATATCGCAATCACTTCATTTTGGAAAAAGTGTTGCTGACAATGGTTGGGGTATGTTCATTTCTTTTTTAGCTTATAAACTACAAGAACAAGGCAAACAACTTGTGAAAATAGACAAATGGTTTCCTTCCACAAAAACATGTAGCAATTGTGGAATTGTGAAAGATATATCATTGTCTGAACGAGTATATTCTTGTATATGTGGTATAAATCTCGATAGAGATTATAACTCAGCTATCAATATCAAAAATGAAGCAATACGTCTATTAGCGTTAGCATAAATAGCAATAAAATAACCTTTGGAACAAGGGAGTTAGCTCGGCTGTCTAAGGACTAATTCGTTAGCTATCAAAAGTAACGACTAACCGAGAAGCCCCCACTTCAAACAGTCCGTTAGGACGTTAAGTGGCGGGTAGTTCACAAATGTATTCAAAATTGAATGAGGAACGAAAAATCGTATTTGAGGATATAAAGAAAAGAGGTTCTATATATGAAGAATGAAGTAATTTTGAATAAAATTTCTACAATAGAGCGTTGTATAAAAAGAATTCAAGAGGTATATGGAAATAACCCTGATAATTTAGAGGATTATACAAAGCAAGATTCTATAATATTAAATATTCAAAGAGCATGCAAAGCAAGTATTGATTTAGCAATGCATATTGTTGCAGGGAAAAAATTAGGATTACCTCAATCGAGTCGAGACGCTTTTGATTTGTTGGTTGCAGCAGATTTACTTAGCGCAGAGCTAGCAAATAAGTTAAAGGCGATGGTGGGATTTCGAAATATTGCTGTTCATGATTATCAAAGTGTAAACTTAGATATTGTTCGCCAAATTATTGAAAAATATCTAAAAGACTTTAAGCTATTTACGAAAGAAGTTATGGGAATTCTAGACTTATAAAAGCACAGATCTTTGAACTATGATTACATTGGAGAACATTGTAGTAACTTTATATCATGAGGAGAAAAGTACTTCAGTGGACCCTTTACTTGCTTAAACAATTAAAAACAAATTAAGCGTTACATGAACATATTAAAAAAAGGCATTTTAAGGTGTCTTTTTTTGTTTTGGAGATTATTTACATATTTTTTCGTAAATGAAACATAATATTACTAAAATCAGTGGAGGAGTGTAAGGAATGCAAATTCGTGAAAATAATAATTCAAATGAAATTTTAGTAGCAGCTGCAGCAAGTGCTATTGAGCAAATGAAATATGAAATTGCTCAGGAGTTTGGTGTTACCCTTGGACCGGATTCAACAGCACGAGCGAATGGTTCAGTAGGTGGAGAAATTACAAAACGTTTAGTTCGTATGGCGCAAGAACAATTATCAGGTCGATATAAAATTCACTAAAGTTAAAGGTATATCCTGTTGAAAGGATATACCTTTTTAATTTTTTGAAAGAGGATAATGAAATTTTGATTGTTAGTTAAGCTTAGAAACTGCAAATTTAGCTGTGAAATTCATCTTCTTCATGTACGAAGAATTTACACCTGCTTGAAATTGTACAGAAATATTACCGTCTTTTTGTGCTTTGAATACTCGACCATATGGTGAATTAGCATTGTAGGTGCCAATTACTTGGTTATCTGTATCAAAGACCGTATAAGAAATTGGGAACCCAGAATTTTGTACAAAGACTGTAAGTTCTTCTCCTTTATTGAGACTAAATGTTTCCTTTTGAGACACTTCATAAGAACTCATAGAGTAATATTTTGTAACTTCTTGAATTTCTAAATTCGTAGTTGCTGCACTCGCTTTTGATGCCTCTGCCCCTGGTAAATTCATACCTGACAGTACTCCAATTCCTAGTGCCCCTGCTAAAATAACTTTTTTCATAATGCTAGTTCCTCCTTTAATATATTGTGAGATTTGAAAAGGAAGTGAAAATAAAACCTCCTGAAACCATTATAGTTACAATGAGAATGATTTTCAATAGAGGTTGATATGTAATTCTGCATACATAGAGTAGTGATATAAGGTAATCTATCAAGTTTAGAAGTATTCTTACAAGAAGGAGAGAATAAATTAAAAAAATTATGAATGAGATTGTAGCTGAATTTTACATTTTTTGATATTATTACAGATTTTCCGAACGGGAAAGCCCACTACGGTGCGATAGCACCCCCCTTTAGGGGTGGGATGATAGTGAGGTTGGATGCGGAGTACCACTGAAAACCGTAAGGTTCGTGGTACTTTAAGTATACAAAAGTGTTTTCTCATTTTTGTATACTTTCCTGTTGCAGTTTATTATACAAATTGATACATTTGATATATGAATGAATATAGAAGAACAAATACAACCGTATCCTTAGTTAACTATCATTTTGTGTTTTGTCCTCGATATAGGAGGAAAATATTCCTTCGTACAGATGTAGAAGAGCGCTTTAAAGAGTTGGTACAAGAAATATGCGACGAATTAGAAATTGTCATTGTCGCTTTAGAGTGTGACAAAGACAATACACATATGTTTTTAAACACACTGCCAACATTTAGTCCTGCTGATATTATGGCAAAAATCAAAGGAGTGACTTCAAAAAAATTGAGAGAGGAATTTCCTCACCTTAAACATTTGCCGAGTTTATGGACACGTAGCTATTTTGTATCTACCGCAGGAAATGTATCGAGTGCGACTATTAAACGATATGTGGAACAACAAAAGACAAGGGGCTGAGAAAGGTGCAAATTATATGTAGTAATTGCGGATTTGAACAATTTATGAAAGACCATAAATTCAACAGAGAATATAAAGATGACTACAATAAAGCCTTGTTTGTTCTGTGTGGGAGAAATACTTGTGATACTTCCCAAATTAAAATTCCGAATGGTTATATCAGAGAAATGATGTGGCTTGGTTCGTGGTCAATTGTGAGAGATATAACTTTAGACGAATACAAAAGTCTTAAAAGAGCCAGATTTCTTAAGGATTTAGGTGAAGAAAAATGTACCAAACTGTAACAGTAAAAATCAAGCTACTTCCTACAAAAGAACAGGCTTCCATCTTAAATGCTATGGGAAAAGAATATATCTCTACAATCAACGCACTTGTATCTGAAATGGTTGCCGAAAAGAAAACAACTAAAAAGACTACAAAAGATGTTCCTGTAAACCTTCCAAGTGCAGTGAAAAATCAAGCTATCAAAGATGCTAAGAGTGTGTTTCAAAAAGTAAAGAAGGGAAAATGTAAAATAATACCAGTATTAAAAAAAACCATTTGTGTGTGGAACAATCAAAACTATTCGTTTGATTTCACCTATATCCGTCTACCTTTAATGATAGATGGCAAAACAAAGAAAGTGTCTGTTCGTGCCTTATTGATTGATAAGCACAACCGTAATTTTGATTTGTTAAAACACAAATTAGGCACGCTTCGCATCACGAAAAAATCAAACAAATGGATTGCACAAATTTCTGTCACCATTCCTACCGCTGAAAAAACAGGAACAAAAATTATGGGTGTAGACTTAGGGTTGAAAGTTCCTGCTGTGGCAGTGACGGATGATGAAAAAACTCGATTCTTTGGTAATGGCAGACAAAACAAATATGTCAGACGTATGTTTAAATCAAAACGTAAGAAATTGGGTGAATCGAAGAAATTGAATGCGATTCGTAATTTTGATGATAAAGAACAGCGATATATGAAAGACCAAGACCATAAAATAAGTCGTGCAATTGTAAATTTTGCTAAAGAAAATAAGATTTCTGTCATTCGCTTAGAACAATTGGTGAACATTAGACAGACGACAAGAACAAGTCGTAAAAACGAAAAGAATTTGCATACTTGGTCATTTTATCGTCTATCTCAATTCATTGAATACAAAGCGAATTTAGAAGGTATTAAAGTTGAGTATGTAAATCCTGCATACACAAGTCAAACATGTCCAAACTGTTCTAAAAAGAACAAGGCACAAGACAGAAAATACAAGTGTAAGTGCGGATTTGAAAAACATCGTGATTTAGTCGGTGCTATGAATATTCGATATGCACCTGTGATTGATGGTAATAGTCAATCGGCCTAAAATGCTATATGCACTGTCTTAGGAGGGGCAATGAGATGCCCTCATCTTGAAGGCTGTTCAAAACAGAAATGGACTGCGAACGTTTAGTCATTCAAGAATCCCACCCGTCACACCGTTAGGTGTAGGGCTTGCGGCTTTAGCCGTGGGAGTCTCAAATGTGTATTAAGTGAATATTTTGTTGAGCTTATTTTTGTATGCAGGGGATGCGTTATTAATTCTAAAATATAAGAAAAAGGAAGGTATAATCCTTCCTTTCATTATCCAGTATGTCCATGTGAATATTTAATGACATTATTAAAATATATACTATAAGATGTGAAGTGAACTCATTATTTAATTTACTAATGTAATTGGCGCTGTGTACATTGTATCAACGTGTCCATCAGCATGTGTTACTTCAATTTTCATGCGATATGTTCCTGGTTCAGAAATTGCCCCACCATTGCCAGTCTCAGCATCAAAATCTTCATATACATTTGTTCCAGCTGGTAATAGTGAACCATACCGAAAATCAGCGTCATAATAATCCCAACCAGTATCGTATTGTTTTTCTACAGATGCTTTGTAATGTACATCATATGCATTATCATTTGTTGCTCGTAGGATAATATTTTGTCCCATTCTGTATTTCGTATCTGAAAGTTGAATTGTGAAATTATTCAACGTTTCTTTAGGCCCACAAATGTATCGGCAAAATTCGCTCGCTCCATCTGCTTGAGCTTTGGGTGTTTCCACGTTCATTGCTGTTAAACTACCAAGAGCCAAAGTTCCTGCTAATAATACTTTACCAAATGTTTTCATTTGAAATTCCCCCTGAGTGTATTTTCAATTCGTTCAGTAGTTGTAACATCAAGTAGTTTTATTACATTAATCAAATCTAACGCTCTTTTTTACTTGAGTATATTTGCTACCAATTTTTCATCTTGTAGTAATCCAATCTGTACATAAAATTCCATAGTTTTATTTCCCATGTATGTACCTTAATGCCCATAGAATAAATCCGTTAATATGTCGGTTGCCGATGATACGTTTTGTTTATTTACTTGTATCACCTCTTCATTACCGTTTATTGGTAAAATGGTAATTTCATTATACATAATATTGGAATCTACTGACAAGAGACAATAATGCTTATATAACCATTAGCAGGAAATGAAAGTATTAAATAAGGGTAGTGTTCAATATGAAGAGAAGAACATTTGAAATGCGTGAAAAACGATTAGCAGAACTATTAGGGGAAAAAGTACTATGGGGGTTTGAAAGTGCTGTAACAGAAGAGAGTGAGAAGCAGGAATTAGAGTCTACACCAGGTTTATTAGAAGATCTATTCATACATGCAAGAGAAACCATTCAAATTCAAAAGATGAACAAGAGTATAACAAAATCCTCTGTAAAAACAGAGGATTTTGTTAGATAAAGATAGATAATTTATGGAAGTGTATGTAGGATTAATCAATCATAAGTTTGTTATTTCTGAATTATTTGTAGAGCTTTCATCTGTTCTAAAAGAATTGAATTGTTTTGTTCAATCATCTTTGCCACTGCTTCAAAGTAAGCTTGATTCTCAAGAACCTCAATCTGCTTCTCTTTAGGGAGTGATTGAAGTATTTCTTTTATTTCTTTACACTCGTATATGTTATTCTCTGAGTCTTCGATTAATTTATTGCGACGATTTGTGTATTCAAGTGCACCTAAAGTCGCTAATGCGCGAGGATCTAATCCTAGGATTTCCATGTATTCATCTCCTTTCCTCTACAATGTTTTAATTCTCAGGCTGTACAGTTTTTACAACAACTCTTAGCACATTTACTTCAGCAGCAATTTTGGTCTTCTAGTAAGATTCCAACTTTGTATACAAACTATTTTCGGCGTATCCGTGTATTGGATTCTACACATTTTCAAGTTCCAGATAAATTCTCTCCTACATACCAAGGTTCAGGAGGTAGTGGCCAAAATGCTGGTGTAAAAATTCAACTAGAGTATGATTTACTAAGTGGTCAGTTTCTACATGTTCATGTAGGAGCTGGAAAGCACAATGATAAAACCTATGGGTCTACTTGCCTAACATCTCTTCAACCGCAAGATGTATGTATACGTGATTTAGGATACTTCGATTTAAAAGATCTACATATGATAGACAAGTGTGGTGCTTATTTTATTTCACGATTAAAGCTCAATACTCGTATATATCAGAAAAATAGGGAGCCTGATTACTTTCAAAATGGAACAATAAAAAAGCACTCTGAGTACATACAACTAGATATGGAGCAATTCATTGACCAATTACAGTCTGGTGAAACATATGAGATTCCTGAGATTTATATTGGAATGTATCAAAAACTTCCTGCAAAACTAATTCTGTATAAATTAACTGAAACGCAAATGAAACGTAGACAAAAGGATCTAGCATCTAAAGAACATAAGAAGCAAATCACCTATAAAGAACGAAGTAAGCGGCTTAGTGCAATTAACTTTTACATTACAAATATTCCTTTGGAATATCTACCAAAGGAACAAGTATACGATTTTTACTCCTTACGTTGGCAAATTGAACTGATATTTAAAACATGGAAATCGTTTTTTCGTATTCATCACTGTAATTCTGTAAAATTAGAACGACTAGAGTGTCACTTGTACGGACAATTAATTAGTATTCTTCTTTGTTCCTCCACCATGTTTCAAATGCGCCAATTACTCCTCATCAAGAAGAAACGAGAATTAAGCGAATATAAAGCGATTTATATGATAAAAGATTATTTTCCACTTATTTATCAATCTCTACAAAAAGACACCCAAGAATTAACAAAAATATTGTCTCGGCTGTTTAATCTCTTACAGAAAAACGGACGAAAATCCCATAGGTATGAGAAGAAAACAGTCTTTGATATCTTAAGCGTCGTATATCACTTTTCTATGCCTCACAATCCTGTAGCGTAATCCAAAAAATTGAAACCCGATAGGGTTTATTTGGTATGCAAATCTTTAAAGAACTTACACTAGTTCTTTAGAAAAAAAAAATCTCACATGAAATTAAACTTATATAAGCTTAGCTTGATGGCGATGGGGCGGTACGCCATTTTGAAATGAAAAATAATGATTGAAAATAAAGTCATATAGACAACATTCACCCTTATGTTTCCATTTTTATTGAAATATACTAAAATATTACAGGGGAGGGTGTTATGAAAAAAGTAGTTGTGTTTTTTCTTATTGTAGCTTCTATATTGTCAGGTTTTATTGCATTTCAACAAACGGATCATAATGAATTTGAAAAAATGGAAAAGGTAGAACAGAGGATAGGTAAAGAGTTTGTTATCCCAGATGTACTGTTTTTTGCGAATCCTAGTGAAATTTATCCTATATTACTCGAGGCAGCAAAGGAGTCACATACAAATATTTTCCGTACAAATGTTGTGTATCATGAAGATGAACAGGCAGAAATTTTGAAGTATGTGTTACTAACAACTGAAACGATATATTTTAAACAGTTTCAGTTAAGTGGGGGGAATGTGTTAAAGTCAAAAGACACATTCCAAGGTAATGCTTTTTTATCGACAGTACATACGAAAGATACAAAACAAAAGGGAGTAATAAAAGATTTTGGAGATAATCATGAGATTACAATTAAACCGCTTCAAACGTCGTACGAACATTTACCTATGGCAGGAAGATATGTTGTAGAAGGAGTAGATGATAAATCATACGATGCATTTTTAAAGCTTTTCTCTAAAAAGCTAAATCAGCATTTTAAGCCGAAACAGTATATTGTTGCTGACGATTTTAAACGGAATCTTAGTAATAACGAAGAAGCTCTCGATTCACCAATTAATTCTTTATCCTATATTCAGTATATGGTGTTTATCGTGCTCCTCTGTTTTCTCATTTATTATGTATTTAACGAAGCGAAAAGGATTGGCGTTATAAAAATGCACGGCGTATCGAATGTGCGTTTATGGTTTATCGTTATAGGTAGAACCATTGCTAGTATGTTTGTTTTATCGATAGGTATTTCCGCACTTGCAGCTGCTATCGTAAAAAATGTAACTTCAGGGTTTATCTACACCATTATGTTCGATCAATGTAAAACGTATCTCATTATTACAATATTATCTCTCGTTTCATATTTTTATATTTCTAAAATTAAAGTCAATCAAATGATTAAAAATAGAAAAGATACAAAAGGTATATTTGTATTCAATACGCTGTTGAAAGTTACTTGTTCTATTATATTTGTTTTATTAGGGACGTCTATTTTAGAACAATATATTACAGTGAAAGAAAAACAAGTGAATTTAAAAAACTGGGAGAAAAACAAAGATTATGGTGTCTTTTATCCGCTTTCTGTAGGGAATGATGAAGATCAACAAGGGATGGATAAAATGGTGTCAAGTATAAATGGTGATCTGTATCCTATTTTAAATAAAATGGGAGCGGTATTAATTGATTCTAAGGATTATGAAGAATTAGAGCTTATTATAAGCAAGGATTATAAAGGAATTCGGTCAGTTACAGTGAATAATAATTACCTTCACGAATTTCCGCTATATGACATACATAATCAGCGCGTGCAAGTTTTAGAAGATATGGAAAATTGGATTTTATTAGTACCTGGAAAATATCAGAACAAGGAAAAAGAAATTCTTCGTTATTTTGGAGAATGGAGAAAGCCAGCAATAGAATATGAAGAAAAAAGAATGCATAGAGAAGTCCCGAATCATTTACGCAATCGAAAAATAGATATTATTTGGATAAAGAATAATCAGGAAATCTTTAGTTTCAATCCAGATGTATATAAATCTAATCATAATAAGATTAGAGATGAAATTATTGAGGTTATGACAGAGAATAATAGTCTTGTTGGAGAAAGAGATCTTATATTAGGCGGAGGGGCGAAAGATCCTTTAAAAATTAAGTTAATTGACAGAGATGTAGGATTAACTTATAAGGCATTGGAGCCAGAACTAAAAAGGCTAGGACTAGATGATAATTTAAAATATCTTGTAACAGTTGATCAATATATTTTAAAAGATATATACGATCTGCAAAAAACAATAAAAATGCTATTGACGGTTACTAGTGGACTAATTGTCGGCATATTATTTTTGGTAACACAGAATATTATTGTGTATTTCAATAAAAATCAGCAGAAAATAGTGGTGCATCGCTTATTTGGCGTAGGTTTTTTTAGAACATATAAGGGATACATGTTGCTATTTGTATTAATGTGGATTGTACAACTATCAATTTGCTTCATCGTAAAGAAAGAGTTTGATTTGAAATTACTTACAGTGGTGGCAATGCTTATTTTAATTGAATTTACCGCCTCAATTATTGCATTAATCACGATGGAACGAAGAAATAAAAAAATGGTGATAAAGGGAGGTTAATATAAACGAATGCAATATATATGTGAACTAATAGATGTTTGTAAAAGTTATGGAGATCATGCAGTTTTAGATGAGTTCAATTTAAAAATTTATGAAGGGGAAATGGTTGCGATTACTGGAAAAAGCGGATCTGGTAAAACAACGATTCTAAATATTATAGGAATGCTAGAGAACCCAGATAGCGGAGTCGTTAAATTGTTTGGTGCAGAGAGTCCTAATATGGGTTCTAGTAAAGCAAATAAGCTTCTGAGGACAAGAATGTCGTATCTCTTTCAAAATTATGCACTCATCGACAATGATACTGTAAATAAAAATTTAGAAATCCCCTTAATTTATGCAAAAAAAACAAAGACGGAAAAGAAAGAACTAAAAGCAGCCGCCTTAGAAAAAGTTGGACTGAGCGTATCATTACAGCAAAAAATACACGAGCTTTCAGGTGGTGAACAACAAAGGGTTGCCATAGCAAGGATACTTCTAAAGCCTTGCGAATTAATATTGGCCGATGAACCAACAGGCTCTTTAGATGATAACAATAGAAATGAAATTATACAAATTTTAAAAAATCTAAATAAAGAGGGAAAGACAATTGTTATTGTCACGCATGATCCATATGTAGCACAAGTATGCGATAGAGTCATAGAATTATAATTTTTGCGGGAATGAGATTATAAAGGGAGAGGAAAAAATGCATATCGAACAATTCAAGCGACACATTGAAGAACTATTTGGAGAACATTTACTATTAAACAAATTCCAGCATAAACTAATGTGAATTTTGTCACGCTAAGGAAACCTTAACAACAGAAACGAGTATAAATTTTTCTCTAACTATTTGATTATAGCGAATATGACTTCGGTATAATTGATAGATGAAAATTTATTAGTTGTCTTTATCGAATACAAAAAACGGTTCTGGTGCAAAAACTTAAGGACAATTGCAATGAATCTATAAATCTTGGACATACTGTTACTATTACTTTAGAAAGGGTGCGTGATTGATATGGAAAAGGAAAATGTATTCAAATGGAAGCATTATCAGCCTGATATTATTTTGTTAACGGTAAGATGGTACCTACGGTACAACCTCAGTTTTCGTGATTTGGTGGAAATGCTAGAAGAACGGGGTTTATCCATTTCTCATACAACGATTATGCGTTGGGTTCATCAGTATGGTCCTGAATTGGACAAACGAATCCGTTCTATGCTAGGGATCAAATCTTTTGCCACAGCTACATCCATTCTTTCTGGAGTAGAAGCCATGCATATGATTAAAAAAGAACAGATTGATTTAGGGGAACTGGACTTATCCCCGTCAAGTAGACAACTGTAAAAAAGACTATGCAGCCATCGAAATTCGATATTCGATCGGAGCTCGATGATTGAGTCGTTTTTGGAATCGTTTGTAGTTATAATGATAGATGTATG
>NZ_LXLV01000026.1 GCF_001757995.1 Bacillus mycoides | reverse complement strand
ATTAACATAATGTTACTCTATGTTTTTTATTAAATAACAAATATTTTATTGATAAACAAAACTAAATATTCACTATTATAACTATACGTGGTTTAATATATATAATAAACAAACAATTCTGTCTTTTATGAGGAGGTACTATGAAAGCAAACGTAGGGGATACTATACTTTTTCAAAGAAATAACCTAAAAATCACTGGCTCTGTATTAAAACTGTACACTGAATCTGTCTTAGTTGAAATTACAGATGTAAATGGTGGTACTTTTGAATTTGATCGAACTATTGTGAATCATAAAAACTACAAAATCTTAAATACAAACAAATAATGAAATACAAAATAGTCCCTCTGTTTTATAACAGAGGGACTATTTTGTACAATAATTATCTATTAGTTTATATATCCTAATACATTAACAATCTTGCTTGCTTTTAAATTATTAATGTAATAATAAATTTCTAATCCTCTTCTCTCTGCTTTTAGCACTTTACCTTTCATTTTTGATAAATGCTGTGAAACAGTCGATTGCGGAATGTTTAATATTTCTGTTAATTGCGTTACATTACAAGTTTTACGGACACTTAATTCATTTACAATTTGTAAACGTATTGGATGCGCCATAATTTTTAAAATATCTACATCTTCTTCAGTAACTAAAGTTTTTTTTATCTCGCTCGTATATGTTGTCATAAGACATTCCCCTTTTATATTGATTCCTTTTTATTTAGATCCATTTCTAAAGAAAACCACAATCCCCAATATGCAACTTAGACCCTTATATAGAAATAATAGGATTTTATTTCATCAAAAACAGAAATGCTATTTATTTTATTTATTTGGCACATATACATAATACAATTTTAATATGTGCTGCATGTGAAGTTACCATAAATTTATGATGAAGATTTTTTAATTACCTTGAATCCTATCAAGTACAAAAGAATCCTTTTAACTTCCCATAATCTTTTTATAACGATATAAACAAAAAAACAACTAGATGATTCTACATATAACTATCCACCGATTTTAACACATGGTAGGCGTTTGTATATACTATTACAAAACATATTTTTATTAAGGGGGATTTTATATGCCTACACCGTCACAAGAACAAGTTGAAGAAGCTCGCGAAACGTATGTCAGTCGTATTATTTTAGTTGGTGGATCAGCTTTATTTTTAACAGGTGGTGTTATATCGGCAATTTCAGCCTTTAAAAGTTATAACCGTTTGGCAAATACGCCACCTTCTTCAGATAACTCATAGCTGCATCGTTCAATACAAAACGCCTCCTTCAATGAAGAGACGGCGTTTTGTTCATCATAATTTCCGCTTTTAGTCGACTTGAAGAATCCATCTACATAAATTTATTTAAATTCGACCGTAAACGCTTGATCATAATACACAGTGTTTGGATTCACAATAAATAACTTTTCATCTCCAAATGTCGTTCTAAAGACCTCTACAGATTCTTGTCCTTTAACAGTACTAATACGCTTTTCCTTATTACCGAATCTCTCTCTTTCATCTTCATCTACTATGAAGATGGAAGAGAGGCAGAGGCCGACGACCCATATTATAACTTTATAAACTAAAATCACAAAGAATAGATAAATCCATATAAAAAAGCCGGTGTTATTTTGAAGTATAATTGACTCCAAAATAAACCGACTTGAAATTAGTTCTTTTTGCAAAATATAAGTATCTATCGAATACCCACAGTATTTTTCGAACTTATTTCACCACAAACTTAGTCTGACTACACCCATCCTTCTGCTTCGTTACTTCTAATACAGCTGGCATTGCGTTTTTCAGTTCTTGAACGTGTGAAATTACACCGATAAATCGGCCTGATTTTTGTAAATCGATTAAAGCATCCACTGCTTTCGTTAATGACTCTTCATCTAATGAGCCGAATCCTTCATCAATAAACATCGTTTCGATGGAAATACCACCTTCATATGCTTGAATTACATCTGCCATTCCGAGCGCTAAGCAAAGCGATGCGTTAAATTTCTCACCGCCAGATAATGTTTTTACATCGCGTGTTTGACCAGTGTATGCGTCGTATACATCTAAGCCTAATCCACTTTGACGGTTTCTCTTTTCAACTCGCTCACTTCGTTTTAAATAGAACTGTCCATTTGATAGTTTACGTAGTCTTTCGTTCGCAATTTGAACAATTTGTTCTAAGTACTCAATTAGGATGTAACGTTCAAAGGATATACGACTTTCGTTATCCCCTTTCATTACTTCATATAAATCAACAAGTTCTTGGAATGCTTTTTCTTCGTCATGAATTTGTTCATCAATTCTTCTAATATTTTCATGTAAATCTGAAATATATGCTACTGCATTTTGAGCGCGTTGACGTTTTTCTTTAATAATATCTAGGTTAATTTCCAATTCATTTATTTGTTCACCTAAAGAAGTAATATCCATATACTCTTTATCTTTTAATTCAGTACTTAATTCCTCAATTTGTTTTGCAAGCACTTCAAGAGACGAATAATAACTTTGAATCTCTTGTTGTAACAGTTCCATCTCAACGTCTTTTAATTTTGCTTCTGTATACGTTTGTTGATCTGTAAACCCGCTTTGTTCTAGCTCTTTCATAAAGCGGGTGAAAGTCTCTTCCTTCTTCTCTTTTACACTATCAAATTGCTTAGAGGCACTATCATGTTCTGCTTGAATACGTATATTTTCATTTTGCCAATGCTGATACGCTTCTTGAACTTTCTTCCACTCATCTTCCATAGAGCGAAGTTCTTGCGCAGCATGATCAAACTGTACTTTCCAAGCTTCCACTGTTTGTAAGTTTTCCGGAATGTTTTTCTTATCATGTTCATAGGACGTACGAAGTTGTAAACATTCCATTTCTGTGCGGTGCATCATTGTTTCCGCTTCTCGTTTTTGAATTTGTAATTTGTCTACTTTTTCTTCTACGCTTTTCATTTTTGCTACAACTTGTTTTCTTGTTTCTTCACTTGCTTTTAGCGTAGTTACTTCCGCTGCCAATTGCTTTCCTTTTTGCACGAGCGCGCTGTATGTTTCTACCAATTCCCCTGAGTGGTACCCACGCTTCAGTACCTCTTCTATCACTTGTTCATATTGTGATAGATAGAAATTCCATTTCTCTTCTAATTGAACATGCAATTTCTCCGCGGCATTTTTCTTTTCTCTTAAATCTTCTAATTCTTTTTCATCAATTGCATCACCTTGCTCTGTAGCTTTTTTCGGGTGATTTGTACTCCCACATACCGGACAAGACTCACCATCATGTAAATGAAGTGCTAATATACCAGCTTGCTCATTTAACCAGCGGCGTTCCATATTTTCATATACACTAACTGCTATTTGCATTTTGTTATAAGCAGTTTCTTTTTCTTGTCCATATTTTTGTTTTTCTTGCCATACATCATATGCTTGCTTTAATACTTTTGCATCTTCTCGCATATTCGTTAGTTCTTCTACTTTAGCTACATATTGCTCTAGTGCTTCTTCTAATTTCTGTAATTCGCTAGACATTATTTGCTTTTGGTTCGTATGCTCTTCTAATTGTTGATTTAGCTTTTGCATACCTTCTTTTAATTTTCCAATTTGTATTTCAGCATTTTGTAAATTCAACTTTTTCTCAGCTAATGATGCAATAATCGATTGTAACTCTTCTAGTCTTTGAACTTGCTTTTTCGCATCTTCTCGCTCAGATTCCTTAAACTTTAATGCTTCATATTTCTCCTGAGCAAGTACGAAGTTTTTCATAATTTGTTCTTTATTTTCAAGTATTTGTTTCAATAAGCTTTCAGATTTTTTCTCATTTTGCATTGCTTCCTCATACCATTGTTCAAATGGTAATAATCGCTTCGCCTGTTCCGCACGTTTAAAAGATTTTTCTTTCATTTCGATTACTGTACGGTTTTCTTGTAAAGCATTGTATTTCTCTTTCTTTTGTTCTAAATCTTTAAATTTCTCATTTACAGATTTTGCTGCATGAAAACGTATCTCTGCTTCTTTTAATTGCTTCGTTTTGGCATTTTGTTCTACTTGTAATTGCTCAACTTCCGCTTTATACGAAGTTGTTTCTTGCTCTAGTGCCGCTACTACTTGATGTGTATTTACATGCTCTTTCTCTACTAATGTCTCTAATAATGCTCCATCACGTATTGGTAATTTAAAGACATTACGGAAATATAGCTCTCGTTCTTTTTGTTTTTCTTGTAAGACGTCTTTCCATTGTTTGCGTTTTTGATCTAGTAAGTCACGCATTAACTTATAACGATCTGTTTTAAAAATGCGACGTAAAATCTCTTCTTTATTTTCTGTTTCAGAAGTTAATAGTTTTCGGAACTCACCTTGCGGTAACATTACTATTTGGCTAAATTGATGTTTACTTAATCCAATTAAATCTTCCACTTTATTATTTACATCCGTTACATGAAAACGATCGACACAAGGAACCTTTTCTTCATTAACTACTTCATATAATTCGACTGCATGTCCTGTAATTGTTTTATTTCCTTGTTTTTTATGACCAAGCTGTCGTTTTATTTCATATCTTTTCCCTTTTAATTGAAAGGTTAATTCCACACTTGTATAAACATTATCATCAGCAAATTGACTACGGAGCATGCTTGTATCACTACGCTCTTCCCCACTAGCCTCTCCATATAACACATAACAAATCGCATCAAAAATCGTTGTTTTGCCGGCCCCTGTATTACCAGAAATAGCGAAAATACGATGTTCGCCAAGATCGTTAAAATCGATTACTTCTTTCTGTTTATATGGACCAAATGCCGTCATAATAAGCTGAATCGGTCTCATCCTCGCTCACCTTCCCGTTCTTGCACTGTTTGCAACACATCTAAAAATAGACGTTCTTTCTCTTCTGATAACTCTAACCCTTTCATTTCTTTGTAAAAAGCTTTTAAAAGTGATAAATCATCTGTTTTATGTCTTGAAATAGTTACTTCATTTTCATCTGTGAACTCTCGTCTTTGAATAGACCTTTCAACATGCATTGCATTTGGGTATACAGAACGTATTTTTTCCATTGGCTGCAAGACAGGATTTTCATCTAATAATTTCACAAACACATAATCTTCATTTACTGGATGAAGCAATAAATCGTCTATTTTCGCTTCTACTGTACGCATTTTACGACGGGGTGTAAGTAAACGTTTTTCAATTGTCGTTTCCCCTTTTTCATCCAGTTCCACAATATAATATCCTTTTTTATGCTTTTCTTCAGAAATAGAATATGCAAGTGGCGAACCTGAATAACGAATTGTCTCATTACGTACAAAATGCGCTTGATGTAAATGGCCAAGCGCCGTGTAATGAAACTTATCAAAATAATGGCTATTTACATATTCAGCACCACCAATTGAAAGTGGGCGTTCTGCATCACTCGTATTTTCCTCTGCCTCTCCTGAAGAAGTTACAAATGCATGTCCTACAAATATGTGTCTCGCTTCTTTATCCATCGTTTCAGAGAGTTCGTTCATAAAAATACGCATCGCATCATCATGAGAACGAACATCTTCATTTTTCAATATATGTCTAACAATACTTGGATCTGCATACGGAACGAGATGGAAATGAACCTCTCCGTATTCATCATTTAAAACTACAGGATTGTATGGAAACTGGAATTGTCCCACAATATGTAATCCTTGTTTTTTCATTAAATTACTACCAAAATGTATGCGGTCTGGACTATCGTGGTTTCCTGCAACTGCGATTACTGGTGTTTGTAAATCAATTACTATCTTTTGTAATACATCATTTAATAAGTCTACTGCTTCTGTAGGTGGAATTGCTCGGTCATATAAATCTCCTGCAATAATTACAGCATCCGGTTTTTCTTCTTCAACAGCTTGTACAAACTGATCTAACACAATTTTTTGATCTTCAGTCATATATACGCCATGAACAAGCTTACCTAAATGCCAATCCGCTGTATGAAAAAACTTCATATTACCCTTCTCCTTTTAGTTTACTGATTGTAGTGAAACAAGTTGATAGTTTAGTGTAGTTTTTCCGTTCTCCCATTCTAACTTTTGGACAATTGCACTACCGATTCTTTCTTCGTTTGATTTATATAAAGGTAATATTTCTTGAACAGTAAATAGATGATAACCATCTAAAATTAATTGGAATAAATTATCTTCTATATGTACTCTTACTTCTTTTTCATTTGAAATAATTTTTGTGTGCATCTCAAATTTCATGCTAGATACAACCCCTTTTTTTCTAATCTCTACATTTTAATAGTATAGTGGTCATGCAAGATTGACAAGTAAATACACTACGATGTACATACTTTTTTAATTATAAGTATTTTATGTTTTTTTATATAAAATACGGTATGTGAAATTATCAATCTACAAAAATAAAAATGCCCTTTCAGGCATCCTTATTTTTGTAAGTACTCTTTCATAACGTAGTACAATACAGTTATTAATACAATCGCTACAAAAAACGCGAATACGGCTACAACATACCCGTCTTTATTTAATAAAAAACATATGGAAATAGATATTATAAAAATCGGAAACACGAGACGCACTTTATCCTTCACTTCTTCCGTCGTATCTGTATGATGAAAATACTGTGTAATTCCTACCATAAGAGATGACAAAATAATAACCGACAATAGTAAAGGTCCTGGCATTCCGATCTCTCCTTTCTCTATTTCTAATTATATACAAACCCCACGCCCTTTAAAAGTTAGATAATTCAGCTTTTTAACCTTTTCTACATCCACTCTTTAATGTATTGTTACGCCACGTATACTAACTCAATATAAGTTATACATATAATAGCGCCTTCAACACTATGATTTCAAATAATTGCGCTTACAGTAATGTTGTAATATTCCTCTTCATTCTCTGAAATCCTGCAAATATAACTCGCCAAAATATGCGATAAATAATAACACTAAGCACCTAATTTAGACAAAAATTATAGAGGACATTCCAACATGTATCAAGAAATAAGAATAGAAAGATAAGTAAGGGAGGATTTATTATGACTGAACACGTTTTATTTTCTGTTAGCGAAAACGGCGTTGCATCAATTACTTTAAACCGTCCAAAAGCACTCAATTCTTTATCCTATAACATGTTACAGCCCATTGGGAAAAAACTTAAAGAATGGGAGCAAGATGAGCGTATTGAACTCATCGTTTTAAAAGGAGCTGGGACGAAAGGTTTTTGTGCAGGTGGTGATATTAAAACGCTATACGAGGCACGTTCTAACGAAGTTGCATTACAACATGCAGAGCAGTTTTTTGAAGAAGAATATGAAATTGATACATTTATTTATCAATACAAAAAACCAATTATCGCTTGTTTAGATGGGATCGTAATGGGTGGTGGTGTCGGTCTGACAAATGGAGCTACGTATCGAATTGTAACAGAGCGTACGAAGTGGGCAATGCCTGAAATGAACATCGGTTTCTTCCCTGATGTCGGTGCTGCTTATTTCTTAAATAAAGCACCTGGATATACTGGTCGATATGTTGCTTTAACAGCATCCATTTTAAAAGCTCCTGATGTATTATATATTAACGCTGCTGATTACTTTATGACATCAGATTCATTACCAAATTTCCTTACCGCACTTGAAAATGTAAATTGGAAAAAAGAAGATGTACATACTCATTTAAAAGAAGTTATTCGTACATTTGCAACTGCTCCAAACATAGATGGCAATCTTTCTTCTTCATTAGAAGAAATTAATTCGCATTTTGCATTCGATACAATTGAGGGAATCATTCAATCGTTAGAGAAAGATCAAAGTCCATTTGCCCAAACAACGAAAGAAAAGCTATTATCAAAATCCCCTGTTTCATTAAAAGTAACATTAAAACAGTTTATCGATGGCAAAGAGAAGTCCGTTGAAGAATGTTTCGCGACAGATCTTATACTCGCTAAAAACTTCATGAGACATGAAGATTTCTTTGAAGGAGTACGCTCCGTTGTAGTTGATAAAGATCAAAATCCAAATTATAAATATAAACAATTAAGTGATGTTTCAGAAGAAGATGTAAATCGTTTCTTTAACTTGCTTAAAGCTTAAGCATAGAGACCATATATAGTAGCTCATTCTCAGCTACTGTATATGGTCTCTTTTTTCATTAAATACATTTAAACAAAATTTAATTCAATTTAACCAAAATCTGTGCTAAACTAACGTTAATCGAATTTTCTAAAAACAAAATAGAAAGGCGGATACATTATGGAAAATTATTTTCTATTTATTATTATGTCCATTTGTCTTATTATTTTACCTGGTCCTGATACAGCAATGGCTACTAAAAATACATTGGTTGCTGGCAAAATAGGCGGTGTAAAAACAGTTCTCGGTACATGTGTTGCACTTTTAATTCATACTTTAGCAGCTGTAATTGGTCTTTCAGCACTTATTGTAAAGTCTGCTCTTTTATTTTCCATTTTTAAATATGTTGGTGCTCTTTATTTAATCTATATTGGTATAAAAGCCCTATTAGCAGTAAGAAACAAAGCAGATGAAAATAAAAATGACATCCCTATGAATAATGGCAATGAACATACTTCTTGCTTTCGCCAAGGATTTCTTACAAATTTATTAAACCCTAAGGTTGCAGTGTTCTTTTTAACCTTTTTACCACAGTTTTTAAATCCAAATCATAATACATTTATACAACTGCTCGTTATGGGGCTTACTTATCTCATTTTGACAGTCATTTGGTTTGCCTTTTATATATTTTTAATTGATAAAATTAGTGCCTTTATGAAAAAACCGAAGACACAGCGTTATATTCAAGGGATTACAGGAATTGTCTTAATTGGGTTCGGTATTAAATTAGCATTTGAAAAAAATAATTAATACACAATAAAAAAGCCACTCTAAAGAGTGGCTTTTTTATGTAACAAATTACATACTATTTATCCCGATTGGTGCGGGCTAATAATCTGTGGGGGATGGAGAAAACCCCTACTGATTAAAGTTTCACTATATTAAAACCAACGCTCAGTTACAACTTTTTTGCGTGTATAAAATTGAACGCCGTCCGTACCGTTTGTACCAAGATCTCCGAAGAAGGACGCTTTATTTCCTGCAAATGCGAAGAATGCCATTGGTGCTGGAACATTTACGTTTACACCAATCATACCAGCATCAATATTGTCACGGAATGTTTGTGCGTGCTTACCACTTGATGTATAAATAACAGCACCATTCGCAAATTTCGATTGATTTGTAAGTTTAATACCTTCTTCTAAATCTTTTACTCTCACAATACTTAATACTGGAGCGAAGATTTCATCTTGCCAAATTTTCATTTCTTGATTTACACCATCAAAGATCGTTGCACCAACAAAGTAACCTTCTCCAACTTCTTCATTAATCTTGCGGCCATCTACTAATAAAGTTGCCCCATCTGCTACACCGCTATTAATATAGCCTAAAACACGTTCTTTATGAGATTCACGGATTAACGGTCCAACGTAATTATCTTCGTGGAAACCATCCCCCACTTTTAGTTTTTTCGTCTCTGCTACTAGTACGTCAATGAACTCATCAGCGATTTCATCTACTACCGCTACGACTGAGCATGCCATACAACGCTCTCCACTACTTGCAAACGCAGATCCAATTACACCTTGTACTGTTTTCTCAAGGTTGCAATCCGGCATAACAATCGCATGGTTTTTCGCACCTGCTAACGCTTGTACACGTTTACCATTTTTTGTACCTGTTTCATATACGTAGCGTGCCACTGGCTCAGAGCCAACAAACGAAACTGCTTGAATATCTTTATTTTCTAAAATACTATTTACAACATCTTTTCCGCCTTGTACTAAATTTAATACCCCTTTTGGAAAACCAGCTTCATAGAATAACTCTACAAGTCGCTCTGCTAAAAGTGGCGTTCTTTCAGATGTTTTTAATACGAATGTATTACCGCAAGCAATTGCAAGTGGGAACATCCATAATGGAATCATCATCGGGAAGTTAAACGGTGTAATACCCGCAACAACTCCGATTGGGTAGCGCCAAATCGATCCATCAATTCCACTAGCAATATTCGGAAGAGCTTGTCCCATCATTAAATTTGGTGCTGATGTTGCAAGTTCTACCGCTTCAATACCACGCTGTACTTCACCAGTTGCATCCGTTAGCGTTTTACCGTTTTCTAGCGTAATGATTTTTGCAAGCTCATCTTTATTTTTTTGTAACAGTTGTAGATATTTGTATAGTTGTCTTGAACGATTTGGAACTGGCACTTTAGACCATGTTTTATATGCCGCTTTTGCCGCTTCAACAGCTTTTTCAACATCTTCTTTTGGAGAAAGTGGAACGTAAGCAATGATTTTTCCAGTTGCCGGATTCGGAACCGCTTCTACTTCCGTACCAGTAGATTCTACCCATTCGCCATTAATATGATTTTTCACTCGTTTAATTTCAGTTGTAATCATTATATTCTCTCCTTTTTTATCATGGTTTTTATATGTGCACTATTTTTGATTAGAAATTAATTGTTCGCTAACTTTCTTATATAAAGCAGCCATATCGTTTTCACCATATCCTGCCTCACTCGCTTCTTCATATACGTTTAATAGCATCTCACTTACTGGTAAGTGAAGTTCACTTTCTTTAGCTAAATCTACCGCAAATCCTAAATCTTTCTTTAATAAATTTACAGTAAAGCCAGGCTCATAATTTTCTGATGCAATGAAACTTTTATAATTACGCTCATAAATTCTACTTTGACCGTAACTTACATTTAAAATATCAAACATTTTATCTAAATCCATATTGTTCTTTTTCGCTAATGTTAAAGCTTCACTCACACCAGCTGTATAAAAACCAATTAATAGATTGTTAATTAATTTAACAGTGGTACCGCTATCAATCTCCTCACTGACATGGAAAACATTCGCTCCAAGTACTTCCATGACAGATTCAGTTTTCTCATATACCTCTTTTGATCCACCAACCATAAACGTTAATGTACGGTTTTCTGCACCAATTACCCCGCCACTAACAGGCGCTGCTAAAAAGTCTACTTTCTTTTCTTTCGCCGACTCATCTAGCTGTTTGTTTAATTGTGGAGATACTGTACTTGTATCAATTAAAACTACATTAGAGTGACTATTTTCAAATAACCCTTCTGCCCCAAAATATACCGCTTCAACAGCACGAGGTGATGGTAAGCTTGTAAAAATCACATCGCATGTCTCTGCTAGTTTCGAGATTGATAAACCGATAATTCCACCTTCTTTTTCAAAAGAAGCTTCGGCTTCTTTATTCAAGTCCACTCCGTATACTGTGTAACTTGATTTAACTAAATTTTTAGACATTGGAAGACCCATGTTACCTAAACCGATAAAACCAATCTTTTTCATATCGCTTTCCTCCTATTTACACAATATATTTTCCGCGATTTATAATAACTTTCGCAATTTCTCTCTTTTTCGTAAATACGTTCGTGTATAAAGGCACTAATAATTGACGGATTTCAGCTAATATTTCTTGTCTATTTTGTTCTTCTGCGACAGCTGCTGAAAGAATGGAAATCGCAGCTTCTTCTACTTTACGATATCCTTCTTCACAAATAACATCTGTTATCATTTGCTTCGTACGCTCTTTTTCCTCGCCATTTTTACTTATTGCTTTCCTCGTACGTAAAAATGCTGATTCCATGACGTACACGTCCGTCAACATATTTGATAATACGCGTGAATATTCTTGCTCTTGCTCAATTTTTAAGCCTGGAGTTTTAGAGAGCGTTTTCAAAGATTGTTTCAACAATTTTTTCGATAATAAAATGTAACGATGGTTTCTTTCTACATTTGATATATCACTTTCTACTACATGATCTTCAATTTGCTCGAATTGTTTCATTAACATTTTAGCAACTGTTAATCTATTAATTTCGTTCGTCCCTTCAAAAATACGACTAATTCTAGCATCACGATATAAACGTTCTACTTCGTATTCTTGCATATAACCGTATCCACCATGAATTTGTACAGCCTCATCTACGATATAAGCAAGTGTTTCAGAAGCGTTCACTTTATTCAGTGCACATTCAATTGCAAATTGGGACATTTTTTTCATAAGGTCCTCATCACTCTCATGAATTGCTTCATCAATTACACCTGCTGTACGGTAAGCTGCACTTTCTGCTCCATATGTAGAAATAATCATATTGGCAATTTTCTCTTGAATCATCGTAAAGTCCACTAATTCAGTTTGGAACTGTTTTCTCTCTTTTCCATATTGAACCGACAAACCGATTGCTTGTTTTGCTGTTCCAATATTTCCAAAAGCAAGTTTTAGTCTAGCGAAGTTAAGAATATTAAGAGCTACGTGATGCCCTTTCCCAACTTCCCCTAAAACATTTTCAGCAGGGATAACAACATCTTCTAAAATAAGCGTCGCTGTTGAAGAACCTTTAATCCCCATCTTCTTTTCTTCTAATCCTATTGATACACCTTCACATGTTCTTTCGACAATAAACGCTGTCATTCCTTTATTTGTCTTCGCAAAAACAACGTATACATCTGCCATATGAGCATTTGTAATCCACTGCTTCTCACCGTTCAACTTCCAAGCAGTACCCTCTTCATTCAATACTGCACTCGTTTTTGCACTTAATGCATCAGAACCAGCATTTGGCTCAGTTAAAGCATAAGCCCCAATCCATTCTCCCGATGCGATTTTTGGTAAATATTTTTCTTTCTGTTCTTTCGTTCCGTAATATATGTAAGGCAATGTACCGACACCGGCGTGTATATTAAAAGAAACGCTAAATGCACCAGCGTAACCCATTTTCTCTGCTACAAGACCTGAGACAGCCTTTCCTAACTCGAACCCGCCATAATCTTCTGGTACCTCAATGCCTAATAATCCAAGTTCCCCTGCTTTCTCAAATAATTGACGAGAAACTTTATAGTTATGTTGTTCAATGTTCTCAATTTGTGGAACAATTTCTTGTTTAACGAATTGTTCTGTCGTTTTTGCAATTAAATCTTCATCCCCTGAAAAATCTTCTGGTGTAAAGAAAGTATTGTTCACATCTTTATTGAGTGAAAAAAATTCATCCCAAGGTAACTTCGTTTTCTCCATCTGAATCCCCCTATCATTTCGGCCTTCATTGCTCTTTGCATATGCTCGTCTACGATGAGTGGAATATCTTATTATTGAAAACAGAAGGCGATGAATTTTCACATCAAGCAGTTCGTTTTGCCAAAGATGTATTCTCATCGCCTTAGTTGTTTTATCTATTGATCCTCTGATAATACTGTTTTTGCAATTCCAGTATCTAATTCTTCAAAGTCATGATATGAAATTGTTTCATATAGCTCGCTTCTCGTTTGCATATTAGAAAGTGCATCTTTTTGAGAACCAGTCTCTTTAATTAGCGTGAATACATTCTCATATGCTTTTGCAGCAACTCGAAGCGATGTTACTGGATAAATCACCATTTGGAAGCCCATATTAGCAAATTCCTCTGCACTATAATATGGTGTTTTCCCAAACTCAGTCATATTTGCTAGTAAAGGTGCATTCACTTTGCTAGTAAATAAACGGAATTCTTCTTCCGATTGAAGCGCTTCTGGGAAAATTGCGTCTGCACCTGCTCTAACATATGCATTCGCTCTTTCAATCGCAGCATCTAGTCCTTCTACACCGCGAGCATCTGTGCGTGCTACAATATATAAGCTTGGCGCAACTTCTTTAATCGCTTTAATTTTTTGAACTAATTCTTCTGTAGTAACAAGTTTCTTACCATTTAAATGTCCACATTTCTTTGGTAATTGTTGATCTTCAATTTGAACAGCCGCTACTTTTGCCTCTACCATTTCTACAGCTGTTCTCGCTACGTTTAGTACTCCACCAAATCCTGTATCAATGTCCACAAGAACTGGTAAATCTGTAGCTCTAACTAGATCTCTTGCTCTTTCAGCTACTTCAGTAGATGTCACGATTCCTAAATCTGGTAGCCCTTTACTTGCAGTGTAAGCTGCTCCCGATAAATAAAGAGCTGAAAAACCTGTATTTTTCGCAACAAGAGCCGCCATTGCATCATGAGCACCTGGAATTTGCAAAATTTCATTTGCTTCTACTAAAGCTCGGAAGCCATTCGCAAGCTCCTCTTGTGTTGACTGTTTATTCACAACCCAAGCCATTCTAAATTCCCCCTATTATTAAATTAAGAATAGATCTACAAATTCGTTTACATTCATATTTTCTAGTTTTTCTTCATTTAAACAAACTTCATGAATTTGTTCTTGTTGCTTACTAGAATAATGACCTGCCATATTTGCAGTGAATTTTTGAACAACTTTTGGAATCGCTTCGTCTCTACGGAAACGGTGACCAAGTGGGTATTCACATTCCACATTTTCTGTTACAGTACCATCTTTATAATGAACTTGAACAGCGTTGGCGATTGAGCGCTTGTTCGGGTCAAGATAATCTAAACTGTACTGTTTGTTTTCAACAACAACCATCTTATTTCGTAATTCATCTAAACGTGGATCATTTGCTACTACATCCTCATAATCGTCCGCAACGATATCTCCTTTTAATAAACCAATTGCTGTAATGTATTGTAAACAATGATCACGATCAGCTGGGTTATTTAATGGACCTTCTTTATCGATAATACGAATTGCTGATTCATGAGTTGTAATTGTAATACGATCAATTTCATCTAATCTTTCTTTAATTTCCGGATGTAATTTCACTGCACATTCTGCAGCTGTTTGTGCATGGAATTCTGCTGGATATGATACTTTAAATAATACATTTTCCATTACATAAGACTCTAGTGGTCTAGCTAATTTTAATTCTTGTTTGTTAAATAATACATCTTGGAATCCCCATCCTGGCGCAGATAATGCTGTTGGATAACCCATTTCACCTTTTAAAGCAGTCATTGCAAGATGAACACCGCGACTCGTCGCATCACCTGCTGCCCATGATTTACGTGATCCAGTATTTGGAGCATGTCGATATGTACGAAGACTAGAATTATCAATCCACGCATGTGATAATGCATTAAAGATTTCTTCACGTGTTCCGCCAAGCATTTTTGCAACTACAGCAGTTGTTGCTACTTTTACGTATAATACATGGTCAAGACCAACACGGTTTAAGCTGTTTTCTAAAGCAAGCACGCCTTGAATTTCATGTGCTTTAATCATCATTTCTAATACTTCACGTACTTTTAATGGTTCTTTTCCTTCTGAAATACGAACACGGCTAATATAATCTGCAACTGCTAAAATTCCGCCTAAGTTATCAGATGGATGTCCCCACTCTGCTGCAAGCCAAGTATCGTTATAGTCTAACCAACGGATCATACATCCGATATTGAATGCACCTTTTACTGGATCTAGTACATAAGAAGTTCCTGGCACACGTGTACCGTTTGGCACGATTGTTCCTGGTACAACTGGTCCTAATAATTTCGTACACTCTGGGTATTGTAGTGCTAAAATTCCACATCCAAGTGTATCAAGTAATACGTAGCGAGCCGTACTGAATGCTTCTGCACTTGTAACCTCTTTATTTAATACATAGTCCGTAATTTCTTCTAATAATGCATCTTTTTGTTTAATTTCATTTGTTTTAATCATGCTATTCTTCCCTTTCTGTCGAAAATTCGTTATTATTAATGATGGGTGTCGGTCAAACACCCATCCGGCGGGCGGCGCTAACAACTCCCCAGTTGTTTTTATTTACTAAATGCATGTCGCTCGCCAATATAATTTACACGTGGACGGAACAAACGATTGTTCGCATGTTGCTCAATAACGTGCGCACATAGTCCTACTGTTCTAGAGCTAAAGAAGATTGGTGTGTACAGTTGAATTGGGATACCAAGCATCCAATATACTGGTGCTGCATAATAATCAAGATTCGGATAAATGCCTTTTTCCTTCTCCATGATTTTCTCTCCAGCTTCACACATTTCATATAGTGTATAATCACCTTTTACATCACATAGCTGTTTTAAAGCTTCCTTCATCATAAGTGCTCTTGGATCCATTTTCTTCATATAAACACGGTGTCCAAAGCCCATAATTTTTTCTTTGTTATATAGTTTTTTCTGTAGTAACTCTTCAAACTTCTCAACATTGCCAGCCTCTAAAAGCATGTACATAACAGCTTCATTTGCACCGCCATGTAAGCTTCCTTTTAAAGATGCAACTGCACCTGTTAGAGCACCGTATAAATCCGATTGTGTTGACGCAATTACACGCGCTGTAAATGTAGAGTTTGGCATTTCATGTTCACTATATAAAACAAGGGAACGATCAAAGATCTTCTCCTCAAGTTCAGTCGGTTTCTTCCCAGTTAACATATAGAAGAAATTCGCACTATATGACAATTCCTGAAGAGGCTCAATTGGCTCCTCATTATTTAAAATATGATAGCTATTCGCTACAATATTTGGCACTTTACTTAAAAGCTTGTACCCTCGACTTTTATTTACTTCTAATGAGCGGTTTTCGATATCACTATCGTAACCAGCTAATGCAGACACACCTGTACGTAACCCATCCATAGGATGCGTTTCTTTAGGCAATGCCTTTAGCACATTAAATACACCTTCTGGCACTGCATATTCTTCTTTTAATTTCTTTTCAATTGTTGCTTTTTCATCCTCATTCGGTAGATGTTCTTCTAATAACAGGTGCACAATGTCTAAATACTCTTTTGTTTTTGAGAGTTCGATTAAATCATACCCTTGAATTACAATTTCACCTTTTACTGTGTCAAGAAACGAAATTTTCGTCTCCGCTGCTACTACACCATCTAATCCCGGGGAAAATTTTTCTTCAGCTTTCATCATTATTTCCTCCAATCCTAATAGATCTTCGTGCACATAACTGTAAGCCTTTACAATACTGTGAAACTACATTTCTATTTCAATGTATCAGAGTTTTTAGAAGATTTCAATTTATTTTATAATGATAAGTTTCCTATACTTTTACCGATGTAATAATACAATTTTTCAAAAATAACTTTCATCTTTTATAAAGAAAGGACGGACATCCGTTTGCAATTTTTTAAAACGAAATATAACAATTATCCATATAATCCCACTAAATATACCTTTAACCTCTTTTTCTTTAACAAATATAAAAAAACGAGCTGCATTCATGCACAGCTCGTTTTTTATAATATTTATTTCATATTCCCATAAATATAATTCTTATATAAAATTTATTTATTTTTAATAAAATTATTATTTTACATAATTAAATTAAATTTCTTCCGTTTCTTTACGATAGCTTACAACTAATTCATAGTTTTGAAAGTACGAAAGATCATCAAAATCTATAAAAATAAACTACCGTCTTTCTCAACTGACACTATTTCCCCATCTAGTTTCTCAGAAACAATTCCTAAAGAATCTCCGAGCTGAATTGAGCTATTTCCTCCGCACATTACAATAAAGTGAAAATTTAATCAATTGGAGTTTTGTTCATCCCCACTGATTATTAGCCTTCACCAATCGGGCGTTTACGGGTAGCAGGGCTTCCGCCTAACTTCTTTGCTCCAGCCGAATTTTGAGATGGGAGTCTTACTGCCCGCAAATAGCGGGATAAATCAAATCGATTCATCATACTTTTATACACAATTCTTCCTTAAACCATCGTAGAGCATCATGTTCAATTGAAATTTTCACCTTCGCTCTTCCTGTTTACGCAAAATCTTTTTTGCCTAATCGTTGTTTTACAAAAATGACAAATATAATTAAAGCTATTAATCCTGAAATTGCACTACCTGCGAATAAAATACGGTAACCAAACATTTGTGAAACAACTCCAAGTAAAATCGCACCTAATCCAATCCCTAAATCAAAAGCGGTAAAGAATGAAGCGTTAGCAACTCCTCTTTTACTAGGATCAACAATTGTCAGCATCGCTGCTTGTAAAGCGGGCTGTGCTGAACCGAATCCAACACCATATAATGCCGCTGCAATCATTACACCTGTCAAACCATTTGAAATAGTTAATACAACTATCGCTAAAATAGTAATACATAGTGCCGGGAGTATGATAAATACTTCTCCATATTTATCTAATAATTTACCTGAAATCGGCCTTACAATTGTTAAGGCAATTGCATATACAAGAAAGAATGTCCCAGGATTCACATCAATTGATGATGCAAATAACGGTAAAAACGTTGTAATTCCTCCATATGCAAATGATAAAAAGAATACAACAATCGTTATTGATAAAACGGATTTTTCAAACAGCTGAATTTTCCCATTTTCTTTTTGTGGCGTGAATGGCATTTTCGTTATTAATGATAATGCGACTGCCATAAAAGATAAAATCGTAGCTAAAAGGAATAGACCATGAAATGAATAATTTTGTACAACCCATAATCCAATCATCGGGCCAATTGCCATCGCGATTGTCATCGCCATGCCATACCAGCCCATTCCTTCACCACGACGTGAATCTGGAATAATATCAGTTATCGCTGTCCCAACTGCTGTTGTAGAAACAGCCCACGTCACTCCGTGAATAACGCGTAAAACAGCTAAAAGGACAATAGTCGCTGCTAAATTATACGAATACATCGTTATCCCAAAAAAGATGAGTCCGAAAATAATAAAAGATCTTCTACCATATTGATCTAACATTCCTCCAATAATCGGTCGTATTACAACCGCCGCTATTGTAAACACTCCCATCATCAGTCCAACTTGTGATTCACTTCCACCTATCTCTTTAATAAAGAGCGGGAGCGTTGGAACAAGTAAATAAAACCCTGTAAATAAAAATAACATCGCGATAGTCATTTGAATAAATGATTTCGTCCATAATCGTTCCATTTAAATTCCTCCATAAACACGTAAAATATTACAATCAACACATCAATTGTATATTTTTCATGTTCCTTGTCCCTCCGCTAATAGACGTATCTTTTCATAATAAATGGTCCACCATCAATTTAAGTTGGTCTTACGACTTTATACCTATGTTTTAAGCAAAAACCCTATATATGTACCTTTATATGTTCTAATAGAATATACTATTTTATTATTAAACTTAGGAGTGATCGTTTCATGTGGGTATCACCAAGAATAATTACTGCGGTTCCGTCAGTTCCTTCAATACATGTCCCCGCCGTTCATACAGCTAGTTCCGATGTTGGTATCGAGCTTCCTGCTGCTTGGCAACAATTCCAAACTCCTGGCCAATTCACCCCTTCTTATTGGAATCATGGTACACATCCTAGTAGTACTGGCTTTTATAACCCAAGCTATCCTCCAATACCTCCGACTCAAATTTTTTATCATTTCCCATCAATTTACTTTCAAAATTTCTATGGTACTTTTAATATTTAAAAAAATTGTAAGAAATCACGACCTTTTTAAATACAAAAGCACTTAAGGAACCGCTTTTTGCGATTCCTTAAGTGCTTTTCAAATACATTATTTATTGTCCATTATTGGCAGGGACTTCTCCTGTGTTCCCGCCAGTAGTTGGTGGCGTTGTTGCTGGTGGGGTTGGAGTTGTATTCCCTTGACCTCCTCCACCGTTATTCGGTGGCGTTGTATTCCCTTGATCCCCACCGTTGTTCGGTGGCGTTGTATTCCCTTGGCCTTCACCGTTGTTCGGTGGCGTTGTATTCCCTTGGCCTCCACCGTTGTTCGGTGGCGTTGTATTCCCTTGGCCTCCACCGTTGTTCGGTGGCGTTGTATTTCCTTGACCATTTCCATTATTTTGTTCATTTTGCTTATTTAATTCATCTTGTTTCTTTTGCTCTTCTTGCTTCTTTAGCTCTTCTTGTTGCTTAAGTTCATCTTGTTTCTTTTGCTCTTCTTGTTTTTTAAGTTCTTCCTGTTTCTTTAATTCTTCTTGCTTTTTCTCTTCTTCAGTTTTTTGCTGTTGATTTTGTTTTGGTTGTTCCGTTGTATCCGGTACGCTCGTATTTGGAGATGAATCACGTTTTTCACCTTTTATACGTAACTCACTACCTTCTTGAATAACACTACTTGGCATTTTAAAGCGTGATTTATCTGTAGCCATCTCGCTCATCATTTCTTTAAAGATCAACTGTGCAATTTTCGTATTTTTACTACTAATATACTCGTCTTTACCATCTTTCGTATATCCAGTCCATACTGCCATCGTATATTGCGGTGTATATCCTGCAAACCAACTATCACGAGTTGCACTTTCTGGAATTCCATATTGTGCTAGTTGTTTTGAAGAATAGTTAGTTGTACCTGTTTTACCAGCTACATCTAAAGAGGCCACATTTGCCGATGTACCAGTACCTGATGTAACTACAGAACGAAGCATATCAGTAATCATATATGCTGTAGAATCCGCCATAACTGGTTTTGTTTTTTGTCCAAAACTTTGTGACTTGCCATCTGGATAAACTACTTTCTTAACAAAATGCGGCTTTGTATACTTACCGTCATTCCCAAATGCCGCATAAGCACCTGCAATTTCAGTTGGTGACGCTTCATTTGTACCGATTGCTGTTGATTCTGTCGGTGCTACATTAAATGTAATACCTAATTTCTCAGAGAACTCTTTCGATTTACTAATACCTACCTCTTTAGCTGTTTTAATAGCTGGGATATTACGTGACTTTGTTAGTGCTTCACGCATTGAGATTGGCCCTAAATGACTTCTATCTGCATTTCTCACTTCTTGGCCAGTTGAATACTTAAATGGAGAGTCATCAATTTGATGATAAGTAGCCCATTTTAAATATTCAATTGCAGGAGCGTAATCAAAAATTGGTTTCATCGTTGAACCAGCTGCACGATCTAATTCAATCGCCATATTATGCCCTTTAAATACTGCTTTATTTTCACCGCGCCCACTACCTATAGCACGAACTTCTCCTGTTTTCGTATCCATAAATGTGAAAGCACCTTGGAATTTATCATTTGGGTAATCAATAATATTTGTATTTAAAATATTATCAGCCAATTTCTGTGCGTTCGGATCCAATGTTGTATAAATTTCTAAACCGTCAGAACCAATATTAGCATCTGGTAGTTCTTTTTCTACTTCTTTCACTACTGCATCCATAAATGCAGTATATGGCATCGCTTGTAGTTCAGCTGCACTCTTAATATTTTTATCCACTGGTACTTTCGATGCTTCTTCCATTTCTGCCTTTGTAATATAACCATGTCGATTCATTAAGTTTAATACAGTATTTCTTCTCTCTGTTGCCCTTTGAACATTTTCTGGTTTCGATGGATCATAGTTATTCGGCGCTTTCGGTAAACCAGCTAGCATCGCAACTTCTGGTAATGTTAAATCTTTCAATTCTTTACCGTAGTAGTTTTGTGCTGCTGTTGCGATTCCATATGAACGGTTACCTAAATTAATTTTATTTAAATACATCTCTAATATTTCATGTTTTGAATATTGTTGTTCTAGCTTATACGCTAAATATATTTCCTGAACCTTACGTTTTGACGTTTTTTCCATCGATAAGAAGTAGTTTTTAATAACTTGCTGCGTTATCGTACTTCCACCTTGTGAACCGTAATCTCCTTTAAGACTAACTAAAACTGCACGAGCAGTACCTTTAAAATCCACACCGCTATGTTCATAAAAACGTGCATCTTCTGTCGCTAAAAATGCTTCTTCTACTAATTTAGGGATTTGGTCATACGTAACATTCGTTCTTTTTTCTTTCCCATATTCATATACCAAATTCCCGTCTTTATCATAAATTTTTGAGGATAACGGATTAACAAGTTTTGCTTTCTCAAGTTTTGGTGCATCCTTTATCATAACGAAAAAGGTAGCAACCCCTGCCACTAAACCTACAATACCAAGTAGTAAACAACTGATTAAAAATTTACGAAAAAACGATGTTTTACCTTTTGGTTTTGTTTTTTTAGAAGTTGGCTGTTTTTTCTTTTGAACTTGTCGTCGCTCCTCTCGAGAACGATAATTTTCTGACATGTTACTTTCTCCTGCCTTTCAATTCTCCCGTTGATTTACTTGAAAATATTGAGGTCACTTTCCCAAATACATTTAATCAAGAAAGTATATTGACCTGGAGCATTCAATATTTTCCCAATTCACAGATTATACATTTTAGAATACTTCTTATACAAACTATTTTCACTTCTATTTTTTCTAATAATACTGCCCCTTAAAGCATAGAATGTAAGAAGTGAATTTTTAATACCTCGTATAAATAATATACCTTTTTTTCAAATGGTCAATATTTTCTTATTTATAAATCAAAGGTGAAATAAAAATAGCACAACGATATGTACTTCGTGTGAACTTCCTTATAATTACGTATAATGAACATTTGATATATTACATATAAATATAATACCTCTTTAATTATTAGGATTTCAACACGACAATCCCCTTATCTACAAGAAACCATCTAAAATGAAACATAAGGAGTTGCGTAATGATGAAGCTATCTCCCGTTATTTCAAAAAATGTAGTTGCTGTTGGCTATAATCCTTTTTCTATGATTTTACGTATTCAACTAAAGAATGGTATGTATGATTTCTTTAATGTGCCAGAAAGCATTTACACCGGTTTATTAAACGCACACTCTAAAAGTTATTATCATAATACTTATATTAAAAATTCTTACCGCTATACTAAAATTTAAACTTGATTGGCATACAAAAAAGAAAGGCGAATCAAATCCCCTTTCTTTTTTTGTATGTTTCCACTCGCAATTTACCTTCTATTTCTTTTATTAATTTCATCGTACGCTTGAACTTGTCTTTTAAGTCGCCTGTCGGCTTTTTTATCATGTACGACAAGAACTGCATGTATCGCTCCTGGAACCCAAAAAATTAAGGTTAAAATGAAATTAATAATCGCTTGAAACGGCTTTCCGCAAAATAAAACAGCTACCGGCGGAAGTAGAATTGCTAATAAGTACATCATGTCTGAAAAACTCCTTAATGTTTATTTTTCAATTCTTACCCATCCATCTCCTATACTATCAAACCTATGAAATCATGTTATTTCTAAAGACGTATATAAGAACTCATCATTACAAAAATCAAATATAATAGTATAACTAAATGAAGAGCCTCTCACTAACGTTAACAAGCTATTTTCACCTGTTCGTTTATATGTATATTCTACGCCTATATGAAAAAGCCTACAAAAAGAATTATCACATCAATCTTGTCCTACTTCTAAAATTGAAATACTCCAAACTTCATTTAAATGAGTATTTCATTGCCTTTTCTTAGATTCCAATCTTTGTTCCTCTACTATTTCTGTTAATCCAATTGCTGAAATTACAGTACCTATTGCCTGTATCCAAATACCTATTAGCCCTATTATACGTTGATCTTCTTTATCTATATTACTGTCTTCATTTCCCTCTTCTTCTTTTGATATATTGTGAATACCTTCATATGCTTGTAATCCTGCACCTAAACTTTGCATTGAATTCCCTAATACAATAATCCACTGTATTCCATTTATCTCATTCAATGCTACTTCTACTCCTAAAAAAGCTCCAATTGATTGCAAACTATTTCCAGTAATTATAAGGAAATCATTTTCTTTTATTTGTTCATTTAGATTAAAATACGTTCCTATTACATTAGAAATATTACCTAAAGCTAATAACTCAATCCCCGTTTTCGCTAACGCTTTATTTTTATTATCAATAGTTACATTTTGCTTCTCACATTTATCTTCATCTTTCACATCAATAGTTGCTATAATTTGTAATATATATCCGAGGGCTTGTAATGAACTCCCTACAATAACAAGATCCGACTCAATCTTTTCTTCTCCTGCAAACCCTCTAGTTGTTCCAATAGCTGCTATAAGATTTCCTCCTACTTGAAACCATGCCCCTGTCAATTCTAAATCGCGTAGGTTCATTTCGCATCACCTATATTTAAATTTTCTAGTACTTTCGAAACAAACAAATATCACCTTTAATTCATTATTTTATTTTTTATATGTAATTTTGTGCATCACATAATGTATTAATAATACAAAAGAGCACCTTTCAGGCGCTCTTTTTGACAAGGGCTTTCTCGATAAATGTCTAATTTGCAAATGCTTTTTACATACTTCAATATATGCTTGTCCTTCAAAAATGTGCATATTACATTTAATACCTATCTAAATATTAAATGTATACCGGACATGTCAATGAGTCTCCGTTTTTATCTATTGATATATTTAATATATAATGAATTGCTTTATGTGACCACATTTCAGGTGTAGGAGATTCTTTTACATATTGAGGTGCACATAAGTGAAGCATTGGAGTGCTAATACTTCCACCTGGATCTAAAGCAACTACGGCCATGCCATTTGGCAGTTCCATTGCCATTGACTGCGTGATACCTTCAATAGCAAACTTCGAAGCACAATATGGCGCAAGTTCAGCCTCGCCTTCTCTTCCCCAACTAGAGCTCATATTAATAATAATTCCTTCTTTCCTAGCTATCATCGCCGGGACGAACGCCCTAATGACATTTACTACCCCGTTCACATTTACACTCATTACACTTTCAAATTCTTGAGCGGTAACTTTCCATAGCGGTGCATTTTGATTAACAATCGATGCATTATTTATTAACATATCGGGAGCCCTATACCTATTTAGAATACGACTTGCCCATTTACTAACTTGGTGATGATTTGAAACATCAATTATTTGAAAATCATGTGAAGCACCGTAATATTTATTAAGCTCTTCAATTTTATTTTTTGAGCGTCCACACCCCGCTATGTTCCATCCCAATTCATGAAACCTATCAACCATTGCACGTCCTAACCCTTGCGTTACTCCAGTAATAATTACAAGTTTTCCAATGTCTTTTCGCTCCAACTTCATCTCCTCCTTTCAATTTAATATTACTCTTTTTATTCTTATTCAAATTCTCACTTAAGTATCAATTCATTTCATACTTTAGAAGTATTTTTGATACTACATATTACAAACAAAAAGAGTAACCATCATGATTACTCTTTTTGTTTATATCTTTATTATTTTTAAATTGTATCTTCTCTCTCCTACATTTCTCACATCGATAAATATAGGCTACACCTTAATGAAAATATATTTATGTTTATGGTTCGATTTATCCAAATACTTCTCAATCCACTTTTTCAACTTGACAGAGCCCAGCTCTATCCAAGCAGTTCTACCTAGTCTTAAACACGCTTTTATTTAAATTCTCAATCTCATTTTGCAACTTTTTAAATTGCTCAAAATGCATTGTTATAGATTGAATACTATTCCTTTCAACATTTTGCTTCACTAATAAAACGCCTGTATCGTGAAAAATCGCTTCAAGTTCTTTCCTTATAGATACTTTCGTAATATATGCTGTTTTAATTGCCGATAAAATTGCTATTTCATTAGGACAAAATGCTTTTTCGATCAATGTAACATCATTACTATAAATAAAAGCAACAAGTTTACTTGATTCTGCATCTGTTAAATCCACTGTTTTTACAACATTATCCATTACATTTTGCCTCCTTTAATTCCGTATATATTAATTATTCAAATTTATTCTTTTAAAAATTCAACTCTTCGTTAATTTTAACATACTTTTTGCTCGATTGATTAAACAAAGCTTCAACCATTTTTCTATTCCGGAATATTTGTCAAATGAACCAATTAGACTATACCTTCATATAGTAGTGCAAACAATTACTTATAAAGTAGGTGAAAATTATGCCCTCAGTTGTGGGGAATTTAGTTGTACAAAATAGTAACGGATCTTTCAACTTAGGTGATTTCTACAACGTCTCTCCAAAAGAGAATACGAAAGCTTATAACGGCTCTGGCGCATCTAACGTTGGTTTCGTAGTGAACACTTTTAGTGGGGTTAGCGCGACTAATACATTTGATTCTGATTTAGCAGATCAAAACCAAGTTGGTACGGCCTAACCAAGTCTGTAATCATTTTTGTATAACATTTTTAAATTTGTCTATACTATACTCAGGCTGATAAACAGCTATCGTCGATTTTTTGAGTACCAATCTTTTCTCCCTTTCCCTGGGACTAAGCAGCTAGCTTGCATCTAGCTGCTTTTTCATTTAGTTCTTCAAAAAAATTAGATTTTTACAGGCAGCCTGACCCACAGCCGAATTTTGAGGTGTGAATCTACCTGTCCGCAAATAGCTGGACAAATTAAAGAAGCTAAACTTCAAAATCCAGCTTCTTTTAAGTTACATCAATTATGTCCCTTGCAGCAAATATATATGTTTTATAAAATGCATCTGTACATTTTACAATTTGTTGAATTGGATTTATATGAACCACTGTCATATAACTTGTAAGTATGTATCCTTCTTCAAAATATGTCACTAACATCTCTTCTTCAGACAATAATGAAGTTAATAATTTGTCTGAAATACTTTCTTTCACTTCATTCGTTAATAACGGCCTTTTGACTTTTAATTTCTCTCCAATAATTTTTCTCATACTTAATAATTGTTCCGACATTACTGTAAACGGAACCCACTCTCTTCCTTTTTCCTGTATCTTTACATAATTCATTTTCTTTACTCCTCAATTTTCTATATCTATCCATTCATAAGAATAGAAATTTCACTTCTAAATACACTTTATCTATCTCTTATTTAATATGTAGCGTAGCTTTCAAATTCAAAACTATTTATGAATTTGTAGAAATCTCCACTTCCAAAAGAACACTTGTTCTAAATATACACGAACGAACGTTCTTTCGGAAGTGCAACATGTAAATTTTTCAAACAAAATGCAACTTTAATCTATGAAGTTTATTCATACTCATTGATTACTCCCTTTTATTAATCAACTTTCTTTGCACTTCCTATCGCACCATAGAATACATGCTGCAACAATAAAAGCGACTCCACCTAATGTGAAGTCGCTTTTATTGAACTAATTATATTTCTAATTTTACTTTTCTATCCTAACCATCGTTCTTTCTGGAATACAAATTTCAGCTATATCTCATTAACCATCCTTTAACAAAAGCATATACTTTTATTATGAACGAACTCACAAAGCTTTAGAAACTTATGATGTAAAACAATTCATTCCTCATAAGTTTCATACATATCGACAATTACTACCATTTATCCCGCTATTTGCAGGCTAATAATTAGTGAGGACGAACAAAACTCAAATTGATTAATATTTCACTTTCTTTATTGAATAAGTTTAGGTTGCATAATAATATGTAATTCTCTCTCTGTTTCTGTTTTTTTCGGATTTCGATAGTATTCCAGTTTATATTCTAATACTTCATACTCAACCATCCCAATCTTTATCCCTTTTGTTTCCTTTAATACAGCTAATAGAACGCTTATATTTTCATTAGATGATTCAAAAATTTTCCCTCCGCCTTCTCTCTTAAAAATAACTTTCATATATTCTCCCCCAAGTTAATTTAATAATCTAGTAAATATAAAAATATTCATCCTATTTTAATAAATAATTCATATCATCATTAAGAACATCCTTTTGTAATAAATGTTCAACATTTCACTTCCTATAAAGTTAATTTATACTCCAATAAATATGATATGTACCATTCTTTAAATTATGTCCTCTATTCAATTTCTAAGAAAATATATTTAGTTTATATTTAACAAAATTAATTAACTAAAACATTATCATTTCAACATTTTGCGAAGTAATTACTTATTCCTTTTTATTTACACCAAAATTTTCTATTGTAATTCTTAATATTTAAATGTAATATTGTATTGTCTTACTATCTATTTATAACTCACACACTAACGAGAAAAGGGAACTCTATATGAGTTCCCTTTTCTATTGAAAATTAAAAAACAGAAATATAGCACTATGCTAAATCTCTGTTTTTCTTCTAAACTTTACTTCTCATCTAAGAATTTAAATGTATCTTTAAATTCATTATCTGTTACTTTAATATCCGCTTCTTTCAATAGATCATTGATTACTTGTTGTTTCCATTTACCTGTCGCATCTTGTAGTCTATGTTGTTCTAAATCTTTTCGAATCGAATCTTTCACTTCATCAAATGGTTTCAATTCTTTTTTATCCGTCACTTTTATAATATGATAACCAAAAGATGTTTTTATTGGCTCACTTACTTGTCCTGCATCTAATTTATACGCCGCTTCCTCAAATTCTTTCACAGTTTGACCAGGAGCAAAACCAGCTATTTCTCCGCCCTGTTCCTTTGAACCAGTATCTTCCGAATATTGTTTCGCTAAAGCAGTAAAATCTTCACCATTATTTATTTTCTCTTTTACTTCTTTCGCAGTTTTTTCATCTTTCACTAAAATGTGACTTACCTTCATTTCTGGTTTATGGTTATCTTTCACATCTTTATCTGTGACAGTCGCTCTAATCGCTTTCTCAAGTGCAATTTCTGGCTTCATTCTCTCTTTTAATTCATCTTCATTTTTTAATCCTACTTGCTCTAAAGCCACTTTAAACTTGTCACCCATTTGTTCCTTCGCTGCTTCTACTTGTTTTTTAGCTTCTTCATCTGAAACTTCATATTTATCTAGCAATGCCTTATTTAACATCATTTGAGATAAAGTACTTTTTCCATATGTTTGCCTTAACTCTTTACTTAACTCTTTCTCTGTCACGTTTCCTACTTTTGATGTTGCAACATTTTCTGAGGAACCACACGCAGACAATGTTAGCGCCACACACGTAATAATAGTTCCCATAAATAGCTTTTTCTTTTTCAATTCAAATACCTCACTTTGATAAATGTATATTAGGAACTATACAGCGCTATTGTGAAATTAATGTGTTTTCCACAAGTATTTCTTTTCATGTCAGAGACAAGCTTTATTAAATACAAAAGCCGGCATGAAGCCGACTTTTTAACATCATTTAATCTGCACATGTTCTTCTTTGATCCATTTGTTTCCACCTATATCGACATATCCATCTTGACGATTCCAAATACGATAAGGGACCTTCCCATCGACCGCACCTGTATCATTCCCGTTTGGTCCATCGTACGTTCTAATTTCATATCCAGGTGTATATTTTGAATATGCATAAAACCATTGTACATTAAAATGCTCTAACTTAGCCCATTGTTGTTCACTACCTAAACAAATCATATCTTTTTCGCCACCTCCCCAATAACCTTTATAGATTAAATATGGGATTTTTTTCGTAACCCTTCCTGTAAACTGTGGATTCGCAGGATTTTCATATAAATTAATGCCGTATCCATCATCATATTTTGAAACTGCAATACCAATTCCATTTGGTTGCTTACTATCTCCAATACTAGATTGATTTGTTTGATTTGAACCTATAAACCAAGAAAGACCTTTATTCCCCATTAATTGATTCAAATCACATTTTCCAATACCAGGAACATTTCCTGAATCAGTATATTGCCAAATATCACAAGGATATGCTGGTTTATTCCCTCCGTAACGAGGAATCCAAATAAAATCAGCATCAATATTGCGAGCTCCAAATGATACATAAGTGTGATGTCCTACATATAAACCAATTTTTTTTGCACCTAATCGGCGTAATTCATCAATAAATGCTTGAGTCCCGCCTTCCATATCTACCATTGTTTGAACTTCTACATCTGCCACCCAAAATTTAGCGGTTTTATCACCACGATTCCAAAAATCTTGCGCTTCTTTTTTTGCATCTGAAATAGATATAAAACGGCAAAATGCATAATTCCCAAATGGAATACTACGTTTCTTCATTTCTTTCACATAACTTTGATACATAAAATCGGCCGTATTTGAACCATCTTGAACTCTAGCAATAACTAAATCTAGCTGAGACGCTGCAATATCCCAATTAATATTTCCATTCCATTTCGAAATATCTACAATATAACCCATTACTAATCAACTCCTTTTTATTATCTTATTCAAAGCTTGTATTATTGCTAGACCCATATGCCTAATAGCAAGCTTCTATAAGACAAATAAATATATTTTCATCATTTTTTAAAACTAAATAATTTCTTTTTATCCATAATAAACAAGTTCTTCTTTTTTGCATTTGTAAACGATAGACTTGCGTTTATTTCATACTAAATATTGGGATGAAATTACAAATAATGTGCATACTATATATAAGCAATTTTTGCTTATACTCATGAATGAGCTCCAAGATTTTTCAATCTCCCTGTAAAAAGGCAGCTAAAAAAAGCTGCCTTTTTACAATTTATTATATAGAGACAAGTTAATTAGCGCTTATTCCCTCGTATTAGTCTGTTTTAAAGCTTTTTATAAACATGATATATATTTTTTTACAACACTATTTTGATACGTACTAGAAATTACATCAACTCATACAGTATATGTAATAATCAACTACAATAAAAATTACATATTATATTAATATGTCTTCCTAATTAAAAGGAAATAAACATATAACCTCTGTTATGTAAGGAGTTTATTTAATGAAAAAAATCCCTATCGTATTCAAAGTTCCCCCGAATTCAAAGCTAAAAGTTACATTCTACGGCCCTTGTAACGAAGTAATTACAAATGTATCTTTAATTAATCAACTACTCACCCCTACCTGCCAAACTGTATCTCAATATCCAGACTTTAAGAAATATGTAACTGAAGTCCGATCATTATTAAATTGTTAATCGTATAATTTTATGATTTATCATTTCGAACGGTACGATAACAAAATAGTAAAAAGAGCCGCATCTTTCAAAAGAAACGGCTCTTTTTCATTTCACAAAAACATGACTTCATTAAAAAACTAAAATAATTCATTAATTGATATTCTATTGATATTTTGTTGATATTTTTCACATATTAATGAAATGAGCATATATTATCGTATGGAGATTCTCCACTCATAAAACCTATCTTTTTTTGAGCATACTTTGTTTGTATGCTCCTTTTTTATTCTTTACTTAACAGATTATCCTGTTAACATTTCCAAATATCCATCTGAACAAACATTGAATATTCCAAAAAATTTCTTATTATGCGCTATGAATATAAGTTTAATAGTTTATCTGTAGCTACATTTTCAGCATCACTTAAATCGACAAAATAATGAAGTTGCCACAATTGACTCTTCTTAGCTTGATTACTAGTAGGTTTATCCCAAATAGGGTAAACCCTCATAGCCATTTTTCCTTTTTGATTTTGAGTTTTTAATATTTTTTCTTTTAGAAGAATCTCTTTTGGAAAAATAAATTGTCCTAGTTTATTATCCGCTATACAAGTGATAACTAAAAGGTTAGGAGCCGAATCATAAAAAAATGCCTGATTGCTCATGGAGGCATTCTTCTCCCAAAAAGAAACAAATTGTCCAATCTTATTAGGCGTAATTTTTGATACCCTAAATCGGATGCTTCTATTATTTAGCTGGAATACCCCTCCTGCATATTCTGAATTTTGCTTTTCTTCTTTTCGTTTAGTAATTAATAGATTATTAGGTTTGTAAATCATTTCATCTAGTTTTTCAATTATATTACTAAAATTTGTCATGTAAACGCACCTTTTTATTTTCCAGTATACCAAGAACGTTCGTTCTTGTATATTAAACTTAAACAAATGTTGGCTTTGAATAGTCTTTCAAAGATTATTTTATCTACTCCATCCATAACTTCAAATTTACTTTTATAGTATTTATTACATTACTCTTCCAATTCCTTGTATTTTTCATTATTATATTAATATATTAATAAAAAACGAGGTACATATTACATGAATCCATCCAAAATTGACTTCGGCTCCATAGAGCAACCTTTATTCCTATTAATTTTATATCTTATCGCAATTCTTTTAACACTCGGCATTACATTTAGTATATGTCATTCCCTTTTACTAAATTTAAATGCACCGAGATGGCTAGCAAAACTGTTAGCTATCGTATTAACTCTAGGTGTTGCTTATCAAGTATTTATGAATTTATTCTAATACAAAACTTTCTAATTGCCTGCAGATAAAAGGCCCTATCATAAAGTAGGGCCTTACAAAAAAGATAGTCAGTAAATAGTCTTTTATTCTATTTATTTAATTGGAGATGGGAATCTCGCAGCTTCAAAATACGTACTAATGAAACCTGGATTTTTTCGGGAAATAAATCCATCTACATTACTCTCAGCAAAAATTCCAACTATATCTCTTGCCTCTAATTGAAGTATAGTAGAAACACTTACGACATTACCGAAATTTATTGGACCAAAAAGTCGTTATCTATAGCAATTTCTGAATTTCCATTCACCCGAACTTCTACACGCGCTCTATAATTTAAATTTGTATCGTTCAGAAAGAAACCAATCGTCCCAATTACGGAACAAACTCCTCTAGTCTTCGGAGTAAAATTTGATGTTGCTGGGTTATATTCGTTCGCTAAATCAAAATGTTACTGCAAATACTTTAACAGAAGTATTTGCAGTAACATTTTGATTTGCTGTACTAACAGCTCTAAACTCAGATAGCTTATTCTCCTTATGATCGCAAGAGCAGTCATCACATTTTTCACCGCACTTATTATAGTCGCTTCTTTTTTTACAACAATTATAATGCTTCTTTTCATTCCCATTACAATTGTAGTAGTAAGTCATAAAAATCGCTCGTTTCTAAGATACTACTGCATACCATGTATGCTAGACTTCGAAAGTTTGGACAAGTTGTTGCTGTTACAAAAATAAAAAGGCAGAGCGCTCATTTAAAATGTTGCTTATTTCATTAGTACTAAACAGTATGTTTCACCAACTCGGATTTTCAGGGGAAAATGCCTCCTCCACGCAATATTATTATTAAATAAATTATTTCGTCCAATGAGATATGCAATATTTCATATTTTATTATTCCAATATCCCTTTATTATCGTTAAGATGTAAACAACCTCTTAAAATCCCTTTAAAATCAACACTTCTTCTATGACAAATACTTTTCCACCCTTTACAATTTCTTTTAAGCATTATATTACAATATTATTATTGTGAATTATTGACCTATACAAACGTATAATTTTTGTGTATTCTATGGACAAGGAGTAAGGTAAGAGTTACTCTTTGCCATTTTAGGAAGGGTCCTGTTGGAGACAACAGGGCTTTTTTCATGAACTAAATCGGTAAGATCCCCTTACCAGTAAGCTTTCTTTACCTAAACATCATGCATTTCTTTTTGCATACACCGCTACTCTTCTTCGACTGTTTCGTTTACAATCATCAGACACTATTTAACAGTACATAGTTCATTTATCCAGCGCTTTCAAAACAGCTTGTACACCGTTAAAATACTTCATGCACTACAAATAAATTATCCGTTCTTGTACAGGGTGAGTATAAATTTTGGAATGTCCTGATATTAAATTACTTACAAGGTTTCATACCACTTATACTTTTGGAGACGGGAATCTTGCAGCTTCAAAATGCGTACTATCTTCTACATTACTAATAACTCCAGCTACGCTACTTTGTGCAAAAATCTCGACTAAATCCCCTGCACTCAATTGAATTATGGATGAAACAGCTACAACATTAGCAAAGTTTATTGGACCAAAAAAATCATTATCTATTTCATAGACACCATTTATCAAACATTCCATGTTTCTTCACCCCTTGAATATTTTTCAAATAAAAATACATACTATTTTCAAACCGTCGTATCCACGGCTAGTACTTCTTTCTTTTGTTACAGTAGTAAGCAGGTAGGTTCATCACTTATCTGCTTTCTCTGTATATTTTTTAAAATATCGAAAACACTACCTACAAGCTGTTTGAACTAGCAGCTTCACTCTTCTTGTAATGGGAAAGCAATTTATCACAATTAGCTAACTCATTCGACTCACAGGCAGACAACCAAAATTGTTGTCTGCTTTTTGTATGGAATTTTTCATTTTGCATATACTACTTTTGAGCCTGTTTACCAACGTAAGCCATTTTGTTGTTTTGAATTCCGACTAAGCTTTTATGTTGCACAGATTATTACATCTTTGACAACACTGGTTAAAAGCGCTTTTTCTGGTTATTCGTAGTTCTAGTCCAGAATAATTTTCCTCCTATAAAGGACAGCAGGTACGACTGCTCGTCCTTTTTTATTGCCCCAAATACTTTTGTAACAATTCCAACGCTTCATTAATGCTCCCATTTAAATCATCAAGTTCAGCATCTTCTGGACAATCCTGCAAAATCACTACCGCTCGACTTATAACATCTTGTAACTTTTGGATATCGATAGAAGTTGTAATAATTCCCTCTTGTTCTTGCGGATCAGCTTTGCCGTAGCCATTGTGCATGGACATCGGGTTTTCTAGCATCTAGCTCACCTCCTTAAAAAATGCAGGATTTTCCTTTCCATTATCGAATTAGTAATGTTTGAAAAGGGGGTGTAATATGGCAGAAATTAAAGTAGGACTTACACAATTTCTAGACTTCACACTGAAAAGTAGTGCAGCTAAAACAAACTTTGTAAAAAATCTAAAATCTCAACCGGAATACCAACCAGCTTTTGATTACTGGAAACAATTACGAGACACTGTTATTAAATTTCATCAAAACGAACTACCTTTTGAATGTTTCGAAACATTAGTGCAAACGGTTGATCAGAAGAAAAAGCAAAACTACATTGATGTCATAAAACAGTACAAAAAATTCATTAAAAACAAAGACGTCTCTTGGTTCGATCCAGGTAAATCACATTGGATATCAGATGATTTAATCGTCCGCTCATCACCTGAACTCGGTTTGCTCATTAATGATGAGCCGCATCTTATCAAACTGTTTTTCAAAGGAAAAAAAGAGCGAATTGATAAATACAACATCAACTCAACGCTGACATTATTAAACGAGTCAACATTTTCAAATGAACATAACGATGTGAATTATACGGTTCTTAACATTCAAAAGAACAGAATGTATACGAATAACTCTATTAATAATGATCATTTAATAGCTCTTGAATCAGAAGCTAACCAGCTTTGTTATATATGGAATAAGATGTAAAGGGTACTATTCATCTCTTTCAATACCTTTTTCATGCATAATTTGGGCACAATTTTCACAGATCCTATCCGTTTCGTTTAATTGAAGCTCACCTTCTTGTTCCTCACAAACAATGCAGGGTGGGCGTTTTTTCTAAAATAGTTTCTTTAACCATTTCCGCATCCTAACTCACCTCCTCCGAAAGAGTGATATAATGAGCTCTTTCCACTAAATCAGCGTTAACCCCCTGGCTTTTTAACCGATGAAGAAGTTCTTCGTTTTTTAGAACATGCAAAAGAAAGCCGTTATTATATCGCTTATCTTCTTGGTATTACATGTGGAATGCGTAAAGGTGAAATCTTAGGTCTACAATGGAAAGACATTGATTTTGAGAGATGAACGTTATCTGTTAACCGTTACCTCTCTCACATTACAAAGGGATTACATGAACTAAAAACCTCTTCAGGAAAGAGATTGCTGATTTTGCCTGACATTACTTTAATGGCACTAAATGACCATCTGCAAAAAATCTCTGAGGAAAAAGAGCGATATGGTGAAGGCTATAATGACTACGATTTGGTCTGCCGTTTCAGAAGTTTGACACAGCTCTGGAAAAAGCTTATAAAGAAAAGTGAGGTTCCTGATATTCGGTTCCATGATCTGAGGTATACTCATGCAACAATTATGTTAAAGCAAGGTATACATCCGAAGATTGTGAGTGAACGATTAGGACATAAAAGAGTAGGCATCACACTGGACACCTACTCACATGTTGTACCAGGACTTCAGGAAACTGCGGTGAATCAATTTGCAAACGAATTATTCGGAAAGAAGAACTTTCGTTAGAAGTTTTCGTTTCTGGGCAAAAACACCGCCTAAATAACCCCAAATATTATAAGTGAAGAAGGAGCAACAAAACATGAGAGAAATCAAGTCTGACAAGGAATTCAAAGACATCATTGCAAGCGAGGAGCCAGTAGTTGTTAAGTTCTTTACTACATGGTGCCCGGATTGCGTGCGTATGGACAACTTTATCGGAGATGTAATGGAAGAGTTCAATAAATTTGAATGGTATTCTATTAATAAAGATGAGTTACCAAGTATTGCTGAAGAGTATCAAGTAATGGGTATCCCAAGCTTACTTGTATACCAAAATGGAGAAAAGCTAGGTCACTTACACAGTGCGAATGCAAAAACTGAAGAGCAAGTTACTGAGTTTTTAGAAGCGTACTAAGAAATGAAAAAACCTCTGGATAGTTTTCCAGAGATTTTTTATTTGTTTTCACAATGTTTTTTCGTATTTTTTATGCAAATGAACATATATTAATGCTTTTCTCCACTTCTACTCCAAGAAATTATTTTTTATATATTCTTCATTTGAAGAATTACAGACCATCATTTTGAGAAAAATATATACGAATGGCATTAATACGAATCATTTTGAACACCCCTCCTTCCCTTCCTTATGCCATATCGATCGTTAATTGTTTAACAACTTTCCACTTTGCACTTTACAACATATTTTTCCTTCACGAAACTTTGTTATCCCCTTCTTAAAAAGCTATAAAACGTCAACAATGTTTGTATAGACCCACACGAGTTTCGTTTGATACTCTATTTATAGAAAGGAATTCCTTTAAAGAAAGGTGAGTGATTAAATTGGATACTCTTTCTCATAAAGAAGCTGATAAAGGTGCTATTGTCAGCATTATGGCCTACATATTTTTATCCTCTATGAAAATCATCATCAGTTATATTACCCTCTCTAGTGCATTACGTGCTGACGGTTTGAATAACTTAACGGATATTGGTGCTTCTTTAGCTATATTAATCGGTCTCAAAATTTCTCGTAAGCCTCGTGATCCAGATCATCCATATGGGCATTCGCGTGCAGAACAAATCGCATCACTTGTTGCTTCCTTTATTATGGCAACGGTCGGATTAGAAGTTGTGATTAGTGCAATTCAATCGTTTTTCAATCCGAAACAAGCAGCACCTAATGTACTTGCTGCATGGGTGGCTTTATTTTCTGCTGTCGTTATGTACGGTGTATACAAGTATACGAAAAAGATTGCAATGCGAACAAAAAGTAAATCATTAGAGGCTGCTGCAAAAGATAATTTATCAGATGCTCTCGTAAGTATTGGTACAGTAGTAGGTATTGTCGGAGCACAGTTCCAAATGCCTATTTTGGACCCTATTGCTGCTTTACTTGTCGGTCTTATTATTTGTAAGACTGCATGGGAAATTTTCGTAGAAGCTTCCCATATGCTAACGGATGGTATTGATCCTGATAAAATGGATGAATATGCTGATGCTGTAGGACATATTTCAGGTGTAGAACATATTGTAGATATTCGCGCTCGTATGTATGGGAATCAAACGTATGTAGATATTACAATTGAAGTAGATGCTCGAATGGATGTTAGCGAAAGCCATTGTATTACTGACAATATTGAAGATATGCTTCGAAAGAAATTCGGAATTTACCATGCTCATATTCATGTGGAGCCCATGCAAAAAGAACCTATTTTGACATAGGTTCTTTTTTAATGAACGCCTTATGAAATATAACACATAAAACGAGCCAGCTACCGCCCGCTGCCCATCCGGCTAATATGTCAGATGGATAGTGCACGCCAAGATAAATTCGGCTAACTGAAATAGATAATACAACGAAGCTTGCTATAAAAATAATCAGCAACTTTTTATGCAATGAAATACGATCTTCTGTAATTGTGACGTATGCAATAAATCCTAAAAAAGCAGTAGCGTTCATCGTATGACCGCTCGGAAAGCTATATCCAGTTGCTGTAACAAGCTGCGTCACATCAGGTCTTGCTCGTTCGTACCATAGTTTGAGCATACTGTTCAAATAACGTGATCCGTAATAATTAATTGTTAGAAGTAATGCACTTAATATTTTTTTTCTAAGGAGAAAATACATTACAAGTATAATGAGTAACGGGAAATATATTCTTTTTGAACCGATAAAGGACACCCAAGTAAAATAGGTTGTCAAATACTCGTTTCGGAAACTTTGAATAAAGTGTGCGACTACATTATCAAATTTTTCAATACAAGCGGTATGATACGAAAGTGATAGTGCGACAAAACAAATGAGTAGTGTACAACTTAACAAGTATAAATGTCGGTATCGTTTCACATACATAACCTCACTATGCAAAAAAATGGAGCGGTTGTTTTAGTTTTCCTCTCCATTTCTTTTTTATGCATAGTTTATTAAAAAATATTATTGTTAATTTTTTGCTGCATCGTTGGAATATCTTCGCTTGTTACTGTAAAGCGAATAACCTTCTCATCAAGATCAAGCGCTTCTGCGAATAAACCAGCCAAGCCACGTGATTTTCTATCTACTTCCATAATAATTTCTAATCGATCGTGGGCACTTGGCAAAAATAATAATTCTAATTCATCTAATTTCCCATAATATTCTCCGGAAACTGGAATAAACTCAAATTCTTGCGCGAATGGAACTTGCTTACGTAATCGATACGGTAATTCTTCGCATTCTATATGACGCGCTTTAAAACCTAATTGATTTACACTATTTAATACACTGTTCAATAGCGCATTCGGCAATACTTGAATATAATCACGGTCACTTGGATCAATACTACGTTTAATATCAAGACCTGTATGAACCCAAACCGTTTTCATTCCAAGTGTTAGTGGTGCTTCAATCGGCATTAAAAACGAAAATGGAATTTCCACTTTTTCATTTGGCTCTACAGAAAATGGATCTGTTAAACGAACTCGCTCTAAATCATACGATGCAGTTACTTTTTTATCATCTACTTCTCTTACATATGACGTCGACAACGTTAAGTAAATGCTTTCAATTTCTTGGCTAACTGAACCTCCAGTTATATGAACCTTCCCTACTATTTCTTCTCCAACTATATACTCATCTTTTTCAAGAACAGTATCTACTTTTGCACTTCCAATTCCAACGCTTGCTAAAAACTTTTGAAACATGGGGTCTCCATCCTTTCTAAAGCGTAAGCTACATCTTTTTTCAAATCTTGTACATTTTCATAGTATGGCGCTTTCATTTGTAACATTCGCATTAGCATGTCGCGATTATATTCTTCCAGCACTAACTCTTCATACCAAGGTTTTTCCTTTTTTTCAGTCGATTCATAACCAGCATACAATAAAAATAATACGAAATGACCGAGCGCATAAAAGTCGCTACGAAAGTGAACTTCTCGCATCAAAGCTTGTTCACCTTCATAAGTTATAGCTCGCTCATCACCCTCACCTTTCAATTTAGCCAATCCAAAATCAATAATACTAATCTGATGTTCTTTCATTAATATGTTTGGAATACGTAAATCTCGGTGAATGATACCTTTACTATGAAAATACGAAACAATTCCTAGTACTTCATATAAAATTTCAAAAACTTCACGTTCATCATATACTTGCCCATCTAAGAAAATATAATCTTCAAAATTTTCTCCTGGCATATACTCCATCACAAAAAAGTTCTTTTTCTCCCATATGAAATGATCATGTAGCTTAGGAATTGACGCATGATTTAATGTTTGTAAAATCACTTTCTCTTGCTCAAATGATTTTCTACCAGACTCATATCTTTGTTTACTTTGCCTTAATTGTTTTAAGACTTTATATCTATTTATTTGTAAATCATTAACGACATATGTAATCCCATAACTGCCCATTCCAATTACTGATTCAATCTTATAACACTCTGCAACGATTGTATTTTTTCGCAGTGGTCTATCAAATAAAGCTAGTATACGAGGCCATTTCATCAGCTACTTGAAAAGAAGCTACGGCTTTTACGTTTTCTTTTATAATGCTGATGCCCATAACCAGATGAACGTCGTTTATAGTCGCTACTTGAATAAGAGCGCCCTCTATGGCGATAATCACTACTTGAATACGAACGATGTTTTTTCTTTCCTAGTAAAGAATCAATAATTTTTTTGAACATCCCTTCACCTCTTGTATAAAATTTTCTTTTAATTATACCAACAATTCTTGTCTATATTTGTGACAAGTTTGTAAAGAGTAAAAAACGACGAGTTAAGCCCGCCGTTACTTTCAATCTTCCTCTTCATCAAAAACTTCATCAATCATGCATTTCTCTAATAAATACTCAAATGTAATATCTGCCAGGTCCTCAATTTCTTCTCTTTTTGGAACGTACCCTCTTTCAATTAGTCGCTCATAAAAAAACTCCGCAATCTCTTCCGTGTCAATTACGACTTCAATTTCCTTCATGAGCATCACTCCTTTATTTCTGTTTTATGAAAAAATCTCAAAATTATGTATATGAGATTAGAAAAATAGTTTTTCTTTTTTTATAAGTCATATCATGTAGGCAAAGGGCATACGATGTTAGTACAAGCTATCCAAAGGGGGAAATAATAATGGAATACCAATACGAAGTAGAGCAAACAAAAGAAGAGTTCATGCATGAAGATCAATGGGCAGACTCTCTTATTAAATGGCTTTTTATTTTTTTAATAATTGTAGGCATACCTTATACTGCATATGTTGTTGTTCAATTTATTCTCTCTTTCTAGTTAACTATTTTTTCTCTGTCAATTTAACTAAATAATTTTGAACAACATCCATAACAATTTTATATTCTTCATCTTTAAATGTATCGAATAATAAATGATAATCATTATAAATATCTAATAACCCATCAATAATTTCTTGGCGATTCGTCTTTACACTTACTTTTTTCGAATTGTTAATTGACTTCAATTTTCCTAAATCCAATTTATTCATACCAGCTTTATCTTGTTTCATTTTCTTCAAAATTGCATTTGCCGTTTGTGCATTGGCAAGTAATGTTAAATCAGATTCATCAGCTTCTAACCATTCACCATCAGTAATTCGTGACAATTCATATATAGTATCTTCCCATGCATCATTTTTATATCTCCATACTTCTGTACGAAAACCAACAATACGAAAAACATCTTTATCATATCCAGTTACTTGCACGAGATCACCAAACGTAAAGTTATAATTTAATTCAATCCACTCTGTGTCACCCTTTTTCATTTCTTGCTCTGTAACATGCTGCAAAGTTTGTTCTACATAAAATCCATCGTGATTATTTACTTCGTATACGTAAACTCCATCTAAAATTTTCATATTTGTAATTTTCCCAACGGTTCCATATAGCGTAATCACGACTATGTCCCCTACGTTATATTTAGGTTGTTTTTTCCTTGCCATCTATATCTCTCCTTTTTTAAACGTCGTGATTTTGATAACAGTATATGCAACCTACATAAAAACGCTTATCACAGAAGCTTATATTCATAAATTTTTTCAATAAAAAAGTAGAATTTGTATATAACTCAAAAAAGCTAGTAGTTAAACTAGCTTTCATTTTCCTAAAACTTCATATCGTTATCTCTCTTGTATATATAAAGCCCATGCATCATCAAATATAGACATACTTTCTAGCATTCCACTTAACTCTAAGTATGAACTAATTACATCATAGTCTTCAGATTGCTTCGGAAAACTTAAATCATCATACATCGCCTCTGCTAAATCTGATATTTCATTTTTAAATAAAGCTGCACGGTGCTTCATCATATAATGGTAAAATGTCTTTTTCAAAAATATTCCCTACCTTTCTAACTTGGGTACATTATACAAGGCGAAAAAGAAAAAAACCAGCATAAAAGCTGGTTAAAAGTCGAAATAATTCCTTTTTAATAAACGTGGTCTTCCCATCAACTCTTCGAATGTTAGTTGTTTTGGCAAATCTTTCGTATAAATTAAAAACAACTGATCTTCAATTTCTTTTACAGTATGGTCTGCTTGATAGTCCATTCCACATGAGGAACAAGTAATACATGGTGTCTCTTGGATTTCAATGGCTTTCGTACCATCTGGTAATTCCCAATATACAGTATTCAAGCTTTCTTTCGCTTCTGTACTGTCACACCACATACAATTCATACTACGTCACCCTCATTTTTTTTGTCGTCATCTAACTTTGCCATTTGTGCTTGATATTTTTTATCTTTTAATTGATCACGCTTATCACGTTTATCTTTTAAAGAAGCATGCGTTTCATTGACTTCATAATCTTTACGGCGATTCATACGTTGTAAATCATCTGGAACAAGATTAAATTTCCTATCACTCATCAATCCTGCAACACCGATATCAGAACGTTTCTCTTCATAAGTCGGATAAATTTCTTTAAAGTAGCCTTCTGCTCTTCCTGGGATATAGTTTTCTGGTTCTGGATACGTTGTAATAACCCCTTCAAAGTTACGAAGAACAACTTTATCCGCACTTTGTGAAATTAAATAGTTTGGCTGAAGCGCAATTTTTCCGCCTCCACCCGGTGCATCGACAACGAAAGTTGGTACTGCATAACCAGACGTATGTCCACGTAAGCCTTCAATAATTTCTAATCCTTTAGAAACTGGTGCACGGAAATGACCGATACCTTCTGATAAATCACATTGGTAAATATAATATGGACGAACACGAATTTTCACTAAATCATGCATAAGTTTTTTCATAATTGGAACGCTGTCATTAATTCCAGCTAAAATTACAGCTTGGTTTCCAATTGGAACACCTGCATTTGCAAGCATTTCACATGCTAGTTTCGATTCTTCTGTAATCTCAATAGAAGTATTAAAATGCGTATTTAACCATACTGGATGGTATTTTTTAATTATGTTACACAGATTTTCTGTAATACGCTGTGGGAATACAACTGGTGCTCTCGTTCCGATACGAATAATCTCAACATGCGGGATTGCTCGTAAATTCTTTAATACATATTCTAAAATTTTATCATTAATTAGAAGTCCATCACCGCCAGAAATTAAAACGTCACGTACTTGTGGTGTTTCACTAATATAAGCAATCGCATCATCTAATTGCTTTTTCGGTACGCCCATTCCAATTTGTCCACTAAAACGACGACGTGTACAGTAACGACAATACATAGAACATTGATTCGTTACTAAAAATAGTACGCGGTCTGGATAGCGATGCGTTAATCCTGGAACTGGTGAATCTTCATCTTCATGAAGCGGATCTTCTAAATCATATTTTGTTTTATATAACTCTTCCGAAATCGGTACTGATTGCATCCGAATCGGACAGCGTGGGTCATCAGGATTCATTAGCCAAGCATAGTACGGTGTAATGTTTAACGGGATCGTTTTCGTTGAAATTTTAACACCTTCTTCTTCTTCAGGTGTTAAGTTAATTATTTTCTTTAAATCATCTAAAGTTTTGATCGTATTCGTTAATTGCCAAACCCAGTCATTCCATTGTTCTTCTGTAACATCTTTCCATAATTCAATATCCTTCCAGTGACGATTTGGTTTGTATACATCATGTAACATTGCTATTCCCCCTTTTTATACGCTCATCCTTTATATAAGCAATAATTATGCCAACTTCATATTCTTGATAAGTAAATGCGAGAAATACCCTATTATATAAGAGAATAAATATTTTTAAGTGCTGTACTAAAACGATATTTACTATCATATTCATTACTTGTTATATATGTAAACGCTCTTTTATTGGTGCAAACACACAAAAACCGCCGATTATTCGGCGGTTTTGTCGTACTTGCTCAGTTTATATTGAAGCGTTTGACGCGGAATACCTAACATTTTTGCTGCTTGCAAAATATTCCCTTCCGTTTCAATTAACGCTTGATCTATTAATTCCTTTTCCGTTTGATGAAGAGCTTCCCTAAGCGGTAATATACTTTTCTTCTTCGGAAGTTTCTCTTTCCGAAATGTTCGTGGTAAGCAATTTGCTGTTAACGAATTCCCTTCCGTAATAATGACAGCATGTTCAATCGTATGTTTTAACTCACGAACATTTCCAGGCCATTGATAAGCTTGTAATCTTTCTTTCGCTTCCTTATCAATTTGAAGTACACCTTTTTTATAACTTTTATTATATTCTTTCAAAAAGTAAGACGCTAATAACAGTACATCCTCAGTTCTTTCGCGAAGCGGCGGAATATATAATGAAAACACATTTAATCGATAGTATAAATCAGTGCGAATTTTATTTTCTCTTAAACATACTTCTGGAGGCTGATTCATTGCAGTAATAACGCGAACATCTACTTTTCTCGTCTTATTATCACCAATGCGACGAATAACTCCATCTTCTAATACACGTAGCATCTTCGCTTGTAAATCGAGTGGCATTGAATTCAGTTCATCTAAAAATAATGTTCCTCCATCTACAAGTTCAAATAACCCTGCTCGTTCAATTGCCCCTGTATAGCTTCCTTTTGTAGTTCCAAACAATAAACTTTCTAATAGCGACTCTGGCAAAGCTGCGCAGTTTTGTGCAATAAATGGCTTATTTTTCCGTTTAGAAGCTTCATGAATTGCTTGCACAAATAGCTCTTTCCCTGTTCCTGTTTCACCATATATTAAAACATTTGCATCAGTTGGGGCTACTTTTTGAGCTAACTCTTTCGTCTGTTTAAACCGAGCATCATTAGTTACTATCGTCTCAAACGCAACATGCTTTTTTATCGCTTTTTTGCCAGATGATCGCTTTATTTTTGACTGTAAATCGACTATTGTATCAGTAAGTTTTTGAATTGTAGAATAGTCCTTTGCAATTTCAACAGCACCAGCAATATTTCCATCTATAAAAATAGGTAACGTCGTATTTACCGTACAAACATCTTCTCCATTTAAATTTTGATAATGCTGCACTTGATGTACAATTGGTTTTTTTGTATCTAACACCTTCATCAATGTACTCGTGTCCCTAGATAAAGAAGGGAACGCTTCTAACAAATGCTTTCCTAACACTTTTTCAATTTTGGATCCATCATGTTTTGCTGCAACGGTATTGTAAAAAATTGTAATGCCATTTTCATCTACTGCGTGTATAGCCTCATCAATACTGCCCAAAATCGCTTCAATGACTTCTTGTGTCGAAACTGCTAGCAATATCATCCCCCCTTTTGCCGAAAATCTGGCAAATGCATGCCGGATTTTTGGCATCCCTCTTTGCGATTATAAGCATGGCGATTCCGTTCTATTATTTTGATGAAATTTGTATATATTTCTATCGCTTATTTATGGTTAAGTGAAACTTTAATCAGTGGGGCTTTATTCATCCCCACTGATTATTATCCCGACTCCCACCTAACTGCTTTGCTTTACAGCTGAATTTTGAGGCGGGAGTCTTACTACTTTCGAATAGCTTGATAAATCTTTCACCCATATATTCATATCTTCCAACTTATCAAAAATGTAGCAATTATTCGCGAGCCTTCCCGTATATGTATAGCCTAATTGATGAAAGGCTGCATTCATACCGAAAGATAGCGAACGAGCAATTGTATAGGAACAAAAAATAGATCTTTCTTTAAGTTCTTCCTCTAACTTAATTAGCAAACTTTTCATAAAACCATGTTTTCGATATTCAGGTAATGTAGCACAATTCGTTAATTCTGCATTACCCTCTTTCACGTTCATTTCAGCAGATGCTGTACTAATAATTTTCCCTTTGAATTCATAAACATAGTAAATTGTATCGTCTTCCTTCATCGTCTGTTTTACATAATTCGATTCATTTAAAGGTGTCGGATAAACTTCAAATACTTTCCCAAAGACAATTGCTAATTCTTCCGCGTCCTCTTCTGTCGCTTTTCTTAATACAAACTCCTCTGGGACTATTTTTTCTTTCACTTCTTTTGCTTTTACACCACTTAAAATGCTATCTTCCTCATTCCAATGAATACTATTTCGTCTTTCATTGGAATGATATTTCACGAAGAAGTACGCATCGTGTCCTTGAAAATAATGAGGTATCGTTGCTTCCAATAAGAAACCGAAAGAGAGCCATGTTGAAACATGCTCTCCCTTTCCTTTAATAATACATTTAGTGAAAGAATGTTTCTCTGCTAATTCATCGATTGTTTGTATAATACGTTCAACATTTCCTGTATAGTGATCAACTCTAACACGTTTATTAAAATAGTCTAATACCCCTTCTACTGTGTAATGCTTTGTCTGTTCACTAAAAGATTCATAGTATTTCATTTCTTCACCTCACACCAATCTAGTAATGTACATGCAATTATTTTTGCGGCAGCAATCATTTTATCAACTTCTATATATTCATTTGGATAATGTGCTACTTTCGTCTCTCCTGGACCAAATACTATCGTGGGTACGTTAGCGATTTGGGTGAACAAACCTCCATCTGTTCCCCATGGCGAAGCTTCTATAATCGGTTCGTTCCCTTCGATTTCAACAAAGTTATGTTGAAGCGTTGTAATAAGTGGATGATTTTCTTCTAGTTCACCAGGAACCCATCTCGCTCCAAACCATTCTACTTCTACAGGATTTTTTACAAACCAACTATCCACATCTTTTAATTCACCAATCCAGCCTTCAAACTCTTCTTTTGCTGCCTCTATAGTCTCATTCGGCGCAATACCACATCTTCCTTCTAAAATTAATGAATCGGGAACAGAACTTGGCCAGCTTCCCCCTTCAATTTTCCCAACGTTAATTGGAATTGGAATCGGAATCCCCTTAAATAACGGATCTGTAATTCGACCATTTCTCTTCTCTTCTAATTTTCTCAAATGATCTACAACAAACATACTTTTTTCTATTGCACTTACTCCTTCATAACGTGTACCACCGTGTGCTGCTTTGCCTTTTATATGTAGACGAAACCACATTGACCCTTGTTGTTTCGGAAAAAACTTCATATTCGTCGGCTCAGGGATAATAACGCCATCTGCCTTATATCCTCGTAAAATAGCTGCTAATGTTCCTGCCCCACCGCTTTCTTCTTCTATTACACTTTGAAAATGGATATCACCTTTTAGTTCAATACCAGATTCAATAATCGCTTCCATCGCAAGCATAAGTGAGACATTGCCGCCTTTCATATCTGTTGTTCCACGTCCATATATGCGGTTTCCTATTTTCTCTCCACTATACGGATGATGGTCCCACTGATTTACGTCCCCTTCTGGCACGACATCAATATGCCCATTTAAAATCATAGATTTCCCTTCGCCACTTCCTTTTAAAGTTGCTACAATGTTCGGGCTATCTGTAAAGCTTGTACGAGGTGATACGAAATAAGGGTGATCTTTCATTTCATTAAAAGCAGGCTCCCAAATATCGAGGTCTAGACCTAACTCACGCAACTTTTCAATAACAATTGCCTGCGCACCGCTTTCATCACCAGATACGCTCTTTTCTTGAATTAATCGTGTTAAAAATTTTACACTCTCTTCTTCATGACTCTCAATATAATCACAAACTTGTTTTTTTAATTGCTCCATATATTACAACTCCCCTCATTCAATTACTAGTAAATTTGAGCTTATATGAAAATCAACTGTCGTATGTCGTTTTACATCTTCTACAGTGTACGGACTCATTAATTCTTGTAAGACAAGTCCTCTTGGAGTCACTTCCATGACAGCCATGTCTGTAATAATTAAATCTACACATTTTTTCGAAGTTAATGGCAATGTACATTCCGAAACAATTTTTGCATTTCCGTATTTATCAACATGATTCATCACAACAACAACCCGCTTCGCTTTTTGCGCTAAATCCATCGCTCCTCCAATACCCGGAACGCGTTTTCCTGGTACAATCCAGTTGGCTAAATCACCATTTTCACTTACTTGTAACGAACCAAGTATCGTAACATCAAGTAAACCTTTTCGAATCATGCCAAACGCCATGCAGCTATCGAAATAACTTGCTCCTGTAATAAGAGATGTTGGTAAACCTGCTGCGTTACATAAATTCTCATCTTCATTCCCTTTACTTGGCGTTGGTCCCATACCAACAATACCGTTTTCCGCGTGAAACATTACATTCATATCTTCTGGCAAATGATTCGGTACAAGCGATGGAATTCCAATACCTAAATTTACAAGCATACCATTTTGAATTTCTTTCGCTGCACGTCTTGCAATCTTATCTCTTACTTCTACGCCCATACCCATTTCCAATTCACTCCTTCCGATGGCACGATATAATTTACAAATACACCAGGGACGACAATTTCTTCTGGATCTAAACTTCCAAGTGGAACAATTTCTTCTGCTTCTACAATCGTTATGTCCCCAGCCATAGCTACGTGCGGATTCATATTACGAGCGCTTTTATCAAATACAAGATTGCCAAACGGATCCGCTTTTTTCGCATATACAATTGCGACTTCAGCCGTTAAAGCTGTTTCAACTAAATATGTCTTTCCATTCATTTCAACTGTACGTTTTCCTTCTTCTACAATCGTATCAACACCAACGTCAACTAAAATACCACCAAGTCCTACACCACCAGCGCGAATACGCTCTGCTAGTGTTCCTTGCGGAGAAAATTCAATTTGCAATCTTCCTTCATTTAATTGTCTTCCCGCATTTGGATTTGACCCAATATGAGAAGTAACTAAAGATTTAACCCTTTCATTCGTAACAAGACGACCGATTCCTACATCAGGAAATCCAGTATCATTTCCTATTAAATTTAAATTTGTAATGTCTTTATCTAAAATAGCTTGAATTAAAGATGGAGGGGACCCAATCCCCCCAAATCCCCCAAACATTAATGTCATATCATCATGGAACAAAGAAATTACTTCCTCTATTTCTTTTAATTTACCGAATGTATTTGTAATAGTTGTCATGCGATACTATGCCCTCCTTTTTGCATCATCTCTTCCACGCTCTTTACAAAAATTGAAAGTAATTCATCTAACTCGGAATATGTAGTTGTCATTGGCGGTGCCACAAGCAGTGCACTATCCTCTTTTCCTGCTTGCCCTGAAACAGCTTGGTATAAGAGCAGTCCATTTTTAGCCGCGACTGAAATAAGCTCCGACGCTTTTGTAAACGATTGCAATTCTATTCCAATTAGCAATCCTTTTCCACGCACATCAGCAATGATTGTAGATTGTTGCTGAACTTTCTGTAAACCTTTTATTAAATACTCACCCTTTTCTGCTGTTTTTTCAGGTAGATTATGTTTCTCCATATATGCAATAACAGCTAAAGCCGTTGCTGCAGACAATGGATTTGCACTTAACGTATGCCCACTCATAACAGAACGTGATCCACGTAAAATTGGCTCCATAACACGGTCACTTACAATCGTCGCTGCCATCGGTGTATACCCAGCTCCTAATCCCTTACCAAGCGTCATAATATCTGGTTCTACACCCCAATGCTCCATCGCAAACCATGCGCCAGTACGACCAAGCCCAGTCATTACTTCATCAGCAATAAATAAAATATCGTAATGACTACAAATATCTTTAATTACTTTATAATATTCTTTAGGCGGAACAACCGCGCCTCCAGCCGCTCCGATAATCGGCTCAGCGATAAAAGCTGCAATATGCTCTGCACCTATTCGTTCAATAGATCTTTCTAGTTCAGTCGCACAAGCAAGCTGACAAGTTGGATATACTTTTTGCATCGGACATCTAAAACAATATGGAGCTGGAATAGTCGGATAATCTTCCAAAATTGATACGAAACGTTGTCTACGTAGCGGATGCCCCGACATAGATAAAGCTCCCATCGTAATACCATGATAGCTCATCCATCGCGACAAAATTTTGTGTTTCCCTTGAATGCCACGCTCCTGAAAATGCTGAATTGCAATTTTCATAGCTGTTTCATTTGCTTCCGTACCACTATTTACAAAAAAGCTCCAGTTCAAATCTCCTACACTTAAATCACTTAACTTCTTCGCTAATTTTTCAGCCGGTTCACTTGTAAACTGTGATCTATAAACAAAAGCAATCTCCTCTGCCTGCTTTTTAATAACTTCCGCAATCTCTGTTACGCCATGTCCAATACCTGCCGTAATCGCTCCTGACGAACCATCAAAATATTTATTTCCGTTTTGATCATATAAATAAACACCTTTTCCATGTGAAATCATTGGATACGGCTGACCAACAAGTGGCTTAATTAAGTAATCGCGCATAGCGCTCCCCCATTTCTCCAATTTGTATATGTATATGAAGAAAATTGACGTTTCTTTCATAAAAAAGAATCCTCTGCGAAAGCAGTGAATTTATCAAAAAACTATTATAAAATATACAAATGAGTGCTAAACATTATTTTAAAAACAGAAAATTCAGAACTTAAAATGAAGACCAACCCTTACCTGTACGCTTAAATACCCCTTCCTGATTTAAGATAACAACAAATTGAATATTTTTTTTACATAATATCAGCTTCCCTCAATTGCTGACATTGTGTAAACTTCGACGGAACTCCCGTTATTCTCCTTCCTATTATCCTACTTTATATTGCATATTTTCAAACAAAATTCGACATTTTACTTCGCCACATTTATCGTAACTATTACTTAACAAATAGTACCACCTGTTTAGAACAATAAAAAAAGAACCGATTAACCACATTAATCAGTTCGGCACGACGCTCTTTTATCGGTATTACCTTTTCCAACGCATCACTAAAATTAATAGAAATACTCATAATGCAAATCCATAATTCGTCCCACAACCTATAGCACCAAATCCTCCATAACTTCATTCCCAATAACTATTGGGATATCCACATCCCAATGGTTCCACTCCTTCCATCAAAGTCAAACTACCTTTCCTTTATAATTTATGTAGGACAATTATCGATTTGTATGTGTGTTTGCCTATAAATAAAAAAATCCCCATTTTAACTTTTCCTTCTAGAAAGGCAAGTTTTTTGCATAACCTCTTTCTAGCTTCGCATATATTTATAATGATGATAAAGGAGGAATGTTCATGACTCAATCCGAAATTGAAAAATACGGACAAGAAGCTGCACGTTACGAACAACTCGCTCGTTACTATCAATATAGAAATCCTAAAAGATATGTAGAACTCTATATGAAATACCATGATGCAATTACAAAACTTGTACAAGCATATGAAAAGAGAGACTCACAAGAAGCGACTTTACCGTCACATATGAGAATTTTCCACACAGCTCCCCATACACCAGCAGTTGATATTATAATAAACGGACAAAAGGTTATTAAAAATATTTCTTTTAAACAATTCAGTCCTTATTTATCATTAGTGCAAGGTAAATACCGTATTGATATTGTCCCTGTCGGAAACGAAACTCCAATATTCTCAGCATTAGTACCAATAATGGGGAATCACACTTATACCCTTGCAGCGGTCAATAGCGATAACCATCTTCAATTACAACCTATTCTTGATAATACTCATTTACCATCTGGTCAAGCAAAAATACGGTTTGCACATTTTTCACCAGACACTCCAGTTATAAATGTAAATTTAAAAGATGGGGATCATTTATTTGAAAATGTACTCTTTAAACAAATAACAGATTTTTTACAAGTTAGCCCTGGTACAGCAGATATTGAAGTTTCACTTGCTGATACAAAAAAAGTACTATTAACCATTCCGAAATTCAACGTTGAACCAAATACAATTTACACGATTTCAATAGTAGGTTATTCAACTGAGGATCCAAAATTAGAGGCCGTTATACTTACAAATTAAAACAGTCTACACCATTCGTATGGTGTAGACTGTTTATTTTTGAAACGCAATTTGAAATTCTGTCCAGTCGTTATTCGAACGACACAATATGGATCCGTTATGTTTTTCTACAATTTGTTTACATACAAATAATCCAATACCAGTTCCTAGCTTTTTAGTAGTTACAAATGGCTCAAAAATGGTCTCTACATTGTCTGCTGGAATCATGGGTCCATTATTTTTTATAACAATGCGAACAGTCTGATCCTCTTCAAATACATCAATGATAATTTTCCGCTCTTCTTTTACCGATTCAAGAGCATCAATCGAATTCATTAAAATATTTAAAACTACTTGCCTCACTTCACTCCGGTAACCAACGAGTGGAATAGGATACGGCAAATTCTTTTCAATCAAAACATTTGCATTAACTAAACTTGGATACAAGAATTGTATAATATCTTGAAATAAGTCATTTAGCCAAAAACGTTCAGATTCATTCCACATTTCTTTTTTCGATACAAGTAAAAATTGCGAAATCCTAAAATTTAATTGCTCTAATTCATGTGAAATAATATCTAAATACGATAGATTAGGATGGTCTGTCTTCAATAACTTTACAAATCCCATAATCGAAGTTAGCGGATTACGAAATTCATGCACAAAACTAGCCGACATTTGCCCTAGAATCGTAAGCCTTTCTTTATGTGTTTCATTTATATATTGCTGTTTTTCTTCTAAATTCTTCGATATAATTTCTGAGTATTTTAAAACGGTATAATAAATTAATTTGTCAAAACAAGTATGTATTTTGGCCATAATCGGTTTCAGTTCACGAGCGCTTACATCCAATTCGCACATTGCTTCAAAAAGTTCATTTCTTCCCACATTTGCATTGTAGACAAAATCTCCAATATTCGCATCTGCCCCTGCACGCTCAATAGCAATTTTTTCACATAACGGTTGAAGATAAGAAATGTCTTTATCTTCCATAATGAGTTCGATAATTAACTCTAATAAATTTTCTCCATTTTGAGCAACTTCTTGCTTAAATGGGTCTTTTTCGGAAATTATCATTTTGTTTTTCCAGTTCTCTACGAATTGGTGCCTGTTGTTTTTCAAGTGCGAACAAAATACTTCTTTAATATCCTTATCGATTGGAAAAACCTCCATTCACTCCATTTCCATACGACGAATACCCTTTATATTTTGAATATTAACACAAAAAATGCATTTCGTTAATAGATTATTGTCACATTTTGTTAATTTCTGTTGATAAAATTTATTTTTTCTTTCTTATTTAATACTTTGTGTTCATATAGCCCTTTTTCCTTCTCACTTTTTCAATTTTTTTTCGCGTTCAAAACGACTTTTTTTGCATCCTTTTTAATTCTTGCGTACAATAGGAAGTGAAAGGTGTGAAAAATATGGTAAATAAAAATGTGGAAGACTATCTCCAAGAAGGCATTTATGGCCAAAAGCAAAACAAACCAGAAGAACGTAATATGTACTTAACTACATTACGTGAGCGCGTAGAAATCGCTTTAACAATCGGTCAAGTAATGCAAAGTAATGTGTATACAGAAGTAACAGGTAACATACGTTCTTCTCAATCATTACAACTATTCCTAAATGGAAGCATTGCTTACCCACATTTATCAAAATACATTAAATTAGCAACTGAAAAAAATGTTCCTTTTACAATTGTTCAAAATAAAGGTACTGAAACACCAATCGGTTTAGTACTCTCTCATAGCACTGCTGTAGATAAAGAACACATTTATGTCGAAGATGCTATTTTCAAACAAGAAATGAAGTAAAATAAAAGGTACACTTGATTAAAAAAGTGTACCTTTTATTTTTTAATACATATTAATTTCATTTCTGTCATTTCTTCTATTGCATATTTAATCCCTTCACGGCCTGTGCCACTCTCTTTCACACCACCATAAGGCATATGATCTACCCTGAACGTTGGAATATCATTAATCATGACACCACCGACTTCTAATTCATCAATTGCACGCATTGCTTTACATAGATTATTTGTAAATACACCTGCTTGTAATCCATAACGTGAATTATTTACTTGTTCTAAAGCCTCATCAAATTCTTTAAATGTATTTACAGTCATAAGTGGACCGAATACTTCTTGACACTGAACAGATACATACTCTGGAACATTTGTTAATACAGTCGGTTCAAAAATCCTTGCATCACGTTTGTTACCGCCGTATACAACATTTGCTCCTTCCTTAACTGCCTCTTCCACCCATGCATTTATACGTTCTACACCGTTTTTTGAAATAAGTGCCGATACATCTGTTTCTTCATGCAGCGGGTCTCCTACTACAACGTTTTCCATTGCTTTCGTTAATTTTGTAATAAACTCATCCATTTTGTGTTCATTCACAAAAACACGTTGTACTGAAATACAAACTTGTCCATTATTCACAAACGCGCCCCATTTTACACGTTCAATTATTTCGTCTGTCAATTCAACATCTTCATCAATAATTACAGCAGCGTTCGATCCTAATTCTAACGTCACTCGTTTCAATCCAGCTTTTTCCTTAATTCCAATACCTACTTTCGGACTTCCTGTAAAAGTAATACAAGCAACGTTCTCATCTTTTACTAATGCCTCACCTACAACAGATCCAGGTCCAGAAATTATATTGAAAGCTCCCTTTGGTAAACCAGCTTCTTCAAATAATTCTACCAATGCATACGACGAAAGTGGCGTTTGGTCGGCTGGCTTTAGCACAATAGTATTTCCAGCCGCAATTGCTGGGCCTACTTTATGTGCTACTAAATTAAGTGGAAAATTAAACGGTGTAATAGCACCAATAACCCCGATTGGTTGTCGAATTGTATACGCTATACGGCCCTCTGCTCCTGGCGCAGCATCTAATGGTAACGTCTCACCATATATTCGCTTCGCTTCTTCAGCTGCAAACTTATATGTTTGAACAGTGCGATCTACTTCTCCCCGTGCAGCACGAATTGGTTTTGCAGCTTCTTTTGCGATAATCTCTGCAAACTCTTCTCTTCTCTCGTCCATTTTTTGTGCAACCTTTTCTAAAATAGTTGCGCGATCATATGCAGATAATTTTTTCATTTCTTTCATTGCATTTTTAGCCGAAACTATTGCTTCCTTAACGTCATCTTCTGTACCTTGCGCAATCTCCGCTAATGTTTCTTCAGAATATGGTGCATACAATGGTTTATATGTCCCTACTGATTTCCATACTCCATTTATATATAAATGCTTTTTCATAGTGGTTCTCCTTCCGAATATATGTATACAATAATACATTACACTTATTTCACCTGGTGAAAGGTCTGACTTATGTAATTGTATCATAGCCCTACTACACCAAAAAACATTTTGCTCAAAAAAAACTCTGCTACAAAGCAGAGTTTACGAACTAATTTGTTCTTGGAGCGAAATCTTTTTTTCATCTCCTACAATAACAATCGATTCTGAAGGTTTCGTTACTTCTAACCTCTTAATATAGTGTCCATCTAATTCTTTCACACAAAACTTATAATTTTCAATTTCAATGGTATCGCCTTCGGAAATCTCAATATTTTTTGTTAGGATCCAACCGCCGATCGTATCGACATCATCGTCGTCAATAGTCAAACCTAATAATGCGTTCACTTCACTAACAAGTACTTTTCCCTCTAAAATTGTTTTCGTCTCACTAACTTGTTGGATTTCCGGTTGTTCATCAGTATCAAACTCATCTTGAATATCCCCTACAATTTCTTCTAAAATATCTTCAACAGTTACAAGACCTGATGTACCACCATATTCATCAATTAATATAGCGATATGTGTCCTTTCTCTTTGCATTTTTAAAAATAGATCATGAATTGGTATAGATTCAATAACTAAAATAATTGGCCTCATATATTGCTCCACTGTCTTTTCACTAACAACTCGATGCTTCACAAAATCTGTAAATATATCTTTAAAATTAACAAAGCCTATTACATGGTCCTTATCACCATCAACAACCGGATACCTCGTATATTTTTCATGAGACATTTTTTGTAAAGCCTCTTCAGCAGGCATTTCTTTATTTAAAATATTCATCTCTGTTCGTGGTACCATTATTTCTTTCGCAATACGATCATCAAATTCAAATATTTTATTCACATACTTATATTCAGATTGATTAATCTCACCCTTTTTATAACTTTCTGAAACTAACAACCGCAATTCTTCTTCTGAATGCACTTCATCATGCCCTTTTGGTGGTTTCAACCCAAAAAACTTTGTAATTAACCGAGCTGATCCATTTAAAATCCAAATGAATGGGAATGCAATACGATAAAACAACATGAGTGGCTTAGCAACAAAGAAACTCACTTGTTCTGCTTTTTGAATCGCGAATGTTTTTGGAGCTAACTCTCCTACTACCACATGGAAAAATGTGATAAACAAAAATACTAAAATTATAGCGAAAATGTCTGCGAGTTGAGTAGGGACGCTCCAATTTGCAAACAACACATCAAACATGTGCTTTAGCGCAGGTTTACCAGACCACCCAATCCCAAGAGCTGTAACAGTTATTCCTAATTGACAAGCTGATAAATATTCGTCTAAGTTTGTAATGATTGTTTTGACAGATATTGCACGATTATTTCCTTCTGCAATTAAATAGTCAACTCGTGAACTCCTCACTTTAACAATTGCAAATTCTGCTGCAACGAAAAATGCCGTTAAGGCAATTAAAACAATCACTATACTTATACTATATATGTCCAAATACTTTTCCTTACTTACAGTGTAAGCAAGGAAGCCACCTCCTACTTAAATTTATTCAAGTGAAGTAAGCATTCTTATACTCTAATAAAATTCTACATTAGTAACCACCTTTTTATATATTATATGCATACATAAAAAAGATATTTATAATTATGATAATCTAATTAACTTATTATCGTCAAACTATAATAAGCCCAATTTTCCGATAATTGAAAATGATTTATATAAATCGTATGTGCTAAACAGCTGAACTTCGTGAAAAAACACTTTCTTTGCCGATTCCACACTTCTTTTGTCACACCTGAAGGGAACTTGCTACATAACTAGAAATCATTCAACAGGATATATATAGGAGGGATTATTTTGGAATATAAAACACCATTTATCGCAAAGAAATTAGGTGTTAGCCCAAAGGCTGTTGTCCGGATTGCACAACAATTAAATCTTACCATAAAAAAAAATAAATATGGCCATTTTATTTTCACACAAGGTGATTTAGATCTAATGTTAGAATACCATCGTTCTCAAATGGACCAGCCTCAAAACTCTCAAACTACTCAAAAAACATCTTCAAATGATGTAGAAAAATTAAAAACTCAAGTAAACACAATTGTTCAAAACACATCATCGAATGATTTTAAACAATTAACAGCTCAATTAACCACAATTACGAGAAGACTAGATCGAATGGAAGAACAAATGCAAGATAAAGCAAATGATGTCGTTACATATCAACTCTTACAACATCGCCGCGAAATGGAGGAAATGTTAGAGCGAATTCAAAAACTAGAAGCTACCCTAAAAAAAGAAGAACCAATATACATTACTCCTGATGCAAAACCAACATATGAAAGAGAAAAGAAACCGAAGCGTCGTAAAATGATTTTTAGTATATTTGGACTATAACCTTGTAGACCCTTATTACAAAAATAAGGGTCTACTTTTTCGTATGAAGAAAGATGACCGTAATATGACACCCCTCTTCATACTATACATATTCATATTTTTTCATTTTGTTAACATAATATTTTTACTGTATTCTGCAATAAGTGCCTGCGCATGAGCATTCCCTTGAATAATATCACGGAATTCTTTCAAAGAATACAAATGTGTAGCCCCTTTTCGAGCATGAATCCGTACTGGTACACCTTGTAAAGTATCATGAAACTGGAATGGACTATCTATCGGCTCAATTGGAAAACCGAGTGTAAGTAAATACATATACATTCTTTTTGTAACTGCTGCAATATACCATTCAGCTTTCGTCTCTAACGCATGCATAAATAAAATAGCTGCCAGCCTTTTAAAATGTCCTCTCCCCCGAGACGTTTTCGCAATACTTAACTTCCCTATTTCATACACATTTTTCAAATCTTTCACTAAATCATTTTTAGAAAACGGATAGAAAAACTCAGAATTTGATTGTTCAGGTACTGTAAACTTAATACATTCTACTGTACCAATATGATGTTCATCTTCTATTAATAAAAATCGTGATGGATTTAAATTACGTTCTACAAACATTAAGTTTCTTTCTTCACAAAAATCTCCCCACAGTTGCTCGAACCAAAAATGTTCTTCCTTTGTTTGAACACGCTGGAACATATTTACCCGCCTTTCCCATCGCCGCTCCGTTTTTTGATAACGCTTTCACTTACTATCATATAAGAACAAATCTTCGTATGCAACTAAAAATATTTATGTCTTATTATATTCTGCAAAATGAATTAAATTCCTATTTATTAGTCATTAATACACATGCAAAACCCCTTAATTTCCCATACTGTTACAAACATAAAAAGATCCAATTACTCTAATAAAAAAATGATAATCACTATCAAGTTCGAACCGTATAATATGTCTTTCCGTACTGCATATAATTCTTCTTAACCTAAAGAAATCCTTCATTTAAAAGGATTTCTTTTACATTTTATTACTTTTTAACCATTTCTCAAAAATTTGAATCATCCCATGCTTCCCAGCCAACTTCTCTTCTCCTTGTTTCGTTTTATATGGATATAGTTGCAAAAACACTCCACACCCAGATTCAATTTTTTTACTATGCATATGGCTACCTGGATATACACAAATCACTTCATAAATCGCTCTTCGCTTAAAAATTCGTTTACCATTCTGTTCTTCTACATACTTAATAGACCAGTATTTATACATTTGCTCCGTTGCTTTCGTATTACCGACAGGCTGAAAAATATTGTACATAGGGCTGTATTTCACTTCGATAATAATAGAAGATTTATATACATACTTCTCTTCTTCCTTTACATAACAATCTAAACGAATATCCGGCTTCTTTGTGTCCTCTCCGTTATAAAAATTACTTCCTTTGCTTAGTGCAATAAGAGGGTGTGTTTCAATTAAATCATTAAACGCGACGTGCACTTTTATATCATCTCGATGTAAAATCACTGTCGTTCCATCTTGTAATCCGTCTAAATAAAAATGTTCTTGTATTTGTTCACGAATAGGATTCTTATCTTCAAATCCGATTTGTTCTAATATAGAAATAACGATAAAAAAAGCGTAATACTCATACACTAAAAACGTTGGTTTATATACGAATAATAAAGATGGGGGTTGCTCCGTATGTTGCGGTAACAATTCTAAATGGTGGATTAATTGTTGATGTGGTATAGATAAAGTGTTCGAATTAATGGTAGCTGTTTCAGAAACTTCCCTCCAAAATGGAGAATACAATAAATTTCGAAAGTATTGCACGCTTTCATATACGATATGAGCTAATATTTTATATTCTTGTATTTTCACAGAACTTTTCCGTAAATCTGCTTCTTTCAGTAAATGTAGATTTCTATATTTTTGTTTTTCCCTATCCGTCACGGATCCATTTCGTTCAATCGTTTTCATAATTGTTTTAACAGCTTGAAATTCATCTGACTTTTTCTTCTTTTCTCCTTCTAGTATTTCAATGGTTTTACGTACAAAACTTTCTGCTTCAAGTAAATAATAATAGAATTGCATCGTTTTAAATTTAAGAAATGCATTTTCAATACTATTTTTTTGCTCCTTAAATTTACGGTTGTAATATTTTGCATAATGCTTTCTTTCTGTCATAATGGCAGTTTTTCTCGTTGTCTTCCGTGCTTTCGTTTCCCATTCATATTCGTGTACAAATTCCGCATTCGATTCTACTTTCTTAAAAATTTGTTTTATTCTTTTCATTTTTTGTGGCAACTTTCTTAACAATACCAAATAAGAAGAATCTTCAATATCGCTAAGTGCTGAGAAAGTTTTCTTGTAATAACCTCTATCTAAAATTAACTCGTTTAAAATTGACTTCACATAATCTTGAATCATTTCAAATTGGTCATCAAAAAAGTTTTTAGGAACAACTTGAAACGCACCATAATAAGTTTTATCCTCTATACGCACTTCAAAATGATATAAGCCACAGCGCCACGGATAAAAAAATTCAGTTTTTCCATGTTCATAAACTAATACTCTTTGTTTTTTTTCATTTAATTCATATTGTGACTCTTTTATATTCTTTTGTCCCTCATATACTTTATTCCATATGAATGTAATATCCATTGGATTTTGATAATGGAAATGCAATTTCAGTGGTTTTAATTCCTGTACTTTATAAATACATTGAACTAATGCTGTAGTAGACGTACAAAGCCGGTTTAAAAGGATAAAATCGCCTTTCCCCTCAGTACCAATAATTAGCTTCAATACAAACGGGAGCGTTTCTTTCGTATCGACGATTGCTGTTTCATAACGCTCCTCATTTTGCATAGCCATACAGCTCCAGTTCTCTACGCTTTTGTCTTATATAAGCTAAAGAATGTTCAAATGTAGATACACGATTTGCAAGCTGAGACTGTAAAAGCGGTATCAATGTCGCTCCCCTTTTTGCTTCTTCAGAAAGTAGAGAGCCCACTGTCATTTCTGTCCCCCTTAATTTCGTTAATACACGCTGCTTTATTTGCAAATCAAAACCTTCTTCCCTGCTAATCATATAGGACTGATTATTTTGGAACGGTATATTTTGCAAATACGTTGCGATTGCGCTTGCACATCGGAAAGAAATTCCTTTTGATATATCGTGTGATGATAATACATCATGTAACTTATCCAATAACTCTAATTCCTCTTCAGTAAACACTTCGATCATCTCTTTATTCCTCAACCAATTGAGTCGAAATTCTCCCGTTGTTACTTTCAGCGGGGGTTGCTGAACAACTTTCTCTTGTTCTATACTCATCTCGCAAAACGGAATTTTTTGTAATGTAATCAAATTTGTTCGATCTAATAATCGATCGGAAAGTTCTTTCGTCGTTTCATCAAAATTTACAGTGCCTACGAAAATAACATTCTCACCAATTTCCACTGAAGGTGGAATTGGATTTTCTATTTCTTGTACTTTCTCATACAAATTTAAAATACGATTTTTCTTTTCAAGTTGAAGAACGGATAGAAACGGAGTAAACCAATGCTCAATATGTGACATGTTCATTTCATCGAACACAATTATATACAATTGATTTGGATTTTCTTTAGCCTTCAATAATGTCCGAACTAACTTCGTTTCACTTTCAATAAAATTACCATTCGGATGAAGGTAACCGAGAATATCATGTGGTTCTTGATACGATGGTGAAATCGGAATCCAAATCAACTCTTCACCATAACGTAATCCAAGTGATTCTGCATAAGCTTGCACAAAGCGTGATTTCCCAACACCTGGTATACCACCAACAATTGTTAACATATTGGTTTTAACGCTAATGTGAAAATTATATATATCTGTATCATCTAAATATAGCCCTTTATTACGAACCATACTTTGTACATACTGCAAAAAAGAGGATTCACGCTCATCCCATTCCCAGTCCTCCTTTTGTATTTTAATATCTTCTACTTCAACTAACTTACCTTCTTCAACAATTCGTTTATTTAGTTGGTCATACACATTTTCACTTACAAAATATAAATGATCGTCTACTGCTATTTCTACATGTTTCATCCAATCGTTTATTTCAATATATTTGCATTCTTTTCTTTGCTCAAAATATGAAATTGAACTTATTGATGATTTTAACGATAAATTTCCATATAGCCTTCCTTCATGCCACAATAATTCTGGAGGCTCAAAGTCTTTTGGTAATTTAGGCATAAGAAATGATAAGTAACCGTTGCTTAACTTCCGTTCCAAAGACGCTCTCTTTTTATAATTTGAGACCTTTGGTGAAGGAATCAAATTATATGAAGATGCTATTTCCCGAGGCTCTTCTGTACATATTAATTCCAGAAGTAAATTTCCACGATCATAATAAAGACGAAACATAACCAGTTGCTTTTCTAATTTACGCTTCTTTAAATCGGTAAAAATTTTTTCATTCTTTTTATTACTGCATAATCCTTCAAACAAATATTTTCCAGCCGGAAATAACTCTTGTAAAGTTAAAGGTATTGGAGAAAGACATTGTACAAAGAAATTTTCTCCATTCTTCTCTCCCTCAGCTTTTGCAAACCTCCCAATAAACCTCATATAATACATTCGCTTTATAAAACTTGGATGAAGAGCTTTATGTAATTTCAACGTCGTCACCTTCTTTTTTTCATACTATTCTTAGTGTATGAACTACAATCTAAAACTAGAAATAAAAAACCTGACGTCATCCGTCAGGTTCAAAATTAAAACGTATATTAATGAGAAGGAAATGCTTTTTTTTCTTGTAAAATGGCATTATGAGCGATTTTCATTTTAGCAAGTACATACCGCAATCGATCTTCGGCATTTTCATCTTTATTTTGTTGCAAACTCGCCAAATTCTCTACAGAACTCGCTAAATTTTCAATCACGCCTCGAAGTTCAGGATGATGATTAAAAAAAGATTCTTGTACTAATACTTTCCTTAAATCACTAGCTAAATCCATAATTCTAGACAACTGTTCTTTTTCTTCCATTTTCATCCCTCCTGAATATCTTATGTATTAAATATTCTCTAGACAAGGAAAAAAGCCCTTTAAATTAAAAGGACTTTTACATTTTTATATTTCCTGTCAGTAACATACAAAGTGATGTGATAGCTGCAATAACAATTGCCCACATCACATATCTCTCTACACCTACAAAACAACGATTCCCTTTTTCTTTTCTTGCAAACATGTACACGATAATCCCGATTCCATATACAATCGAAACAAGTAATAAATTCTTTAAACCAGCTGCATAAATTAACCATACAGAGTATAGGGAAGCAATTAATGCTAACAATCCATTTTTTACTCTCGCAACTTTCAGCTCTTTCGTGATGACTAATTTCAATTGAAATAGCGCTGATAATAAATACGGTAATAAAATTGATGTTGACGCAATAAAATACATAATTTGATATGTCGATTGTGAAAACAGAACGATTATAAATATAGTTTGGGCAACGATATTTGAAATCCATAATGCCATATGCGGCGTTTGCTTCTTATTTGTTTTCGTAAAGACTTTCGGAAATACTCCATCTTTTCCTGCTACGTGAGAAATTTCAGAAACAAGTAAAAACCAGCCAATTAATGTACCTACAAGTGACGCAACTAATCCAATATTAATTGCCATTGCACCCCATGGCCCAACAACATGTTCTAATACATGTCCCATTGAAGGAGTTTCTAAAACCGAAAGTTCATTTCTCGTCATAGCTCCCATTGACAGAACTGAAATTAAAATATAAATAGACATAACTAAAATTAACCCAAGTACTGTCGCTTTTCCAACGTCTCTGCTATTTTTAGCCCTACCTGATAATACAACTGCTCCTTCAACACCAATGAACACCCAAAGAGTTACAAGCATTGTATTTTTCACTTGACCTAATATAGCGGAAACTGAGATTGTTCCTTCGCCCCAAAAGTCATGTGTAAATGTATCCCAGCGAAACGCTGTTACCATCACGACAATAAATAATAAGATCGGAACTAATTTCCCAATTGTTGCGATAACATTCATAATGGAAGCTTCACGAATTCCAAATAAAATAAGAAAATGAAGTGTCCATAATAAAAGAGAGGCACCGACGATAGACGCAATATTATTTCCTCCTTTAAAAATTGGGAAGAAATAACCTAATGTGCTAAATAACAACATAATTGTTGCGACATTTCCTAAAATTCCTGCCAGCCAGTACCCCCACGCACTGTTAAAACCAATATATTCACCGAAACCGGCTCGTGCATAACTATAAATTCCGCCCTCAAGCTCCGGTTTTTGTCTTGCTAACGTTTGATATACGAGCGCCAGTGGAATCATTCCCATCGCTGTAATACACCAACCAATTATTGTTGCACCACTATTTGCTCCTACTGCTAAATCATGCGGTAAGCTAAAAACACCGCCACCAACCATCGTTCCAACTACTAATGCGATTAACGGAAAAAAACCTAACTTCTTTTCTATTTGTACCACCCCATCTGTCATTCTAGGTGTTATGTTCGTTCAACTATTAAAGTCACCTTTTCTCTAATAGATGTTTCTCTTATATTTTTTCAGGAAAACATTACTTATTCTAAAAGAAAATGAAGAAAAATGGAATACTTTTTTGAAAAATTGTATAAGTATGCATGAAAAAACCGTTCATTTTGTAATGAACGGTCATTTCAAACATATAAAATTGTATATTTCTTGTAAAATTAACGAAGTAACTTCTCTTTTTGTAAAAATTGTTTTGCTACTTCTTCACTACTTTTCCCATTCACATTTACTTCGTAATTCATTTTTCGCATTTCTTCATCTGTAATCTTTCCAGATAATTTATTCAATGTTTTTTCAAGCTCTGGATATTTCTGTAACGTCTCTTTTCTTAATAATGGCGCTCCTTGATAAGGAGGGAATAGTCCTTTATCATCTTTTAGCACTTTAAGTCCATATTGCTCAAGTTCACTATCTGTTGAATATGCATCGATTACGTTAACATCACCCGATTGAATTGCGCTATAGCGTAGTTTCGGTTCCATCGTTTTAACATTTAAAAACTTATAGTTATATAATTTTTGCATACCTTTATAACCATCTTCACGATCAGCAAATTCTAATGTAAATCCTACCTTAGCTTCCTGTGCAATATTTCCTAAATCAGAAATTGTATTTATATTATTTTGATCTGCTATTTTTTTCGGCATAGCTAGTGCGTATGTATTGTTATACTCCATTGGCTTTAACATAACCATATTATATTTCTTTTCCATTCCCATACGTGCTTGTTCATATACTTCATCACGATTTGTACTTTTCGGTCCTTCTTTCACGAAAGTAGATAAAGCTGTTCCTGAAAATTCTGGGTATATATCTACTTCACCTGATTTTAACGCTTCAAATACAAATGCTGTTTTCCCAAGGCCTGGCTTTAATTCTACTTGTAAATCTGTATCCTGTTCAATAAGTTGCTTGTACATTTGAATTAAAATTTCTGGTTCAGATCCAAGTTTGCCAGCAATAACTATGTCTTTCTTTTGTGTATTCCAAAGAAATGGCGAAGCGATCATTACGACAACTATACATATCGTTAATATAACGCGCTTATATGAGCGTTTGGGCCTCTCAAGCATGCGAAGTACTATATCAAAGAATAAAGCGAGTAACGCAGCTGGTACGGCCCCTAAAATGATAAGCGCATGATCATTCCGATCGATACCGAGTAGTATGAGCTTACCGAGTCCACCAGCGCCTATTAAAGCAGCTAGTGTAGCCGTTCCAACAATTAATACCATCGCTGTCCGAATACCAGCCATAATAATTGGTAATGCGAGAGGAAGCTCTACCTTCCATAATCTTCTCCAACTATTCATTCCCATAGCTCTCGCCGCTTCTATAAGTGATTCATCTAATTCCCGTATTCCTGTATACGTATTTCGCAAAATAGGTAATAGTGCATACACAACTAATGCGATAATGGCTGGAAGTTTTCCGATTCCTACTAATGGAATTAAAAGTCCAAGTAATGCAAGTGATGGCACAGTCTGCATAACAGCAGAAGTCCCTATTATAAATTCAGCCATCCGTTCTTTTCTCGTTAATAGAATGCCAAGAGGTACTGCAATAATTACTGCAAAAAATAATGAAATAAGCGATATTTGTAAATGCTCACTTAACGCACTTAGCAATTCTACTTTTCGTTCTTGGAACGTTTGAATAAAATCAGTCACTGTTTAGCCTCTCTCCTTCATTTGTTCAACAATGTAATTGACAATATGACGACTTGTTAACACTCCAACATATTGACCATTTTCTTCAACCGGTACTGACTCTTCATTTTGTAAGCGGACTAGTGCTTCTTGTAAAGTCGAATGTAAAGATAAAGTATTCCCTTCTACTCGTATACCATTGTCTAGCGGCAATACCTCTTCTATACTCTTCCCCTCATACCAAGGTCGTCCACGATTTCCAATGAACTCCTCTACAAACTCATTTTTCGGATTATGTATAATACCTTCTGGTGTATCTAATTGAACAACTTTCCCTTCTTTCATTACACAAATGCGATCACCAAGTGACAAAGCCTCTTGCATATCATGCGTTACAAATACTATCGTTTTTTGAATCTTTTTTTGCAATTGCACTATATCCTGTTGAAGTTGTTCCCTACTTAATGGATCTAACGCACTAAATGGTTCATCCATAAGAACGATTTTCGGATTTGCAGCTAATGCCCTAACGACACCTACACGTTGCTTCTGTCCTCCCGACAATTCATCTGGCATACGATCACGATATACATCTGGTTCTAATCCAACCATATGTAACAGTTCATCAACACGCGCTTTTATTTTCTCCTTACTCCACTTTCTCATTTCAGGGACAACTGCAATATTTTCAGCAATTGTCATATGCGGAAACAAAGCAATCTGCTGCAACACGTACCCTATATTCCAACGCAGTTCGTTTATGTTATATTCTTGAATATCTTTTCCATCGATTAAAATTGATCCTTCCGTCGTTTCAATTAAACGATTAATCATCTTCATTGTCGTTGTTTTCCCGCAACCACTCGGGCCAATGAGAACAAAAAATTCTCCTTTTTTAATCTCTAAATGCAATGAATCCACTGCTTTTGTGCCATCTTCATACGATTTTGACACATGATTAAACTGAATCACAAACACAACTCCTTTATTGTTGTTTCCTTTATTTTGATGGAATATGGAGTTCATTTCAAATGATACGCATTATTCTATAAAAAAAGAGCTCACATTTGAGCTCTAACGGTCGAACAATATTGTTTTCATAATTGCAGCATATTCACGCACATACGCTTTTTTCTTAAAACGACTCGGTGTTTCAGCAGCCAAAGCTTCCATCTTTATGCCTAAACGCTTTGCAATTATTTTCGTTCGATATAAATGATACGTATTACTTACAACTACCGCATGCTTTACATCATATAAATCCATACTAAACTTTAAATTTTCATACGTATTTGTAGATTGGTCTTCAATTAAAATACGATTCTCATCTATACCGTGTACCATTAAATAGTTTCTCATACTGTGAGCTTCCGGTATATCTTCATCTTCCCCTTGACCACCTGAAACGATTACTTTCACCTCAGGGTGAGAATATAAATATTCCAACGCCACATCCAAACGATTTTGAAGAGATAAAGACGGTCTATCTCCAAATAACTTTGCACCTAATATAAGAACGTATGGAGAGTGATTACTCAATTTTTCACGAGCAACTTTATTCATTCGAAACGTCATATAAATGATGTATATCGGCGGTAGTAATAAGATTATAAGCAAGATCCATTTGTTCATAAATAAGTTTGCACTCCCTTTCTTTTTATTATATAGAAAAAGAAAGGAAGGCAGAAGTACTTTTTATACGATTGATTTATTAGAAACATTCGTCCCTACTTTACGTTGTGATAGTACATAATGAATAGCGATTCCTAATGAAAAGATCAATATACAGCTTAATACGTAAAATGGGAGCATTACCCCAGCTTTAGATACACCGGCTGTAAACAGCATTAATAATACAATTCGTATTCCTGTACCAATTAAGCGAAATAAGCTATCTACACGGCCCATTACTTCATTTGGGATTTCTTCCATCATCAATACATTTCTCGCCACTCGTGTTCCAGCATTTCCACTCGCATGAAAAATCGCAAGTCCATATAATAACATAATGGAAGGCTCAATAATCATTGCGGTAATTGAAATTACATAAATAACCATCGTCATAACGATTGAAACTTCTATTTTGACATATTTCATCATGATTGGAATACTTATTCCCGCAATAACAGCCCCAACACCATACATCATACCTTCTATCGCGTATACAGAGGCACTAGCTTTGAGTATATCTGAAATATAAACTGGGATTAAATAATTTGCCATCATAACACCGATAAACGGCATATAAGTGGCAAGTAAAAACCAAAAGAACTTAGGACGCTTTTTCATAAAGTGAATTCCTTCGAACAATTGCTTCTTAAATGTTGCTTTCCGTTTTACTTCTTTTTTCTTTACATACGGTATACATAAGAAAAGAAAAAATGCTCCTGCAAAAGTTAACATATCTACTAACAAAATCCATTTCAAAGAAACGATCTCAATTAGAAAGCTAGCAGCCGCTCCTGAAATAACTTGCGTTAATTGTCCTTGTATTTCCATCGTGCCACTTAAACGTTTATAATGTTCAGATTGAAATATTTCTTGGTTGAATGCAAAAATTGTAGGATAGAATAATAGATAATAGAAAGAACCTGCTATATAAATACTAATGTAATGAATAGAATTGTATGATTGCCCAGCAAATCCCCAAATAGCCATCATTCCTATAATCGCTATCCCAATACCTTCGTTACATAACAACAAAGATTTTCTTGAAAAACGATCTATACTTTGCCCAATAAATGGCGTTAATAAAAACATTATGAGAGTCGCAACAATAGAAACATAACCAAACGTTGTCTCTCCTCCACTTTCCTTAATTAACAACCACGGAATCGTTATCATAACAATCCCGGAACCAATAGCGGATAAACTATTGGCTCCTAGAATGTAATACAAGCGAGAATCATGATAAAGAGAGGACATATCACTCAACTCCTAATTGTTTTTTCACCTCTTTATATACACTCATATATGCTTTTAATTCTTTAACTAAATCATGAATTAATGGTTTTGCATCTTCTCCAAGTTCACCATCTTGCACATGTAATCCATCAAGCACGACTTGTTTTGGAATTGCGTTTGCGTAAACGCCTCTAGCAACAATGCGCATACTATTTAATGCGTTAATTCCCCCTTTACCTCCTCCTGCAACCGCTAATAATGCGACAGGCTTATGGATGAATTCACTGCTACTTAAGTAATCTAACGAATTTTTCAGCGCTCCGCTCATCGCATTATGATATTCTGGTGTACATAGTACTACTCCATCCGCAGCTTTCACTAAAGCTTTTAATTTTTTTACTGCCTCTAATTCACGTTGTGATTCTTCTCCATTATATAAAGGCAATTCCGCTACTGCTAAATCGTATAACTCCCCTTCAAATTGCTCTGCAATATATTTTGCCACAACGCGAGTTCTTCCAAACTTTCTTGGTGTACCATTAATTACGACTAGTTTCATAATCATTTCTCCCCTTTGTTTTCAAATTCTACCTTTATATTATCAGAAATTTCTATACAAAATACAGTAAAAAGAGGTAAAAGCTTTCATAAAATAGTATGAGAAATAAAAAAGAACTCATACTTTCGTATGAGTTTCACAAAACTAATTTTTCACAACCTCATGTCCACCGAATTGATTACGAAGAGCTGAGACAACTTTCCCATGGAATGTATCATCTTCTTGAGAACGATAGCGCATAAATAATGACATTGCGATAACTGGTGCCGCTGCTTGTAGTTCAAGCGCAGTTTCAACAGTCCATTTTCCTTCCCCGGAAGAGTTCATTACACCTTTAATACCATCAAGTTTCGGATCATCTGCAAATGCCTTTTCAGTTAAGTCCATTAACCAACCACGGATAACTGATCCATTTGCCCATACTTTTGCAACATCTTCATAATTGAAATCAAAATCACTTTTATCTAACACTTCAAATCCTTCAGCGATTGCTTGCATCATTCCATATTCAATACCGTTATGAACCATTTTTAAGAAATGACCACTTCCAACGCGGCCTGCATAAGAATAACCGTTTTCTACTGCTAAGTCTTTAAATAAAGGTTCTAATTGATCATAGATTTCTTTTTTTCCACCAACCATTAAGCACGCACCGTATCTAGCTCCTTCTACACCGCCTGATGTACCGATATCTACGTAATGTAAGCCAAAGCTTTTCGCTTCTTCAGCACGGCGCAACGTATCCTTATAGAATGAATTTCCACCTTCAATAACGATATCGCCTTCCTCTAATAATGGATATACATCTTTTAGTACTGACTCAACAACTTCTCCTGCAGGTACCATTACCCAAATTGTACGAGGTGCTTCTAGTTCAGCAATCATTTCTTTTAATGTATGACGTGCAGTAATCCCTAATTTCCCTGCCTTTTCAACAAGCTCATTATTTACATCGTATACAACTACCTCATGCTTGTCTTCATGTAAGTGTTCAGCTAATGGGAATCCCATTTTTCCTAATCCAATTAAACCTAGTTTCATATTAATCAATCTCCCATTCTATACAAATATATTTAATAACGAAATTAATCCAAGTGCTACAACAGATAGTATCGTCTCCATTGCAGTCCATGTTAATAATGTTTCTTTCACAGTCATTCCGAAATACTCTTTAATCATCCAAAATCCAGAATCATTCACGTGTGATAAAATTAATGATCCTGCGCCTGTTGCAAGTGCCAATAGTTCAACATTTACCCCTGGTGTACTTGCTGCGATCGGTGCAACAATACCAGCTGCTGTCATCATAGAAACAGTAGCAGATCCAGTTGCGATTCGGATAAGTGCCGCAATTCCCCAGCCTAATAATATTGGTGAAATATGTGATTCTTTCGCCATTTCTGCAATTGTAGTACCAATTCCTGAGTCTAATAACACTTTATTAAATGCACCACCGGCACCAATAACTAACAATATGTTCGCAATAGGTCCTAAGCAATCATTTGTAAATTTTAATACTTTGTCTTTAGAAAATCCTTTTGCATAACCAAGACTAAAGAAAGAGTATATCGTTGCAATTAATAAAGCAACTACAGGATCTCCAATAAAGTGTAGCACTTGTGCAAGTTGACTCGTTTTATTTAACGCTACTTCTGCTATCGATGCACCAAGCATAAGAAATACTGGAAGCAAAATAGTAAACAATGTATTTCCAAAGCTAGGAAGTTCCTTCTTCTTATCTCTTTCAATAAATTGCTCCGCTATATCTAACGGTACTTCTTTATGTATACGAGCACCGATCCATTTCCCGTAAAGCGGCCCTGAAATTATTGCAGTTGGAAGTCCGACAATTAATGCATATAAAATTGTCTTCCCCACATCTGCTTTAAAAATACCTACCGCTGCCATCGCTGCTGGATGCGGTGGAACAAGTCCGTGTACAACTGAAAGACCTGCTACTAGCGGAATACCAATTGTAATAAGTGATACCCCTGTTTCTAACGCAATTGTAAATACTAACGGAATTAATAGTACAAATCCAACTTGGAAAAATACCGGAATACCTACTATAAATGCAACGAACATCATTGCCCAGTGAACACGCTTTTTCCCAAAACGTCCAATTAATGTGTTAGCAATTCGTTCAGCACCGCCAGATTCAGCCATCATTTTTCCAAGCATTGTTCCTAAAGCTAAAACAATCGCCAAAAACCCTAACGTATTACCAAGACCTAATTTAATAGAATCGATAATCCCCGGATGTTGTGGTGAAGTTGCAACCAAGGGCATCCCCATTGCCAGCCCAACTCCGATTGCTGTTAAAATTAACGCGACAAATGGATGCCATTTTACTACCGTAATTAGTAAAAGTAATATGACAACAGCCGCTAGTACGATCCCAACTACCATTTCTCCCAATCCCCCTATTGTTTACGTTGGAAAGCAGCTATACAATCAAATTCTTCTTTCAAACGATTGTAAAGTCGTTCATACATATAAAACATCTCTAAATATAAAGCCGTATTTTCTTTATTAGGTACATGGTGATGGACAATTTCGATCCAATCCTTCACCTCTTCAAGAGAATTAATTTTCCCTACTGCATATAAAGCAAGTGCCGCTGCCCCAAGCGCAGATGCTTCATGACTTTCAGGAACAAGCAATTCTTTCCCCATCATATCGGATAGCATTTGTCTCCAAAATGCAGACTTTGCAAAACCTCCTGAAACACGTATTTCAGTTAGAGGCCCCGTACAATCACGAATTGCGAGTGCAACTGAATACACACTCATACAAACTCCTTCCATGACAGCTCGTATAAAATGTTCTCGTTTATGCTGAAGGTTTATACCGAAGAATGTACCACGAGCATTTGCATTCCAGTAGGGTGCACGTTCTCCAGATAAAAACGGTAAAAATAGCAATCCATCTGCTCCAGCCGGTACACTTTCCGCATACTTAATTAATAAATCATAAGGATCAATCCCAAGCTTCCTTGCTACTTCTTGCTCTGGACTACCGAATTCATCGCGTAACCATCTAAGTAATATTCCACCGTTATTCGTTGGTCCACCGATAACCCAGTGCTGATCTGTTAGTGCGTAACAAAAAGTTCTTCCTTTTTCATCTGTATTAACACTTGATGAAATTGTTCGAACTGCACCACTTGTTCCAATCGTAATTGCAGCTGAGCCAGGCGATATTGCACCCACACCTACATTTGCAAGAACACCATCACTCGCACCAATAACAACTGGAGTATCTTCACGAATCCCCATCTTTTGTGCTAATTCCGGCTTCATTCCCGATAAAATATATGTAGTTGGTACAGGTGTTGATAATTGTTCTGGTAACATATTTAACATAGTTAAAACATCTTCATCCCAGTTTAATGTTTCTAAATTAAATAACCCTGTAGCAGATGCGATAGAATAATCAACTACATAGCGTGAGAATAATTGATAAATGACATACTCTTTAATGGAAATAAATTTATGAGCAGTTCTGAATAAATCCGTTTCTTCTTCTTTCATCCACAGTAATTTAGAAAGTGGTGACATCGGATGAATTGGTGTACCAGTTCTTCTATAAATGTCATGACCATTCATTTGTTGTAATAGTTTTTCAGATTGCTTTGTACTTCGATTATCTGCCCAAATGATAGAGCGCGTTAAAGGTGCACCGTTTTCATCTACTGCAATTAAGGCGTGCATTGCTGTACTAATCCCAATAGATGAAATATTTTCTGGTAACACATTCCCCTTCTCGATGGCAACGCTTACAGTTTTGTATACAGCAGCACATATTACATCAGGATCTTGCTCCGCCCATCCGACTTTCGGCTGAATGATTGGATAATCAATTGCATGTGAAGCAACGACTTTTCCTTTTTCAGTGAATACAACCGTCTTCGTACTTGTGGTACCGATATCAATCCCGATTACTCTCCCCCTTGTTTCCATGCGAATCTTCCCTTCGTTTCTAGCAAAATACGATCTAGTAAACCGTTTACATGAATTAGTATATAAAATATTTTTTCATAAATCAAGTTTTAGAAAGAAAATTTTTTTAAAAAAAAAAAAAAAAAAAAAAAAACCCCTTCATTCCATTTCATTTACATACTAAAATTAGCTTTTCAGTGCGGTAAAGTTGCATTATATTCGTTTCGCAACACACTCTTTTCCTCTCATTAACAACACATACATAGTCCTTCCATACTTTCTACTCATTTGCATGAAAAAGGAGTTGAAAAGCAATATTCATTATTAGGGGTCACATCACATGCCCATCAAGCTAAGGTTGGGCATGTATAGTGACGAAGGTCCTTGCGTGAACCTACTTACACATGTCTTTACGAACGCAAAAGAACAGACTATTGAATGATATTATCCCCTTTAAGTAGACAGTGTAAAAAGACCATGTACATACATGGATGTTACACTATTACTTGGAGGGGATTTTTCATGACTAAAAAAGGTTCAATATTTATTACATATTCAGAAGAATT
>NZ_LXLV01000025.1 GCF_001757995.1 Bacillus mycoides | reverse complement strand
AGCGGGAGACATATATCGATATAACTCTTCGGCAAATAAAGACAGCTCTTGTTTTTGATGCATATTCATAAAAAGCACGTCACCCTTTCTCATTAACATAAGAGAATAGTAACGTGCTTTTAAGTTTTAAAATAGTCTAAATCCTTAAGTTGATGGATGTGGGGTCACATCACATATCCATCAACTTAAGAAAAGCAATTACCACCAATACGGAAATTTTGTGCATTTTGCTCTTTTTATTGCTTTAGGTTCACTAGTCCTTTTATCTTGATGGACATAGAGCACGGCTCCCTACTATCACTTTTTTACCTTGTAAATATATGTTCCATACTATAAAACCTAATAGTATTTATATTTTTCAGAAAAATCAAAACGAAATATGAATTTTATTGTATAATGTTGTAAAAAGATGTCGGAGGGATTTAATGTTAAATACAATATCTCAATTCACAATTAAGCTTTCATCAATTCTTTTATCACTCTTACTATTATTAAATTTACCTTATTTATTTATCACTCAACAAGGATTTACCTTTCAACCAATTTATTTTTTTAATCAGATCGTTACTATGTTAAAAGAGGTTTTCTCCCCTGAATCATTAGTAGTTATCGGATCAGACCCGAAATTTGGTAGTTTCAAAAAGACACCATTATTTCCAACTGTTTTAGAACCTTACCTATATTCATTTACTGTATTATTTATAGCCTTTTTTCTTGCGCTCTTTCTATCATCTAGTATGGCATTTTTTTATTTTTTAGCAAAAGATTATATAAAAAAATGGATAAACCGAATTGTGTTCATATTAGAAGCTGTCCCTGATATGATGATGATGATTTGTTTGCAAATATTTTTCATATGGGTACTTCAGAAATTCGGGGAATCTCCTGTCACCATTATTTCTTTTAATGAAAATCGAGCTTATTTACTCCCTATTTTATCTTTAGCAGTCTTACCTACATTACAAATGTTTCGGATGATGGTGTTATACATAAAAGAAGAACATGGAAAACATTACGTAGAGGTTGCATATGGAAAAGGCCTTTCATCAAGTTATATACTATGCATTCATTTATTCAAAAATATATCTATCCACTTCTTTCACCATTTAAAAACGATTTTTGTTTTCTTACTTTCTAACTTATTCATTTTAGAATTTGTTTTTAATATGGAAGGCATTATTCAATTTTTATTTAGGAAGGCATTTGTTTCACCTCCTGCTGCATTTATCATACTCGTCATGATTATTTTACCGTTTTATTCTATTTTTCAAATAATCACTTTTATGATGAATAGATGGCAAAAACAATTGAAAGGAGCAGCTCTATGAAATCTATTTGGAAATCAAAACGCTTTTTAATCGGCTTTACTTATCTTTTCATACTTATTTCAGCTAGTTTTATTTATAGTTGGTTCTTTAAAGATAACATCCCAAAACCTCCTCAGTTACTTTACAATGACAATAACGAATTACTTGGAAAGGCCCCCTTTCCACCATCGTTAATGCCGCCTTTTGGAACTGATCGTTTTGGAGAGTCTGTTTTCTTACAAATTGTAGAAGGAGCAAAATTCACCATTTTATTAGCCGTGGCAATTAGCTTCTTTCGAATTTTATGCGGAACATGTATAGGAATCCTCTTAAGTTTATATGCTCCAAAATTCAAGAGATTTTTCCAGGCATGCTCAGAAGTTTTTTATTATATTCCAACTTTATTTATCGCATTCATACTCATCACGCCCGTTAATATTGTAATTACATCAAATGCTGATAGATTAGACCCAAATATTTCATTTACGTTTTATCAAGTACTCGTACTTATTTTCGTCGCTCTGCCTACACTTTCTTTATATATATCCTCAGAGGTTGATGAATTTATGAAACGAGATTACATTTTAAGTTCACAATTACTGGGTGCTAGCCGTTTTCATATTATAAAAAAACACTTACGAGTCTTATTACTTGACCGCTTATTTGTGTTATTCATGGAACATATCGTCCAAACACTCATACTCGTTATCCATTTAGCGTTGCTTAATATTGTAATTGGCGGGATACAAATGCGCGAACTCTATGACGGAGTGCTCAAACCTGTTTCTCTATCTAATGATTGGGCAGGCCTTATTGGATTAAATCGTTATGAAATGAATCTTTCATGGTGGATTATTTTTTATACTCTCGTTTCATTCTTTATTACGATTCTATTTATTAAGCTTATGACAATCGGGATTCAAGATGCACTGAAAGCAAGAGATTCGCAAGTTGTAGCAATTCAATCCGTTCCAGATCAAAAGAAATTTGTTAAACATAAAGATTCTTTTTCGTTTGCAAATAAATTGAACCTTTAATCATCCCTCACCAATCGGGCATTAATCGGCATCGATATTAGTAGAATATAAAGAAGATGATCTCTGTTGAATACAGAAATCATCTTCTAAATGCCGTCTAACTTTTTTAAATGTCCTTTGCTAGACTCATGCTTTTTATGTTTAAAGTGAATTATTTGCAATTGCAATTATGCTGTTTAAAATCAATTACCATACGCCCTTGAATTCTACCTTGTTCCATTTCTTCGAATACATTTTGTACTTCATCTAAAGGACAAGTTTGAACAACCGGCACTACTTTTCCTTCTGCGCCGAACATAAATGCCTCCTCCAGATCCTTACGAGTACCAACTAGAGAACCAACTACTTCAATTCCGTCTAATACAAGTCGTGGAATGTTTAAATCCATAGTTTCTACTGGTAAACCTACTGCAACTACTTTACCGCAAGCACGTACTGCGTCAACTGCTGAATTGAAGGCTACTTTAGAAACGGCTGTTACTACAGCAGCATAAGCGCCACCAAACGCCTCTTGAACAATCTTATCAGCAGGGCCTTGAGTAATTGGATTGATAGTCATATCGGCACCAACTTCTTTTGCTAAGGCTAATTTGTCGTCATTGATATCAACTGCAATTACCTTTGCACCAAATACATTTTTAGCATATTGGATTGCTAGGTTACCCAATCCACCACAACCATAGATTACGATAGGTTGACCAGGTTTAATGTCTGATACTTTAATAGCTTTATATGTAGTTACGCCTGCACATGTGATTGATGATGCTTGAGCAGGATCTAATCCTTCTGGTACTGTCACAGCATAATCAGCTGTAACGATACATTGTTCAGCCATACCACCATCTACTGTATAACCAGCATTTTTAACTTCACGACAGAATGTTTCTCTACCAGTTACGCAATATTCACAACGTCCACAAGATTGGAACATCCATGCAATACTTACACGGTCACCTATCTTTAGTGAAGTAACATCATCAGCAATTTTAGTAACAATACCTACACCCTCATGACCAAGGATGCGGCCATCTGTGTTTCCAAAATCATGATTCGCAACGTGTAAATCAGTGTGGCAAACTCCACAATACTCTACATCTACTAGCGCTTCACCCGAGTGTAACGGACGTAATTCCTTTTCAATAACTTCAATGTTTGCTTTGCTGTCTTTATTAACTACTACTGCTTTCATATGTGATCTCCCCTTTAGTGTTTTAGAGTTTTAATGAGTTTATCTCACAACTACTGTCCTCACTATTTTGGCTAATTATTGTACCAAATTTAAGTGTTCAATCATCATTACAGGTTCATCATAACATGGAATTTCACAAACATATTTTGAAATATTGAACAATATTTGAATTATTACATAAAGGTTTTTTTATGTATTTAAAGGGAAAATCTGAAACTTTATTATATCTACATTTGAATTTATCAAGCTATTCTTTTGATTTTAAATGTGAAGTAATGTGATGAAAAAATATAAAGAGTATAGAGGTTGAAAAAATGAATGGTTGTAAAGATAGGAGATTATGACTATAAGTAAAACGTTTTAAACAATTTTTTTGTAGTTCATCTTGGGGTATTTACTTTTCTTAGCTTGATTGTGATGGGATATCACCGATAAAGTGAAACTTTAATCAGAGTGGGTTTTATCCATCCCCCTCTGATTATTAGCCCTCACCAATCGGGCTTTTACGGGCAGTTAATCTCCTACCTAACTTCCTCGCATGTTCCTAATTTTAAGGCGGGAGTCTTACTGCCCGCAAATAGCGGGATAAAACTAATTGAAACGCTAAAGATGACCCCGTTGCTTATTTCTACGAGCAAGTAGATCTTGAGGATATATCAACAAACTAAAAAGCTCTTCATTTGAAGAGCTTTTTATATTCGCTTCATTGAAATTGTTTCACGTATGCTTTGTAAATTCCGCAGTGTTTCCTCCTGTCGTTGCAACGACAAACCCACATACAAAGTATCTAATAAACTAAGCTGCGCTAATCGTGATGAACTTGCTTCTGTACGAAATTCAGTCTCACGCGTCGAAGTATATAGCGTTATATGAGCAAGTTGGCTTAATGCCGATTTTTGATAGCTCGTAATCGCAATAATGCGAGCTCCTCTTGCTTTTGCTACTTCTAATGCTTCAAGTAATCCTTTATTACTTCCCGAATGAGAAATTGCAATGACCACTGCTTCTTTTGTCAGTAAGCCAGATCCCATAATTTGAAAATGAGAATCCGTATGAGCAATACAAGAAATACCCGTTCTCATAAACTTATGATAAGCATCCATCGCAATAATACCCGAACCACCATTTCCATAAAACTCAATTCGTTTCGCTTCATTCAGCGCACTTACTGCCTGTTCCAACGCGTTATCATTTAACAAATGCAATGTATCTTGCAGTCCTGTAATATGTGAATGAAAAACTTTTTTAGCAACAGTGACCATATTATCTTCTACCGATACTTCCTCATGAATATTTTGCATCGGGGTATGTACAATCTCACGAGCTAATGTAATTTTCAGGTCTTGAAACCCTTGAAAACCTAGGTGTTTGCATAAGCGGAATATCGTTGCTTCGGAACTATTCGTAACTTCCGCTAATTCCGTAATCGATTTATGTACAACATCTTGTGGATGTTTCAAAATATGTTCGGCAATACTTCGTAATTTCGGTGATAAACCATTTACCGAAGCCTGAATCTTTCCAATCCCACTTTTTGTACCAGGCATATCGTATCTTCCCCTTCCATAGTAGCTATATTGTACCTAATAATCGAAAGAAGAAACACCTTTATTTAGCGCATCACTATACATTTTATTTGCTCTTATGTATTCTACCGTAACATGTGACACAATTATTCATACTTATTTCTAGTTTTCCCCATGCTTTACTGCGTATAATGCAGCTTGTGTACGATCATCTACTTCTAATTTAGCCAATACGTTAGAAACGTGTGTTTTCACAGTTTGTTCTGTAATATGAAGCTCTGCTGCAATCTCCTTATTGCTTCTTCCTTTCGCAATTTCACGAAGTACTTCTTGCTCCCTTTTCGTTAACATAGAAAAAGGATTCTCTTTTTCTTTCTTGACTGCTGACCGTCCTAATAGTGCAGGTGTTACTTTCGGGTGAAAATTTGCATTTCCTTGATATACCGCAACAATTGACGCAACGAGTTGATCTGGCTGCACCTCTTTTAATTGATAACCATCTGCCCCAGCTTCTAATGCTGGTAAAACATAATTTTGTTCTGAAAAACTACTGAGCATAAGAATTTTTATCGTCTCATCATATTGTTTTATACGTTTCGTCGCTTCAATACCGTCCATTATAGGCATTGATATATCCATTAAAACTACATCTGGCTTTTCTTTTTGAACAAATGTCAATGCCTCTTCACCATTTTCTGCTTCTCCAATAATTTCAAATTCCTCTCTCGTTTTCAAAAAGAATACGAGTCCCCTCCGAACGATATGATGATCTTCTACAAGTAATAATTTAATTTCCACTGATGTTCTCCCTCTCAAACCGGTAATTGAATTTCTATCTTTGTCCCCTTTTCCGGTTCTGCTTTTATTCGAAAAATTCCCCTCATTAATTCAATTCGTTCTTTCATACTTTTCAAACCAAGTGCTGACTCTCTTACTTGATCCTGTATAAATCCTATTCCGTTATCTTCTATGTAAAAGTGCAGCTTATTATCTTCAATCCTTAAATGAACACATACTTTTTCACACGAAGCATGCTTTTTACAATTATGTAATGCCTCTTGGCCTATACGCCATAAAACTTCTTCTATTTCATCTTCAATTAAAACCATTCCATCAATTCGAACTTCCACTTGAATCCCTAACAGTTTTCCGTAATTTTGAATCGCTTCTGCTAAACCTTTCTCTAACCCTTCAGGCCTTAATTGCCAAATCAAAAGTGTCATTTCCTGCAATGCTTCCTGTGATAATTCTCCAATATAACTTAACATCTCTTGCAAGTCTCTATCCTTCGTCATATTTAGAGTCCCTTTCGCTGTTAGCATAATTGAAAATAACAATTGTTTAACGGAATCATGTAGGTCACGTGCAAGTCGATTTCTTTCAGCTACAACTACATATTTCCGTTCTTTCTCAACTAATTGAATACGTTGTATTGTCGTTCCAATTTGAAATGCAATCGCTTCTAATAACGCTAACTCTTCCTCAGAAAAATGTGTTTTATGAGGTGAGGCCACATTTAATAGACCGAATTTCTCTGATCCAGCTCGCAGAGGAATTGTCGCATGATGTGTAACATCTTCGGTCTCTCCCCAGTTACATTCAATCGCATCTTCTATTCGTTTACATTCAATAATATTTGTCGCTTTTTCCAATCTTCCATTCACAAAACGTTCTACACACCAACAATCTCCTTCACACATCGGCTTCTTTTCTTGCCACGTAAGAGCTGAGGGTAAGTTTTGATCTACAAGCATACGATGCTTTCCACTTTCATCAATAAAGAATATCCACCCTGTTTGTAAATTCATAACTTGTAACAATGTATGTAACACTTTTTCTAACATTTCCGGTAAGCTTGTTGCTTCATTCAGTAACTCAGCAATTTCTTTTAATGCTTCTAAACGATGCATCTCTTTTTCATCTATGTTCATTCTCATCACCAACTATCATTATAACATTAAGAAATTTCTAAATACTACAAACGAAAAAAGAACCGAATTCCTTCAGCTCTTTTTTAGGAGATATCCCATACAGTTCATTCAAATCTAAATTCTAAACCAAAACAGAAATTAGCTAGTTTTCATTAACTGTCCGATAAAGATTCTCCCACATGGATATTCTGTAAACTTTCAGTGTTAACGAACATATTCGCTGCTGGCATTTGCACTTGATTTTTATGGAACATAGACATTAATTCAAATCTTACTTGTCTAGAAGTTTCAAAATAATCTTCCGGTTTAATCAAACCTGTAATACAAAATTCATATCCAACATATTTAAGGTTAGGATTTAAGTCTGTAACTCCAACATATTTAAATGGTTCAACAGCTTCATTATCTACTCTATAAAGACTTTGATCCAATTTTTCATTACAAATAACACATACTTCTTCTAATAATTCCTTAACTCTTGTAGGATCTTCCTGATAACTTACCGTGATGCGTTCAATAACTCGCATCCATCCTTTATTAAAATTTTGTATCGTTCTAATCTCTCCATGTGGTATGGTAAGGAGTTTTCCTGACCATTCACGAATTTGCATAAAACGAATACTAATTTCCTCAATAGTTCCTGAATTTGTTCCGTTAAAAGTTACAAAATCGCCAACACGAAACTCTTTGTCCGCTAATCTTGCAAAGCCTAATATTACATCTTTTAGCATCTGTTGTGCAGCAAAACCGATGACAACACCCGCTATCCCTGCACCCGCAATAATACTTTTTATATCTACAAATTGACTAATTAAATATATGATAAGACTGATGATGATGATATATCTAAAAATAGATCGAATTACACTTTGAATCGTCTGTTCTACCTCTTCATCAAAAAAGCTTGATTTTTTAAAAAACCAATCAATAATGCGATTTATGACAAAAGAAATAATGATAAGAACTAAAGCAAATAGTAAAAACCTTAAAAGTAAAAATTCCCTTACATAATTAAAAAACTCTTCAGTATACGTTAATAAACTCATCCATCCACTTCCTTACTAATGAAAATTTCATACAGAGCTACTTTATTTTAAATACGTATTTATCATCTCAACACTTGTTTTCGAAACATCTTTTATCCTGACATTAAATCGTACTTTCTTAACTATGTATTTGTATTCATTGTTCATCTTCAACACTATAACCCTTTAATCAATCTTTCAACTTCAGATGCCCTTTTCTATTTACTATAACCCTTTTTAATCCCCTAAAGGGATATTACAATAGAATATTTTATAAACGACTTTCTTTTAAGTCCGCAATACTCACCTCGTTACAAGGAATATTTTCACATTACACCGAATAGTTCATTTAATAATATTTTTACTCGTGGAGGTTACAAGCAATGGGATATATCGAAGAACTAAGAGAGGTTGTTGGATCAAGACCACTCAATCTAGCAGGAGTTGCTGTGGCTGTTTTAAATGACCAAGGACAAATATTACTACAACAAAGACGAAATGGCATTTGGGGTGTTCCTGGAGGTTTTGTGGAACTCGGTGAATCCACAGAAGAAGCTGGAAGACGAGAAGTACTTGAAGAAACAGGTATTGAAATTGGTACACTTCAGTTAGTAAGTGTATTTTCAGGTAAAGAGTTTTTTGTGAAATTAGCGAACGGAGATGAATTTTATCCTATAACAATCGCTTACCTTTGCAAAGACATTAAAGGTGGCTTGCTAAAAACTGATGGAGTTGAATCATTACATGTACAATTTTTTGATTTAAATGGGCTACCAGAAAACATTAGCCCGTTCATTAAAAAGTTAATTCAACAGCAAGTCGTTTCTATTTAAATGTGAAAAAGAGACCTTTTTGAAGGCCTCTTTTTCACTTCACTTCTGCAAGTAAACAAGATTTAAAATGTCCAAGTGCATATTCATGTCCTTGCGCATTAAAAGATGCAACCGCCTTTTCATAAACGACAATTTTAAATCCTTTATTATAAGCATCTACTGCCGTATGAAGAACACAGATGTCGGTACATACACCTACAAGATGAACTTCTTCTATGCCGCGTTCTCTTAACTTCATCTCTAAATCTGTTCCAGCAAATGCACTGTATCGCGTTTTGTCCATGTAATATACATTCTCAGCATTTTTATATTTCTCGCATACATCTTGTAATTCACCGAATAAATCTCTTCCATTTGTACCTGCTATATTATGAGGTGGAAACAATTTCGCTTCAGGATGATATACATCATTGTCTTCATGTTTATCGATCGCAAATACTACGTAATCACCTTTTTCAATAAATTGTTTCGTTACATTTACAAGTTCCTTCTCAATTTCTTGACCTGGTTTCCCGCAAGTTAAAGCACCTTTTTCAGCTACAAAATCATATGTATAATCAATATTTATAAGAGCTCTTTTCATAACTACAATCTCTCCTTCTTCTGTTTCACAGTAAACAATAGAAAATTTGTTATTACGACATCGTATGTACTATTCGACATTACAAATGAAATACCTACATTTCTCTCTCAATACTTACATTAATCCGAGTTTATCATAAAGTGAAACTTTAATCAGAGGGAGTTTTGTCCATTCCCCTCCGATTATCAGCCTTCACCAATCGGGCTTTTACGGGAAGGTGATCTCCCACTCGCATGTGCCGAATTATGAGGTGGGGTTCTTACTGCCCGTTAAAGCGGGATAAAACCGGTACACAATGACAAAACATACAGCTCCAATTAACAAGTCATGAATTTGATAATTGAGCGTAACTTCAACCGCCTCTTGTAAAGTAAACCAAATGACCGAAAACATTATAATAAATAAGAAAATACGAATAACTCGTTTCAAACTTTCAATCCCTTCCTCTTACGTGATAGTAAAGAATAAGTTCTTCCTATTCATTCATACTAGAAGGTGAAACAAATTATTCTCAATGACATAATTCAATCCAAACTAAAAAGTACACTACTTTTGAGTAATGTACTTTTTTCCATATTAAGACGCAGGCTTCGTTTCAAACGTCGCTTGATTAAAGCTAATGACTTTTCCTTTTGGGTCATTGTTTTCAAACTGAGCTGCGGTAATCGTATGACTACCTGTCTCAAGCGTCTTTTCTTTTAATTGTACTGTTGTCTGTGTTGTACTAGTTACTTGATGTTTATCTGCAAATATTTGATCTACAAATACAAATGTTTCTTTATCATTTTGAAAATTGGAAAGTTCTAATTCGACTTGCTGAATTAAAGTATCCTTTTTTATGAATACAGTTGGTATATTGCCATTTTCAGAAGTACCATCTGGCGTAGTTACTTTTACTTTCCCTTCTCCGATTGGCACTGCTCCTTCAGGAAATACGACCATATTCTCATCACTTGCATTTACAACTTGTTCTTCCTGGTTTGACTGTGCATCTTCTTTTTCCTTTGGAGCACCACAGCCTACTAATAACAATACAGACAATCCAGTGATTATGAATTTCTTCAAAATTCATCCCCCCTGTTATTTCATTATAATTTATTATACAAAAATAACTTCTTAATTTTAAAACTAGTTTTTAACACTTTCATGAACAAATATTAGCTTGCTCACGATTACTGTACCATACTTTCATTTTAAGAACATTAATTTTTTTAAAGAAATAAATAGTAATTCCACTCTATTCATCATTTTAGCCCAATTCACTAAAGAAATATCCATTCAAAATAAAAAGACATTGTCATTTCAATGTCTTTTCTACATAACATTTAGAAAATAAATGTTGTAATCTCATCAACTTCTTTTCGAGAAAGTTTCTTCGGCTTATCTTTCGGAAACCCGAGTGAAATTACCATATTAATTTGTTTTTCAGGTTCAATTTCTAAGTATTGTCGCAGTTCATCTTGAGCTAATAATACAGGTCCTGTCATTGGACAAGTACCCAGTCCTCTCGCATGTGCAGCTAGCATTAAGTTTTGTGCTGCCAAACAGCTACTCTTAATCCCTTCCTCTTCCCATACTGAATCAGGAACGAAGGCAATTGGATCAAATATCTTTTCACGAAACTTTGATTCATATGGTGTTGCCAAACATACGATTAATACGGGCGCCTCAGAGAAAGCTGTCGCATATGGACCGAAAGAACGCGTAAGTAATTTCCCTGCTTTCTCTTCTCCATTTTCTGCTGCTTTTGCCGCAAGTTTATGTAATGCATCCCATGTCATTTGTTCAATTTCTTTAATTTTCTCTCGGTTCATAATGACCAAGAACTCCCACGTTTGTGAGTTCGTATCACTCGGTGCATAACGAGCACAATCAATAATTTCTTTTATATCACTAGTGGATACTTCTTGTTCTGTAAACTTTCTAACACTTCGTCTACCGTGAATTACTTCTTTAAAATCTTCATAATTCATACATTAAATCCCCTTTTTACAGCGTTTTCAAAATTTGTCCTATGATTGAATTATAGCATGAAAAAAAGCTGGGGGAATACCAGCTTTTTTCCTCATTATTAATTTTTCACTTTAAACAAACTAATACTTTCTTCATATGCAGCTTGTAGTTTTTTCGTAATTGGTCCTCTTTCGCCGCTTCCAAACTTCTCATCACCAATTTGAACAACAGGGAATATTTCAAGTGGTGTCGCTGTATAGAAACATTCGTCAGCCTCGTATACTTCTTGCAATGAGAATTCACGCTCTTCTACTTCAATATGTAAAGCTTTCGCTAATGTAATTACGTAGTGGCGAGTAATGCCGTGTAGAATGAAATTATCGGCCGGATGTGTAATTAATTTATTATTTTTCACCATAAAGAAATTCGAATGACACCCTTCTGTTACAATTCCATCTCGTACTAATATCGCTTCTTGATACCCTTGCTCGTTTATTTTATTTTTAATCATGATATTAGGTAGAAGGTTTAAAGATTTTATATGACAGAACTTCCAGCGTATATCCTCTTCTACAGTAACCTTTATTCCTTGTTCCATAGTAGCAGTAGGTCTTGGAAACGAAACGATATTCGCAAAATATGTTGACTGTAAATCTTTTTCATACACATGATTTCGCGCTTGAGCTCCACGTGATATTTGAAGATACACATTCCCATCCTCTTGAAATTGATTTCTTTCAATCATTTGATGAAGTTCTTCAACTAACTCTTCCTTTGTAAACGGCGGAACAATATTTATTTCCCTCATAGATTTAAAAAAGCGTTCCAAATGTAAGTCTAATAAATGAGGCTTCCCATCGTATAGCCTAAATACCTCATATATGCCATCACCAAATTGGAGTCCTCGCTCTTCTAATGCAACCATCGGCTGTTCTTTTTTCGTATTTACAATTCTTCCGTTAAACAAAATCCAATCTTTATGAGTAGCTTTCATTCCTTCCCACTCCTTTATTCCATGATTGGTTTTATTGTACAACTTATCCACACGCAAAAGAAGGAATTTTCTGTATTTAAACAAACAAAAAAGTACATCACCTATTTAAAGTGATGCACTCCACCATTCATTTATTTTAAAAAATATTTTTCAATATCATCTAGCATTAAGTTTGCAGCTTTAATACCGCCTGCTGTATTCCAAATTACTTCATCCACTTGGAATACTTTATTGTCTTTAGAAGCCTGTAGCTGCTTAAAGAGTGGATCTTCTGTCCATTCTTTTGCTAACGTGGTTCCTTCGTTATTCTTATCTGCATCTTTATCAGATGTGAAGTAGAATATGTAGTCCCCATCCATATTCGGTATTTGTTCTTTTGTAATTCCTTTTATCGCAAATTCATCTTTATCTTGTAGTGGCGGTCGCTTAAATCCAACATCATTTAAAACAACACCTGAGAATGAGTTTTTCTGATAAATCCGAACATCACCTGGTACGAAGCGAATAATAGAAACTTTAGAATTCAATTTATCTCCTAACTTCTCTTTCATTCCTTCAATACGCTTTTTATAATCTTCAATTGCCTTTTGGCCTTCTTTTTCTTTATTTACAGCTTTTGTATAGAGCGTAAAGTTTTCCTTCCAATCCCCTCGCAACGTTTCAGCATATACAGTTGGCGCTATTTCGTTCAATTGCTCATATATTTTTTCATGACGCATTTTATTCCCGATAATTAAATCCGGCTTAAGCTTCATAACTGCCTCTAAATTAATATCACGCTCAGTTCCTACAACTTTCGTATCTTTTAACTCTTTCGCTAAATGAGGATACCATTCATCACCAGCACGTGGTTTTGTAGTTCCAACTGGCGTTACTCCGACAGCTAGAAGAGCCTCCGCACCTTCATTTGTTAATATAACAACTTTTTTCGGTGTCCCATTTACTGTCGTTTCGCCCATTGCATGCTTTATACTATATGAATCTTTTGCCTTTACTGATGTATCGTTTTCTTTCTTCTCTTCTTTACCACACCCTGCGATTATGACCATTAGTAACATAATGCAAAGTATAAGCATATTTTTAGTTCGTGTCATATGTCCTCCTAGTTGAAAGTGATTATCAATAACATTCAAAAGAATAATGCATATCTTACATATTGTCAATACATATATCAGAAAACTTTTTAAATACATATAATTTAGACACTCGTCCCCATTCGAAATACATATATATCCGTCTTTAATCCTCATTTTTTCATTCGAAACATTTGAAAAATCAATGACCATAAGAAAGTAATTATTATTCCAGTCAACAAATAACATAAGTAATACAAAAACATGTCTCCATCTCAGCAATAAGATGGAGACATGTTCAATTATACTTTTCAATATTGATTATATTTAATATATGACGGATCATTATACACCCACTGATTTCCACCAAGGTTCAACCAACCGTTTTGATTAATATATACTAAATACGATTCCGGATTATTTAATTTACGAATAACTGAAGAAGATGTTGATGGACCACTTCTTAAGTTCACATTCGTTCCTTGTATATAAGCGACACCAATTGGACTTCCATCACTATTGCTCGTCTTTACAAAATTAATATACGAAGGGTCATTATACACCCATTGTCCATTTCCTAAATCTAACCACCCGTTACTTTCCTGATATACGACATAAGATTCTGGAGAGTTGAGTTGACGAATAACCGAAGAAGACGCTGATGGACCACTTCTTAAATTCACATTTTTCCCAAGGATATAAGCAATCCCCTTCGTTTGTGGTGTTGGCTGAGGATTTGGAGGTTTTGGATTGGGAGGATTCGGATTTGGAGCTACTCCAAAGATAGCTGCTATTCCGTTTGCATATGCTTGACTTAAATCTTCAATAAATTGTGGGTTTTTCAATAAATTAGCATCAAACGTTGTATCAATAAAAGCAGTCTCAGTTAAAATTGCATCCATTGCAGTCTCTCTTAGTACCGCATAATTTGCTTTTTTTGCCCCTCGATCACGAAGACCATATTTCGTTAATACAGGATTGACTGCTGCATGCATTTTTTGTTGCTTTTCATATGCGGAACTACTATTAGATAGCGCGTTGTAAATATAACTTTCAAATCCAGTGCCACCGCCACTATTAATGTGAAATGAGATAAAATAATCTGCACCAAATGAATTAGCAATATTAGCACGTTCTGATAAAGAGATAAACACATCACTATCACGTGTCATTTTAATATTGATTGGGTAATTTGCAGATAAAATATCTCGCACACGTCTAGCAATTTGAAGTGTTAACTCTTTTTCCACTAACCCATTACCAACAGCACCAGAATCATATCCACCATGCCCTGCGTCTATAACAAGTTTCATATATCTTTTTCGTTCCTTTCTTTATTGTAATAAGCTTTCATTTCTACTCGTCCTATTTTATGTTAATTGTACAAGTTCCGTTACAAGTACAAATAAAAAAACCCCTTATGTAAGGGGGGTTCTATCACTTTTTTTTAACCAATTTAAAATGAATATGTATGATTGATAGTGGATGTAGCGTACGCAAAATAAAAGAAATAAAAGAAATATTCCAACGCCGCTATATAGCAAACCAAACTTCAAAAAGATGTTCAAAAGAGGCGGGAAATGAGATGCGTTTTGTAATACAAATAACATGCAAAACAAAATTACAAACACGGGTATATATTGTAATTCATATGGTCTTCTCTTCTTATACATTCTTTTTCGAATGAAAATCTGACATAATTCTGCTACAATGAAACAACTTCCAACTAATACAAGACCAGCAGTCATCGTCATACGTTCACCTACCCCATATTCATTTCATCAAGCAATCAATATTCACTATATTTTCTTTACATACATTCCATTTTCCTCACTAAAACCAGATCCCTCTATGAAAGATTTAGCTTGTTCCGTAAACATCTCTTGCAATACTTTTATTTCTTTCACATTTCTCTGTTTCATCATTTCTTCAAATGTAAAATACGTATTTGTCCCGTATCCATAACCTTGATAATCAAAATGAATAATTAACTGTGACAAAATAGCACTCTCTTCTTGAACGCTATAATCTATTACACCAATATATGTATCATCAACTTTTACACAATACTGAACCATTTTCATATCTAAGCTGTGTGAGTGAAACATTTCTTTTACAGCGCTTTCATTTTCTGTATTTACTTTCTCAAACGTAATCATATGTTGTCCATCCTTTTACTATTATTGTATCAATAATAAATGCAATTTATGAAAAAAACCTTAAGATCGAATGCGATCTTAAGGTTTTTTATTAAACTAAGCTATACGCACGCTTTGTTTCTTCGTGGAACTTATTCGTATCGTATTTATGCTCAACATAAATTTGATGCCATACCATAAACGCAAGTACAGTCCAAATTTTACGGCTATAATCGCCTTTATCTGCACAATGTGCTTCCAGTAAGTTTAATACATACTGTTTGTCGATTAAATGCTCAGTTTTGCTTTCTTTAATAATATTTACAGCCCAATCGTGCATTTCATCTTTTAACCAGTGACGAATTGGTACTGGGAATCCAAGCTTTTTACGATCTAACACGTGATCCGGAACAATTCCACGAGCAGCTTCACGTAATATAGCTTTCGTTGTTCCGTTTGCAATTTTAAATTCTGTCGGAATTTTAGATGCAACGTCAAATACTTCTTTATCTAAGAACGGTACACGAAGTTCTAATGAATTTGCCATCGTCATTTTATCAGCTTTTAATAAAATATCGCCGCGTAACCATGTGAACATATCAATGTACTGCATTTTACTTACATCATCATAATCTTTAATTTCGTTATACAATGGTTTCGTGATATCCATATAGTTAACACTTTCATCGTAATACTTCATTAATTCAGCTTTCTCTTCTTCACGGAAGATTTTCGCATTTCCATAGTAACGCTCTTCAATTGGCGTACATCCACGCTCTAAGAAGCTTTTTCCTTTAAACCCTTCTTTAAGAGCACCACTTAATGCCTTTAGAACACTCTTTCCTGGGCTAGGAATGTAAGAGAACATTTTTAAAGAGTTTGGCTCACGATAAATGTTATATCCACCAAATAGCTCGTCTGCACCTTCACCAGAAAGAACAACCGTTACATGTTTACGCGCTTCTTTCGCAACGAAATACAATGGTACAGCTGCTGGATCCGCTAAAGGATCATCCATATGCCAAATGATTTTTGGGAACTCATCCATAAATTCTTGCGCTGTAATGAATACGTTATGGTTTTTAACTCCTAATTTCTCAGCAGTTTCTTTCGCAACATCAACTTCACTGAAACCACGTTGTTCGAAACCAATAGAGAATGTTAATAGATTTGGATTCATTTCTCTTGCGATAGAAGCAATAATAGATGAATCGATACCACCAGATAAGAAAGAACCTACTGGTACATCACTACGCATATGCACTTTTACAGAATCGTATAATACATCACGAATTGCTTGGATATGTTCCTCTTTCGTTGCGCTTGAAGCGTTGAAATAAGGATTCCAGTAACGATGAATTTCCATCTCTTTACCGATTTCTTTTACGAAGTAATGACCAGGCTCAATTTTGTTAACATCAATTGTTAATGTTTCTGGCTCTGGACCATATTGGTACGTAAAGTAGTGTTGTAATGACTTTGGGTTTACCCCTTTATCTTCCAATACATGCATAATACTTTTCTTCTCAGATGCGAAGAATGTAGTATCACCTTGTTGCGCGATGTATAAAGGTTTAATACCAAAGTGGTCACGTGCACCGAAAAGTTTCTTTTCTTCACGATCCCAAATCATAAATGCGAACATACCACGAAGGTAGTCTACACATTTTTCTTTCATATGTGCATACAATGCAATGATAACTTCTGTATCAGATTGTGTTGCAAAAGTTGCACCTTTTTCAAGTAACATTTCACGTAATTCTACATAGTTGTAAATTTCACCATTAAAAATAATTACATATCGATCATTTTCATAAGTTAGCGGCTGATGTCCTGCCTCTAAGTCAATGATACTTAAACGGCGGAAGCCAAATTGTACATGTTCATCACGAAAATATCCTTCGTCATCTGGACCGCGGTGGAAAATCATCGTGTTCATATTTTCAAATTGATGTTTTTCTGTTTCTGAAAACTCTCTAGGGTTTTCACATAAACATCCTACAAAACCACACATACTTCTTACCCTCTTTCAGTTTTCATTCTGTCTCAATACTACTATATCAACCCTATTTATACTAGCATAATCAACTGAATATGGCGACCAAAAACTATAAAAAAATCACTCCATTTCACATTTTTAACATTTTTTTATGAAAACATGAAAACTAGGCACTCACCTTTCTCCGCTTTTGTCATATGATATTGCAAATTGATTTCTAGGAGGGAATACCATGAGTGAAGAAAAAAAAGATACTTCTCGCCCACCGGTTCGCAATTATTTAAAGCAAATTGATGATTTTTTTGAGCAAACACCTCTTCGTAGCGTAATCGCTGATTTGAATCATTTTTTCCAAAAAGGAAATCGTTTATTAACATTTCCTGTAGATTTATATGAAGTTGGTGAAGAACTCGTTGTTACAGCTGAACTACCAGGTATACAAAAAGAACAAATTCAAATTGAAATACAAACCGAATACTTAAAAGTCTCTGTAAAAGAAGATATCCTTGAAGAGACAGAAGAACAAACATCTCATAACTATTATCGCCGAGAACGTTCCATTTCAGAAGCAGCAAGAATGATTAAGTTACCATACTCCATTAATAAAAAAGCAGCGAAAGCTTCCTATCAAAATGGTGTGTTAGAAATTCGTGCACCGAAACTTCCGCAGCAACATGACATTTTATCTATAGACTAATGAAAAAAAGAAGGGTGCTATGCACCCTTCTTCTTTAATCCACTAATCGCTTCATATCACGTATTATATCTTCGTATGGCGTATTACTAATGCCACTATATTTTTTCATTACTTTCCCATTTTGATCAATTAAGAAAAATGATGTTCCATGAATAACTTGCCCATTCTCTGGTTTATCTACAAGCGATTGGAAGTTATCTTTTGAAAACTTTGTAATATCCTCCAGTGAATAACCTGTTAACAAGTTCCAGTTACTTGTATCTTCTGTAAACTTTTGAATGAAAGCTTTCAAATTTTCTGGTTTATCAAGGTCAGGATCTACACTAAACGAAACAAACTGAACATCCAATTTCTCTTCCTTAGCCATTTTTTGTAATTTAGCCATATTAGCAGTCATTGGCGGACAAACCGTTTGACAGTTTGTAAACATGAAATCAGCTACCCAGACTTTCCCTTTTAAATCTTTTGTACCAAACTGCTTTCCTTCTTGATTTGTAAATTGGAAAGTTTCTAAATCCCAGTTTAACGGTTTACGTAATTTTGAACCTGAACTGCTACAACCTGCAAGTACAAAGAGACAAAATACAACCATAAGACCAATTAACTTTTGATAACGCTTCATTATTAAACCTCTTTTCTCTACCCTTAATTTATGTAAGTTATGTATATCATAACAAAAGTAAACACTATGAGAAAATTGTTTACATCATTTGTTCACGAAATCGTACGAATTTACGTATGTTACTTCTTTATTTCAAGCGAATTACTAGACAAAATATATTTTACTACTATTATTTCTCTAACCATTATTGGCGAAACAAAGTTCATTGTTAAATTTGTAAATCAATCTTCCTATTTTTTTACAATCACTTAAACATTAATCCATGTTAAGCACTGTATTCCTTAACAACATTTCGGTACAATACAACTACAACGATTTTAAATGAGGTGATGTTCATGGCTAAGCGCTATGAAAATATGGATAATGTAAGTACAAAAAAATCAATTCGCTCCTTCTTACGCTGGCGTAAAGAGAGAAAGCAAAGCAAAAAAGACTTTTCTTTTCTAGTAGAACAATCACCTGTTAAACAAAGTAAATTTCTACTAAATAACTTTGAAAAAACGACTGTCACATGGATTGGTCATTCAACTTTTCTCATTCAAACGAACGGCTTAAATATTTTAACAGATCCAGTATGGGCAAATAAATTAAAGTTAGTTCCCCGACTTACTGAGCCAGGGCTCACTATAAAAGAACTACCTAAAATCGATATCGTTCTTATTTCACACGGTCATTACGATCATTTAGACTTTTCATCTCTTCGCCAACTAAACGATGATATTTTATACCTTGTTCCTATTGGGCTAAAAAAATTATTTACTCGTAAAAAATTCACCAATGTAGAAGAATACAACTGGTGGGAAAGTACAACAATTGATGAAGTCTCTTTTCACTTCGTACCTGCCCAGCACTGGACGAGAAGAACATTATTTGATATGAACACCTCTCACTGGGGAGGATGGATCATTGATAATATGACTTCTTCAGAAACCATTTATTTTTCTGGTGATAGTGGTTATTTCCAAGGATTTAAAGAGATCGGCAAACGTTTTTCAATCGATATTGCCCTCATGCCAATTGGTGCCTACGAACCAGAATGGTTTATGAAAGTATCCCATGTTTCACCGGAAGAAGCTGTGCAAGCCTATCTAGATATAAACGCTACACACTTTATTCCAATGCACTACGGTACTTTTGCGCTAGCAGATGAAACGCCAAGGGAAGCTGTAACACGGCTTCGTAATAACTGGAATTTACGAATGCTACCGTGGGAACAACTTCATGTTCTCTTTTTGGGCCAAACTTTCACTTATAGCCCTACTGTTCCAGATAAAGAACCAGAAAAAATCACAGAAATCTCTCATGTATAACAGAACTACTTTTTTGAATGATTTATCATATACTATAGAAAATCGAAAAGGGTGTTTTCTATGAACGATTATTTACAGACTCGCTATATCATTAGCTGTAGCGCCTGTATTTCCCTTCTCATTTCTTACTTCATATACACATAAAAAAGCTACTTGAAATTTCATTTCAAGTAGCTTTTTCATTACTCTGCTAAATACATAAAACCAATTGCTCCTGTTCCTGTATGAGTACTGATAACTGGTGTTGTATAGAAAATCTCTGATTGAGTGAATCCATTCACTTTTTCAACAGCAGCTTTTACGCTTTCCGCTAAAGGAATTGCTTTAGCATGTGGAATCGCAACAGCTTTCACCACTTTTCCAGTAGTATCTTCCTCGAATATTTTAGCCAATGTTTTTACAATTTGCCCTTGGCTACGTACTTTCGTTACCGGATTATATACGCCGCCCTCAAGGCTTGCAATTGGTTTAATATTAAGTAAAGAACCAATAAGTGCCTTACCTTTACCGATACGTCCACCTTTTACTAAGTTTTCTAATGTATCTACGATTACGTATAAACGAGTATTTTTTCTCACTTCATCAATACGTTTTAATATAGCTTCTAATGAACTTCCTTCTATTGCCATTTTAGCAGCCTCAATTACTTGATATGCTAATGCATGGCTAATGAATTGAGAGTCAACAACTGTTACTTTCATATCTGTCATTGATGCAGCACTATTTGCTGTTGCAACAGTGCCACTCATTCCACCTGTCATATGGATGGAAAGTACTTCACTTCCATCTTCCCCTAACTTCTCATACATTTCTACAAATGTACCCATAGCTGGTTGTGATGTTTTTGGTAATTCTTTTGATTTCGCCATTTCTTCAATAAATTCATCCGGTTGCAAATCAACGCGATCTAAGTATGTTTGTCCATTTACAGAAATAGATAATGGTAAAACATGAATTTCATACTTCTCAATCACTTCTTGAGATAAATCTGCAGTTGAATCTGTTACAATTTTAATTTTTTGCATATCATATTCTTCCCTTTCCAATACGCTCTCCCTGTTATTATACTAGCATTCCCAGTGCTTTCAACACTTTCGAATAAATTTCACCAAATTAATTATATTTTTATACCTAAAATGAAAAAGACAGAGCCTATCTAACTCTGTCCCTGCTGTGTATTATGCATTCTTTTCAAGAGTATTTGTTTTATATACATTTGAATAATCATTCCACTTCAAACAACTTTGTAAATATTCACGGAAAGAGTACGAGAATCTTGGATTTTTATGTTTTTGAATTTTTGCAATAAACAATTGAAGACGAGACTGAATTAGAAACGCTAATGGATGCTGTGTTTGTAGGACAGGGATTTCAAATATTTTTATACAATTCCCTGTTGCATGAGTGAAATAAAAACTTTTCGTAATCACAATATCAATCCTCTTTTTCGTTGGATTTTTGAACTTCCTCCACTTTATTCTTTAACACGTTTTTTAGTGTAGGTTTCCTATGAATACTAAAATATCCTTAAGCTGCCCCGTTTAGAAGTTAATACTTCATTTATATCCACCTAATTCGAGCCCTGTCCTATATATACTTTGAGACGGGAATCTTATTACCCATATATAGCTTGATAACTTCAGTATAAACTTATAAAAATGAAAAGTTTGTCTAAATTTTGGAGATTCTATAATTTTTTTCTTCTATATATTGTATACAATTATAGCTAGAGTATAACAAATAAATTAAAAAGTGCCTTTATAGCGAGGCACTTTTCGACTGTGTTTCTTCTCTTTTCTGTTTTCGTTTACTAACTATCTTTGATAAAGCGATACTAATTTCATAAATACAAATAAGTGGTACCGCCACTAAACTATGTGATAAAAAATCTGGCGGCGATATACACGATGCAATTATAATCAATACGACATAAGCATATCTTCTTATTTTCTGAAGAAATTCTGCCGTTAGAAGACCTATACTCGTTAAAAACATAACAACTACAGGTAATTCAAATATAACAGCAAACGGAACTGTTAAATTTAATACGAAATGAAAATATTTTTCCGTTGTAAACATTGTATTAAACATCTCATTACCAATTGTAGTTAGGAAATGAAATAAAAATGGCATGACGATAAAATAACCGAAAGATAGGCCTGCTATAAATAATATAGACAATACCGGTATATACATTAATGTCATTTTTTGTTCATTTGGATGTAAACCTGGTTTTACAAATAACCAAATTTGTATCGCTGCAAAAGGAATTGTACAAACGATAGCAAATACTGTAGCAATCGAGAAAAAAATCCACAATACATCACTTGGACCGAGAACAGTTAATTTCATTGGTAAATCTTTTACAAGCCAAAAATAAATATCCTTCGTAAAAGTAAATCCAATAATTAAAAATAATACAAAGGATAAAACTGTATATATTACTCGTTTGCGAAGCTCAACAATATGTTCTACTACGCTCATTTCCCGATCTTCCATCTCGTTCACCACACTTTATTTATCCATTCCGAGGAAAACTTCATCAGATTCTTTTATTTATTTTTTTCCTTCTCTTGAAATGCCTCATCAGTCAATTCTTTTGTTGATTTTTTAAATTCTTTTAACGTTTCCCCTAAAGCTTTCCCAATTTCCGGTAACTTTTTTGGGCCGAATAAAATTAACACTGCTACTAAAATTAAAATTAACCCTGGAAAGCCAATATTTGAAAACATTTCCCCATCCCCTTCATAAGTAGATTCCTTGTCCTACTATTCCATAAGTTCATTTTGTCAAAAAATTTTGTAAACGTCAATGTATCCGTTGTCTTTTGTCAAAAAAATTCAAAAATAAAATCAATTATACAAATATCATTTTCTATTCCTTTTGTATATGATATGGTTAAGGAAAATATAACTTATCTCAAAACAGCGAAAGGGATTAACATTATGACGCAAAAAATTACAAGAATGACCCAATTTGTAAAAGAAGAAATTGCGAATGCAATTACCCATGGTATCGGTGCCATTTTAAGCATCCCTGCCTTAATCATATTAATTATTCATGCTTCTAAACATGGTACAGCATCTGCTGTTGTTGGCTTTACCGTTTATGGCGTAAGCATGTTCTTGCTATACTTATTTTCTACACTGTTACATAGTATCCATCATCCAAAAGTAGAAAAGTTATTTACCATTTTAGATCACTCCGCCATATATTTATTAATTGCCGGCACGTATACACCATTTCTACTCATTACACTGCGTGGCCCGCTCGGTTGGACTTTACTCGCAATTATTTGGACCCTTGCGATTGGTGGCATTATTTTCAAAATCTTCTTTGTTCGTCGCTTTATTAAAACATCAACATTATGTTATATCATTATGGGTTGGCTCATCATCGTTGCCATTAAACCCCTTTATGAAAATTTAACCGGTCACGGCTTCTCACTACTATTAATAGGCGGCATTTTGTATTCTGTCGGAGCTATATTCTTCCTTTGGGAAAAGCTTCCGTTCAATCATGCCATTTGGCATCTCTTCGTACTAGGCGGTAGTACAATGATGTTTTTCTGCGTACTGTTGTATGTCTTACCCGCAGCATAAAAAAAGTTTCAGCTTGTTTAAGCTGAAACTTTTTTTATTACTTATGTAATTGAGATGCAATAATATCTTTTGTATGCTGGGTTAACTCTTTAGCATCCATACTTGCATATTCTTCAGGTGTAATTGGCTTAGAAATTGTTAATGTTGCATGAGCTGGTTTCATACGATTTCCATTAGCCTCAAACATCTTATATGTACCATCTAAAGTTACTGGTAATATAGCTACGCCAGATTTTACAGCAAGGTGAAAACTCCCTGCTTTAAACTCACCGATTTCGCCACCCTTACTTCTCGTCCCCTCTGGAAAAATCACGATAGAATGTCCGTTCTTTAACAGTTCAATTCCATCTTTAATTGCCTTAAGAGATTGACGGCGATCGCTGCGGTCCATGAACACACAATTCATTAGTTCCATCCATGTTGGTACAACCGGAAACTTTTTAATTTCTGCTTTTGAAACGAATCCAATTGGCTTATTTAAGTAACCTAGTAAAACAGGAATATCCATATTACTTTGATGATTACTTACAACTAGCACCGGCTTGTCTTTCGGAACATTTTCAAGTCCCTTTACTTCTACAGTCGATCCAGTTACACGCACCATTTTCTTACCAAACCAGTTTGTTGTTTTATACACAACACTATCTTTTTCTTGCGGTGACATCGCATTTACTTTTCTTTTTATACGCCACAACCTTGGTGTAATCGCAATTACGATTAAAATTAAATAAAAGATTTTAAAAAACGTTTGAATCATACAGAACCCCCACCTATTATCATTCCGACCTTCATTATACTAGACAAACGAAGGAAAAAGAAGAAAAAATGTCCAAACAACAAGTGTTTGGACATTTTTAAAGTATTCTATATTAGAAACGTTTTGCTAATTCACGTGCATTAGCAATTGCTGCTTCTTTAATTTCTTGTGCTTTTTCAGGGTTTGCATTCATTCCCTCAACTGCAATATATTCAGTATCATTTACACCGATGAATCCTAATACTGTTTTCAAGTGATTGCGACCGAAGTCCACAGATGCATATGCTCCTTCAGAATAAACGCCACCTGTAGCTTGAATGTGAAGTGCTTTTTTGCCTTCTAATAAGCCAACTGGACCATTTTCAGTATATTTGAATGTTTTACCTGCGATTGCTACGTTATCTAAGTATGCTTTCACTACTGGTGGATAGCTAAAGTTCCACATTGGAGTTACGAATACATAACGATCTGCATGCATAAATGTTTCTAGGTTTGTGTTCATTGCTGCAACTTTTTGTTGTTGAACTTCTGTTAAAGTTTCAAAGCCTTCACCTGCTGCAAATTTACCCCAAGCACCAAATACATCTGCATCAATTGCTGGTACAGTAGTATTGAATAAATCAACTGTTACAACTTCGTCTTGTGGATGCTCGTTTTTATAAGCTTCGATGAAAGCTTCTCCTACTGCCATTCCGAAAGAACCTTCTGCTGAATTTGGGTTTGCTGTAATAAATAGTACTTTTGTCATTGTATTCTCTCCCTTTTGCATTTTATCTTTAATTCAAGATTTATAATTTGAAAGTAAATAACTTACCTTATGTAAGTATGATACAAAAAGTCATACGCGATGTCAATAAAAATAGTTGCTTTTTTTTCGTAAGTTAATAAGAATTATATTGTTTATTTTTTTGTATATAAGCATTAGGATTTTTACCAATAAAAAAACTACCTCCATATTTCATGGAGATAGTTTTTATTAATCATTACTTTTGAAAAACATGTTTCACTTTTTCAGCCGGAATATTACTTCCACCTCTACCTTTTACATCTTCAATCATCATTGTAATGACCATATCAGGTGAATTTAAATCAAACGCAGCAAACCAACCTAGTTCTTTTCCTTCTGCCTCTTTTGATGCTTTTAATTCTGCTGTTCCTGTTTTACCAGCAAGAGTCATACCATCAATTTTAGCAATTTTTCCAGTACCATCCGGATCGTTAATTACTTTCGTTAATGCTGTTTTTAATATATCCTGATTCCCTTTAGAAATCACATTTTCTTTCCAAGCTTTTGGTTGTTTATCTGTTTTAATGATGTACGGTGACGGAATCGTTCCATCATTTACAATTGGTGCATACGTTAAGGCTAAATGAAGAGGAGTCATTAAGACTTCTCCTTGTCCGTATCCTGTATCTGCCATTTGAATATCATTTTTAATGCCGTCATTTGCAATTTTAGAAGCAGGGAATCCGTATTCGATTGGTAATTTCTCATCGAATCCGAATTTTTTCGCTTCAGTCATAAATTTATCTTTACCTATTTTCAAAGCTTCTTGTGCGAAGTAAATATTATCCGAGTATTTCATCGCCTTATCAAAATCAATCGGATTTGCATCTTTTACACGTGTTACATAATAATTACCCCAAGAAGAATCTTTCGTCCATTTCAATCCTTCAATTTTCAATTCTTCTTTTGGATCAATCATTTTTGTTTCAAGACCAATTGCACCTGTAATTGGCTTAAATACAGAACCCGGAACCGATAATTGTGTAAATCGATTCGTCATCGGTTTTTTCGGGTCATTATTCCAAGCCTCGCGTTGTGCTTTTGATGTTCCTCGTGCAATTAAATTAGGATTATAAGCTGGACTACTTACAAGAGCAATTGTTTCTCCACTTTTCGGATTGATTGCTGCACTTGATCCAGCTTCTCCTTTCATTTCATTATAAATTTTTTCTTGTACAACACTATCGATAGTTAAAGTTACATTCTCTCCATCAACAGCATCTGTTTTCGCTAAATTTTTAATTTCTTTTCCTTGTGCATCTTCCATGAAGACACGGCCACCTTTTTTACCACGTAGCTTTTCTTCTAATATTTGCTCTAAACCAGCTTTACCCACTGGATCATCAGCTTGATACCCTTTCTTTTGAAGCGTTTTTAAATCTTCAGCATTTACCTTTCCGATATAACCAGTTAAATGTGCTGCCGCTTCTCCTAACGGATATGTACGAACATTTACAGGTTTTGTTGCAACACCTGGTAAATCAATGTACGTATTTTGCGTTGCCCCATCAGGTAAAATTCCAATTGGTACGAGATACCCTGGTTTTACCCATTTAGCAGCTAGTTTTTGATCAATTTCTTCTACAGACACATTTAACAACTTCGCTACAGTTTCTTTCGTTTGTGGAGCAGCATCTCCTAATTGTTCTGGAATCATTCCGATTTCAGAAGCTTTACCATTCGTCGCAAGACCTTTTCCATTACGATCGTATACTTCACCACGTTTTGGCTGTGTTGTCTGCATACGCACTTTACTATCCTTTGTCATACCCGGGAAAATAAAATCAGGAGTCCAATCTATTTTCCATGATTCTTTATCTCCGTCTTTTTCTTTCACCATTTTTGCTTCATGGCCAAAAGTGATTTTACCACCAACTGTATCCATACTTACCTTAAAAGGAACAGGGCCTTCATCTTTTTTATCTTCTTTTACTTCCCCTGTTTCTACCTTTAAGTCTTTCACTTCGATACCAGAATAAATCTTTTCATATTTCTCAGTAAACTCTTTCTTTGAAATATCTTTTTTTGCATTTTCTGATAATTGATCATACATATCTGCAAATTTTTGTTTATTCCATGCTTTTACATATGTATCAAACGCTTCTTTTGGTTTTTCTTCTTTACCGCACCCAACTAACATGAATGTTAAGCAAAGAAAAAGAATCCCCCATATTTTTCTCAACCGATTCTCCTCCTCTTTCTATATTAGTACTTTTGAAAATTTTAGCATTTTTCACATGCTACCTATCATTATAGCACTATCGAATCTCATCTATAAACTTATATTAGTGAATACAAATAAAAAGATTGATGCGAATTCTCACATCAATCTTTTTTATTATTGTTGCTTCTCATATACATGGTAATAGTACGTATACGGATTTTTTTCATCCGTTAAACCTTTTTCTACAAAAATCTCTTTCCAATTTGTCATATCCATTTCTGGGAAGAATGTATCTCCTTCAAATGCATGATGGATTTTTGTTATATACAATTTCTCCACATAAGGTAAGAATAAATCATAAATTTGCGCTCCTCCAAAAATAAAGATTTCTTCTTCATCTTTGCACAGCGCAAACACTTCTTCCACAGAATGAGCAACTTCGCAACCTTCTACATGATAATCACCGTTACGCGTTACAATAATATTACGTCTTCCTGGGAGTGGTCTACCGATCGCTTCATAGTTCTTTCTTCCCATAATAAGCGGGTGACCCATCGTTGTTTTCTTCACATACTGTAATTCACTTGGCAAATGCCACGGTAATTTATTATCTTTACCAATTACTCTATTTTCGTCCATTGCGACCATAAATGAAACAATCATCTTGTCATCTCCTCTACAATTACACTGCAACCGGTGCTTTAATCGCTGGGTGTGGATCATATCCTTCAATCGTTAAATCTTCCATCTCAAAATCGAACACAGATTTCACATCTGGATTTAATGTAAGTTTCGGGAACGAACGTGGCTCACGTGCCAATTGTTTTTCTACTTGTTCAAAATGATTTGTATAAATGTGTGCATCTCCAATTGTATGAACAAACTCTCCTACTTCAAGACCACATTCGTGTGCAATTAAATGTGTTAGCAATGAGTAACTTGCAATGTTAAATGGAATTCCAAGGAATATATCTCCACTTCTTTGATATAGCTGACAAGAAAGTTTTCCGTCCGCTACATAAAACTGGAATAGCGTATGACAAGGCGGTAATGCCATACTTGGTACATCTTCAGGATTCCAAGCAGAAACGATTAGGCGACGTGAATCTGGCGTTTTTTTAATCATGTCAATTACATCTTTTAGTTGATCAAGTGTTTCACCAGCTGTCGTTTTCCAAGCACGCCACTGCTTTCCGTATACGTCTCCTAAATAACCATATTTATTTGAAAAATCATCATCTTCTAAAACATTCTTTTTAAACAATTCCATTTGCTCATCGTATTGCTGCTTAAATTCCTCATCTTGTTGTGAGCGAAGACCGAAATCTGTCATATCAGGACCATTATATTCGTCACTTTCTACCCAGCTCTTAAACGCCCATTCATTCCAAATATTATTATTATGTTGCAATAAATAACGAATATTTGTATCACCTTTCATAAACCAAAGCAGTTCACTTGCTACTAGGCGAAATGGGACTCTCTTTGTCGTTAATAAAGGAAACCCTTTACTTAGATCGAAACGCATTTGGTATCCAAATACAGATACAGTACCTGTCCCCGTACGATCTTCTTTCTTCGTACCGTGCTCCATTACATGACGGCATAAATTTAAGTATTCATATTCAGCATGTTTCATATGTAGGAAAACCTTCTTTCAATCTTATATGAGATTTATCATAACATGAAAAACAGCGAATTTAATAATCCAAATTAATAAAAATTCTTTCACTATTTCTTACAAAATTATTAACTTTCAATATATAAAAAGGTTTTCACTTTTCTATTACAGAAAGTATAGTGCGGAACATAAAAATTATATTTGGAGGTTGGAAGCATGTCTAAAATCAAAACTCCTGTTTTAAGTACGTTACAACATAAGGTTGAGAAGATGATGAAGGATTTACACGTTCCTGGCGCTGCTATAGCTGTTATAAAAGATGGTGAGGTCATTATGTCTGAAGGTTTCGGTTATCGTAGCATAGAGAAAAAAGAGGCTGTTACTCCGCAGACACGATTCGCAATCGGTTCTGCGACGAAAGCATTCGGTACACTTTCATTAAGCTTATTAGCACAGCAAAAAAAGTTTAATTGGGATACTCCTGTCCAAACTTACGTACCTAACTTCTCTTTATCCGATATGCTCGCTAACTCGCAAGTTACAGGACGAGATTTAGCTTCTCATCGTACTGGGGTAAGTCGTCACGATGCTCTTTGGTACAGCTCTTCCTTATCTCGAAAAGATATCGTAGACAAAATAAAACATTTATCACTTGATGCACCGTTCCGCACAGCATTTTTATACAACAACTTAATGTATGCAACAATTAGTTATATTGTGGAAAACATTACGAATCAAACGTGGGAGCAATACGTTACAGATCATATTTTAGAACCTTTAAATATGAGGCATACAAACTTCTCTGTTACAGACTCACAAAATACAGATGATTATGCATTACCTTACGCTGAAGAAAATGGTGAAATAAAAGCAATTCCACTCCGAAATATCGATACGGTTGGAGCTGCTGGATGTATTAACTCTACTATTGAAGATATGGCAAATTGGGTACTTCTTCATTTAAACGCAGGAAAAACAGAAAATCATGATTTAATTTCTACTGAACTACTCCAAGAAATGTATACACCGCATACTCCAATCCCAGATCAGCCAATGTTATCAACGAGTGATTCACCATTAAATAGCTACGGACTAGGTTGGTTTATTAGTGCTTACCGCGGTTATAAACTTATTCATCACGGTGGTAATATTGATGGATTTTCTGCACTTGCGTCATTTATGCCAAACGAAAATATCGGTATAATCGTGCTAACAAATTCTGGACAAACTTTACTTCCTACTTATATTACAAAGCATATTTACGACGAACTTCTCGGACTAGAATATATCGACTGGCATGAACGTGCTGTAGAAGATAGTGAAAAAATGAAAGAAATGATGAAAGAGGCAAATGAATCACTTCCTGAAGCAATAAATGGGACTATCCCTTCTCATACATTAGATGACTACGCTGGAACTTTTGAGCACCCTGCTTATGGAACACTGAAAATATACAAACAAGATGATTCCTTACATGTACAATTCATGGATACGGAAATTAAACTACAGCACCATCATTACGACATCTTCTCAGCATCAATTAGTTTGTTCCAAATGAAAATGGGTCTTTTATTCACTTATGATATGAATGTAAATGGTGAATTCCCGGCTCTTCAATTACATGTACCTGCAATGTTAAGTACTCAACCTCTTACATTTACGAAAATTAAATAGTTAATTTAATAGAGGGAAGATTGCGCTTCCCTCTATTATTTTGGAATTAGAAATCCATCCATAAACCAATAATTCTATTATTCAATTGAATGAATGAATTAAGGATAGCCCAAATACTAACTTATTAATCAAAAACAACTTAATGAAAAAGCTATCCATTAATTGTTATATAATCTCAAGGAAATAACTTTTTTATTATCGATTTACTGAATATGGGAGAACATTAGAGCTATTGGTACGCTTATTTTTCTTATCCCTCCAAATAAATTTTTCCAAACATATAAACACAGTTACTGAAATAGCGACTCCAACTGTAACATCTGAAGCAAAATGAGCTCCTACCATAATACGACTCATTGGTACTACTATCATCCATAAAAGAATGAGAATCCAAACACCTATTTTTTTTCTTTTTAGTGAAGCAAAATATTCCGGTAATAAACTAAACCAAATGACTAGTGCTGCATTAGCACTATGGCCTGAAGGGAACGACATAAACTCATCACTTTTGGCGATTCCTTGCGGTATAAACCATTTTGAAAATCCTTCAAACGATCCAATAGAAATCATATGACGATAACGTTCTCTACCCCATCCTAATTTTATTAGATTGAATGTAATTAATACAATAACTACACTTAATAATCCAATTAATGCAATGTCTCTCAATCTTGCATCATCGTATTTACTCCACGATTTAGAAATCATATAACAAGCTACAATAAAGCAAAGCATAAAAATTGGAATTAAGAATTTTGAAATGGTTAAATAATGTACTAGCATAAATGCAGCTATAAAAGCGAATAAAAGAATGATTACTCCATAGCCAATTCCAGATAGAAAATATCCTCTTGAACCTTGATTCTTTCTAGTTTTAAATAAATACACACTAGAAAATAGGGCAATAAGCATCGCTGGAATTTCTCCTATAGCTTGTAAAAAAAGAGCAACCTTATTGGTTGGTTCATATAAACTATTGGATATTTGTAAGTCTGTAAATGCAAAGATACATAGTAAAATAGCAAAGCTAGCAATTAATATCACTTTTCTATTTTTCACCATTCTCCCTACTTTCCACTATGCTTTAATATAAAATTCCCCATTTCAATTGCTAAATCTTCACTTTGAGGATAAACACCTACGTTATCTCCATAAGCGTGCCCTAAACCTCGATAAAGGACTGTTTCGGTATCAACTCCTTTGTTAGTTAATTTAGCTGCATAAGCTAAGCATTCTATCATTAAAAAATCATGCTCTCCTACCGTAATAAATGTACTTGGATAGTCTGGGGATACATCAACATATGGACTTAAATACTTAGAATTAATTTCTTTCGTACCAAGTACTTCTGACATACCTCCAACCATTGAATGCATAATATTAAGCATTTTTTCTAATCCTTTTTTATACTTTGGAGCAATTTCATATTTATCTATACTCCAAGAATAAAACTCATCTTCATAATCGCACATATTAATTGTAGGATACAGTAGCAACTGTCCCTTCACGTACTTCCTACCATCTTCCATATCTTTAGTTGTACAATACTGTGTTAAGTTCCCTCCTGCACTATCACCTGCCACAAAGATATTATTCTTATCACCGCCTAATGTGCCAGCATTCTCATAAATCCACTTTAAAGTAGTGTAACAATCTGTATGCCCAGTTGGAAAAGGATTTTCTGGAGCTAATCGATAATCCACAGAAACAGCTAGTATATCTGTTTTTTCCACTATCAATTTCACAAGTTCTTCTACTACATCTGGTGATCCTGCCATGAATCCGCCACCATGAATAAAGTATAAAATTGGTGCATTCTCTCGTTTAGTACTACTGTTATAAATTCTTATAGGAATATCATATCCATCTTCCGCTTTCACTGTTTTATGCGTAATATTTATGTCTTTAGTGACAATTGGAACACTTTTAATTCCATTAAATTGTTTTCGCATATTCTTTACCGATTTTTCAGAAGCATCCATTTTCATCATATTTTTAGGCATAAACCTCATTACTTTCATTTGAACCTTCGTATCCTTATAAAGGCGTGGATCCATCGCTCCTTTTTCATCGCAATCCGGTATGTTTTTTACTAAGACTTTTGCCCCCTGCACATTGATAGTTTCTTGTTTTTCTTGAATTTTTTCTAATAAGTCTATGTCATATTTTCTAGTCATCTAATATTTCTCCCCTCTAAATTCAAGCGCTTTCATTATTCGGGATTATATAACTTCCCGTTTACTAAATAAAAATACGTTCCATGTACAAAATGTACCATGGAACGTATTTTTATTGTTGTTCATATTTGATTCGATTATTGTCATTTTTTGATGTGATATTTTTCCTATACTGTAATGGTGTATAACCATATTTGTCTTTAAACTGTGAAATAAATGATTTCACAGTTGGAAATCCATGTTTCAGCGCTATATCTTGTATAGAATTTGTACTTCTAATAATATCTTCATACGCTTTATAGAGCCTGTATCTCGTTAAAAAGGTGGTGAAATTTGATCCGAATGATTTTTTGAACATACGTGAAAAATGTTCTTCACTTACAAAAAAATGTTTAGCTACATCTTTCAGTTTAAGTTCTTCATCATAATTTTTATAAATATACGTAATCATTTCTTTCTGTTTATTTCCAAGTTGATAATTATTGTCTATACTCTCTCCATCTTTGCAATATCGCAATAAAATATAAACAATTTCATAAATTAAACTATTAATTTTTATGTAACTCAAATCATCAGAATTTGTGACTAACTCCTTTAATTCATAAAATATTTGCTGGAGGTTAGTTTTCTGAACAACTGATTCCTTTATATTGAATCTATATTTATCAAAATCTTCATTTACCTCTTTAAGAAATTCATAAGAAATAATTAACATCATTACTGCACAACTTGTATTTTCAACTTTTTCGAATTCATGAACATCGCCACTATTTACAAAAATAAATTCGCCAGCGGATACTTTCTTTTTTTGCCCATTCACATATAAGAAAACTTCTCCATATACGACTAGGCTAATTTCAATACTTCTATGCCAGTGAGGAGGAATATAATAGTGAAAACCAGTAGGTAACATTGTGTCCTCTATATATTCAACCATTCCTGGAATTCTATCGCGTAATTTTATTTCTTCATATTTGCCTTGCCTGATTTTCAATAGTCCACCCCCTTTTTATATTATAAAGTAGACGTCAATGTTTTCATTCCTTCATAAAAAAACTACATATATAGTATGTAAAGAGACCGTCTCATGAGTTATTTACAAATAGCAGGTGTGAGATTTCCCACCTGCTATCCTTATTTTCTATTCATCATTTCACTATCAAACCAGATTGGCTTTGATAACTCAAAGTCTTTATGATCCTCTAAAACTATAGTAAGACGTTCTAACGTATCATCTAACATATGCGGTGCTGCTCGTAAACACCAGACAACTGACGAGAAAACTGTCATGCCAACGTATACCGCATATAATCTCCAAAACTCCTCCGGTATTTTCCCATTATAATATCCCGTAATTTGTCCGATAGAATACGGGATACTAATATCTCTGGCAAATAGTGCAATTTTTACGAAATCATGAAGTGGATCGCCCCAATCATAGCCGTTAAAATCAACAACACCTACATATTTCCCATCCCGTACAATTATATTTTCTAAATGAAAATCATCGTGCTGAAATCGATTTGGGCGATTTTGTACATACATTTCATTTTCATCTATAAACTTAATAATTTTATCATCATTTTTTATTTTTATTCCGCATGTTTTGTATGCCTCTAAATATTTTCGATGTTTTTTCATGGCTCTTTCATACCATGGAAGTATATCATTAGGAGCTTCATATGTATGCATTTTTGCTAAATCTTTTCCTGCCTCTATACCAATCTCATATTGTTCTGTTGGTGAATACGTAGGCAATAGCTTCTTTGCATCTTCCCCTTCTAAATATGAAAAAATGCTATAGCATAAACCTTCTTCTGCCAACAAACCCATTTCAATTGGTTTTTGTGCTTGCACACTGCATTTTTGCATTCCATTTAAAATTTGAAACTCTATTTTCTTTCTTTCATACTCTTTTATATCGCCTGTCCGTAACAAATACATTTCATCTTCAGTAGTCGTAATGATATATTTTTTATCAGGAGAGAAACCTTTAGAGATTTCTTCAATATTTGCTGCATCTTTTACTATTTGTATATTGTTTTTCCATGCCGTAATTGTCTTCATGTCTATTCCCCTTACATTTCTGCATTCGGTGTATACGCAACTTCTACAATAAATCCATTCGGATCATAAAAATCGATTGTATAGTAACCGTCTGAATATTGATTCATTTCAATTGAGCCACGTATAACTTTCGTACTAGCAAGAAACTCTGTAACCTCATCAACTACTTCTCTATGAATAGCTTGATAACAAATATGTCATGGCCCTAAAGTCCTTACAATTTCCTCATCTACTTCTTTAAAATACATTTCACTTTCCCCCGTACTATATGCTACTTCATTTAACTTTCTCCATCCAATTATTGAAAACAATGTATCGTAAAAAGAAATGGATTCCTCTAAATTCGCTACCCAAAATTCGATATGATGAATACCAACTCGATGTGTATTCATATTAAGAATGTGCCCCCTGTACGACTTGTACAATTTCCATAGGCGTATTAACCATATAATCTGGTGCATCTTTTTCTACTGTTTCAATGACATCATATCCCCAAGATACCCAAATTACGTTCACACCAGCCTTTTTACACGCTGCTACGTCTCGCTGTTCATCACCGACATATAACATATCTTGCTCTGTTATTTTTTTCGATTTTATAAATCTTTTTAGCATTTTATCTTTACCGAACAAATTTTTTGAACAATACACTTCTTGAATATTTTCGATACCATTATTGTGTAAAAACGCCCGAATATGCTCTTCTGAGTTCGATGATATGACGGCAATCCCGTAGCCTTTTTTATGTAATTCATCTAATACATCCTTCATCCCATTGAACAAAACGAGATCTTTTATAGCGGGTTGATATAATTTATAAAACTCTAACGCTAATATCGGTAGTTTATACAGTGGTACATCGAGTCGTTTACATCTCTCTGGCATCGTTAATTTACGTAAATGCTCAATTCCTTCTTCCCTTACTGTTTTATAACCATGCTTTTCAGCAATTTGATTATAGATCGGTACAAATATATTTTGTGAATCTACTAATGTGCCATCAAAGTCAAAAACAATATATTTTTGCATCCCCATACTCCCTTTTCTTCTTTTTCTTAAACATATGGTATTCAACAACATAGTTGTCTTACCCTTTTATCAACAAAAAAAGAACAAGATATTCTCTTGTTCTTTTTAAGAAAGCCATTTCGGCGGTACATTGGTATTCCAATAAATATTTCCTAACTCATGGTGTCCTGAATATCCATCATCAAAACGATGATAGTGGAAATTAAAATAATATCCATCTTGCGGTGGATGATCTCTCCTCACATGAAATCGCAGTAAGTCATTTCCTGATTTCGTGTCATAAACATGAAAAATCTTTTCATTATTTCCGCCAGCTGGTCTTTGAGAAATCGCTAATGATTGTAACGATTCTTCTGGCACATCATTTGCAAGTTCCGCAATTGCCTCTTCAATTTTAGGTAATACAACATCTTTAAATTCATCTTCAATTACAGGCCCAATTTTAGAGCCAAATTTTTGCATAGATTGCTTCTCTGCTTCTTGCATCGCATAGTTAACAAAAGTATCGGTGGTTAACCTATCATTCGTTTCTTCATATGTATAGGACGTACTCTCCAAATTTTGTTGCCCAGCTGTGCTCGTAGGCTTGTCCGCAGCTTTGGCATTATCAAGCAATATGGAAGGAGGCGTCACTAAACCAAATGTAAATACGGTAATTAATGCGACTAAGGTTTTTCTAAACCAATTTGGCATTTATGTTCCCTCCCCTTTCACTCATTATATTTTATATAACGGTTGTTTCTTCTATTATACAAAATGATTGTAATTTTTGCACTTTACAAATTTGTTAACGTTCACATGTTTTTCACTTGAATATGAAATTGTAAGATTTCATACACTATAAATACAACAACAATGAGGAGGCGATCAGATGACTTTAGATGTCATATACTCCGCCGCAAGCATACTCGTTTTAGTATATTTTATTTATCAGTGTGTTACAGACTAGAAAAAGGGCCATTTCCGGCTCTTTTTCTATGGCGAAAATACAATCCAACCAATGAATACTATAAAAATAACTCCAATAATTACTGCTGGCAATAAATAAAACTGTGAGAGGATGACTGTTCCGTACATAAATACGACTGGAAGGAGCAAATAACGATCCGCCTTCCATCTTAATAATAGTAATTCTCCTTCGTCACAATATAAATGTAGAAACATTTTCTTCGTAAATTCATTCCAATAATCACGCGCATAGCGAGAAATAGCAACTATAGCAAATACAAGAATAATAGCTGTTATCCACTGCGGAGTCACGATAATACTTACAGTACTTATACATACAATTTGAACATAAAACATTAAAGCACTACTTGTACGCAAAAATTCTTTCAAAAAAGATTCTACAATACGCGAATCAGATTTTTTTCCTAATATATTTTTAGAACGAGGGAACATCCACGGTTTTTTATTCGAACTACTCGGCTTCACAGCATGACCACCAACTTGCATAATCCCTACAGTCCAGCGCATACTTTCTTCTTTTTCTTTCTCAACTTCTTTAAAAAACAAATTTTTATAATTCATCTTTTCTTTTACTAAGACTACAGTAAGTACAGCTACTAGGCCGGTAAATAATATGAAATACAATGGATTTTTAAAAATGAAAAATACACTGATTCCAAAATAGACTAAACTTAAAGAAAATATAACATCTTTTATAATCAATAAAACCCATCGTTTCCCCACACGTACATTTATGAATCTCGTCAACAACGATAGCATAAATCGAAAAACAGTAAAGAAAATCCAAAACAGTACGATTTGTATAATTGTCGCTCCCATACTTTTCATCAATATAGGTAACATAATGAATACTATATATACGTTCGTTATTGCAATCCGAATAAACGTATACATCATGCCCAGCTTCATTAATTGTTGCATATGATTTGGATATGAAATTAAAAATAAGCTATCTGCTTGCTCAAAAAATGAGCGAACTCCTCTTGAAAATGTAACAAAGTAAAATGCAAGTAAACCTAATCCAAAATAAACGGTCTCTTCCATTGATAGTTCTTTTCCCCATAATGAACGATAATACATTACAATAAATATAAGTGCGGGAATAACAATATATAATGCTACTGTCCAATCTGTTACAGAACGAATCGCCTTCCATTTTCTTTGCAACTCATGACGTAACCTCTTATTAAACTGTTGTTTAATCATGCTGTTCCCGCCTTACAATTGCATCGAAACAATCTAAAAGTGTACTTCCTGGCATTTTTGCTAACGATTGTATCGCCTCTAAATGTCCATCTGTTACTAACGTACCTTGCGAAATGAGTAAAAATCTTTCACAAATTCTTTCAGCTGTATCCAGTACGTGCGTACAAAGTAAAATTCCGGCTCCTCGCTCTTTTTCTTTATATAAGTAGTTCAAGAATTCTTTCGTAGCTACTGGATCTAAACCAATAAAAGGCTCATCAATAATATAAAAATCTGGCTCTGTTAAAAATGCTAATATAAGCATCGATTTTTGTTTCATACCTTTTGAAAACTTTGATATGTATTCGTGTATATGTTTTTCCATTCGAAACGTATGTAATAATTCCCTTGCTTTATCCTCCCAATTTCCTACTTTATTTCCACGGGCAGCCATTAACAATTCAATATGCTCCCATAAAGTTAAATAATCATAATAAGTGGGATGCTCCGGTACATAGGCATATGGATTTTTCTTTTCACCAAACGAAATTTCACCATCCATATTGACAAGCAAACCGAGTATCGATTTAATTGTCGTACTCTTTCCTGCGCCATTTGCACCAATAAGAGCCACTAACTCTCCTTTTTCAATTGCAAATACAATATCATGAACTGTCTTTTCACCAATTTCATATCCGGCTGAGCGGATATTCACCTCTAGCATAATACTTACCTTCTTTCCATTTACATTACAATCAAGGGAAATGATAACATATCCCTCTTAATATAGTATTATATCATTTCTAAAATATTTGTTTCGGTAGCAGGAAAATACATACTTTAACAGAACATTTAATGTTTGAAGATTTTAAAGTAAATGGGGTTGATCATATGTCAGTTCAAATTCGTGAAGCGACTATAGATGATATAGATTCACTTTGTTCTCTTACAAAAGAATTAAAAGGATCCTCTATCTCTAATGACGATATGAAGAATCGTTTACAATTCGTAAAAATGAGCCCTTTTGATTTTTTATATGTATATGAGGAAGATAATACTATTTTTGGATTACTAGGATTTCGTATACGTGAAAATTTAGAAGATGTAACTCGTTATGGAGAGATTTCAATTATTAGTGTTGATTCTACAATACGTCGAAAAGGTATTGGACAAGTGTTAATGGATTATGCAGAACAATTAGCAAAAGAGCATAACTGTATTGGTACTTGGCTTGTTAGTGGAATGAACCGAAAAGAAGCACACCCCTTCTATGAAAAATTGGGCTATGAAGTGAATGGGTATCGATTTATAAAACATTTTTAAACTACTGGTACAAAGAAAGGACTATAACTATGAAAAACATTGAAGCTATTTTCATTGATCGTGACGGAACAATTGGCGGTGATACTACAATACATTATCCAGGTGCTTTCACATTGTTTCCTTTTACAAAGGAATCTTTACAAAAGTTAAAAGCTCAAAATATTAAACTATTCTCTTTTACGAATCAACCAGGTATCGCGGATGGAAAAGCAACTGCGAATGATTTTGTGCAAGAATTAAAAGAGTTTGGTTTTGATGATATTTACCTATGTCCTCATAAACATGGTGATGGATGTGAATGCCGCAAACCGAGCACAGGTATGCTCCTGCAAGCAGCGGAAAAACATGAGCTTAATTTAACAAAATGTGCTGTAATTGGTGATCGCTGGACTGATATTGTTGCTGGTGCAAAAGTAAATGCAACAACAATATTAGTTCGAACTGGTGCTGGATATGACGCTTTACATACTTTCCGAGATAAATGGGCACATATTGAGCCGAATTACATTGCAGAAAACTTTGAAGACGCTACAAATTGGATTTTAAATCATCAATAAAAAAATTAAATGAGACGTCTTCATTTTGAAAACGTCTCATTTAACTATATATATTTCAAAAAGTTAATTCATAATGGAAATAACGATTATCTCTCAAATATCCATTTTCAGCATATAGTCGCTGTGCTGATAAATTATCAATTTCTGTTTGTAGTTTTAAACCTTTTGCACCATTTTCTAAAGCGAACGCTTTAGCAGCTTCTAACAATTTTTTACCCGTTCCTGCCCCGCGTTTCTTCGCTTGTACAAATAAGTCATTTAATATCCATAATTCCTTCATCGAAATAGATGAGAATGATGGATATAATTGTGTGAAACCAATATATTCCCCGTCTTCCACCGCTACAAAAATGACTGATTCTTTTCGCTCAATTCGATTTCGTAAAAATGCTTTTGCTCCTTCAATGTCGGAATCTTGTCGATAAAATACTCGATAGTTATTAAAAACAGATGCTAGTCCATCTAAATCTGCAATTGTTGCTTCATAAATTCTCATTTCACTTCGTTCCCCTTCCAATACTGTTTCATAATGTCTGTTGCCCATTCAGGCTGTTTTATTTCTTCTCTCGGTATAAATTCTTTCATAACAGGCTTTATATCCAAAATAGGCGTGCCATCGATTGCGTCTAATCCTTCTACAACAATTGTCTTTCCATCTCTTCTTATCACTTTAACAATTGTCGCTCCTAGTCGATTCGGACGATTTTTTCCACGCTGTGCAAAAATTCCTACCTTTGGAAAATTACTATTATTTCTAGGGTGTCTAGCAGAATACTGAATTTGTTCATCTGTTACTTTATGAAAATAGAAAATAACCTCAATATGAGAAAAATCTTCAATCCCTTGTATACTTTCCTCTGTAAACGAATCTCTTAAAGTAATAAGTGATCTTATTTCTCCCCAATCATCATCTACTATTTCCATTCTTTCATTATGTACAAATGCGATTGGTTGAACTGAAAACATCCGTATTCCCCCTTGAATGTAACCACTTACATTATAAAATATTTTCTGAATGTTTTCCACACATACGCGATTGTTGTTTACATAATAAAATTATACTCTATATTCTAAGGCGATATTTACAGCTTCAATCGCGTGTATGTGTGCTGTATCAAATAAAGGAACTACTGAATCTTCCTGTTTTACTAATAGTCCTATTTCCGTACACCCTAATATTATGCCTTTTGCTCCTCTTTGCGCCAAATCTTCCATTACATTTTCAAAATACTTCCTTGATTGTGGGTTTATTTTTCCTAAACATAATTCGTTATATATTATTTTATTTATTCTCTCTCTATCTTCTTCTATTGGTACAATTACTTTTATATCATTTTCTTCTATACGTAATTTATAGAAATCCTCTTCCATCGTGTATTTTGTCCCAAGTAGACCAACTGATTGAATCCCCTGTTGTTTTATTTCCTTCGCTGTTGCATCAGCAATATGTAATATTGGAATACTGATTCTATTTTTTATATGCTTAATAACTTTATGCATTGTATTTGTACAAATTATTATAAAAGCAGCACCACCCTTCTCCAAAGAAGAAGCTGCATTTCCTAATACTTCTCCCGCTTTATCCCAATCCCCTTCAGATTGATATCGCTCAATTTCTTCAAAGTCAACACTGTAAAGCAGACATTTCGCTGAATGTAATCCACCCAATCTCATTTTTACTTCTTCATTTATCATTTTGTAATACTCAGTAGATGACTCCCAGCTCATTCCGCCAATAAGACCTATTAATTTCATATATTCTCCTTCAAAATAATATTTTAAAACGTGTAATTCATACTGTAATTTATACACAATAAATAATGTTCTACTGAAATATAATTAATAGTTTTATAACCATTTATATTAAAAGTTACTTTTCATTTCCACGGAAATAATTAACGAATATTCAGAAAACTCCTCTTGTAGTAACCTCATATTTATAATCAAAGCATTTTCGATAGAGCTCTTTTATTTCATCATAAGATGGAACTCGTGGATTGTTACTTGGACTCCCACTTCCGATAGCATCTTTCGCCATTTTAGAAATCGCATTTTCAAATTCAACTTCATCAATTCCGTATTCTCTTAAATTAGGGATACAAAGATCAAAACAAAGTTTCTTAATTTCAGCAATGGTATAATTCGCTACTTCTTCATCAGAATGGGAATACAAATCTTTGTTTAAGCTACGTCCTACTTCCGCTAACCTTTTTACTGCACTCATTTTTGTAAACTCTAAAACTGTAGGTAATAGTATTGCATTCGATATTCCATGTGGTACATGGAATATTGCTCCCACTGGACGGGACATACCATGAACTAATGTAACAGATGCATTTGAAAAAGCTATCCCCGCTTGTAATGAAGCAATCATCATTGCTTCCCTTGCTTCCATATTATCTCCATCTTCATATGCGATACGTAAATATTTCATAATACTTTCAATAGCTGAAAGAGCAAGAACATCTGTAAGAGGTTGTGAAACTTTAGAAATATAAGCTTCAATTGCATGACATAATGCATCTACTCCCGTTGCTGCAGTAATATGAGATGGTACCGAACTTGTAAAAATCGGGTCTATTATCGCAACATGAGGGGTAAAGCTTGGATGTTTTATCATCATTTTCACATCTGTTTTTTTATTCGTAATTACTGCTACACTTGTTACTTCCGATCCAGTACCAGAAGTTGTTGGGATTGCGATTAGCGGTAGTGGATTGTATTCTATTTCTATATCCTTTTGGACGTAATCTTCAATTTCTCCACCATTTGTATATAACACTGCTACTGCTTTCGCAGCATCAATACAACTTCCTCCGCCAATACCTATGATAAAATCGCATTTTCCTTCTTTACAAATAGATAACGCTTCTAATACGTGTAAATTTGTAGGCTCAGTATTTACTTCATTGTACGTAATAACAGTAATCCCTTTCGCATTTAAGTGATCCACACATCTTTCAACATAACCCAACTTCTCCATAATTGTATCACTTACAATAAAAGCCCTTTTCCCTAATTTTCTTGATTGATCCCCTAGTTTTTCAAACGAATTTCTCCCATATAATACAGACTTCGGCATACGAAACTCAGCAACTTCTTGCAAGTATTCCACCCCTTCTATCCATAATAAATATTTGCAACTACTCAGCCATACATTTCATTTAGAAGTTTGATAAAGAGTATTATTCCAGCTAAAATAAGCCCCTTATTAACTCTAGAAAGTTATTTTCATTTTTCAGCATATAGATTGCTGCCATGAAGATAAAAATGGACCTACACCTTGCTATCTTCTTTGTTTTAAAACTTTGCGCTTGGCAGGAAAACGCCCTGACCGCTCCTATACATAGCCAGGTCCTCTCTCGACCAACTAAAAAACTTTTCTGCCGTTTTTTCATAGAGTGACTGAGTAGTTACAATAAATATTTTATTATATAAAATATCAATCTGATAAATCTTTTCTTTTCGTATCTAGTATTAATAGATTCCTGTTAAAGTATAGAACGCGATGACCGCAAATACAGCAACCGTTTTCAAAATTGTAATAGCAAATATATCTTTATATGACTGTTTATGTGTTAAACCTGTTACCGTTAGAATAGTAATAATTGCACCATTATGTGGTAATGTATCCATCCCGCCTGATGCCATTGATACAATGCGGTGCATAACTTCTAACGGAATATCATATTGATTGGCCGCTGCAATAAATTTATCTCCCATCGCACTTAAAACAATCCCCATTCCGCCTGATGCTGACCCTGTAATTCCAGCTAAAATATTCGTCGTTACTGCCCCATTCACTAATGGATTCGTGAAAGTTGCAGAGATGCTATCTCTCATAATTGCAAATCCTGGAAGTGCCGCAATAACACCACCAAATCCAAACTCCGCACCTGTATTCATTGTTGCAAGTAGCGCTCCACCAATACTTGTATTCAATCCAGCTTGAAATCCAGTTACTACTCGTTTCCAATATAATAAAAGCGTTGATAAAATCCCTATAATAAGTGCCAATTCTACAGACCAAATCCCAACTACCGCACTTAATTCAACTTTTCCAAATGCTTTCATACCAATAGCTGAGAAATCAAAGCCATTCGGATACCACTTTGGTATCATGATTGTGAAAACTTTATTCATTACACCTACTAAAATAAGTGGTACAAACGCAATTACTTGCTGTACTCTTGTAATTTCAATACTGCTTAATATTGGCATATCTTTTTGTTCTAATTGCAAAGATGCTGCCATTTCAGAATTTCCATCGTTAAACCCAAAATACCCTTCTCCTGCTGCTTTTGCCTTCTTACGTCTACTCTCTAAATATAGTAAACCTAACGTTAAAACAAAGATTGCTCCTAAAATACCTAGTATCGGTGCTGCATAAATATCCGTTTTAAAAAATGTTGTAGGTATTACGTTTTGAATTTGTGGCGATCCAGGAAGCGCATCCATTGTAAATGTTGCTGCTCCAAGAACGATTGTGCCAGGGATTAAACGCTTCGGAATATCCGCTTGTCGAAACAACTTAGCCGCAAACGGAAATATAGCGAACACCACTACATACACACTAACACCGCTATACGTTAAAATAGCTCCCATTAAAACGATTGCTAAAATTGTACGTTTTTCCCCAACTAACTCTACAATCGTCTTTGCGATGGAATCAGCGATTCCTGACATTTCTACTACTTTCCCAAATATTGCTCCAAGTAAAAACACAGGGAAATATAATTTAATAAATCCTACCATTTTCTCCATAAAAATATTTGAAAAGAAAGGTAATACAAAACTAGGCTCTGTCAAAAATACCGCAAATAATGCAAAAATCGGTGCGAATAATATTACAGAAAATCCTTTATATGCTACAAACATGAGTAAACTAAGTGCTAATAAAATAATAACTAGCTCCAATAATAACCCTCCTTTTAAACTGAAAATTCAATCTTTTGATAACGAACTTTTACTCGTATTTCGAACCCTTTTATTTCATGACATTCCTCCTCTTTTTATTACAAATTTTTCATGCTAAAAATGTCTAATTATAAATATTCGATTACATATGTAAAATCCCTTTAAACAAAAACGATTTCATCGTCATATGTTATAAAGGGATTTCTAGGTTCTATTTCTATAGTTTTATCGTACTATTCTCTATACAAAAGCTTTGTAACTCTTCGACATCTTTCACTATATGAATCGCCCTAGCATCACTCAATTCATTCTCATTACCATATCCATACAATACACCTATTGAAGCAATTCCGTTACTGCTCGCACCGATTACGTCATGCTTTCTATCACCAATCATCACAATTTCTTCTTTTTGAAGTTCTTCATTTGTTTGTAAAATATGAGCAATTATTTCTTCCTTTTTTATTCTTGTCCCATCTAAATTACTCCCAACAATCTCTTCAAAAAAAGATGTTAACTGAAAGTGCTCTATTACTTGTTTCGCAAATACAGTAGGTTTTGAAGTTGCTACAAACAAACGATTGCCAGCATCCTTTAATTCTTGCAATAGGGCTCCAATTCCATCGTATACTTTATTCTCTAATAAACCACTTTGCTTTAAATATTCCCGAAAGTAAAACACCGCTCGTTCTACTTCTATTTCATTCATATTATATCTATCTGCAAAAGATTGTTGAATTGGTGGACCGATAAATGAATCTAACTCACTTATATTCACTTCTTCAATCCCCATTTTTTCTAACACGTATAGAACAGCATTGATTATCCCTTCTTTCGGATCAGTTAATGTTCCATCTAAATCAAATAGAAATGTTGTATACATATTTAATTCCCCCACTGATTTTATATGTACCCCATTAAGGCCATTCTCCTACTTACCCCTTTACTATACTATCACCATCTAACTTTTCAGAAAATTACTTTTTCTAACCCTTATACTTTCAGTTACAAAATCACAAAAGATATGATAAAGTGAAAAAGTTATACTTAATTTAATAGAAACTGGTGAATCACATGTCAATTACGTTAATTTTTATAATGGCTTTCACAATTGTTATCCACGCAGTTGAAACTAGCTCTTATAGTATTCGATTAGCTGGTGTCCGTTTAAAAAAGATTGTCGTTGCCTTATCCATCGTAGGAATGGTACTACTTATTTCAAGAACATCTAACTTACTACAAGCTTTTTTAATTGGTGGTATTGTCGATGAAGCAAAGCTAGATTCTTCTATTGATTTAGAGCATATTATACGGCTCGTTCTATTATCTGCTTCTGTCGGTACATTGCTCGCGATTATACTCTATCCAACTTTGACAAAGCTATTTGGATATGTCATTCAAAACTTTGAAACAGATGGTTCTTTCATTCGAATGATGAAGACGAATAACATTCAAAAATTAAAGTACACAAAAAAATATGTACGCTTTCCAAAGTTTGAGATGATTCATCGAATGCGTATTGGCGGAATTCCGAAGCGAATTATGCTTATTAATATGTTTGCCACTGCCATTTATACAGCTGGTGTTCTTTCCGCACTATATGCTTCTTTTTTAAATCCGACTTATGCAACAAAGGCTACTACAGCTTCTGGTCTTGTTAATGGTTTTGCTACTATTTTATTAACAGTTTTACTAGATCCACGTATCGCTCTTTTAACAGAACGGGCTCTTCAATCAGAAGAAGGTGCTGAAGCAATGAGTAAGATGTATGGTTGGCTCATGATTTCTAGACTTCTCGGTACATTATTAGCGCAACTATTATTCATACCAGGTGCTTACTGGATTACATGGATTATTAAGCTTATGAATTAATTCACTCTCTAAAAAAAGTAGGTGTACTATCAAATGACTATTAAAACAGAACAAGATATTATCCAAGTGATACAAAACGATCAGTGGATGATGAATGTATTGCAAATTGCAAGATCACTAGAGCTGCCTGATTGGTGGATTTGCGCCGGTTTTGTTCGTTCTAAAATTTGGGATACTTTACATAACTACGAAATTAGAACGGATACACCCGATGTTGATGTCATTTATTATGATCCATTACATAAAGATGAGGCATACGAACAATCGTTAGAGAAAAAACTGACCAATATGGATACTACTATCCCTTGGTCAGTAAAAAATCAAGCTCGCATGCATGTAGTGAACAAAATGCCACCTTACTCTTCTTCTGTTGATGCTATTTCTAAATTTCCTGAAACAGCAACCGCCCTTGGTGTTACATTAGACGAGAAAAACAATGTCATATTAACATCCCCGTGCGGAATAGAAGATGTACTTTCATTACAAGTGAAACCTACGCCTCATTTTCTTGAAACGAAAGAACGGATACATATGTACAAAAATAGAGTTAATAAAAAGAATTGGCAAAGCAAATGGGCTAACATTACAATCACTTATCCCGAAATTTAAAAAGGGTGCTTCTCATTATTAGAAGCACCCTTTCTTTTTTTATTTCAAAAAATGAATGACTGTTTCAGCGAATCGATCTGCTTCTTCATAATGTGGCGTATGACCACTTTCTTCAAATATGATGCACTTACCATTTTGAGCATCTCGATTAAACGTTCCAATTTGCTTTTCACACGTTACTACATCATATTTCCCTACAATTAATAACATTGGATTGTTTACTTCCTTTATTTTTGATAATAATGACGTATGACATGCCCCTTCTGCTTTTAATCTATCAAAATGGATTTTGGAACGATTCGAAAATTGTTCCCACTCTTCGTCACTATATAAGCTATCGTCTGTCTCATCTTCCTTATAATTGTAAATTTCCATTCTTTTTTCATCTAATTCATCACTTAACCTTATATATGATTCTAGCAACTCTTCCGAATTAGCACTACTAGATGAATAAGCTAGGCACTCTTCTGCTGCTACTTCTTTTCCATACTTTTTTAATAAACTCCCTGTCTTTTTTAATAGCGCCCTACTTGTTAATGCAAAATCGAAAGTCGGTCCTTCAAATATTATTCTTTCTATTGAATTTGGATACGCCCTTGCATATAACAATGCTAAATATCCACCGAAAGAATGTCCAATTACAGACCATTTCTCAATTCTTAATACTTTTCTTAGTTCCTCACAGTCTTCAATTAGATCATTTAGTCCAAAAGGTTCTTCTTCGGTAATTACTTCTGAACGACAAACCCCTCTTTGATCTATCATAATTACATATAAGGAATTTTTTAATCGTTCCGCTTGATGAAATGAAAAATCATAGCAACTCTCTCCTGGTCCACCGTGCAAATATAATACTGGTTTATTTTTAGGATTTCCATGTGTTTCAACGTATAGCTTTTTCCCTCTAATGTTCATGTATTTCCCCACTTCAATCAAATTCGTCTTTATAATCATCACCTTCTTTTTTACTGAATATTATAACATTTAAACTTAAATAATCCCTATTACATTTAAAAAGACGATGACTATTGCAAGTGGAGCTATAAATCGAAGTAAAAATACCCAGATAGTAAACACTTTCTTTCCGTAATTTCCACCTACAAAAAATTCTGCTTCTAGCACTTTCTTCTCCATTTTAAACGATACGAAAATACTGATAAACAATGCTCCAAGTGGCATTAATATATTACTAGATAAGAAGTCTACTGCATCAAAAATATTCTTCCCAAAAATCGTAATATCACTCCATACTCCAAATGATAACGCAGATGGTATACCTACTAGGAAAATGCAGAAACCGATGATCCATGATAGTTTATTTCTTCTTTCTTGTTCACCATTTGCTAATGCTGACACGACCGTCTCTAGTAGAGAAAATGCCGATGTTAATGTCGCAAATGTAAATAGCGCAAGAAATACCGTTAAGAAAACTCCACCGAATGGAATTTGACTAAATACTGATGGTAATACGATAAATAGTAATCCAGGTCCTTCAGTTGGCTCCATTCCTAATGAAAATACTGCTGGGAAAATAGCAAGACCTGCGAATAAAGAAACGAATAAATTCAATCCGACAATCGTAACTGCTGATTTTGGTAAACTTTCTTTTTTATTTAAATACGAACTATACGTAACCATAATTGAAATTCCGATACTAATCGCAAAGAATGATTGCCCCATTGCGAACAAAATACTTTCTGAAGTAATCTTCGAGAAATCTGGTTGTAAGAAAAACTTCACACCTTCCATCGCATTATCCAGTGTTAATGAACGAATAATAAGAGCGACAAATAAAACGAACAATGCTGGTAGCATATATTTACTTGCTTTTTCAATTCCATTTTGTACACCTTTTGATACAACCCATATCGTAATGAACATAAAAGCGAAATGTCCCATAATAGCCCAAGCGGGATTTCCAATTGTTTCAGTAAATAACAAACCGTAATTTTGTCCCGGAGTAATAAGTTGTCCAGTTACTCCTCTGAATAAATAAATTAATACCCATCCACCTACAACACTATAAAACGAAAGTAATATAAAACAAGTTCCAACGCCAAGACGTCCAATCCAGTGCCATCCTGTATTTGGTGCGATACTTTTAAATGCTCCGACTGCTTGTTTCTGTGTACTGCGTCCAATCATAAATTCAGCTATAAGTAGCGGTAGTCCAATTAATACAGTAAATAATATAAAGATTAAAAAGAATGCTCCTCCTCCGCTCTTCCCAGCGATATAAGGAAATTTCCATATTGCGCCAAGTCCAATTGCTGATCCTGCTGCAGCCATTATAAATCCTAATTTCGAAGTCCATTGCTCCGTCTGTTTCATCCTATTTTCCTCCAATTAAAATCATTTTATATTAATAAATAAATATTATTGATCAATCTGAATAAAACCTCCATTTCTTCCTATATAATAAAAAATGGCCTAGCGTCTCTTTATATAAAGAGACGCTAAGCCATTTACTTAACGCGGTACCACCCTTATTGATTCCATTATGAATCCACCTTAGTAGTAATCGTTTGATTACTAACCTAATATCGAAGGTTAACCGTTAAGATTTACTAAGAATGTGATTCCGTTCCACCTTACTGCTCCTAGGCGAGTTCAGGATGTCATTTGACTATGTCGCACCAACCCATAGCTCTCTGTACAAATACATGACCTTACTACTCCTATTCAACACATTTTAATATTTAGAATATATTTTCTTTTGAAATTAATATGAAGTATATCGGTTATATTTGTAACTGTCAAGGGATATATTATTTTTTTGTCGAAAAGGATTTTTATAAACTTTCAATGTAAAAATGAAAGAACAGTAAAAAAGCATCTTCGCGATAATCGCGAAGGTGCTTTTTTATGGTATAAGACGTGTACAATCTCTCGGAAAAGCACTCGCCTCTCGTACGTTTGTTAATTCTAAAAGTTTATATACAACCCTTTCTAATCCTATCCCAAAACCACCATGTGGTGGACAACCGTATCGGAATGTATTTAAATAAGATTGAAATTTCTCTGGATGCAATCCTTTTTCTTTAAACGATGCAAGTAACATGTCATAGTTATGAATTCGCTGTGCCCCTGACGTAATCTCTAGCCCTTTATACAATAAGTCAAAAGAATCAGTAATAACTGAGTTCTCTTTATTTGGCATCGTATACATTGGTCTCGCTTCTTTCGGATAATGTGTAATGAATACAAATTCACTATAATATGTTTCTTTCACATATTTCCCTAGTAACTTTTCACCTTCTGTATCTAAATCCCCAATCGGTGATTCTTTACGATACTTACTTTTCAAGATCTCTTGTGCTTCTGACAATGTGATTTTCAGTATTTCAGTAATGACAGGTACTTCTATTTGTAATAGTTGTAGTTCTTTCTCGCATGTTTCTCCTACTTGTTGAAACATATATCGTAAAACATCCGTTTCTAATTGCATCACTTCATGAAAATCATGAATAAATCCAAGTTCTACGTCTAACGATATATATTCATTTAAATGTCGTGAAGAGTTATGATGTTCAGCCCGGTACACAGGAGCAATTTCAAAAACACGTTCGAGTCCTCCTGCTACCATCATTTGTTTATAAAATTGTGGTGATTGAGCTAAATACGCTTCTTTTTGGAAATATGGAAGCTTAAAAACATTTGCTCCTCCTTCTGCCCCTTGCGAGACAATTTTCGGAGTAAATACACGTGTGAAATCGTTCTCTATTAGAAATTCACTAAAGCTTTGAACGAGTGTAGATTTCACTTTAAAAATCGCAGCGATTCGCTCATGTCTTAATGATAATACCCGCTCATTCAACAGTTGATCTAAACCAACTTGTAACTTCTTTTTATTTATTTCAAATGGAAGTGGTTCTGCACCATTTAATACTTTCACTTCACGCGCAAGTACTTCAATACCTAATTCTGTTTTCGTTGTCTCTACTATTTCACCAATTACTTCGACGACACTTTCAACATCTACTTTGTATCCAGCTAACTCGTTTTCTAATACACATTGAATAACTCCCGTTCGGTCCCGTAATAATAAAAAACTAACATTACCTAGATGACGAATCTTTTTTACCCACCCTTGTAGTAATACAATCTTTCCGCTATGCTCCGTACATTCTCGTGTGAGTGAACGCTTCATTATTTGATCCATTATATTTCCCTCCAATAATTTTATATTTATTTACATTATTGTTGTCATCGTCATCATCCACGGTCACTCACCTCCTTTCAAAGAATACAAAAATCCGCCCCTAAAAATAGGGACGGATTTTTTCCGCGGTACCACCCAAATTGTCACAATGACCATCTCAGTCCTGATAACGGTAGGTACCGTTTGCTTTTACTAATAATCACGTTCAAAGCAACACTCACAGGCGTCTTTCCATCATGCGGTATCGCAATCTTCCCAGCAACCGATTGCTCTCTGTAGACCCATGCATCATGTACTTTTCCTAATCATCACTTTTTATATTTACAGAGTATTCTATCTCTTTATTTTATAAAACGCAAGCCTTTTTAGGAAAATATTGCGATTTCTCACTAAACAGGCCCCTTCTAAAGGTATGTAATATGAACATTGAACTCTATACAATTATCATTTGACAGCTTAGAAATATTTTATCCTTCTCAAATTCTTTCAATCGAACTTGTTTTTCCATTTTATTACATAAATTACACGTTTCCCACGCATATTATTATTAAAGTTTTATCGGAGGTGTACATATGAAAAAAGCAATTAGTTTCTTTCTCCTTTTGTTTTGCCTTATTGTTGTAAATGAAACATATGCCTATTCACCAAAATCTTTACCAATCTCTCAAAACTCTGATCAATGGCAAGTGAATATTGATGAAGTAAAAAGAACGAGTAAAAAATTGTTGCAACCCAAAAAAGGTGTATTTCAAACATATCATTTCTCTGTAAAAAATCTCGGGAAAAGTGAAGTGTATAATGTACAAGTTGAAGTTTTTCGGAATGAACCACATACGAAAACAAAATATGAACTCTTTTCCCTAAAAGAAAGTCGTCTAGCGGGCGGAAAAACTGGATTTGAACACGCTAATTTTTCAGTTTCTACAAAATCGGATAAGATTGACGTGATCATTACGTGGCAAGAACATCCTTTCCTCTCCATGAGAAACGGTCAAAAATTTGAATCTAGAAAATTTAAAGAGCATTTTGTTTTTAAAGAAACAAAAAAGTAAATGGCATGAGAATATATTCACACTATCATTGATATAGCTTAATTTACTAGTACCAGTTCTTATGTAAATTAAAAAGTCGTGGCTTATAAAAGCCACGACTTTTTTAATTAATTCGTACTAATTCCTCTCGCTGCCCAAATGCGATCAATTTCAGCCGCGTGTTGTCCGCCGTATAAAAGAGCATCTGCTTGCTTAATCGCTTTCGCTCCATCACGGAATTTCGCATTTGGCGTTAATGACCAATGTGATTGTAAAATAATTTTTGTTGCTACATCACGGCCAAAAGCCTGTGCCATTTCGTATTGGCCTTGAGCCCAAATTTCTCCATCATTATGCACTTCACTCGTTATATCTTTCGGGTATACTTTATTCGTATCTAATCGGCGTAAGCACGTCGGATCCGAACTAGAATAAGCGGTCGCATCCCATTCTCCAATACATGCTTTACCGTAACCTGTTGTCGATACTGCATCTTCATAAGTAGCACCTAAGAAGTCTCCAAACCCTTCTCCCATCGCTCCACCTTCTGGTGAACTTCCGAAGCCTGGTACTTGATTATCTTGAATAGAATGTCCATATTCATGCGCGATAATGCCCGCATCTTCTGCATCATCTACTCCGCCAGTACCGAAAGTTAAAGCTTTCGTTGATGGTGAATAAAATGAGTTATCATCAGTTGTACCATTTACATTCACTTTAATAGAACGATTATTAATATTGTTAATGCCTAATCCTTGAATGTAACGCTGTAATGTATCAATATGATAATATGACATAACATCTTCAAAACTATCATTTGCACGTGTAAAGTTAAATTGTAAGTTTGTAGATTTCGTCTTCGCTTTTGAAGAAATTGTTACATACTCACCAATTAAAAATCCTGTACCATCTAAACCTTTTAACGTAACAGTTTTCAATTGATTCGTTAGTGCTGTTGAATCTGCATCATTACTATCCTTTAATCCTGTTTTACTACCACTAGATACGACAGGATTAGGTAAAAATACTTTTCCTGTTCCTTCTGCTTTTCGGTTTATATCAACCTTTTTAATTAACTTTCCATTTTCTGCATCAATGAATGTTTCCCATGCACCGAATGGATTATTAGAATGGACTACCACTTTATATACTGGAAGAGCGACACCTTCTTCAACAATATATCCGAATTCTTTTTCTGTAGGAGCCCATAGATTTTGCTCACTTTCTCCTCCAACATACGCCATCGATTTTTGTTCTGCATCTTTTTCACTAATTTTTTTCGTAACTTCCTTCACACCTGTAACAGGCTGATAATCAGAAACGGCAAGTAATCCTTTTCCCTCACCGTTAAGAGTAACTGTAATTTGTTTTGAAAATACAGGAGCACCATTAACTACTTGTTGGAACCTAACATATGAAGCTACTGATGTTTCTGTTGTAGAAATATATTGTAAGTCTGAAAGGTCCGCCTTCAATCCATATTCCGTAGCATGTCCTTTTAAATATTCAATTGCTTTTTTCTGTGGTGAATAAGCTTCTAGCTTTACTTGCTGTTGTTTTTCCAATGCTGAAACTGTGGAAATTGTCCCCATTACTAATGGTACAGTCATTGCCATTGCCACCATTTTTTTGTTTAACATAAAACCACTCCCCCTAATAAATTGAACCCTTTACCCCATTCCTATAAGGCTATTACTGTCCACAAGTAACGAAATAAAGTGAATCTACGAGTAATTCTATACAAACAATTCTATTACCTTTACATTTTGGGTAAGTGAAATTTTCTCAATATTTATTTGTAAAACGAGAACAATACTTTAGCAATATATTTCTTTGTTCATTCCCTGAACCCTATACTGTTTAATGGCACATTAAACACTATTATTCGTTTTACTATTTGCTACTGGATTTTTCATTTTCAGTATTTTATTTAGCGTGTTTTGGAGAAAGAAATTTTCTAGAGGCCCTATCGAATCGATTATGTGGAAATTAGCCGGATAATTTCCCATCATACAAAAAGGAAGTTGGAATGATTCCAACTTCCTTTTCATTTAATTTGCTGGGCTCAGTTTGATGCGAACTTTTGTCTCACCTAATGAAAGCTCATCATCTTCTTTCGTTAATGCATGAAACGTAAATTGTTTTACGAGTAAATTTTCTTCTAATAACTCTTTATGGTTCGTTAATGTATGCTGCAATTCATCTTCTACATCAAGAGTAACATCAACTCGTAAGTTAACTGGTAAATTCAACTGCTTACGATATTCTTGAACTGCACGAATAAATTCACGTGCTACTCCTTCTTGTAACAATTCCTCAGTTACATTCGTATCTAACATAACCGTATATTGTCCATTAGTTGTATTAGAGAATCCTGATTTCGCAACTTTCTCTACTAATACATCTTCAGCCGTTACAACTACTTCATCTCCTGATGCTGCTTCGTAAATTGCTCTTTCTGTAGATACAAAGTTTTGTACTTCTTCTTGTGATAATTGTTTTAGCCAACCATTTACTGCATTCACATTCTTACCAAATTTCGGCCCCGCCGTTTTAAAATTCAGCTTTAATTGATAGGATGTATACTTCGTTTCATCGAGTTCAACATGGAATGCTTTCACATTTAGCTCATCCATAACGATATCACGATATGATTCCCAATCGATATCATTTTCGTTATGCTCAAGTAATACAAGCTCTGCTAACGGCTGTTTTACTTTTAATGAATGTTGATTACGATTACTTCTTCCAAGTTCAACAACTTGTAAAACAGCATCCATTTCCGCTTCTAACTGGGGCTGGATAAGTGATTCGTTTACAACCGGATAATCTGCTAAATGAACGCTGCTTCCTTCTAAATTCAGATGAATATCCTCAGCTACAAACGGTGTAAATGGTGCGATTAATTTACTAATTGTTACAAGCACTTCATGAAGTGTTTCATACGCAGCTGCTTTTTCAGGATTCATACCAGATTCCCAAAAACGATTGCGTGAACGTCTTACATACCAGTTACTCACTTCATCTACAAGAGCAGCAATTTCACGAGCTGCATTTGTGAATTGATAATCATCAAGTGCAGTTCTTACCTTTCTCGTTGTGCTATGCAATCTTGATAACACCCATTCATCTAATTTCGTACGTTTAATTTCATAATTTTCTTTTGAACTATAGTTATCTAAATTTGCATATAAGACGTAGAAACTATACACATTGACTAACGTATCTACAAATTTAGATTTCGCTTCTTGTACTGTTCTTTCAGAGAATCGCTTCGCATTCCACGGCGCACTATCAACAAGAAGAGCCCATCTTAGTGCATCCGCACCAAACTTCTCTACTAAATCAGCCGGATCTAGCGCGTTACCTTTACTTTTAGACATTTTCTGTCCTTCTTCATCTAGAACATGCCCTAGTGATAATACTCGTTTATATGGTACTTTCCCTGTATATAGCGCTGATACGGCTAATAAACTATAAAACCAGCCGCGTGTTTGATCAATTCCCTCTGCAATTACATCTGCTGGAAACTGTTCTTCAAACAACTCTTTATTTTCAAAGGGGTAATGATATTGCGCAAAAGGCATGGAACCACTATCAAACCAAACATCAATTACTTCTGGTGTACGATTCATTGTACTTCCGCATTTTTCACAACATACTTGCACTTCATCTACATATGGCTTATGCAATTCTAAATCTTCAGGTGTTTCTTTCATACTACGCTTTCTTAATTCGGCAATGCTTTTCGGTGAAAATTGATGATCGCAGCTTTCACATTCCCATACGTTTAACGGTGTTCCCCAATATCTATTCCGGCTAATATTCCAGTCCACCATATTTTCTAAAAACTTACCAAAGCGTCCGTGCTTCATATTGTCTGGATACCACGTAACAGAATCATTATTTTGTAAAAATGTTTCTTTAATCTCAGTTGTTCGGATTAACCAGCTTTCTCCTGCATAATAAAGTAATGGTGAATCACAGCGCCAACAATGTGGATAGCTGTGCTCATATTTTTCTTTATGATACAGCAAACCTTCCTTCGCTAAATAACGAACGATATCAACGTCACAACCTTTTACAAACTTTCCTTTTAAGAAGGGCACTGCTTCTGTATACTCACCTTTCTCATCTACAACATGTAAGAACGATAACCCTTCACTTTGAACGACTTTATAATCGTCCTCCCCATATGCTGGAGCGATATGAACGAGTCCTGTTCCACTATCTGCAGTTACAAAATCTGCCGCAATAACATGGTATCCATTTGTAACTTCTTTCATCGGAAACGGTGCTGTATACGATGTATTTAATAATTCTTCACCTTTATGAACAGATAGTACTTCATAGTTTTCTTTTAGTACTTCTTGTACACGTTCTTTCGCAACAATGTATACATATCCTTCTTGTTTCGCTTTAACGTATTCCATATTTGGATGTACGGCAAGTGCAACATTCGCTGGAAGTGTCCACGGTGTTGTCGTCCATCCAAGGAAATATTCATTTTCACTATCTTTCACTTTAAACTTAACTGTCGCGCTTAAATCTTTCACTGTTTTATATCCTTGTGCAACTTCATGTGAACTAAGAGATGTTTGACAGCTTGGGCAGTACGGTGAAACTCTATGCCCTTTATATAACAAGCCTTTTTCATGAATCGTCCCTAAAATATTCCATACACTTTCGATATATGGATTCTCTAAAGTAACGTACGGATCATCCATATCCACCCAATATCCAATACTCTCCGTAAATTCACGCCACTGCTTCTCATATGTGAATACACTCTCTTTACACTTTTGAATAAATGGTTCAATGCCATACTCTTCGATTTCATGTTTACCTGAAATACCAAGTTGCTTTTCAACACCTAATTCTACAGGTAATCCATGTGTATCCCATCCGGCTTTTCTTAACACTTTATATCCAGCCATCGTTTTATATCTCGCTACTAAATCTTTAATCGCCCGCCCAAGTGCATGGCCGACGTGTGGTAATCCGTTCGCTGTCGGTGGCCCTTCATAAAACACAAAAGATTGTGCACCTTCTCGATTCTGAATTGATTGCTCGAAAATACTTTGTTCATTCCACTGCTTACGAATACGTTTTTCTCTCCCTACAGCTGACTCTTTTACATCTACTTTTTTCATGTACAATCACTCCTTTGAATTTTTTAAAAAGCACACAAAAAACCCGTCCCTATGAAGTAGGGACGGGTTTACCCGCGTTACCACCCTAATTCTATTAGCTTTTCACTAATAGCACTTAGCAACGTACTAACATACGCGTTCTTTGTAACGGTAGACATCCGTCCGAGCTTACTTTATTCAGCCACGGCTCCTCGGAGATGATTTTCAAATAACGTCTGCACACCGACTTTCAGCAATACACCGGCTCTCTGGGGAACAGCTCACTATTTTACTCTTTCTCGTCTTCAGATTTGTATACTTTATTAAAAGTTATTTTATGCCATTGGGCAATTAATTGTCAACCAATTCAAAACATATTTTTATTTATACCCCTTTTCTCTATTCCTATACAATTACTTTTCAAACTCTCGCAATCCTGCTAAATCTTCATCTTCCTCTGCAAGTTCAGCGAAAAATCCTGTTTCATCTTCACGCAGCACAATTTCAAGTTCATCTCTTGCCTCTTCATTTCTGTTTAATGATGTTAAATAACAAGCATGATCGTATCTTGCTAACAAGTCAGTAGCATCAATTGCTAATATTTCACTTGTTATTTTTTCTGCCTTTGTCGTTTGCCCAGCTCTATGAAACGAAGATGCTAAAGCAAGAAGAATTGCCGTTTCATTTGGATGATGTACAGAAGCATCTTCTAATAAATAAATCGCATCTTCATACCTCTCTTGACTTTGATATACTTCTGCTAAAGCAAGGAATCCTCTACTTACAAATGGCGTTTTCTCAATTAATTGCAAGTAAATTTTTTCGGCTTTTCTTCCTTCGCCTAGCTTACATAATACATTCGCTTGTAAAAGAAGAGTATCATAATCATCCGGTAGCTCTCGAACCATTTGTTTCGTTAATTCAAAAGCATCTCGTAACATATCTTCTTCCTCACACTCAATGAAAAGATTTACAAGTTGCTTCGCTACATCATAATCCCACTTATTTTCTAACGATGTTTGTAATACCTCTATCGCTTCTTTATTCATCGCTGCATTCTCGTAAAATAGTGCAAAACGCTGCGCTGCCATACTATTTTTTGGATTTAACTTTAAGGAGATTTCAAATAAATCGATAATAACTGTAATCATTGAAATTTCCTTCGCACGATTTTTCATGCGATAAAATGCTCTTGTAAATATAGATTTTTTCGGTTGCTCATTTTGCTGCCTTTCTACTAATCTTTCGGCAACCGCAGTAGCTGCATACACAAACGCTGTACTTCTTTCTGCTTTTTTCACCTTTAGCGTATGAAGTGCGTCTCTTATTTGAGATACTTTTTTATGTTGCTCCATTGCTTTTACGTACACACCAAATATACGTTCACTTTCCAAATCTTTATGCATTACTTTCAGCGCAACTTCGATTGCTTCTGCACTCTGCTTTTTAACTAGTACTTTCGCATAATGATATAGTACTTCCACATGCGCTTCATCTATTTTCATTGCGCATTCAATATATTCTTTTTCTTTATTTACCTCATTCATCGCACCATATACATATGCAATTGCATCTAAACGCCATATTTCTGGTACCTCTTCTGCTAATTGTTCTAGTTCAACTAGCAATTCTTCATGAAGATTCAAATCTACTGAAAGCTGTGCCAAATATTCCATATTAATATGCAAAGGCTCTTCTTTCATTGCCTGGACCATATGACTTTGTTCTTTATAACTATTTTCTTCTTTTTCATATATTTCCGCTAGTTGCACATGTACACCTGTGAAATTCCCATTGAGTTCCAAACATGTTTCATACGCTTGTTTTGCTTCTGTCAATTGTCCTAATACCATATATGTTTCGCCGATTCGAAAATATGGAAATGCAGTTCTCTTTTGTTCTATTGCCTTGTTGTATCTCTTCATTGCTTGATCATACTGTCCAATAGATTCATATAAAACACCAGCGTAACAACCGTATTCAATTACTTCCGTTTTCTCTTTTTCTAACGTTCTTAAAAACGCTATGCCTCGTTGCACAAAAGCTGTGTCTTTTATTCGATTTACATACTCATCCAACACCGTCGCTATATTAGCGTATACTCTTCGTATACCGCTCTCTAATTTAGAAAGTGCAAGTTTTAACTCTTTTTCATCCCCACCTAATGCAATTTCAGCATCCCATAGCACCATGCCAGCATTCATAAGGAAATCTTGATTGTCTTCAAATTGCTTATTAATACTAACAATATAGTTTTTTGCATCCTTATATTGTTCCTTTGCCATATAAACTTGAGTTAAACCGAAATGGGCATATACATCTTCATTATTTTCTTCTAAAGAACGCTTATATATAGTTTCCGCTTCTTCAAGTTCATCATTTTGAAAATGCACATCTCCTAAACGAACATATAAAGATGCCTGATCTTCACAATTTTGAATTCCTTGTAATAAAATTCCCTTCACATTATTCCCATCATCCAAATCTGATTCATAGATTTCCGAAAGCTTCGTATATAAATACGCTGCCGTTTTATCTAATTGAATTGCTACTTTAAGTCCTTTTACCGCCAAATACACTTTTCCTAAATGCTGAGCACATCTTGCACGTTCATACCATATGTGCGCTTCATACTTATATTCTTTTAATAAATCATTAAAGAATCCATATGCTTCTTCATATCGTTCTAAATCTATTAAAATTAAACCGTGATTTACAAGTGTAAACCTTTCTGGGCTACGTTCTATAGCTGTTAGAGAATACTCTAGCCCCTTTTCGGATTGATCCATATACATGTATGATAATGCTAAGAAACTCCACGCAACTGGTTGATCTGCATCCAATTGTAATGATGAACGAAAACTAGCAATGGCTTCTGCATAATTATCTTGCTCAAAAGAATAACGTCCATTTATAAAATGATATAACGCTTGATTGCTTTTCTTCTCCACACTTTGAAGCATATGTCCTGCTTTTTCCATATCTTGCAGACGAATAAAACACTGTGCACTATGCAATTTCACAAAGTCAGAGCTCGGAAACTTTTCCATTAATTTTTCTATACAAAACTGAATAAAATCTTTATCTACTTCAGCATCTAAATGTTTAATCGTATATAGCCAAGTGTTTGGATTTTCACTTGTTTCTTTTAAAAATAGTACTAACTTTTCAATCCCCTCTTTATCTTGCTCAGCTAAATGATCTGTAAGTGAAAAGATTGTTTTATAATAAATGTGTTCTTCCTCATTTAAAAATGAAAGTTGTTCTATTCTATCTTTTGGTATAAACGTAATAGCTAAACAATCTGTATAACGATATTTTTCTTGCAACTTATCATATTCCACAAGAATTGGTTCCAAGAAATTCGGATCTTGAATATAAAAAGCTTGCAGTACATCGTCATAACCAGAAAGCACTTGTACATGGGAAGCGTGCTCAATATCTATACTTAATAAAACGGGAATACCTTGATTGAGTAATTTCTTATAATTTTCCTCATTCCCTTGAAAATAACGATATTCGTAACCTTGCTCTTCTATATATGTAACTGTATCTGAAAACTTAGAACCTGTTACATCAAAAATATGTTGTGCAATTTCATCTTGCGTACGTTTTTCTCCCCATACCCCTAACATCATTTCCAAACTAGTCGGAACGCAATAGTTATCCTTTTGTACAACCGGAACTATCGGTAAGCGCACCTTTTTTCCATCAGGATTTTTTTCTATATGATGATATAGAGAATTTTTTAAACTCTTTTCACTTTTCAATAGTGCTTGCAAATCGTGAATATTATTCATTTTATAAAATGCTTCTGCACGTAAATGTATAAAATAAGTTGTATATGCATGATGCGGAAGCATATGATTCATTTTATCTATTACCGCTAACATTTCTTCATAGCGCTCTAAATCTAATAAATATTTCACTTTTTCAAAATAGAAATATGGTACTTGAGGGAACTTTGCAATCGCATCATTAATGAGTTGTAATGCTCGCTGCTGGTCACCTTTATATGCATATAATTGCGCCAATAAGTACGTAGCTAACTCTTCACAATCTTTATGCTGCTGACCGGATAAAAGTTGTTCCTCTGCCTTCTCCCACTCACCAGTCTGTATATATAAGTAACCCCATTTATCAAAAACTGCACGCGTACTATGCTTTTCCGCCTTTTGCATATAGGCATAGGCCTCTTCATTTCGCTTCATATCTAGCAAACATCTAACTAACGTAAAGTATGCTTTCGTTAAAACATCCGCATCAGTTTCCTCTTCATTTACCTTTTCCAAAGAATCTTTTAATAATTGTTCAGCATCAAGGATTTTACGCTCATCAATTAATTCATCACAATATAAAGAGAGCGTTCTCATATTTGGGAATTTTTTATAAGTATAACGAATTAAAAAGGAGCTATATTGATGCATCAAACCTTCATCAGCAAGACGAATTAATGTATCAAACTCCTTAGCTGACGAGACGTTAGAAAGCCATTTCTTCACGTATGATAACTTATTCGTTTCTTTTATATGCGCAATTTCATTATTTATCTCATGTAATCCATCTAGGAATCTCTTTTCTTTCAAACAAATCTCTAATTGCTTAAAATCTAGCATGCATTCACCTCAAATTATTATTTATACTGCCATTTGCAAGCAGTATTCTAACCTACTTGCTTAGATTTTACACATCATATAGTATGCATTCAACTAAAACCTCATATAATGAACGATATTATTTAATATTATTCAAGTTTATAACTAAATATCTTAAAAACATTGATTTTTATGGGAATTTTGTTTAATTTGATGAAATATCATGTGTTATTAGAACATCGATTTTATCCTCTTTTTTGAGGCTTCATTCAGTGGATGAAATTATATCAACGATTCGACAAGATATATCGATTTACCGACAAAAATGACAATTATCCCATCTTCTATTTCATACTATTAGCGAGGTTGTTTCACTTATCAAATTTTAAATCCACAAAAACACCGTAATGATCACTTGGGAATATGCATGATGAAGTTAGTACTGAACCTGCAAATATTGATATATTTTCTATATTTTGAAATTCAAACGCGTCATTTTCTTGTATCATAACCCAATCATATCGTCCTCCTTGCTTTTCATCCCCTATTAAGTTTGTATTCTTTCCATAATCTAAAGTTGGCTGAGCACGAATGTTATCTTGATTTTCTTTAAACTGAGCCATATCTATCCATTGATTACTTATTAAGTATTGATGCACCCCTGAATGTGGATCATCATTAAAATCACCACATAATAATTCGTAGCCACTACCTCTGTTTTTAATCCAATTATTCACGGTATTCATTTGCTCTTTTCTTACCTTACTAGATTTCCAATTTAAATGAACATTCGTTATCCCGAGCTTATACTCTTTATATTTTAACATAATTCGAATGGCACAATAATTCGATTCCTCTATACCTGTTTCCCAAATAGCTTCTTCAGCTAAGATAGGAATTTTACTTAAAAAAGCTAGGCCTTCATCTGGAGAATCTGGATACTCTTTAAATACACAAACCGGATATCCAGTTTGATCTGCTATATACTGCGCAACATTTTTCTTTGGTCCATAAGTAACACAACTTCTAACTTCCTGTAGAGCAAGAATATGAGGAGCAACATTTTGAACTTCCTCACAAATAGCCTCTAATCTCTCTGACCACAAAGTTTGATGATTCCAAATGTTGAGGGTAGCAATTCTCATTATATCCCTACTTTTCTAACATTAAATTTATCTCCTTATTTCACCGTATGTAATTTTCATATTAGGGGCATATACCAAAGCAGAATGTATATGAAACACTTCAAAAAATCGTAGTTCTGCTTCATATTGAGCGAGCGCTTCAGCAAATGTTAAGCCCCGACTCATTAAACGGTCTATAAATTGTTGTTTTTCACCTGGATTACTAGCAATCCCCTCTTCTTTTAGAGAATTATATAATCCTTGCTTATCATTTTGATTTAAATTAGGATCTAAAAAATTCACTTTATCACTTACTCTACATTCAATATTTTTAACACCTAATTCACTTAAATACATTGGTATTTTCATGCCAATATTGCCATCTTTACCACTTCTGTGTGCATCTTCTTCAAATAACTTCTGCAAAACACCAAGCTGGATAATTTCCGATTGAATTAATCTGTCTAGCGTGTATGAGGACATATTAGAAATCCAATTCGGCTCAAAACATATTATCTTTCCTCCCTCCTTAATTGAATTTATCATTTTTTGCAACATCGTTTTGGGCGAATTCATATGTAATAAGAAAGCATGACTGACAGCTATATCATATTTATTTTCCAATTCAATTTCTGTAGCATCTTCTTCAATAAATTCTGATTCATATGGAAGCGAACGAAACAACTCTCTCGCTTCAGCTATTAATGCTTCCCCGCTATCAATACCTGTATACTTTGATCCATTTGGAAGTAACGGCAACAAAATTAAACCTAAGTAGCCATACCCACAACCGTAATCAACAATATGTACTGGCTCAGAAATCTTCCAAACTGTATTTACTAAAAAACTTAAATAATCATCGTTATAATATAAATCTCTCGTATTTCTTAAATACTCTAGCTTACTATTCCAATCATACTCTTCCAAGTACAACACCTCCTTTTATATACAAAACTAAAGTTCTCCATTCAATAAACGTATTCCTATATTTCTAATATTTTTAGAGATGTTTAGTTCTAATTATTGCGTTAAATCGTACATGTTCTTTACTCTCCACCTATTTGACCAACTAATTTTAAAAAAAAATAAAAAGGATTACATACCTGAAACGATATATAATCCTTTTCATAAAAAAGAAATACATAGAAGTTTAGATAGTACAATCACAATCTGAGCAATCGGTACAATCTATTAAGTCACAATCTAAATTTCTCTTTTTTTTGCTTCTTTTTAAATAAAAATATAGTAGCACCATAAATAATAGGCAAATAACAAAAGCTATTGTTGCTTCTATATATTTTTCATGAATGATAAAACCAATTCCACTTCCACCTGATATAAAAATTAGAATTATGTAAATCCAAAACATGTAAGTAGCTACCTCCGTTGATATGTGGTTTAAGATGTAATCCATATAATACTAGATGCAATAAATAGTCCCATACCATTACCGCTTAATAAGCCGGTAGTTACTCTTAGCAAATTTGTGCTGCTTCGCCATTTCCACTTTTGGGTGAATCCATCAATTAATAATGGAATTTGAGCAAAAAAGGATAGCATTAATGAGAGACTAAACGAAGGTGTTATTAAAAAGTAAATTGGAAACATACATAAACCAATAAACATACCTGTGCATCGCGCACATAAAGGCATGTATTTTTGTAGTTTAAGAAAACTCCTTTCCGGTAGTCTATGACAAGGAATGTTTAAAATGAAACTTCGAATCAATACGGACCATCCTCTCTACAAATATTTTAATTGATTTAGTAACAAAATTATAGAATTCTTACACTTCGTAGCGTATAACACTTTATAAATAAGAATTTATTTAAGAAAATACAAAAAGACAAATCAGGTTAATGACCGTCTGATTTGCCTTTTTGTTACAAAATTATTATTTTACATCTCCTCAGGTGCCTCCACCCCAAGTAAACGTAACCCCTCTTTTAATACAACCGTCACAGCATAAGCTAATGCGAGTCTGCTGTCTTTCTCTTCGCTCTCTTCCAATATACGAACATTACCGTAATATTTATTGAACGCCTGTGCTACATCTAATACGTATTTTGAAATAATAGATGGCTCATTTTTATTGAAAGCCGCTTCAATTACTTGAGGGAATTTATTGAGTAACTTTACGACGCTCCAGCTGTAATCGTCTTTTAATTCAAAATTACACGTTTCAAATTCCACACTTTCTTTTCTTAAAATTGAACAAGCACGCGCATGCGTATACTGTACATACGGTCCTGTTTCTCCTTCAAATTTCAACATATTTTCTAATGAAAATTCGATATTATGCATACGCTCATTTTTTAAATCGTGGAAGATAACCGCTCCAACACCGACTTGTTTTGCCACTTCTTCTTTTTGTTTTAAATTAGGATTCTTCTCTTCAATATTTTGTTCCGCAAGTGCAACAGCTTCTTCTAACACTTCTTCTAATAAAATAATTCTGCCCTTACGTGTCGACATTTTCTTACCGTCTTTTAAAATGAATCCAAACGGTACATGTTCCATCCCGTCAACCCAGTTGTAGCCGAGCTTTTTTAATACAGTGAAAAATTGATTAAAATGTAAACTTTGTTCTGGGCCAACTACATATAGAGCTTTATCAAATTCGTATGTGTTTTGACGATACAAAGCAGCTGTTAAATCACGCGTTGCATAAATAGTCGCACCATCTGATTTTCTAATTAAACATGGCGGCATACCTTCTTCTTCTAAATTAACGACTAATGCCCCTTCTGATTCTTCCAGTAAGTCGTGCTCTTCTAAAATCCCAACAAAGTCTTCCATTTTATCGTTATAGAAAGCTTCTCCTTGAAAGTTTGTAAATTCCACACCGAGAAGTTCATAAATGCGGGAAAATTCTTTTAAAGATTCATGACGGAACCAATTCCATAGTTCGACTGCTTCTTCATCACCTTCTTCTAATTTTTTAAACCAAGCACGACCTTCTTCTTCTAGTACTTTGTTCTCTTTTACTTCTTCATGGAATTGAACATATAACTTAAATAATTCACGTATTGGATCCTCTTTAACTACTTCTTCATTTCCCCATTTTTTATATGCGGTAATTAACTTTCCAAACTGTGTTCCCCAATCCCCAATATAATTAATTCCGACAACTTCATATCCACACTTTTCGGCGATATGTTTCAGCGAATTGCCGATCATTGTAGAACGTAAATGCCCCATTGAAAAAGGTTTCGCGATATTAGGAGAGGAATAATCGATAACTACCGTTTTTTCACATCCAAAGTAATTTTGACCGTACTCCTCTTTCTCCGCTAAAATTGTTTTTAATACTTCATCACTTACTGTTTCACGATTGAAAAATACATTTACATAAGGATCAACGGCCTCTACTTTCGTAAAGAACGGATCATTTAATTTCTCCGCCACTTCCTTTGCGATAATAGCTGGTGCTTTTTTATATTCCTTCGCAAGTGAAAAACATGGGAATGCTGCATCTCCAAATTCATCTTGCTTCGGTGTTTCAATTAAATCTAAAATTTGACTTTGTGTTAATTCATTCGCAAGAATATTTGATAAACTTTCCGCAAACTTTTTTTTATACTCCATACTACAACCTCCTTATTTTTTGAAACACAAAAAACTCGTCTCTATATAAGAGACGAGTTTTAACCCGTGGTACCACCCTTGTTGTTCATTCCGAACCACTTTCCCGTTTATAACGAGGACAGGGGGCCTCGGCTTACTCTACTATTCGTTCAAGAAGCGTCTCCGAAGTGCGCTTCATCTTTTTCTTCTGCACTAGGCTCACACCATCCCTAGCTCGCTTTCCTTCTGAAAAAGACTACTCTCTTCATCACAGACAGTATATTTAATTAATTATTGCTTATTATACATCTTTTCAAACAATTAGCAAGGGTCAATTACACCAAAATGAAACTTAGCACTTTTTCTTTTGTATACGTGAAAATTGTGTTTTTCAAATCTAGAACTACGGAAATGATCTTTCAGAACGACACATTTTCTCGCCACACGCTTCGCTTCTGCAATTGTTTCGTCAGTAATATCATGATACAAAGCGAAGTGTTTTAACCCTTTAATTCCATCTGATTCTATGACAGTTTCTTCAAACATCGGATCAAGGTAAACAACGTCATAACTATTATCTTCACATTGTTTTAAAAATGAAAAATGCTCTGTTTGCTTTACATCGATTCTTTGCATTGCCTCATCGATTTCAGAAACGGATGAAGACCATGTTTTCAAGCCTTTCCCCATGATATAAGCCATATATTCGTTTCCTTCAAGCCCTGTTACTTTTCCACTTTCGCCAACAATATAACTAGCTACAATACTATCTGATGCCATACCTAGCGTACAATCTAATACTCTCATTCCGCTCTCTAATTTAGCAGCTTGTACAAACGGATCGTGTTCTCCGCGCATTAACCTTTTCACACGAAACATCGCTGAGTTTGGATGAAAGAAAAACGACTCTTCCGTACCTTTCGGATAAATAGCTAATCGGTTTTTCCCTACGACAAGTACATCTTGTTCATACTGCTCATGTAGTTTATGTACAGGTATATCATTACGGATAACGAAAGAACTTTGTAACTCTTCTGCTACCTTTTTTGCATAATCTGTCATTTCTTTATTTGTTCTTCCGGCTGTTGTTACTATCATTGTTTCACCTCTATATAAAGAAAAGAGGGAGATTTACTCTCCCCCTTCTTTAGCAATTCTTTTCGAAAGCTTGTTCTAAGTTTGTAATAATTTCGTCCATTGTTGCGCCTTCAATTTCATGACGGTGAATGAAGTGAACAACTTCTTTTCCTTTTAGTAATGCCATAGATGGTGAAGATGGCGGAATTTCTCCGAAGTATTCACGCATTTTTGCAGTAGCATCTTTATCTTGACCTGCAAATACAGTTACAAGATGATCAGGTTGTCTTTCAGCACGTACAACTGCTTGACCTGCTGACGGGCGTGCTAAACCAGCTGCACAACCACAAACAGAGTTTACAACAACTAATGTTGTACCTGTTGCATTCTCAATAAATTCTGTTACAGCTTCTTCTGTAGTTAACTCTTCAAATCCAGAACGCACTAATTCTTGGCGCATTGGAATTACCATTTGGCGCATGTATTCTTCATATGCATTTGACATCTTGTAATCTCTCCTTCAACTTTCATTCCAACTTCATCATATCACGCGCTATTAATAGGTGCAAAAGAAAGATAGTGATGATTTCATTTTTTTGTAGGGATTTCACAAACCCCTTCACGGCAGTGTCCAACTGGGACAAGTTTTCTATTGTTGGCAATATAATCGTATACTTTACTTCCAAATCCAAGTACGATAGATAATTTTATAAACGGCACTGCAAACCAATAAGATGGAACGGCCTTTGCTAATACGTTAATGCTATGAATTCCGTCATACCACTTATTATTTTTTAAAATATACAATCTCTGTTCCATCTTACTTTGTAATTCTTGAGAAAGTTCATACTTCTCAACTACATCTTCATCTCGAAATGAAACAAATTTCATCGTACCCTTTTTATCTAATTTTTCCGTACGCTCTGCAACTGCTGTACACATCGGACACCAACTATCATAGAAAACAATCATAAACTATTCCCCTTTACGAGACTCCGTCATTTGCTTCCATACTGATCCTTTTGCTTCTTCGCCACCTTCAATACGTTCTAAAGCTAAACGTGCTTGCATTGCTACTTCAAACTCTGGATCATCTTCAGCTGCTTTTAATGCCGGAATTGCACTTTCATCACCAAGTTCAAATAAGAACATTGCTGCACGCCAGCGTACTAATTTACTTGAATCTTTCAGAGATTTAATCATAACGAACATCGCTGCTGGGTCACCTACATCCGATAAGCAATCCCCTGCTGTACGGCGAACACTTACAGAACGATCTAATAATGCTTTATATAATAACGGCAATACGCCTTCACCTTTTACCATACCTAAATAAGCTGTTGCTAAGCGGCGAATAGATACTTTCTCATCATCTAGCGCCATTTTCAATACTGGCATATCTTCTTCAGTAGGATCCATTTGTTCTAAAGCTGCAAAACGTTTTTTCCAGTCGGAATCCTTCATCATCTCTTCTGTTACTTTATATGGCTCACGCTTTTGAATCGTTACTTCAACAGCACCCGCTTGATCTAATAATTCTTTAACCGTTTCATTTACACGTTCTTCTGAATAAGCAGCAACAATTTCTTCTACTACTTCTTTCCCGATTTCTTCAAAATTACCGTAACGTGTACTTTGCTCTACCCATTTGCGCTCTTTCACAACGTTAGGTGCAGACATTTGCACTTTCATAATGGATTCTTTAAAACGATCAGGTAAGCCTACACGCTCTTCTGTCGTTCCATCTGTTAACTTCACTTGCATTGGAATAGTAAAGAACATTTGAACAAACACTTTCACTTCTCCAAAATGAGAAATTTGCTGTTCTTCACTTTCTTCCACTATTTCTTCACCGAAAACAGCACGAACTTGTTGTAATAAAACTTTCCAATCATACTTCGCATTTCGCTCCACTGCTAAAAAGTCTGCAACATGATACACACCTTTAATGCCTTCAATCTTCAAAATTTCTTGCACTTGCACTGGTGCTTGTTCTGCATTTTCATTTGTATAATTATTACGCGCTCCTGATGGTAGTACTTCATTCAAAATAACTTTCATTGTATTCGGACTTGGCGTCGGTTCAATTGCTTTAATTTTCACGTAAAATAACTCTCCTTTATTGCTTGTTCTTAGCTGTATTGTAACATGTTATCACTCTATACTCCTACTCGAATGCTTAATTTTACTAATTCCTTTTCTACATTTTATAGAAGTTTAATTATTTCTATTTTCACCTATTCGTTCCGAAACTATAGTTAAAAGTCTAATTGACAATAACCAAAAAAGGTATTAACCTTAACTCATAAAATGACCTTGGTCATTTTATGAGTTAAGTCATTTGAAAGTGGAGGGATAACAAATGAATAATGTCATGATTATTGGTGGTGGTATTGCTGGTCTTTGCGCAGCAATTTCCTTACAAAAAATAGGATTAGATGTAAAAGTATATGACAAAAATACTGAACCTACTGTTGCTGGTGCAGGTATTATCATTGCCCCAAATGCAATGCAAGCACTCGAACCATATGGAATTTCTGAGCAAATAAAAAAATTGGGGAACGGAAGTGACGGTTTTAACCTTGTGTCAGAAAAAGGATCTATATTAAGTAAATTGACCATTCCAACTTGTTATCCAAAAATGTACTCTATTCATAGAAAAAATTTACATCAATTGCTTCTTTCCAAACTACAAGAAGGTACTGTCGAGCGGGGAAAAGAGTGCGTAAAAATAGAACAAAATGAAGAAAACGCCTTAAAAATATTATTTCAAGATGGTAGTGAAGCATTCGGCAATATACTCATTGCTGCAGATGGTATTCATTCTGTCGTTCGAAAACAAGTAACACAATGTGATGGTTATCGTTATGCCGGTTATACGTGTTGGCGCGGCGTAACTCCAGCTCATAATCTATCTTTAACAAACGATTTTATTGAAACTTGGGGAACAAACGGTAGATTTGGTATCGTCCCTCTTCCAAACAACGAAGTATACTGGTATGCGCTCATAAACGCTAAAGCTAGGGATCGAAAATACACAGCTTACACAACAGCAGATTTATATAGTCATTTCAAAAATTATCATAATCCCATTCCAGTTATTTTAAAAAATGCATATGACGTTAATATGATTCATCGTGATATTGTAGACATCACTCCAATGAAACAATTTTTTGACAAACGCATCGTATTTATTGGAGATGCTGCCCATGCACTTACACCTAATTTAGGTCAAGGAGCTTGTCAGGCAATTGAAGATGCTATTATTCTTGCTGAATGTATCAAAAATAACGTCCACTATCGTCAAGCATTTATAGAATACGAACAAAAAAGACGAAATAGGATTAAAAAAATCTCAAACACTGCATGGAACATTGGAAAAATGGCACAAATGGAAAGTAAACCTTTAATTATACTAAGAAACCAAGTAATGAAACATGTTCCGAAATGGGTTTCTGATAGGCAAGCACATGAACTATACAGTTTTCATTTATAACAAAAAACTATAACGAAAAGTGGCGAAAAGTATGAACAGAATTCTTTCTACCCTTCTTTCAACTGCATTAATTATTAATTTACTTGGGTGTACTTCTTCTCCTTCAAATAAAGAAGTTTCAAAACTAGCATTGAAAACAGATGAAATAACAGATGTAAAGTTGTTAAATATGAAGGAAAATAATACAGTAAAAGCCGAAACAAATAATAAAGGGTTTATTGTACAAATGCTTAAGTCTCTTCAAGCAGGTACACCTAAAGAGGTTTCTTTAACTAAACAAACTATGGAATCCGTATCATGTAAAATGGAAATTGTATATGAAGATCAATCTATAAAAACTTTATTAATTTTAGTAAATGATGAAGATACAATTACAATAATGGAAAACTCTAACGCTACATCCACAAAGGGCGTTCAAATACAACACGACCTAAAAACTCCTATGATTGTATTAAACTTCATTAAACAGTAAACTTGTTTATGAAATACAATTTCGTTTGAGATTATCTAATAAACAGATATAATTGTTTGTGTTAGGAGTCGATTATATGCTTAGAGAAACGAGAAAAAAAGAATTAAAAGAACTTATATTCCTAAAAGCAGTACAGCTCTTCCAAGAACGTGGGTACGAAAATGTAACGGTTCAAGATATTACTACTGCATGCGGGATTGCAAAAGGAACTTTCTTCAACTACTTTCCGAAAAAAGAAAACATATTATTATTTTTAGGTGATTCTCAAATTGAACTATGGAATGAAAGTTTAAAAACATATGCAAATGTAGAACATCCGAAAGAGCGAATCAAACTTGTTTTAGGAGATTTACTGGATCGATTTACTGGACATGGTGAATTAATGAAGCATGCCGTCTTTGAAATTATTAAATCTAACTACTTAGTAGAAAATGAATTAAAAAGTATACACCAGCTAGAAGAAAGTTTGTCTTCTATTATTACAGAAGCGAAAGAGACAGGAAAATTACACAGTCCATGGGATACAAATATCATCACTTCTACTATTATGAGTACTTATTTTTATACACTAATGTCCCACTCGCTATTACACGCTAATGAAACAAGTGCGAAAAATATACTTAATCAACAGTTGGATATTGTTTGGGAAGGTATCAATCAAAAATAAAAGAGGGCTCTGCTACAAAGCCCTCTTTTATTTTAATACTCCTTATTTCTTATGCGATGCCCCCTCCCTCCTTCTCTCCAAAAAGGTAATACTCTCAATCACAACTTCAGTTCTATATATTTTCTTTCCTTTCTCATCATCGTAATTATTCGTATGAATACGCCCTGTAATCCCAACAAGTGACCCCTTCGTACAATATTCTGTTACATTTTCAGCCGACCTTCGCCAAGAAAGTAATCGGTTAAACTTTACTCTCAAATTTTAATTGTTCATTACATTCAGCCCCATATCCTTCAATAGCTGAACGAATGACTTCTGCTGACGGATATGTTAAAGCGTCATCTAGTTCTATGAAAAAACTTTTAGAAAATAGTTTTTTCATAATCCCGTTCTTCTCTTTCATCATATTCCATCCCCTTCAATTCGAGTTAATAGCATCCATATTATACGATGTTTTCAATTTATCTTTGAAAATAAAAAAATCCTGCATTTTTCATGCAGGATTTTTTTATTAGTCATTTTTCGTAAAGTAAGAAACAAAACGAAGAATTTCTAAGTATAGCCATACTAAAGTCATCATTAGACCCATTGCACTGTACCACTCCATATATTTTGGAGCTTGGCTACGTGCACCACTTTCGATTAAATCGAAATCTAGTAATAAGTTTAACGCAGCAACTACGATAACAACTGCACTAATGATAATACCGATTGTACCGCCCTGGTGAATATATGGAACAGTTACACCGAACATATTTAATAAGAATACGATTAAATACATAACCATAATTCCCATTGTCGCTGCAATTACACCTGTACGGAATTTATCAGTTACTTTTACTACGCGCGTTGCATATAAAACTAACATCGCAAATAGAATAGAAATTGTTAGTAATACAGCGTTTAAAACGATAGTATCGCCAAATTTCATTGTATAAACCGCTGAAATACTTCCTAACACTACCCCTTCTACCGCTGCATAGATTGGCGCACCGATAGGTGATATGCGTGGGAAGAATATAGACGCAAACGCAACGATTGCCGCAATAACTAAAGCACCAATTAATACTGGCATCTTCATTGTACCTTGCGTCATCTGTATGTATGAATAGACAGACGTTGCAAGCAGCAAGATAAGCATGATAAACGTTTTGCCTACTGTTCCGCCAATAGTCATCGCAGAAGCATTTGCTCCCTCTTTACGGAATGCCTCTTTTTTCAACATTGGATTAGATGTTCTCATTTTTTCCCTCCTAAAATAGGTTCTACCAATAGTGTAAAGTTTTTCTCTTTACTTTTCAATATATGCAGCTTGTTTTTATTTTAATCCTTCAACGATGTCTGATAGTTCGCTCCATCTTTCCATCGTTTTTTCTAGCTCTTCTTCTGTTTTCTGCTGTGCTTCAGATAATTCTTGTGCCTTTGTGAAGTCAGATCCAACTTTCGCAAGTTCTTCTCCAATTGACTCAATTTTCTCTTCTAGTTCGGCAATTGTATCTTCAATTGTTTCCCATTCACGCTGCTCATTGTATGAAAGTTTACGTTTACGTTGTTGTTTTGGAGCTTCTTCTACTACTTTTTTCTCTTTTTGAACTTCCGCTTTCTCAATAAGTTCTTTCGTCTTTTCCATCTCTAAATAGTCCGTATAACTACCTAGGAATTCACGCACTTCGCCCTCACCACTAAAGATGAACAATTCATCTACTACTTTATCTAAGAAGTAACGGTCATGCGATACAGTTAAAACGACACCTGGGAAATCTTCTAAATAATCTTCTAGTACTGTTAATGTTTGTGTATCTAGATCATTCGTAGGTTCATCAAGTAATAGTACGTTTGGTTCTCCCATTAGAATACGTAATAAATATAAACGTCTTCTTTCACCACCAGATAGTTTACCAAGCGGTGTACCATGTGAATGCGTCGGGAATAAGAAACGTTCTAACATTTGAGATGCACCAATTACTTTTCCATCTGTTGTATGAATAACTTCTGCAATCTCTTTAATGTATTCAATCATACGCTGATTTAAATTCATCTCTTCATTTTCTTGCGTATAATAAGCAACTTTTACAGTTTGTCCTACTTCAACTTCACCACTATCAGGAGATAACTTGCCTGCAAGCATATTTAATAGAGAAGATTTCCCGCTTCCATTCGCCCCAATAATTCCGATACGATCGCCTGGTTTCACAATATGATTAAAATTATGTAGTACCGTCTTATCGCCAAATTTTTTCGTTACATCTTTTAACTCAAGTACTTTCTTTCCTAGACGACTTCCACTTAGTGCAATATCAACTGACTGTTTTGCAGCTGGTCCTTCTTGTCCCTTTAGCTCATCAAAACGCTGAATACGCGCCTTTTGTTTCGTAGAACGGGCTTTTGCACCACGGCGAATCCAAGCAAGTTCACGACGATATAAATTTTGGCGTTTGGATTCTTGTGCCGATTCTTGCTCTTCACGAAGTGCTTTCGCTTCTAAAAATGTACTATAGTTTCCTTCGTAGCTATATAGTTTACCGTTATCTAATTCAAAAATACGGTTTGTCACACGATCTAAGAAATAACGATCATGGGTTACAAGTAATACCGCACCTGTATATCTTGCTAAATATTCTTCCAACCATTCAACTGTCTCATGGTCAAGATGGTTCGTAGGCTCATCCAAAATTAATAAGTCAGGTGTTTCAATAAAACATTGCGCCATTGCAATACGCTTTTTTTGTCCACCAGATAGGTTTCCAACAGTCGCTGTAAAATCAGTAATTCCTAATTTCGTTAATAACGATTTTGCATTCGCATTTGCTTCCCATGCACTCATTGCATCCATACGTTGCTGCACTGCAAATAATTGTTCCTGTACTTTTTCATTACTTGGATCTTTTTCGATATTTAATAACGATTGTTCATAATCACGAAGAAGACGAATTAAAGGTGTATCACCATGGAACACTTGCTCTAATACTGTTAGTTTTTCATCAAACTCTGGTTGCTGTGATAAATAACTAATTGTATACCCACGTGAATGCGTCATATCACCTGTATCAGGAGTTTCTAATCCTGCAATAATTTTTAATAATGTCGATTTACCAGTACCGTTTACACCAATAATTCCGACACGTTGTCCTTCTGTAATACTACATGATAATCCATCAAATAACGGTTTTTCTCCGTATGATTTCGATAAGTTCTCCACAGTTAACATTTTCATATTTGTGCATTCCACTCTTTCATAAATTGTTCAATAAACTGTTCCATATAACGATGACGAACTTCAGCCTCTTGTTTTGCCGCGTTCGTATTCATTAAGTCTTTTAATTTTAAAAGTTTTTCATAAAAATGATTTAAAGATGGATCGTTATTTTTTCGGTATTCATCTTTCGTCATCACTTCACGAGGCGGAACATTGGGATCATACATTAATCTCCCTTTGGCCCCTCCGTATGCAAATGTACGAGCTATTCCAATTGCCCCAAGAGCATCTAAACGATCTGCATCTTGAACAATTTTCCCCTCAATTGATTCCACTTTACCACCATGGCCACCCTTAAAGGACATATTCGCAATAATATGGAGAATAGGATCACTTTCTTCCTTTGAAACTTCCAATCCTTCTAGCCAGTCAGAAACTTTTTTCATTCCTGCTTCTTCACTCGCATTTAACTTCTCATCTGCTACATCGTGAAGTAATGCTGCCATTTCAATTATAAAACGATTTCCCCCTTCTTGCTCGGATAAAGAAATCGCCAATTTATGTACGCGTTCAATATGATACCAATCATGCCCACTCGCATCTTTTTCTAAAATATGCTTTACGAAAGTTATTGTTTTTTGTATTTTTTCTTGTTTTATCATTTTATCTTCACCCAGTTTCTTATTGTAACACGCCCGCCTTTTTTCATCACATATTTTCTTGTCCGCCCATACACTAGGTGGTAGGCATCATTATTAAGGAGGAATCAACATGTTCTATAATAATCAACCGCCTTACCCACAACAACCTTTTCATCCTCAACATCAGGAACAAAGATATGCTGAACAATATGGGGAGCAAGAGACACAACATCAAGAGCCCCAATACGAACAAAATCCATACGCAACACCGCAAACTCAAGAAACTGAATATCAACAAAATCCATATGACACACGTCCAAATTATGAATATCCTCAAAATCCATATGCAGCACCACCAACTCAAGAACAACAATATCAGCAAAATCCATATGTAGCACCACAAAATCAAGAACAACAATATCAACAAAATCCATATCCAACTCAGCCACAACAACCGCAATACCAACAACAAATGTATCAGCCAAACTATGACGCACGTGTCTCACCACCTGCACCACCAACTATTGATCCTACGCAGCCACAAATTTTACCGCCTGGGCCAACACTCGATATTACGCAGCCACAAATTTTACCACCAGGACCTACACTCGATATTACACAGCCACAAATTTTACCACCAGGACCTATTACAGAACCAACGCAACAACAAATCCAACAAGTTGTCGGTACACAGTTTTTACCTTTAAAGAAACCTGTACTTGATTTCGTAAAACCTTGGGTAGATTACGGTTTAAATGAAGCGAAACATACATCACACAAACATGCTTTAACAGAAGTTGCTGCGATTATGTTCTTAGTTGGTAAAGGATTCAATCCAACGATTGCTCATTATATTGTAGAATCTTGGGAGAAGAATGAGCAGTTTTAAGTGTGTTCATATTGTTTAATATAAAAATAAAAAGTGCCATAAATGACTGTTAAACAAGCATTTATGGCACTTTTTATTTATTTCACTATATTTTACTATAAAAATTCATTTCATATTTTTTCACGTGTTTTTATATAATTTGTGAGCAAAATGTGAGCAAAAAATTAGAATAAAACCATTGAATAAATATTTAATTTATGTTTTTTTAATCTGATTTTCATAATCTTCAAGTTCATAATCTGTCATTACATATGAGGAGGGATCCTCTTTTATAAACCGTACCGCATTTAGCCCGATCATCTGAGCAGCGGCGGACGGCTGACCATCCGGTAAAATAGGCGAAATAGATAGATCGGCAACCTTAAGATTTTTGGTACCAAACACATTGAGGAATCCATCGACAACCCCATCTTGAATCGTCTGTCCCATCCGACACTGCCCGCCTATAGAGAAGTTCGTGTAAGAGGCTTTGACATAATTCTCAAGCTGCTTTTGTTTGTTAGGATCGTTATCAGGTAACTGGAATATACTCTCTGGAGGATATACAACTTTCCCGATGCCGTTATTTGGGTATTTCAGTGGATCTCTAGCCTCTACAATAATATTATAAATTCTCTTATATTGATCGACCATATACGTTAGGTCATTAGGATCTTCCAACGGATTGAAGTTAAGGGATGGATAAGCCTCCGGATCGCTATGTTCCACTAGCACTGCACCCCTGCTTTTTGTATTCACGTCTACAATACCGAAACTCATGATACTTGGAGTGGTTTGGAAAGTTACATCAAAACTCCAACCATTGCTAATCACATCTGGAGCAGGAAGAAAAAATGGGATAGGAGCCCCTATCAGTTGAAGACGACGACTTTCTAGTAGATTCATTGGATTCTCTGCTTGGAAAGCACCTAGGATAAGTGGATAATTGGGATCAGCAAAAAATATCGGAAGAATTTGGGAGGTATCTATCTCAACCCCCAATCCAACATAACCCTGAGTTTGAAGATTGTGACCCACATTTGGACTCTCTATCAATGTTGGTATACCTGCTTTAGCCAAATCATCCGATTTACCGATTCCTGAACGTTGTAGAATGAGTGAGGAAAAAAATCCTGCAGAGACGATAATGCCTTTTCTTGCAAATCTTCTATGCGAAACCCCATCCTTGACAAATTCAACACCAACCGCAATTTTCAATCCATTTTTTTCCTTAAATAAGATTTTATTAACGGTTGTTTTAGCTAAAATAACCAACTTTCTTTCTCCGACTCCAAATTCATCTGGCTGCAACTGATTTCCTTGACTGACAATATGGTCATTTAAATAGCCTGTTGCCGTTGATGATCGGACAAATTGACCAGGGCTAACCTCTTTTTGAATAATTTGTGTTTTATGAAATGTACAATCCCTTATGCCGGTATTATAGTCCACAGCAATCGGTGTTCCCAATACAGTGTTTGTTGCTTGAACTAACGTATTAATCAATCCATTAGGGGGAATACTCTGTTGCCTAATAAAGATCGGCCCTTGTGTTCCTCGTTCATTAGGGTCTTGTGTCGATCCTGTATAGGTTTCATTTTTTACAAATAAGGAGCTAATCTTGTCGTAACTCCATTGATTACCAACAAGACTTGCCCACTGGTTATACAACTCTTTACTCCCACGTACGGCGTACATGTCACTAATTTCTGAGCTTCCCCCCATGGCGCGACCATGTGTTGCAATAAGTGTACGTGCAATAGTTGACTCTAGTTCAGAAGTAACATTAAAGCTAAACCTGTTACCGCGGGTTGTATTAATGGCGGCAATAACGCTAGGGTTACTTAGCTCATTCGTCATATTTGTTCCTGCTTCAAGCACTAGTACAGAAGTACTTTTGTCATCCGTTAATTCTTTGGCAATTACTCCTCCAGCAGTTCCAGCGCCAATCACGATATAATCAAATTTGGTAGGGTCTATTGGTTTTATAGGCTCTGGAACTGCACAAGGAAATGCACAAGGAAATAATGAATAGGGAAATTCATGAGGATTGAAACAATTTCTTTTTTTTGATGGCATGAATAATCAAGCTCCTTTTTTGCATTTAGTATATTAAATGTAAAAAAGAATTTGTTTCTTGTGCCAGTGTCTTTACTTTTTTTAAAATGTATGCTCTATACATGTAAGGTTAACATAACGAAATTGCTATTCATTATCATATGAAAGGATTGACTATTAATGAATATTCTAGAAAAATTAAATGGGGCCTTCACATTAGAAGCTCATGAATCACTAGCGAGTAAAGAGGCTATTCAAGAATTACAAAAGTTCTCATCAATAGATGTACCATTAGATTATTTAGAAGTAATCCAACATTGTACAAATGCAGAGATTAATGTACAAAATGAACTTTACATACGTATTTGGAGCCCTACTGATTGCATAGAGATGAATGAAGCACATGATATTCAAAAATATATACCAAATTCACTGGCAATCGGTGATGATGAAGGCGGAAAAGCATTACTATATGTAGATGGAAAAGAAGGATTCGGATTATATACAGTGGATTTTGGAGATTTAGATATTGAAGAGACAATTAAAATAGCTCCTTCATTAAAAGCATTGTTAATAGATGGTGTCGGAGTAGAGGAATTGTTGTCATAGTTAAAAGAATAACAGCCGACTCATTTATATCGAGTCGGCTGTTATTCTCAATTCACATGTACATATACATGCAGGAATCATCATTACAGACGAAGATAAAATTTCCCCGGAATATTTCGAGTTTATCGTATAATATGTATCAGCATTAAACGTTTGACATAATAATTGTAAGAAACCGACTCTTTAGTGGGAATCGGTTTCTTCGTCATGCTGTTGCTAGGTTAATAGACGTTTACATAGGCTTCATTTACAGTAACATAGTATGTTTTTCCTTTGCTATTTTGTACTTTATATTGTGGTGAACCATAAATTTACATACTTTTTATCTTAAAAACACTTTTTCTTACTATTAAAGTGTATACCTATTTTTAAAACAAGCCCACACGCTCCACTATACTTTTGGTATATAATACCACATGAGATGTATATCAATATATGTTTCTCACTTGTTATGATAGTTGATTTTTTTATGCTCAAACAGTTACAAAATATTGAATAAATTTTAATTAACACCACAGGTTATATATATTAAATTGGAGGTGATGATATTATGAGTAAGGATAATGATCAAAAAAATGATTCAAGTAATAAAAATAACAATTCCTCTACTTCCTCCCAACAACCACAAGAAAACTTATCTCAACAAGGATACACAAAGAAAAAAGGTTGTGGCTGTGAAAAAAAATAAAAACCTTCATTTTGGATAACAAAATCCAGTCATGAATATATTTTTATATTGATTCTTTATAAATAAATGTGTACTTAAGAGTGACCTCCTTGATCAAGAGTGCACTCTTTTCATTTCTTACTTCACATACACATAGACTTCATTTGCTGTTATGTAGTATGTTTTTCCTCTACTGTTGTGTACTTTATATTGTGATGATCCATTGACAGTTACTTTCGCATCAATTGTGAATCCTAATCCTACATCTACAGAACCAGCAACATCTTTATCTTGCCAAGATGGAGCATCATAGAAACGTAGATTATTAACTTTAGAAACAACACGTTTTCCTACAACAGAAGAATCCACTGTACTTTTCTTGCTAAACTTCACATAAGATGGATCGTTCTTAATCCATTGCTCGCCACCTAAGTTAAGCCATCCATCTTTTTCATCCCACACAACATATGATTCCGGTTTGTTTAATTGACGGATTCTAGAATAGCTTGTATCTGGACCTTTGCGTAAATTAACGTTGTTACCTTGAATATAAGCTACACCATCAACAACTGCTGTTGGCACTTCTGCTGGTTTAGATGGATTTTCAGGAACTGAAACTTCAACACTAGAATTGTTGTATACACGTTGCACATCAGCTCGGAATTGCGCTTCTGAAACACCATGGCTACGTAAATAATCAAGTGGGTCTTCATGGTCTGTTCCACCAAGATATTTTGTAACATCATAGTGAGTCCATAACCCTTTTTCTACAGATAATCCACGATCACGTAAGATTTTAGCTAGTAACTTTACATATTTATCATAGCTGCGTTTGAATTTCTCGTAATCTCTCGTTTCACATAATTCTACATGCACTAACCTTTTGTTTGCACCTGGTCCAGCTCCATAGGCAATGTATTTTGTATCAGCAATTTGGATTGTTTCGTCCCAATCAACTGCATAATGAACAAATGCTGAGCGCCATGTACGAGACTCATATTTTTGAATATTGATAGCTGGCGCTTCTGGTGTAGCTGTACTATGCGCTACAACGCCTTCATAAGCACCTACGCCATTACGATATGGTTGTTTCGGTAAATCAGGAATAATAAGTGTTCTATCAGCAAAAGCCCCTGTTGTGAAACTTAACAGGAGCACTAGTGTCATAAATACAGAGGAAGCTAGTTTCATTATCTTTTTCATTTAGCATCAACATCCTTTTTCATAATTTTTGTGTGGTCAAATAATCCACTTGCTGATAGTCCAATGATGATTCCTTGAAATACATTTGTTTTGATATCTCCGCCCAAAAATAAAACGCCTAGCACAATGCCAAGCGTTAAATTTAATAACGGAACATATTTTGTTTGTAACCCGATTGTTTTCGCAATCTGTGAAAGACCAACGACAATTCCAATCATTACAGTAATTTCAAACTTTACATACCACCTCCTTTCAATAGCAGCGTAAGAATAGCTCCAACAATTCCACCAACAATAAGTCGTAAGATCCAGGTTGTATTTGCACTGATTTTATCTAGCTGCTTGTTTATATTAATAATGTCTTTTTCGTTACCTGTTATTCGCATTTCTAAACTTTTAATTTCTAAACGAATGTCCTTTATGTCTTTCCTAATTTCTTGAACATCACTTCTTACTTCTTGTAATCCTTCCACTTTGACCACCCCTTTTTAGACAATAAAAAAGACCAGCTTATGACTGCTCCATTTGTGTTGCGTTTTCAGTTGTTTGAGTTTCTTGCGGTGGATAATTACCTGTTATTGTTTTGTAATCATCTGCACAAATATTCTTTTTCGCAAATCCCATATCTAACTCATAAAGTCTTGCGCCTCGTCCACATATTTCACACCTTGTCGCAATTCTAAAACAGATTGTTCCATCAGACAGTTCTCTCCATACTTCAACTTTACTGATATCGTTTGGAATACCAGCATTATCTAGCATGTCTGCAGGTATCTGAACAAAAATGCCATGTTCTTCTCTTTTTGCATCAACCAATCTCCCCATAAAAGGAAATGCTTCGCCTGCCTGTAACGGCATAATTTGTAAATCTTTGTATTGATTCATATTACCTATCTCCTTTCTATCCAAGAGCATTGAAATTCCATCCATTCGAATTGTTGACATAAAAACCTACACCACGATTTCCGTCTGTAAAGCGAATATGCCCCCAACCTTGAAATGCATTTCCACCAAGGTTAACGCCTTGAACCGCTCGTATATTAGTAAGAAACTTAACTTCTTTTTCTGTTGATATATCAAACGTTTGACCATCTGCTGCTGGACCTATGTTATTTACACCGCCTACTGTAATCATGTTGAAAGGCTGAATGCCATCGGTTCTTTCTGCTGCCGCTCTATCCCAATCATACATAGATGCATATTTGCCACTAACTAAGGTTACACCTGACACGCAAACTGCTGTTCCTTGTCCAATGTTTGCATCCGCAGACTCTACTTTTATAACAACAGCGTGTTCCTGTGAATTATAACTTGTTGGTACTGTAAAAGTGAACGATCTACGCTGAATGTCGCCATAGTATGTGCTAGGTGCATCGAATGAAAGTTTTGCTTCGTACCATATATCGTAATGAACATTATCTCTATATGTTACATAACAAACGTGCAGCTGTGGTTTAGCCGTTACCCTCTTTCCATTTACCATAGCGCAACGGAAGTGTGCTGATACTGTATAAACATTACCAGGATGTATACCGTTTTTAACAGTTGTTTCAGGATAGTTATACATATCTACTCGTGTTGCATTCACCATTTGTTCATAATTAAACACGGATGTATTTTTTTCTATAATTACATTGCCGTTAGCCCTCCACGGCAGACCATATCCACCCTCAAACCCCGAATAATCATTGTGCCCGATGTTTTTCTTTGTAACACTTGAAAAATCATGATCTGCTATTAGATTTCGTTTGGATATAACGGTCGTTTTTGTTCCCCGTTCGTCTTCATAGAGGAAATCTAACATTTTAACAGTTACACCATTTTTATCAATGGTAATCTTATCACCTCGGACTGAAATGAAGTTTGTATCGATCCCTTCTGCTGTCAACCATTTTACAATTGTGTCAGCATTAATAGCCAACTTAGAAACATCGATAGTAATTTGTTCCGCCGTTTGGTTAATAGTAGATATAATTTCACCTTTTGTAACTTTTGAACTAATCTCTTTAGCGGTTACACTAAAATCAGAAGATAACTTTTCCATCTGCTGATTAACAGCTTGGGCATTTAAAATAATCGATTCATCGGTTTTCTCAAGACTCGTCTTCATAGCAATTAATCTTTCGTCGAAACCGTTCGATGTTTCCTCTAGTTGAATTTCAAGTTCTTTTAAAGCATCCATATCAGCCTTATCATATAAAGAATCACGAAGTTTATTGTATAACTTTTGCAATTCTTCTCGCGTATCGATAATTTCTACATAATCACCAAAAGTATATTTATCTTTCGATGGATCAGTAAATGATTCATCACCAGATATTGCACGGGCCACTAAAAATAATTGTGGCGTAAATCCTGTATCTTTAATTCGAAGAGTATCCCCTTCATAAATCAATTCATGAGACATTCCGAATATGCGCCCAATACTATGTGCGCTTACCTCATAAGAAACGGATGTATTAATCCGCTTTTTCATCTCTGTTTTCATAAGAGTAAGCAAACGATTTGGATCCATATCTTGACTTTCTGTTTCTGGGCTATAAAATCCAAATTTATGAACTCCATCTTCATTCCATCGCTGAAAAGCATCGTCATCCACAAGATACGGAACGCCCTTATTTATATCAGCGATTGTAATAAAATCGCTACCTTCTTTTTTTACGAAACCCAGTAAGGCTGTACAAATGTTTTGTGAGTTCTCAATGCGCTTAATTCCTATTAGGTCCTTACCAAGCGTTACTTCTTTTCCTGTATCTCGCCCTCGTTTTGCTACCATATCAACATAACGAGCGACAATTTTAGAACCTACAATTTCAGCTCGGTATTGAATTTCCATTTCAAACAATGATTCAATTTTCTTTAAAAGAGAAAGTGGATCAATAAATTCATCAATTGTCAGGGAACGAAAACTAGAATACTCTGTTCTCCCTCGTCTCCATTTTGTTCCTATAAGGGCTATATCCATAAATTCATTAATTGTTTTACCTTCAAGTTTCTGTGGAGGAATATACCCTGATTTTGCAAGTTGAACCCATTCACCCGATGCATAAGCGGTTACTGATCTATCCTCAGAATCCTTTTCAACTTCAGTAATAACATAAGGGACAATCCTACCATCTCGAACTTCCTTTAAAACTAGATTTTGCTGCATTAAAGTTATTGAATTTCTTGTTTTATCAAACACCTTAAATTCTAAAGTATCAACATTATTTTTAATTTCCCAATGCCGTTTGTCATCCCAGTAATCTTTTGGTTGAATGGCTGCGATGGTCTGATTGGTTTTAAAATCAACAACATGAAGTGTTCCGCTAGGTGTTCTCATCTATATCTCTCCCTAAACGTTACTGTCGCCTTAACATCGGGCGGCATAATATCCAAACGGTTATCCCCTCTTATAACTGTTGGAAAATTACTAAATAGATCCTTTAGATTTACCGCATCTTTCCCATTGATTGTTACAAGGCTTCTTTCTGTATCAATTACAATTTTGTCGTCAACGTCAAAAATATAAGGTTTTTCGTTTGACTCTACGTTATTTACTTTCCAAATCTTTAAATCGTCCACTTGCATTGTATAAACAGGTGTATTCCTATCAAACCTACAAATTGCAATCATCACTTGAGCGACTTTACGGTTCGTCATTGGATTTTCAGTGTCATCTGTCCATCGTTCCACAAGAGATGTACCATCAATTTCTGTGCCATCTTGGAATTTAGCAACATAAACAGACCAGTCTTTACCGCGCCTTGCTATACGTAATCGACCATGAAAATTATTAAGTGTACTAGGATGTGCACCACTTGTATCAACTAACTTCCGAATACTATTAGGTGTCGCACTATTACCAATCCTCATATATGCTTTTGTTATTTCTGCCTGATCATATAAATCATTCATGTTGATACGTGCTACAACATTACTTGTATCATCTAAAAGGAGAATTTCCACGCGTCCCATTTGATCTATATGCTCTGATTGCAAATGCACCCTTGCTTCTAATTCGAAATTTTGCAATGGTCCACCAGGTATACTTTTCTTTACAATACCTCCATGAAATCCTTGTGTACCTTCAGTTCCGTAATAAGGACAGTAAAACGCTGTTCCATTCTTTACTTTGATTTCGCCCGTGCCCTTCATCTCTTCCACTTGTCCAGTAACAGGTGTCCATCCTACTATCGATGACATTTCATCCCACAATACACGCTCACGCTCTTGTACTGGTGTTTCATCCACAGTTCGGGGATAACCAAGACGGAAATAATCACGTTTATTAGGATAATCACCAAACCAAACATCTAAAAAGGTACTTGGTTTTTTAACATCAATTTCAATGATTGGTGGAGCTTCTACACTGCCCTTATTTGTTAAGTATGCTGTAGTTTCTGTAGACCAGTTTTGAACAAATTCACTTGTTGTAGTATCACCCAACTTGTATGGCATCGGACATATGAATTTAATAACGCCTTTCCCTAAGGTAACAAATTCATCAGGATCAAATCCATCATCAACAACCGCCAAATATGTTCGATTAGGTTCAGAATCAAATTTCAATTCCGCTTCTTGATCTGTTATTAACCAATCTGCAATTTCTTCTTTTAACGTTTCTAAATTGGAATCGTCAGGAACAATAATTCCTACAGGAACAGAAAGAACACGAATTTCAGTTTGAGTGTTTAATAACCTTGCTCCAGGATAGTTTGGTACTTGTAACAAATTTCTCCGTAAAGGTGCCCATGTTGGCTTTTTCCATCCATACTCAACCTGAACAAATGGTTTTCTTTGATTGTTAAATGTAAAAGAACTCATGTTAACACCTCATTTCTATATAAAGTAAAAGAAACTCAAACCTAAAAGGCCGAGTTTCTTTGTTCTTCTCGCTCTTGATACTCTTTTGTATATCGATAAGTGCCGCGCGCTACGTCTCGACCTTCCAAAACAACAGGCACTTCAATTACTAAGTCGCCACCTTGCATCGGAATTCCTCCAGTAACACTGGATGATCCTGACGAATAATTAAACACTTGATTTGCACCACTAGTTGTCATTGCTTGCCTACTGTTTGACATACTTCCATATACACTACTCATAACAGTTTTTAATCCTGATAACTGGCTCATAGAACTATCCATCATGCGACTCATATCACCCATTAATTGACTCATAGATCCGGTAGTACCAATCATAGTTTTAGCAATACCTTCACCAATAGACCCAAGTGTCTTTTTATTTAATGGTAAAACCGCTTCTGGTCCAGCTTCTCCCGCGCCTTGCAAGTTTCCACCATTCATTCCAAATATTGCAGGTTTAGTGAAGATACCACCTTTCGCGCGCCAATCAATATTGATTCCTGATGGATAAGTAACATCTTTTCCTAAAACGTTTTTAGTGCTTGTTTCTAAGCTGAAATGTGGAAGAGGTGGCATTTCAGGTTTTGGGATTTTCAGCTTTAAATTTTCAAAGAATCCTTTGATTTTATCGATAAACCCTTTTACCAGATCCACAGCATCTCGTATTGGGTCAACAATAAATCTTTTCGCTGCTTCGAATTTTTCTTGTGCTGCATTTTTTACAGCATCAAATTTTTCTCGTGCTGAATTATACAAACTCTCAAATTTTTCTTTAGCTGAGTTATAAGCTTCTGTAGCTGGTTGAATGACATATTGTTTCACTAAATTCCAAGCTGTAAGTGTATAGGATTTTATTTTTTCCCAATTTCCTAATATCCAATTTGCCAAATCTCCAAGTTTTTCTTTTGTTGTATTCCACAATTCTTGGACAGGTTGAATAACATACTGTTTTACTAAATTCCACGCCGTAAGAGTGTAAGATTTCGCTGTTTCCCACTGCGAACCAAGCCAAGAAACCAAATCAGAGAATTTTTCTTTCACTAAATTCCAAGTTTCCTGGACTGGTTGAATGATATATTGCTTCAATAAATCCCATCCGATTTGTGCCGCAGCCTTTGCTATTTCCCATTGTGTACCAAGCCAAGTGACCAATTCACCAATTTTTACACTTACCCAATCATAAGCTTCTTGAATCGGTTGAATAATATACTGACATATTGCCGCCCATGCAATTTGTACCCCAGCTTGAATAAGTAACCAACCTGCTTCTAAAACTGTTGAAATTGCTGAAATAATAGGGTCTAAGATTGTTAAAATTGCATTCCAAGTATCTTGCCAAGCTTGCGTTAGCATCCCCCACAATTCGGATGCCGTTGTAACTAAAGATGTCCACCAAGAGGAAGCTGTTTCAACAATTCCAGACCATAAACTACTAAAGAATTCGCCTATTGGATCAAAGAAACTGTGCATCATTTCAGTGAATGAAGCCCAAGCCCCAGAAAAGAATTCAACTATTGAATTCCATGCACTACTACATACCTCACCTATACCTGTCCATAAATCACTAAAAAATTGACCTATAGGTTCAAAAAACTCACGCATTGTTTCTAAAAATGAATTCCACGCTTCACTAGATGATTGAACGATACCGTCCCAAAGTTCTATCAAATATTCCTTAATAGAATTCCAGGTTTCTATTGTCCAGCTTTTGATATCTTCCCAGTTTTTATAAATGGCTACACCTAAAGCAACTATAGCGGCTATGATAATAGGAACAATGGCAACTATCCCAGCCGCTGCAGCCGCTCCAATTCCGAAGATACTCATGACCGTTACAACTATAGGTGCAAGTGCCATAATCGCACCGGAAATTATACCAATGGCAGTTGCTACGGCTGCAAGTGTCGCTGCAAGTGCTGGATTATTTGTGACCCACTCAGCAAATTTAGATACCAGATCAGCTACAACTGATAACACTGGTTCTAGCGCCATCTTTAAATCACCTAAAGCCTTTTGCATTTTAACAGCTGGATTCGCATCCATTTTCTTTATTGAGTCATTCAATTGATCTTGATTATTTTTGAAATCGACCGTTTTTTCTTTTGCACCTAGCAATGTATTAATTATGTTTTGGCCTTGGTCTTCGTACATCGTACCGAAGAGTTTTACACCTAATTCGTTTCTCTTCGTTTCATTTTCAACTTGTGATAATGCTAGAGCAATGTCAGTCATAGCGGCTGAACCTTCTTTACCGCCATTAGCTACAGCTTGTCCCCATTTTTGCAATTGCTCAGCTGAGATATTAGTTCCTTCCAGTGTTTCCTTCATAGCCTTATCGACACCTTGACCAAACTCAGCGGCTTTAATACGCCCCTCTTTTAAACCATCTAAGAGATTATCAATCATTTATATTCAACGCGATTCGCAACGTCGCGCCCGTTCTCTTACGAACTGCTATACGTCACCGTATAGATTAGACTATATCTTCAACTACTTGAGTTGCCCCCCGTTTCGAGTGTCATTTACTTACACCCTACGTCTTTCGACTAGTCGTTGCACGTTCCTTAATAAAAGGCTTCGCTCAGTATTGTCTCTTGTGAGAGTTTCACTGAATTAAAGGGGTTTTTCATTGTATGTCGCCATACAAGGGAACTATAATCTAATTCCAGGTGCCAGTTTCAACCCCAGCTTCCATTATTGCTTGTACTTCCTCAGCGTTATAGCCAGCACGGGCAAGCTGTCCTCCATATTCAGCGATAATGTCTAACTGTTCCGGTGGGAAACCCATTTTCAATAGGGCATCAGCCATACCAAGAGCGCCTTCTTGTGAAACACCTAATTCATTTGCAATTTCATTTGTTTCTTGTATTAATTCAGTAAAATCAATACCTTCATATGATTGCGCGATTGCCGCCGCTCCTTTAACAATTGCTGCATTCGCTTCATCACTAACATTTTTATTTAATGCCCACTGCCTTCGCACGCCTTCTAAAGATGCTTCTGCATCCACACCGTAAGCAGTTATCCCTCTAACAGCTTCTTCAACTGACTTTTTTGAAGACTCTGGAACATCAAAAGTGATATCGATTTTTGTCTTTAACTTTGACATATCAAGTGCTTGTTCTATTGTTCCGGCAATACCACCACCAGCTACCATAGCTCCAAGTACATTTTCTAAACCAATATCTAATTCTTTAAATTCCTTTTGTGTTCTTTGAGCTTCTTGTTGTAAATCTTTTAATTCATTTCGAACTTGTTGTATCGAGTTACCGTCGTCCACAGATCTAAGAGCACGTTGTAACTTTTCAATATCTGCTTCTGTACCTAATGCTTCTCGGCCAATAATTCCAATTGCTTGCTCTAACTGTCTACTTGTAGCCGTTCCACTTTTAATTGCATTCACAAGACGATTTCCTAACGCTCCTGCAAAATCATCAACACTTTTTCCTGTAGCCCTAAATAATGTTTCTAATTGTCTAGTTGAACTTGCTACATTTTCTTGCTCGGCTTTCATGCTTCCTAATTTATTTTTAAGACCATTAAGTGACCCTTCTGTAAATTCAATTTCACGCCTAAACGCTCGATATTGTTCTTCAGAAATTTTACCGTTTTGAAATTGTGCTTGTACTTGTTGTTCAACAGCCTTTAACTTATCTAGTTTTTCAGTTGTATTTTCAATTTGTTGTGTTAATAATTTTTGTTTTTGCGCTAATGCTTCCACATTACCGGGATCAAATTTCAAAAGACGTTCTACATCTTTTAATTCTTTTGCTAAATCATTACTGCGTTTATTAACGTCTTTTAAAGCATTTTGTAAGCCGACAGTATTTCCACCAATTTCAACCGTGATACCTTTAATTCTTCCTGCCATATTCTCACCTCATTTCTTAGAAAGAATCGTAATCTTTTTGATTCGCTTTTCTTACTTTTTCTTTATCTGGTTTTTCCATTTCAGCAAATTCAGCAATATAATCAAAGCAATCACCGATTGTCATATCTTCTAAATCCCAACGTGTTAATTTCGCTTTATAACAAAGAGCAAGGAATGTATCGGTTGTTAACTCTTCATCACCGAAAGTTCCTTGCTCTTCATCATTTCCTGTTATTTTTTTTTTGCTCCCATAGTGACTTGGATTAACTCCATAATTTCCGGCATGATTTCTTCCATAGGGAATTCTTCAAATCCATCTAGCCATGTTAAAGGATCAGGAATACTTGGATCAGCCGTTTTAGCGTATAACCAAGTCAAATCATAAATAAGCTCAAAATCCACTTTACTTATATCAAAATTAGATATATCAATAGGTTGTTGTGATCCATCTGGTGCAGTTAATCCATTAATGGCTCCTAACCCCATCATATCTGCAAATAAATTACGTCTGAATTGTGCTTTATAGCGTTTAACTGTTGCCGCTGTAGCTTTTAATCGAACCTGTTTACCATCAATTGTAATTGTCTTTTCCATCTATTTATGCCCCTTTTATTATTTCTTTTTATAAACTTCTGTGTTCCAACCATCATAAATAGCTTGAGTAGTATTAGAAGTTGTCTTTGTTTTAACTACGCGTTTTCCATTCAAATTGATAGGGCTGGCAACAAATTTCAATTCATTTGTATTAGGTTCAGCAGAGTTTGTTTTTGTTTTAGATGCAAGTGTTGGACGACTCGCTGAACAGTTATACATAACATGACGAGTTGCTTTTTATCACCATCAAATTCAAATAGCAATGCGAATGACTTTCCTTTTGCATCCGCTAACTCATTTAACACGCCATCAACTTCATCTAACTGTTCACCTAACGCATCGATAGCGAATTTTTCTGGAATACTAGCGATACTTAACGTGCCATCATAACCTTGGTTATTACTTGCAGCGTAATAAAGCATATCGTCTGCATAGAATTCAATTAAATCTCCACGTGGTTCAAATGTCAGTTCAACCCCACCAGGAAGAGGAGTTGGCGTTTCAAATGTAACCACACCGTCTTTTTCTTCAAATGTTGCATAATGAACGTTCTTTAAACCGAATTGCACTTTGTTCTCCATTTATATCAACCTCACTTCATATGTTTTTTGATACATTTTTTCAGATTCAATAAAAGCCTCAAATGATTCATAAGGTATCTCATGATCATCTAAGGCTTTTTCTAATTTGGCTTCTGCAGCCAAGTCTTTTTTTATTGTATAAAGCTCAATACTTACATCACTTATCTTGTGATACACCTTGTTATCAGCCGGCATATTAGGAGATCCATCCACAAGATAGCAAATATAAGGTGGCTTAGGTGCTGGCTTACCTGGTGTTGCTGTGAACTGCGAATAGGCCACAGGATAACCTGTAGCATCAAGAATTCCCTTTAATTCACTTAATGTCATTGCTGAATCGCCCTTTCCACACGTTCAGTGAAGTCGTTTATCGCTTTTTCTTCAGCTGGACGTATATGAACTTGAGCCGCTACACGACCACCTCCAACTTTCGCATGACCCTTCTCCAATAAGTGTGTAACTTGTGGTTTCAATGCATTGTGGACGATAATTGCATTACCATCCTTTTTCTTACGCCATCCCTTACGATAATTACCTGTTTTTTTAGGGCTTTTTCGTTTTAATTCAGTTACTAGGTTATCTGCAACTTCTTCTTTTGCAACTTCCATTTCTTCTTCTACTAAGTTTGAATACCGTTGCAGTTCCCTAGCAATATCACTTGCAAAATCATTCATCTCCCACACTCTCCTTTGCAATGATGGTCAATGTTCGATTCATTTCATCATCATTCATAGGCGGTTCGATAATATCAAAGATACGGCCCTTTAAATTAATTCTCATCTCTTCTGTAATTCCAGAAGTATAAGGAATAACAAAACGATATGTCTTTGTCGCTTGTGAAGCTGAAGCTGCAATATATTCAGAGCCTTTTAACGTTTTTATCATAGCCCACGCTTTTTTTAGCTCTTTCCATGTTATTTCTTCTTCACTTGTTTGACCTAATTCATCCTCTATTGCTATTGGTTGTTCAATAACAATTCGATTCCTAAAATCACCTGTATTTAATGGCTTTTTATATTGAAAAGGACGCATATCAATCACCTTCCAATACAATTTCTTCTAATGCTTTTTCGATGCTGAAACTATTAATCACCGTTAAAAAATTACTATTAAAATACTCAAGTGCATCATTATAGACATAACGAGAGCGCTCAAAAACTAATTCTTTGAACGCTTCATCATTATTTATGTCATATGCCCCACATACTCTTGTTAATTCTTGATTAGATGCAGAAAGGATACGTTTTAGGTTATCATCTTCATCATCACCTAATCGCATCCTATCTTTGAATTGCTGTAATATTTCATTTGAAATTACTGTTTCCATTCACATCATCCTTGTGCTGGTGGCGTTACTTCTGCAAGTTGTAATGTGTAAACTTGAGATGTATATTTATCCTTCGGTTTACCTGTAGCATGTTGTTTAGAGATGTAAAGTGTTGCATCCTCTAATGCTAATGTTTCTTCAAACTTTTTAATTGGCTCCGTTCCACCCATTGCTGCAATATACTCTCCTTTAACAAAAAACAGCACCTTACCTTGAGGTACAAATACCGATTCTGAAGGGATTGGATTAAAAGGTAAACTTGTCACATACACTCCAGACGCATTTTGAATTGTTGCATTTGCTTGAACATCGAAAGTATCAAATGGATTTGTTACCATAACTACTTTCCCAGCAATATTTTTCGGTCTGTCTGCATCGGAACCATCAGCATTTACCTTTTTAGCTAGTAACTTAACAACACCTTTCATTTCATTAATTGTTTTGCGACCCGGTTCGAAAGTTAAAGTCCCTGCTGATTTTTTGTCCGGATACACTCCACCAACAACACTTCCACTTGGATCTTTTAACAATCCAATAGGTTCTTCTTTACCTGTACCAGTTACAAATCCTCGTTCTAAACCTACTGCCATCGCTTCTGAAATCATTGTACGAACATATCGTTCCACCCAAACTGGACCAAGTTTAAGCATATCGTTCGCTAATGGAATAAACGCAGTTAATTTAAGTTGAGTAATAGATTCTTTTCGGAATGCAGCATTTAATTGCCCTTTAATATCACCAAATAATGGTCCCCATACAGCTGCGCCTTCTGGATCTCCATAAATAAACTCTGTCACAGCCCCTAAGTTCTCTAATCCAATATGCCCTAGTAACGGATGGCTTTGAACTAAGTCATCAAAAATTCGTTCTTGTGTTGTTTTAGGTAATGTTTCAGTAGACTTAAAACCACCTTCTTCAACAACAGCATTAAAGAACTTCATTTCCTCACTTGTTAGTACATTAGCGCCACGAGACTGCATAATAGAACGATCTACCATTGATTCATTTACTTGATTTAAAATATCTGCTCGTACATCTGTAGCAAGTGCTTCAATCATGGAATTTAACGCTGTTGATTGTTCTTCTGCTGTACCTTCCTGTGTTGCTTTCGCAAATGCTAGTTTCTTCTCTTCAAAATTATTAAATTTAATCACCATATTTTATTTTCCTCCTAAAGTTAAAAAGAGCGTACTCAGATTCTGTTTTGTATTAACAGGCTCTTGAATAGGCTCTTTTGGATTTGTATTAGTTTGTAAATCATTCAGAATTTCACTTTTTAACCCTGATAATGCAGTTTTTAACTCTTCTTTTGTAATCCCTTGGCCTTTGTTCATTGTTCCATTTCTAAAACCATCGATTATTTTCTGTGGAATCATAGAAGAAACGGTACTGGAAGCGGTCATTTTAACCGGATTATCCATAAACATAATTTCATCCACAAAATTATTTTCTAATGCTTGTTGTGGCCCCATCCATGTTTCTTCAGCCATCATATTAAGTAGTTCCTCTTCCGATTTACCACTTTTAATGACATAAGCATTTACAATTGCTCGATCTGTCGTTTTCAACATCTCAGCAGCCTTTTCCATGTCACGATGATCTCCACCATTCCACATAGAAACATTGTGAATCATAATCTGTGCAGTTGGAGAAATTCGAATTTTATCACCAGCCATCGCAATAACAGAAGCTGCACTTGCAGCCAAACCAACAATTTGAACTTCAACCTGTCCTGGGTAGTTTTTTAATGCTGTATAAATCTCTGATCCTTCGTGTACATAACCACCAGGGCTATTAATTGATACGATTAAATCATCACCATTGGCATTAGTAAGTTCTTTTGCAACCATACCTGGGCTTGTTGCATCCATTTCAAACCATTCATAAATCCAAGCTTCATCACTAGAAATGATTGGTCCTTTAATATCAAGCTTCACCGTCATTTTCTTTCTCACCTCCTTCAGTTAAATGAGTTTCTGTATAGTTTTTCGTAATATAATGTTTGTTTAAATTCGAATCATTTGAAATATCATATCCTACTTCCAATCTAAGCTCATTACCTGTGAAAGCACTAGAAGAAATAAGCTTATCGATACTTTCTGCAAGATCAAATATACTTTGATAAGAGATAGCTTTAACTTCAATCTTTTGTCCTTCAAGGTACTCATTCATTTCAAAGAATTTAACGTTTGCTTCATCCGATATCTTTTTTAATAAAGGTTTGACTGTGAAAAGCATATAATTCTTTGTTTGCTTCTCTACATCAGCCATTTCGCCATATAACAAAGCCGTTGGAATACCAATAGCCATTGCTACTTGATTTAAAAAGCCATTCGTTACTTTATTGATTTCATCCACACTTTGACCTGAGTTCCCACCGCCCGATGTTTCAGCGTATTTAAATCCCGGTTGTTGTGGAATGATAGCAACGTCCTTTTCTCCAATCGCTTTATACATATTATCAATGAACTCTTGTAGCTTTGATTGGTGCTCTTTACTCTTTGCTGCAAGCATGTCCATATCAACTGTTCCGCGAATTTGATTTTTACGCTTTTGAGAACTTAATATCCTTCCGAATAAGTCACCATAATCAGCAAAAAGGCCATCGATAAGTGGTGATAATTTATCATTCCGATATCTTAAATGAATGACTTCACTTTGTTTAAAGCTTCTCTTAAACTGATAATCTTTTACGGTGACATTTGTAAAAGTATCTTCAAAAACAGCGTATTCGTTATGTTCAAAATCATCTGCAATAAGTAGATCACCATCATCAGCTTGTATAATTAAAGCTTCATTATCATAAATAAGCTTATAAATATACTTTTCCCAAAAGGTACTTGCTGTCATATTCTTATTTGGCCTAACATTTAATTGATAGTAAAGCTCATTCTTTTCAAACGCTTCACCATTTTTTACTCTAAATTCTGATTGACTAATTGTTCTTCCTAAAAAAGATATACATGTATCAATCCCTAGTCGTTTCATGTAGACTCTATTCGTTTTTTCAATAAACATTTCCACATCAAACATAAATCCTAATTCACTATTTCTTTTAAATACTGTATCCAGCCATCCAATGATTATCACCCCCTTTATTAGAATTTAATACCATCTAGCATAAAGTCGAATTCATCCACAAGAATGTTATCCGCTTGCCATAGTGCATGAATGAAAGCTTGGAATCCATCCGTTTTCCTTTTAAATTCATCCTTTTTTAGATACTCCTTGTTGCCGTCTTTCTTGATGTGGACGTAGACGTTGTTGGTGTACCAACGCATTAATGGATTGTCACCAAAAATAATGCGGTTATTTGCAAATAACGTTTCGACTCTTGGTGCTAATAAAGAATGAATCGCTTTTGGATTACGAATATATAACAATATGAACCCTTCAGATTCAAGTGCTGTTTTAACTAGATCAAGACGGAATGTATCAGCTACAATCGTATTAACCCCATATAACTCACGCATTTTTACAAACCAATCTACAATGTGAGAGATATTAATAACCGGTTCATCTAGAATAGTAAGTAATCCTTGTTCTTCCCATTCTTTAATAGGTACTTTTAATTTCACTTTATCCAAGAATCCTTTTCGTACAAAGGAGTGTGTTTTCCAAATGTAATCCTCACCATTCTTGAACAATAGCCCTACTGATGCGAAGTCTTTGATGCTGGCGAAGTCGAGGCCGCCCACAGCTGTTTTATGTCTTAGATCTGGAATTTCTCTAAGTGTTTCCCCATCTTCTTCATAACCAGTACGAATTATTTCTTCCCACGGAGCAACAGACTTTGTTAAATCTGTTTCAGGGTAGTTCATACGTTTCGTTATAAATTCTTCACGATTAGATGGATTGTTTGCTAACTGTTTATATTGAGTTAATACCTTTTTAAATAAACCTTTAGCATAGGCGCTTCTCGGCTCGCTAAACATCGGGTTCGCTTTTTCCCACACTTCTGGATTATCAATTTCTTCTGGATCATCAATCTTACAGATAAAAGGAAACAATGGATCTTCTAAATCTTTTCCTTTAAGAATATTCATCGCTCGTTCTTTCGTCTTGTCTAAGAATCCATCACGAACAAAACCATCTGTACCAATAAAAAATTCTCTAGCATTTGGTACTTTTCCAAGTCCACTAGAGAATACATTTACTACATCAAAATTTTCATATCGATGTATTTCATCATAAATAACACAACCGTCACGAAGTCCATCTTTAGAACTTGCATTAGATGTGTGATATTGCATAACGCTTTTTGTATCATTACCAAGTATTTCAACCTTAGTGCGGTAAAACATGTCTTCTAATACTTCTTTACCTTCAATTGAATCATACACTTCACGAAAAGAAACTTTTGCTTGCTTCTCATTGTTGGCCACAATAGAAACATTGTAGCGATCTATTCCATGTAATGGACTAATAAAGAAATGGCATAACGATGAAATCAAACCATTTTTACCACCACCACGAGCCATCATAATTAAAAATTGCTCGTAAAATACAGAATCATCTTCTTTATAAAAGAGGAAGACGAATGCTGTTAGGAATTTTTGAAATGGCTGCAATTTGAAATACCATTTCTCAGTGAATTTTATATAATCCTCATGCATTTCAGTATCGAAATATAAATCGTCACGAGTTAATATATATTTCTCCAGGTACTCAATTAGCATTATGCGCTCTTTGTTTAGCTTAATTTTCCCTGTTCGATACATTTCTATATATTCACTGACATATTGATTCTGAATCATGTTAAATCTTTAGCTGAGCGCTTTGTTTTTTGTTTTTCATTTTCAGCAATTTCTTTTGGTAATAAATTAAACAGTTTATCACATGCAACCGTATAACGATTAATCATCGTATTGTATGATTTTTGGGAGGGGTTTTCCACGGTCATTTTTTGTGAACCATTCTCATATTTGATGGTTGGACCCTTTAGTTTAATTTCATCTTCTAGTATCTCAAGAGTAATTGTCATAAAGGCCACACGTTCAATTAACCTTGTGGCTGCTTCACGTTTTTCATTCGAAATATCTTTGAAAATTTCATGCCATTTTTTAACTTCTTCTGCAATCATTTCGTCTTGTTTTGATCTACTTAATTTAGCCATTCATGGGTACCCCCTCCCTCATGCGCAATATTGCTGATAAATTTGGAAAATCGACCCCCTCCTCCGGTGCCCCTTAGAGCATTTTTTGATGAAATATTTTAAGGGGGGGTGTTATTACTGAATCATTTTTACCACTTTTCATCGTGTTCCCATTTGTTCTGTTTCTTTTTGAATATTCTACCGTGTTCTTTATTATGGCAATCCACACATATTGTTTCGAGATTGTCGATTTCTAATGCAAGTTCTGGATGATGTTCAAGTTCTTTTTTATGATGGACAACTAACTGTATCTTCTTACGCTTTGCACTCTCACTGTACTCATTAGTATCCGTTTGTACTCGACCGTTTCGTTTACATTCCTGGCATTCGTAGTTGTCACGCTTCTTTACTTGTTCACGTGTACTCTTCCAATCACTACTGTCATAGAACTTACGCTTCTGTTGTTTGGTTTTATATTCTTTCATCTGTCTTTACCCAGCGTGTTTGATTCCCTCTATCTCTTTCCAATAAATCTTTTATTGGTGTTTGCGTGAGATATTCTACAGAGTAAAACATTGGCTTCTGTTCATACAGCTTATAATACTTAAATCGATTAACATCAATCCCAACCTTCTTGTACGCCTTCTCATTAGGCTTAAGGTATTTGATGTATGCTTTCTTATCAATGGGTATAAGACCAAGTGCAGCAATCCTATCGTTTAAAACGCTATCCAATTACCTTCACTCCTTAACCAAAATAAAAAGCACCCGAATGGATGCTTAGATTAAACTTATTCATTATTACTTTCTCTGCTTTCATCATCATCTGATTTCGGGTCTAACATGCTTCCTATATCAGGCGGCAAAGTTAACTCTATGCCAGCTACTGGCTGATTATCCTCATTAAAATAATACTTCTTCACCTTATTCAATTCTTCATTTTTCTTATTTCCACTCATATTACCCCGCCTTTTATGTATGATATTAAATACTTTACTTAATATGTACATTGAGAAGGATAATATACTATTCTTTCAATCCTCACACTACTCATGCAATTTTTGCATAATGAAAGAGCAACCGTGCACCAGTTGCCCTTTCGTCAAAATCTTTTGTTATTACTATATAAATACGGTATTTATTCTTGTTCCAATCACTTAATACCGTTACATTCATTCGCTCCCACAATATTAAGTAACTGGAAGAAGAGCAAAAGCCCTTCCCCGTTTACACAACGTAAATTGCAATTGAATGTGGAATCAAGAAACAACTGGTCATCCAATCCGCAACCATCGCCACCGGTCATGACGATCCATTTTCATTTATCAGGAATTTTGTGAGAAATGTTTTCCGCCACTACTCACAATACAAATATAACACGCTAATTCCAAAATAACCGGTACATATACTGCCAAAAAGCGGTCATGACTCTGCCACTTATTTTAATTCGCTAATAACCTTTATTTTCCTAGACTACCTCACTGCAACAGCCATAAAGAATAGATTGAATTTTTATTTAGTTATTATGCTTGATCTGATTGTAGAACATGTAATGGAGGTGGAATAATCCAACCTTTTTTCTTATTCAGACGAAGTAATATAGCTCCAGCTTGTGCTTTTTTCATATGAAATTGACCAAACATCATTCCAACATCTTCTCGAAGAGATTGTCCCATAGCTTGACTACATGCTACTAACCCAGCAGCAAGATCCATAGAAACTTTAGCTGCAATTTCTGCATCATTAATACGAGCACCAGGAGGAATCGTTTCAATAGATGCAACTGGTCTTTCTGGAGGTGCTGGTGGTAATGCAACACCATTCAATTTCAAGATATTTTTTAATTCTTCAACTTCTGATTGGATATCATTCTCTACAAGGTTCTCTAAAAATTTCTTTAAATCCTCGTCTCCTGTATGGTTAATAAGAACTTGATATCCAGCAATTGCGCCTTGTGCCGCTGCAAGATAACTCCAAATCCCAAAGACTTCTCCGTAGTGCATTGGTTCATTTTGTGGATTTCCACTTAAAATACCCATAAAAATATTCCTCCTTAAAGAAATTAGACTTTTAGCAACAATACTTACTATAGAAAAAATTTTCCCAATCATGTTCTTGATTAAAGAAAATAAGTTCTTATAACTCATAAGGAACACCTTACCCAAATATAGTAATTACCTCTCATAGAATGTACCGTTACCAAAAATTTATTCTTATAAAGAATAAATACATTTCAATTAACTTAATCCATTATTATAAGTACTTTTAATAATAAAAATTAAAGATGTTTATCGGAATTTCAATTCAAATGGTTTTATATATTTTCAACCGAATATTGTCTAAAGGAACTGGAGACATTACTAAATACGAAAGGAGGGAAAACCATGAAGAAAAAACTTTCATCTATTTTAGGTGCCCTATTACTAACTATTATGGTTTTTGGTACAAACGTCCATGCTGAATACGATGGATATAATACGAATAGAGTTAACAATAATAATATTACAACTCGAGTTAATGACAATAACATGAATAGAGTTAATAATGATGTGAGAACTCGAAATGTAAATACGACAAATGATTTAAATGATAATCGTGATAAAAATAATAATTGGGCTTGGCTTGGTTTATTGGGACTAGTAGGATTATTTGGTCTTAGAAAAAAAGACAAAGAACCAGAAAGACGTTAATGTAGAACATTGCATTTAATTTTAAAAGATATTTATTTATTAAAAAAATGCAAAATGAATAAATTATGAATCGCCTTTAATAAGGCGATTTTTTATTTTTTTAAAATCAATAACAATCGCATAAAAACGGATACTATTAATCGGAAACAATGAATTTCTTAACTTGATGGTAATGGAGCGTTACGTCCATTTGATGAACTACGCTTCTTTTTTATGCCGTTTCTTCACTTACCCATATCTTATATTTTGTGTAACTGCCCCTATCGCTGAATCGCTTGATATTCATAGCTTCATAATACTTTCCCTTTTGAGTTACACAACGCATAAAAAATGGGTAATTATAAAAACAAAAAAATAAAAAGGACGTTGCTATATTTTAAATCGAGTCATAGCCTTATCCATTGCATCTTGGTTTACACCGATATATCTAAGGGTCACCTTCTCGCTTGAATGATTGAATATCTCCATTAGCAAAGCAATATTCTTCGTTTGCATGTACATGTGATATCCGAATGTTTTTCTTAATGTATGGGTCCCTATCTCCTTTAAGCCAAACTCTGCTGCTGTACTTCTGAGTATCTTGTAAGCCATGCTGCGCCCAATTGGTCTATTAGTACCTTCACGACTTTTAATTACATACTCACTGTCATCTCGTTCTTCAATGTACCAACGCAATTCTCTTTTTAACGCTGGAGTTAATTGAATACGTTTTTGTTTCCCTGTCTTTTTTTCTCTCATTGAAATATGGCTACCTTTCAAATCACCTATCTTCAATTTGAGAATGTCACTAATACGTAAACCTGTGTTAATTCCCATTACAAACAAAATAAAATTACGTTCGCTGTTTTCTTTCAGATATTCTTTAATCTGTTGTATTTGCTCTGGATCACGGATAGGTTGAACAAAGTTCATAGGTTATCCCCTCCATTCTGTTCTTCTGTCTCATATACTTCTAATCTAAGAGCAAAAGCTAGTTTATAAAAAGCATTAGATTTATTTCGTCTATATGTACGTTCACTCATACTAATCTCGTTATAAACCATGTAATCAAAAACTTCTTCATCTTCTAAATATCGTTTTACAATAATGTCCCTTTGGCTTTTACTAAAACGACTTAATGCCTTATCAATTTGAAAAGATAAACGTTGTAATTTCACTTCTCTTTCACTCATAGCAACATTTGCTAAAGCAACATCTTCAGCTGGCTTTCCTACTATGTTTGTTGGACCATGATATCTTACCTCACAAGAAGCTGTGACCTTCATCTCATTTCTAATCATCCCGAATTGTCTATAAATACGAACATTTTCAAGAATCTCTTCTAAACGGACTTGTGTTGCTTTACGATCAATTTTAGGTAAGAAAGTTAATTGCGTCATATATAAAAACACTCCTTATCTATTTTATTAATAAAAAACAAAAAGCGGACATCAAACCATAGAGCACTATCGCTTATGCTCTTTATGGTTTGATGTCCGCTGGTTCTTCCAGTAGGACTAAATATTTAATTTTTATTTATTATACCATTTTTACACCATTTATCTATTTTTCTATTCAAACGATTATTTTGTCTAAATGTTCGTCCTGCATTTCATAGACCTTTTTTAAAGTTGAAAGCACGTTATCTCTTATATGAATGAGAAGGAGTAATATGCTTTTTATGAATGTAAATCAGAAGCAACATTTTTTTATTGTCAAAGAATCATATTGATATATGACAACAGCTCATTTTTTTAAATTCCTTGTCAAAAACAAGCATATATAGTGTAGAAAACATATTCTACACTATATGTTATCAAAAAGTGAGGAAACGTATATGAATTCACATCATAAGAAAGATTTCATTAATATAAGCGCACCTTTTTTCCCGCATATCGATTTATCGGTATTTCCGAAAGTTCAAAAACCAATAAAATCATCGCGATCCCCAAAAACTCCAAAATCAAAACAATTATTAAAAGTTCCAAAATCCCAAACGATGTGTTGCAGACAAATTGTTGAGCATAAAATCCAGTTAGTTCCTCCCGCAAAAAAAGGAACCGTCAAAGTTGATAAACAGATATTCACTACGATTGAAAAGGTGTGTTCAGAAGTAGTCGTCATTATTGGATATATCCGAAAAACTGTTACTTATACAGCAGTAACTCATAACAGAGAGATTCCAAATCATAGTATCCAAGATGATGTTCCTTTCCAGTGTCTTATAGAATCAACGGACATTAAAGAAAATCATCAATTTAGCATCGTCGAGAAAAAAATACTTGGTGAAGTTTTTGCACGTGAAGCTAACTTTGGAAGTTCAAATGGTTTTCGATCGTATAGACAAACCCTTGCTTTCAATTTTATAGAGAAGGATGTTATAAAAGTTTCCATAAAAACGATTACTAAGTAAATCAATATCCTTCCATCATAAATATAAAATCAGATCATTTTAGAGACTAAATCCGCAGTTCCGGATCTCTCTAAGATGAAATAACTTATTTATTTGCTGAAAAATAGGAATCTTGTCCAAGATATCCTCCTATACCAGCTCTGTCTCTACTTCATATTCTATAGTAGAAGCAATAGCATTCTATTTGACTTCGAAATGTACTGAGAGAATATTATTTATTGAACTAAGGAGGAATAATGAATGGTTTGCCCACTTATTAATCCAACAACTTGTTGCCAAGTTGTTGTTGAGCGCACAACGCAGCTTGTACCCCCAGCACTTGCAGGTACCGTTACCTTTACACAAACTGTTGAAGCGGATATTGAAAATGTAATCCCAGAAAAGGTTGTAATTTGCGGAGTAGTTCGTAAAACGTTAACTTACACTGCTGTTTTAGAAAATGGCACTCTAGTGCCGGGTTTTCAAGTTTTTGATGATATCCCTTTTCAATGTGTCATTGACCGTGAAGATGCCAATGAAGGCGACATTTTCGAGGTCACAGGAGTAGCAATTCTTGGACAAGTTTCTGCCCAAGAACAAAATTTTGGATTTATAGACGGATTACGAGTTGCTTTTAAATTCAAAGAAAAGGAGATTGTCAAAGTCTGCGTTAGGAGATTGCCAGTCACTGGTACAGAAGTGGCTATTGGACTAGCGTTTACAAGTGAAGATTGTAACGTTCCTGTTGTAGCACCTGGTCGTTTGTTAGTAAATGGCATAGGATTTGCAGGAATACCAGTCACGTTCACAATACAAGGTGCAGCGACTGTTTCTCCAACTACAGTGTTTACAGAAGAAGGCGGATTTTTTAGTACGAATGTTACTGCTACTGGGCCTGGAAATATAACTCTTATAGCGTCTGGTACGGTAAATGGATTTCCTTTCTTTGGAGAAACGACTACAACTTCACCTTGTCCATAATAAAGTGAAACTTCCATTTAGAGGATTAAATAAGTAATAGTCTTTAACACCGAATACCAATTTATTCAAATTATAATATCATCCGACACTACTATGGATGAAAATTAGCGTTTTTGAAAGTGCTCTTTGCCATTTTAGGAAAGGTTCTGTTGGAGACAACAGGACCTTTTTTCGTAAAAGGATTATTTTGTTTAAATTTATACAACATCTATTAAAAACATAAGAATTATACTTTTTTACTAGTATACAAGCCGTATCTTTTAAAAGAAGCACAACATAGAATACAATACAGGACAAGGCTTTCAAAAAACTTGTCTGAGTTAATTCTTATAAAGAGGTGAACATAAATGCCTATCGTTAAACCTTTTATAGCTGGAAGACGATTTGTAAGTACAGCAGCAACAGGAACTGTCGCTGGAGCGGATTTAACTTTTGCTAATACAGACTTTACTGATGACACTGGCGCTGTAACAACATTTCCTGCTTCTTATGCTTTTTTAACGCTTTATATTAATGGCGTTATTCAGACAGGTGATACTATTACTGGTGTGACTACTACAGCTGCTACTATTGTAGGGGGAGCCGTCCTAGATGGAGGTACTCCTATTGCAATTGAATTTACAATAACGTAGATTTAGTTGTCTTTTTAGAGGTTTCATTAAAAGAAACCTCTAATTTTAAAAACTGACATTAATTTTAGTAGCAACTACATAAAACAGTACATATACTAGTATAGAATGATAGGGATTTATACTCACTCTCGAAAAGAGCACTTATATATAGTGCTCTTTTTTAGCTTCCTCTTTTCTACAAAATGAAATTTTTATTAAGTTCACTTCCGTATAACTTTTCCAATCTTGTTTACACTATAACTGTAACTTAAAGTTACACATCATTACTTGTAGGGCCTAATTTCTTTTGTACAACAAGTAGTTAGTTAATTGAGCTAGCTACTTTGTTTTTTTAACCATTTTTGTATGAATACAATTTATATACATAATTTCTCAAGTGAGATCCATACTATATATTAGGTCTTAGGTCTTAACATCTAAAACCCTTATTTCAGCCTTAGACCTAATAAAGCGCTCCTCTCTCTTACTTGGGGCTAAGCGGTTAGCTTTTGCTAGCTGCTTTTTTAAATTTATCTGAATAAAATTCCAAAACTTCCACATAATATCTACAAGCTGTTCAATTCCTGAATAGCAGCCGTTTTCTTTTTTTAACAAGTTGCAATGGAGCAGTTAGCTTTGGCTAGCTGCTCTTTTGTTTTCAACATTTAAGCAGGTTTTGAATACATTAAAGTCTACCTTTCTTTATAACGTGAGCTGGCCACTTACGCTATTCCCATGCAACAAAGGGCACTAATGAAAGTGTCCTTTGTTGCATGGGAATATTTTATAAAATGAAGTTTTTGTTTAGCTTTCTTTTTTGCATAACATTTTCACTTCTGCTCATACTATAGTTGTAACCTTTAGTTACAGTGTATTGTGGGTATTGTTCTTGTTGGACGATAAAGCAGTTAGTTCATTGAGCTAGCTGCTTTATCATTTATATAAACATCACCATTTCCTAAGTACAAAATAGCGTTTTTATTAAAAAACTTTTCACCTTTAAACTGGACAAGCATATGTTATTGTATGGAGAATCTCCACTCATAAGATTCTTACCTTTCTAAGAGCACGCTTATAGGTGTGCTCTTTTAATTTGTTATTCAATGACGATTCAGCTTTAAGATCACACCATTCTAAAACAGTATGCATATAATGTAGTATTTCCTCTTTCTATATAAATTTTGGTGCAGAGCGCTTTTTTAAGCGCTCTTTAGTTTTAAAATAACGATTTTGTTACTTTTCCGTAACCACTTTAGGCTTATATACATGTTACAATTTATATGATTTTGCAGATTCCCCTTTGCAAATCCATATATCTGTTCTGCCCTTGTGACCCCAAAATACAAGGGCAGTTTTTAATAAAAAATAACTATTTTGTTTAGTTTTGAACCGTTACATTCCTCTTTACGAATAATCTTTTTTGTATTACACATACTACCTCTAAGCCGATCTCTCCCCGGCTGCACTCTTTCAAAAGGGAAAGCGCTCCTCCGTGCCGTGCAAGAACATGGCGGGCAACTTAATCAGTTGCCCGCTGTTTTTGTGTATAATCGTAAAAATTCTTGTACAAAATAACGCTTTTGTTTGAAAGATGTATATTTTTATACGCAATTCATATACTTTAAATAACCTGTTATGACTTAAACTAATATTTTAGTGCCATTCCACTTTTTTTGAGACAACAAGCCCTCCGGTTGTTGTCTTTTTTCTTTTCTCTATTCAAATAAAGATTTTATTGTACAACTACACATACCTAAACAGCATGCATACAATATCATGTGTATTCTTTTTCAGTATAAGTTTTGGTCAGAGAGCGCCTTGGAAAGCGCTCTTTAGTTTTAAATTAGGATTTTATTTAATTTCCCATTCATCTTTTTAATTCTTTTGAATATATTATTATCATTCAAAGGAATACACAGGTTGCCCTGGACCAATTTCCTTGTATTCCTTGTATTCCTTATACATAGAACCCGTTATGATTAGTGGGTTCTTTTATTTTGTTCGTCATACAATAACTATTTTGTTAAATTTCTCAATTCACAAAGTACTAACTTTATAAAATGAATTCATATATATTTATTGAATACATATTAAGTTCATATAAAACCAAATAATTTAGGAGCTGATTAGTATGACAAGTAAACCACTAGTAATAACGCTTCCTCCTATATCAAAAACCAAAATTACTTTTTATTCTTCTTCTGGTAAAGTAATTAACCACACTTTTTTTACAAACGAAACTTCAGAACCTATAGCAACGTTTGCATATTGCCCTATAGAATTCGAAAGATTTGAAACTAAAAGAATGCCAGTCCTTATAAAATAATTTTTCATAGATGTTTTCCTAAATCTCCTAGATTTCAGGGGATTATTTTATATAAAATAACGCTTTTGTTTAGTTTTTTTCTGGTTTAATTATTTTCACTTCATGCGGAATTCCTGATTCCTTTGTTACATAGATAGCATCTTCATAAGCTTTTAAAATATCATCGTAATCTTCCATCAATTCTCCACCTAAATAAATTCCAAATCTCATTACTCATCTCTCCCTTTTTAATAAAATTCAAATTCTATTAAATTAATTGCGTTTTCCGCTCATCCATACGAGTTACTTTTCCGTTTTTATATACAAAGGACTGTTCACCGTGACCACTAGTTGGTGGTTCAATCAGATGAACTTTTCCATCTTTCACAACGTAAATCATATTCTGATTTAATGAAATTTCAGCTGTCATTTCTGCAATGTTTTCTTTAATAATTCCCACCGAAACCACTCCCACATGTGTTATAATTACTTTGTCGAAAGTAGTCGGGAGTATTCTCGGCTTTTTTTATTTGTCTACAAATATTGAACAACGTTTTCTGGAATGAATGCTTGTTCAAGTGATAAATGAAGCCGTATTGGAATCGGCTCTTTTTCATCTCTTGCTCGCTTACACATTTCTTCAGCTTCTTCCCATACAAATTGTTTATCCTCCGCTCGTTTGTAACGCCAAATCCCAATTGCGTAATCTTCAAATAACTCGTAACTCTCATCAGGTGCTGTCGTTGGTTTCAACTCATCAATCGCTTTTGCTTGACGTGGTATTTGTACAACTACATCCGCATAACGTAGTTGTGAATTCAAACGATGGATTGTTGCTTTCTTTGAATCAAATGAAACAACAGGCTCAACATCAAAAATTGTTAATTGCTTCCGCATGTTCTTCACTCTTTTCTTTTCTCATCATTACTACATAGCAAGTATCAGCATTCGTTTGTGTAAAGCTATAATTGGCTGTGCTAATCTTTCCATTCGTTCGTTTATGAATGAATTCTCTTTGAAGCTGTACTAACGATCTAATCGGATGAACACATGAATATCCTCGCTTTTCTAAATCTTGTACAGCACGTAAAATATCTCTAAACTTTTTACGCTTGAGGTGAATCGTATTACCATTTCGCCAATCTCTCGTGAGAATCATGATCATTGTCCTCCAATACTTGCAAGCTTGCGATTAAAATTCCCTCTAGCTGCGTTAATGTTAGTTGATCTAATGTTTGTCCGTTAATTTCAGCTAACCCTAATCCTAATAATTTACGAATAATTGCTAGTTTCCTACGCTCTACTTCCTGCCGTAACAACATGATTAAGCCTCCTGTTGATGACTAAACTTCCGGTCTAAGTTCACAAATTTACTAAATTCTTTAATGAATGCTAGTTCAACAACACCAACTGGACCATTTCTCTGTTTCGCTAAAATGATTTCCGTAATGTTTTTATTTTCTGTTTCACGGTCATAGTAATCTTCACGATATAAGAATGCGATTAAGTCCGCATCTTGCTCAATTTGACCATTCTCACGTAAGTCTGATAGTAATGGTCTTTTATCTTGCCTACTTTCAACAGCACGGCTTAATTGTGATAGTGCGACTACGCATACATTTAACTCTCTTGCCATAAGTTTTAGCTTACGACTAATCTCACCGATTTCTTGCATACGATTCCCTCTATGCTTTGGATCACCGACAATGAGCTGTAAGTAATCAATTGCTATGAATACTTTTTTATCTGGATATTTTCGCTTTAGCTTTCTCGTCTTCGCATAAATTTCTTGCATAGTCACGTTTGCTTTATCGTATATTTCTAACGGCAAATCATTTATTAATCCCATTGCCTGGCTAATCTTTTCCCAATCCTTTAAATTACATAGTTTTTTAGGATTCTTTAATTTCGAGGCATCTATATTTCCAGTACTTGAGATCATTCGCTTAAGCAGCTGTTCTTCTCCCATCTCTAGCGAAAAGATGCCTGTTGCTGTATTAGAGCTTGCTGCATGAAATGTGACGTTTAATACAAATGCTGTTTTCCCCATCGAAGGACGTGCACCGACAATGATTAAATCGCCCTCTTGAAGTCCAGCTGTCATTCTATTCAAATCGTCGTAACCGGTGTTTATTCCTGTTAAATCTCCTACATCGATTTGCATTTGCTTATACAGATCAACTAGGGTTTCCTTTAGATTAAATTCATCTGAATAACCTGTTTCTTCAATAGCGCTTAACTCATCTATCGATGTACTAATAGCGCTCATATCTCTTTCATGCTGAAGACGGTTATATAAGTTACCAGCAACCTCTTGAGCATGTCTCATTTTCCAAGCTTCGATAATTAAGCCTTCGTGATACGAAAAGTTTTTCGTCGTTGGAACAACTTCGGTTAAGTTTACAAAGAACGCAATACCACCAATTTGATTCGTAAAACTGTCTTCAAATTTCCCCATGAGAGCAACAAGATCTATTGGGACTTCTGCATCCTCTAACTCTCTCATCGCTTTAAAAATCACTTGGTGTGTTGGTAAAGAAAACTGTTTTGCCTTTAGCTGGCAATCTTTAATTAAATCGCCTTCTTGGATAATGCTACCTAAAACACTTTGTTCAGCTTCTGTGTTACGAATCATATCGTTACTCATTGGGCCAACCACGCATTCTGTTGGTTAAGTACTGCAAGTTCTTCTTCTGTTGGAATGTTCTGCTCCCATGCTTTTTGCTGCTGTATTACGTTTTTAGTAGATTCCGATAAGCCTTTTTGTTGATAAGGTGCTTGTATCGGTTGTTGCCCTTTTGCTAATCGTTGAGCACGAAATTCTTTATCAGCCGCTTCAACATCTGCTACTGTTTTCAATCCTTTAAGATGCCAGTCTCGTAAAATCGTATTTACGTAAGACATGTTTCTCGTATTCTTTTCTAAAGCAATTTCCATAGCTTTTAAAACTAGCTCTGCATTTAAATCGTCTATCCAAGCGTGAATACCATCTGCGATAAAAGGTGTAACGAATCCGAAGTTTTGCTCGTAAAAAGAAATTGGATTAACCTCAACAACTTCTTCCGCGCCTGCGCGTTCTTCTTGTTGTTGTTCTTTTTCTTCTTCTTTTTCTTTTTCTTCTTCCTTGCTAGGGTCTTGGAAGCCCCTTATCAGCCCCTCCAAACGGACTGATAAATACTCCTTAATACGAGGAATTTTAAAATCTTGTTCCCTTTCTAATTGCAAACATGTTTCATAAAAATCAACCAGAAAATCTTGATCTTTTACAGATTGAATTTCTTTTAAAACACACTTTTCAATGTTTACATTTTTAATCGGATTGAATTTTAACCAGTTGATTAAGAACAACTCTTTTGTTTTTTGGTTGTAATTAATTTTCCCGTACTCTGCAAAACGTTCTAATAGCTTCATAACAGTTTCACGGTTGTACCCTGTATCAGTTTCAATGATGCGAAGTGGAAGCTCATAGATTCCTGATTGAGACGTCTTACTGTTTGTCATCAAATACAAGTAAAAATACTTTTCCTCTGGTGTAAGATCTAAAACAAATGAATCCTGCCAAAATGAAACGTGTACCGGTCTATAAACTGCCATATTATTCATCCTCCATTGTTTTACTTGATTTACTTTGATATAATTTAACTAAATTAGTATTTATAAAGACTCGCTATACGTGTCTTAAATCTATCACTCTGCCAAGTGATAGATTTTTTTATTTTCTACGACTAACTAATGATGCATTGATTCCTTTACCTTGAAGGTTTTTAACAACTACACGAAAACTCTTTGATACATCATGATCTTCTCTTGCGTTACGAATACTCTTGAATTCTTTAGCGCACCTATTTAACTCTTTCTCCCAGTAATCTGCTTCATCAAGCGAGCCAGCATTGAACATGTTATGAATACATGTCACCATGCAGTTATGTAATTCATTTGCAAAAGCAAAGTCTCCTGGTAGAACTAAATCAAACAGACGATTACATTCTACCTTCATGTTTCATCCCTCACTTCAAATAATTTGATACTGTACGTATCGTTATGGCCAGAAAGTACAATCTTATAAACTATTAACAACAGGAGAACAAATCTTTCTGGCCATAACGACAAGCGCAGTTGCTTGTCGCATTAAATCGGAATATGTTATAATTCATTTGTTGATATTTTTGGTTATCGCGGGCTATGCGGTAGCCTTTTCTTTTTTCTTTTTATTTTTCAAAACAAATGCAGCTTCTATAATTCGAATTCTTATCTCCGTTAATTTCTTCTCTTGCTTTAAACTTTTAGCTTTTATAAAATCTCCACAAATTGATGCGATTCGGATATCACCATATAAATTTGCTTCTTTTCTTACCAGTTCTTTATATTGCTTTAAAGTTGGACTCACATAATCAATTGTCATTACTCTAACCTCCCTAGTAATAATCAAATTAACCATCTGTATATTTCCTTGCTCTCAGTGAAACCTTCCAATACTTAAATATATCTGTCATTGAAAAACCGTACTGATCACATAAGACCGCGACTAGGCTCATCATCGAACCCGTAGCATCTAAAATTTCATGCATAGCCTTTTTCATAGATTCTTTCTCCTGTTCAGACCATGCTTGTGAAGGTTTAAACCAACATAATGTATCAAGCTGTTTCAAAGCTTCATTTGTTTCTTGCTGAACCATGTACCTCATACTTGTAGGATGAAGGTCTATGTATTCTCCATTAAAGAATGGGATACTTACATGACCTGTCGCTTCACTCCACATTTTAAAAAACAGTTGTGGATCATCTATTCCTTCAGTAATACATTTTCGTAAGTCTTTCGGTATTCGTCGTTTTTCAGTTTCATATTTTGCTAAAGACTCACGACTCACAGGGATTTCTAAGTAGAGTTGTTCTTGAGTGATTCCCTTTCGTTTACGTGCCATAGCAACTTCTTTTCCTATAGACATCGTTTACTTCCCCCATTCGTACCTAACGTATTATTTATTTGTGACAACCCAACATGGTAACTTAGTATTAGACAGATTCTTTTAATGGATTGTAGTACTCAGTATTATTTTCGACCCAGTCAGTATGATTTTCCATCCACTTAAAAAGAAGATGTGTAGGAATAAGAACACCCGCTTCGCGACATACTGGAAAATCAGAACGATTTAATAACTCTGATGCTTTGGTACGTTTAATATGTAGCAGGTCCATTAATTCCGTTACTGTAAGGAATGGTGGCAATTCATTTTGCTTTTGTATATGAATCGTTGCCCTTTCCACTTCTTCACGAATAATTTGACGGAAACTTTCTACATCAAAACTAAACATGATAGTCACCACCTTAGGCTAGTTTTTTATTCTTTTTAGTTGAGAATATGAACACTCAAGTTTACTATTAGTTAACTCAAACTCCAAAAAAATATCATCTGGGGTTAAATTAAACACTCCAGATATTCTTACAGCTAAATCATATGTTAATCTTCTTTTTCCATTTTCAATTTGCCAATAATAAGGTTTGCTAACACCTATTGAATCCGCAACATTTTGTAATGACATTTTGTTTACCACTCTAATTTCTTTTAATTTCTCTAGTTTCATTTTTTCACCACCAAACATTATTAACTGCTTGTTAACAACAATTATAAGTTAACCATTAGCTAACGTCAATGTAAAAGTTTCTATTTAGTTAACTTTATTTTTATAAATTTACGTTAACATTTAGTTAACATATAATTAATGTATGTAAAGGAGGGATTACCTTGGATTTCCCTACACGCCTTAAGCAAATACGCCTTGAACATAAGTTAACTCAAGAACAATTAGGCGAAAAAATAAATGTTACAAAAGTTTCTGTATCTGGTTATGAAAACGGAAATCGTACTCCCGACACAGACACACTGCAAAAATTAGCTGATTCCTTCGATATATCTGTAGACTATCTTCTTGGTCGAACAAATAAGCGAAGTCTGAATAATACACCTGATGAATTTAATCAGCCTCTTAACGATCCTGAACTCGGATTATGGTTCAAAGACATCAAAGATGCTTCTCCAGAGAAACAGGAGGAACTACGCCTGTTTTGGGAATTTATTAAGATGAAAGAAAAGAATCGTAAGCCTGGGGATAAACAAAAATAATACACGCTGTTATTGCGTGTATTATTTTTGTTTATCTTAAAATGTATGAATATTGCACAAACACCTAATTTTTCGAACATAAGTGTTCAATACCTATATAAACAGAAATAGAATTATCGATAAAGCCCTCTTCACGGGCTTTTCTTTTTGCGGTAAAATAAGAACAAGTGTTCTTATTTTGAGATGTTGGAGTGAAATAACATGTACAAATCGCAGCCCTACTACACTACACAACTTGAAGACTATATGCAACACTTGTACCAATCTCTGTCTATCTTTGTTCCAGAACAAATGGATATGATGAAAATTGCACAAAAACTAAACATTTGGCTTTATTTTGTTCCGATTGGAAGTTGTGCAATGAAACGTAATGGTCTAGCAAGCATCATATTAGATGAACGGAAATCGCAGCAAGAGCAATTTGAAGACTTCGGCCACGAAGTTGCACACCTTCTATTTCATGCTGGGAACCAATTAAATATGCCTAAAATGTTCATGGATTATCAAGAAGCAAAAGCTAAGAATTTTGAACTACATTTTTGTATTCCCACTTTCATGTTAAGAAACTTGCCCCCTTCACATTTAACAGCACATTTTATAGCTGAGACTTTTAACGTCTCACTACAATTTGCTGAAAAAAGACTTTTGCGTTATGAAAACCAACTATTAGCCAATAAGTTGCATGATGTTATTGCTCAAAACTACACAATGATTCAATAATTTTTAAAGGAGGGTTAAATTTGAAAGGATACTTTCATAAGCGCGGAGATAGGTGGTCATTTACAATAGATATTGGTATAGATCAAATGACTGGCAAAAGAAAACAAAAAAGCAAAAGTGGATTTAGAACTAAAAAAGAAGCTCAAAATGCTGCTGCAGCTATGATTACAGAGATAGAAAAAGGAATGTATTTTGATGATAAACAATTAAGTGTATTAGATATCTGGGAAAAATTACAGCCTATTCGAAAAGCTGAGTTAAAAATAACTTCTTATGAAAAAGACATGAGCCTAGTTAGACTTTATATTCTTCCCACATTTGGTTATAAAAAAATTAAAAGCATTAAGCCTGTAATGATTCAAAGCTATTATGCTGAACTTAAAGAAAAAGGTCTATCAAATGGTACAATCAGCAATATACATCGCTGCTTCAGATGCATATTCAAACATGCTGTAGAATGGGAAATCATACATGGTAATATAATGAATAAAGTAAAAAAGCCGCGTGAAGAGCAAGGGGAAATGAAAACCTGGTCTAGTGAGGAATGTAATCGATTCCTCCAATATTTAAAAGAAAAAAATAAAAAGTACTATATGTTCTTTTTACTTGCGATCTATACAGGTATGAGACGTGGGGAATTACTTGCACTGACATGGAAAGATATTGACTTTGATAACAAACGTATCTTAGTTAATAAATCTCTTGTAAAAACTGAAAAAGGATTATTTAAAGCTGCTACAAAAACTAAATCTTCCAATAGAAGCATTAGTATCTCCTCCTTTGTTGTAACAGAGTTACAATCATACTACGTCTATAAAAAGAAGGAGTTTTTCCGCTGGGGCATACATTTGAATGAAGAGGCATTTATTTTCGCTGGCAATACAATTCATTCTCCCTTACATATAGATGCTCCCCATCGTTTTTTAAAAGATCACTACAGAAAAGCTGGTGTTCCGCGAATTCGTATTCACGACTTAAGACATACTCATGCAACACTTATGCTTCAAGCGGGTGAGCATCCTAAAATTGTTCAGGATCGTTTAGGCCACTCTTCTATTCAAATGACCTTAGACAAGTATAGCCATATCACACAAAACATGCAGCAACAGGCCGCAGAGAATTTTGAGAATGTAATAAAATCTTATGAAAACATCAAATAAAAACAAAAAAATTCGAATGTGAGCAAAATGTGAGCATTAATAAAAAGCAGAGCCTATAAACCTTGATATAACAAGGTTTATAGGCCTATATCGTTGAATCTTGGGAGAAGAATGAGCAGTTTTAGTATTTATTTTAAAAAACATAAAAACTTCAAAAATGCCAAATCCCTTATGTCACAAAGGATTTGGCATTTTTAAGTTTCCAGAAAAATCCGATAAATATAAATAGAAATTAAAAGTCATGAATCCGGTACAATACTGTGTCCACGCCCAAGGAACTGTCAAATGAAATAACGTGTCTAATTTTTTGGAGTCTATTGACCTTTTCAAATCCCCTTATATTAGTGCTCGCTATTAAGACCTTTTCCTTCTAGGGCCTACAATTAATTTGATTGCTGTTCTTTCTTGATTATCGATAGTAACCTCTTGAAACGCTGGAACAAGAACCAAATCAATTCCACTTGGAGCGACAAAACCTCTTGCAATCGCAATTGCTTTAATCGCTTGATTTAAAGAACCAGCTCCAATTACTTGTATTTCTACATTGCCACTTGCTCTTAGTACACCGGCTATTGCACCTGCCACTGAATTTGGACTTGATTTTGAGGATACCTTTAATATATTTTCCATGTAAGTTGCTCCCTCTATTATTTAATCTCTCTTTTCTTACGGTTTGAAATATAACTAACGTATCTTTAACTACTATTCATACCAAAAGCAAACAATTCTGTATAATTACATTCATTCGATATTTTTTGCCTTCTTCCTGCTCAATTGCATAAATAAAAAGCGATGACTAAGTTGAAAACTTAGTCATCGCTTTTTCCATTTCTCTGTTTCACTAAAATGCTTTCCTTTTTCTATTCATCTAATAAACATGAAAAAGTGCCGAAATCCTTCTATCGCAAAAATTCGGCATTTTTTTTATTAAAACCGATTCATTCTTTCCTACTTCTCTACATAAACCGATTTAACTATCGTACGATTATAAGGTTGTCCTTCCTTATTCATCCCTTTTATATCAATTGTAACGTTATATACACCCTGCTGTTCTATATTTTTCAAAGCACCTGTAAATATATTTGCATTAATATTTTGCGATTCACTTGATTCAGAAACTAACTTTCCATCTTTATTAATTACTCTTACTGTTACTGAAAGATCGCCTTTCATTTCTGGAACTGCAGGTGATTTTTTGAGTTTATACTCTGCTTTATTTGCTTTAACCTTTGCCGGCATTTGAAGGACGAACGGAGCATCTTTTTTGTAATCGGTTACGATTAAATATGCATCTTTCGGCTGCTTCGCCATCATTTTAACTTGCCATTCTCCTGCTTCCATTTTATCAAATTTAAATGTTCTTATAGTCGCTCCTTTAAAGAACGATTCACCTTCACCAGTAGTTATAGCACTATCTTTTTTTGTATAAACTTTTCCTTTTGGAGATATTAGTTGTATTTCTACATCCGAAGAAGCTGTTAAAATAGAAACTACCCCTTCTGCTTTTTTATCAACTGCGACAGTTTGTCCTACCCACTCATTTTGTGACAACTCTCCTCCTAAAATAGCTTGATTAGAAGTTGTGTTTAATTGTTCTACCTTTTCCTCTGAACTATTACTCGGGGCTAATAAAGCTGGTACTGGTACATTTGCTGTCCGTAAATATGGTTCAATTCGTGAAAAAACGGCTGAACCTTTTCGTATATTATCATGATCAAATCGTGAATCTGTAAATAAATGTGTTCCATATGGTAACTTAGCACTCCATTCGTTCACTAATCCATCATTAGAACCGTATGATGACAAATACAACCCGCCCGTAGATAATGCTGAAAAAACAGGTCCCCAGCTTGTCCCAGTAGCCGTATAGTAACGGTTTAATTTAGCTGCAGGATTATTATCTATTGTAGAACGAAACTTTGCCATTTCACCTATTTGCAATGAATAGGTCCCATCATCTTTTTGACCTAATATAGAGGCAAGCCATCCTGCCCACCAACTATATGATAAATCCGCTAAATTTGATCCGTAATGCGGAGTGGCAAGCGTAATAACATTTCCAACAAATCGATTCGCTCCATATCCAACTAACGCAGCTTGTGTATCGATACCACCTTTACTATGAGCTACAACATTCACTTTTTTACCAAAATGATTATAAATTTCTTCAAGCTTTTGTGCTAACAATTTTCCATTGTCCCATTGGCTAGCTGATCCTTTCCCCGCAGCATCATATAATTGAATAAATACAGTTTGATAGCCTGCTTTCAAAGCATAATCGTACATATCATTCATATCATGATATACTGTCTTTCCATACCAACTATCCGCATTACCATTTCTTCCTTGTACAAAGAGAATTGGTGGTTTATTCTCATCATAATTAGCAGGTTTCTGGCCTAAAAACCATTCTCCAGGAGTAAATACTTCTTGATCTGGAAAGCCAGTCTTAAGCTCTGTTACAACCTCTGCGTGTACATTTGTACTAACAACCATCGGACTCATAAAACAAAGTACAATAAGTAATACGATACACCTTTTCATAATCCCCATTAACATCCCCCTTTTTTCTCTCGAAAGAAAGCGCTACCATTACATTGAACACCAATTGTTTTAAATTCCATTTAATCAATTACTTTTACGATACATTTGAATAAGAAATTAATAGCCACATTCCTTTCTTATCAAACGTTATTCTCTCAACATTCCTTCATTCCTTTTTACAATAAGCGTTTTGAATATTTCTCAATAAAGCATTCTCTTTACAAAAAAGCTGCGTATAAAAGGTCTCTTTAATAACCTTTTATACGCAGCTTCTTTGTTTAAAACTCGATGATGTACTCATCATCATATTTATCGTATTGCAAACCAGCTCCTATTTTGAATTCTGTAACTTGATCTCTTAAAAATGGTGCATCTTCTATTTTACTAGTTGCAATTTCAATCCCATATTTTTTTGTTAAATGCGCTAACTCTATTAAAAACCATTCTCTTCGCAACGCGACTGGAATATCATACGTTCGTCTTTTCATATATACTAGCACCTCTTCTATTTTCATTATTGAAAAGAGTATCACTTCTACTTTCGATACACTTTTTAAAACTATCGTTCATCATCAAAGGTCAATGAAACATTATAGTATATGCATGTCCATTTTAAACGTGCTATGGCAAAAATAATATTAAAAAACTTAAAAACCTCATTTAGTTTACATAAAAAAATTATGTAATAGTAAAAGGGTAAGGCTTGTCCCTCATCCTTTTACTATCAAAATCTAAATTAAGAACATCTCGGTACACCTAAAGCTAAAAATAAACCTGCTACTCCTGCTGTAATTGGCACTTTCAACGTAATAACATCATCTACTTTTGTTACTAAAAAGTAAGCATTCCCTTCTTGTAACACGCAATTCACTAGTAATTGAAATTCCATACAAATCTCCTCCTTTCAATCGATATACTATAATTTATGAAATCTCTTTCAAAAAGTAATAGTAAATATATCTATTTTTCCTTATATATAAAATAAATGTTTATTCGTCTATTAAAAATATTAATTTTCTAAATTAATATAAAACGTGTACTATCCAATAAATTCCTATATAATCTATAGAGAAAATCTTACAAATGGAGGTATGAAAATGGCTATTTTGAGTAATATTGGTGTAGCTTTATTTTTGATTGCTATCATTCTTTTAATCTTATGTATCATTTCATTCTTTAAGAAAAATGGAAAAGCAAAACAATATGGTCGTCCAACTGTTATTCTTTTTATGATTTCAATTATCTTAATGGTGACCGGCACAACAAAATCTGAACACCCAGTCGTCGAATTTTTTTCTACTTTAAGTTTCATTCTATTTATATTTTTCCTTGTTCTTGCAATATTATCTGTTATTAAGAAAACGGGTGTAGCAAAAAAACAATTTATAATTACAGCTGTTTTATTTGTCATTTTTGTTGCGCTATCAGGTATTTCAAGTCCTTCTTCTGAAAAAACGAAAGCAACTAATAAACAAGTCGCTTCTAATAGTGAAGAGAAAAAAGATGACGAAAAGAAAAAGGAATTAGAAAAGAAAGAAGCGGACGAAAAAACTCGTAAGCAAGAAGATGAGAAACGTCAAGCTGAGGAACTAGCTCGTAAGCAAGAGGATGAGAAACGCCAAGCTGAAGAACAGGCCCGTAAACAACAAGAAGAGCAACAGCGTCAAGCTGAAGAACAGGCCCGTAAACAACAAGAAGAGCAACAGCGTCAAGCTGAAGAACAAGCCCGTAAACAACAAGAAGAGCAACAACGCCAAGCCGCTGAACAAGCTCGCAAACAACAAGAAGAGCAACAACGTCAAGCCGCTGAACAAGCTCGCAAACAACAAGAAGAGCAACAACGTCAAGCTGCTGAGCAAGCTCGCGTACAACAGGAACAACAAAAAGCACAGCAAACTCAAACACAACCGGCTGCTGGAAGCAATAGTAATACATATTTCAAAAATTGTACTGAAGTTAAAAATGCTGGGAAAGCCCCATTATATAGAGACCAACCAGGATATAGCTCTAAACTTGATCGTGATGGCGATGGAGTTGCGTGTGAAAGATAGTAATAAAAAAGAAGCTTCTACTAAGCTTCTTTTTTTATTATCGTAAAGTATTGCGACGAATTACGCTTCCTCTTACTTAAATAAAACTCCTTTTATTATTCTCAAAAATGACACATAATAAGTGATTTAAATCACCACATTGATTTTAATTTATCGCTATTCTTGATTTAGATATTACATTTAAACTTTATGGAGGAATTCATATGAAACATACATTTACTGAAACTTCAATTATCGGTGAGATTGTAACACAATTTCCGAAAGCTAGTGATCTTTTTAAATCATATAGAATAGACTTTTGTTGTGGTGGTAATAGACCACTTATTGATGCAATTAATGAAAGAAATTTATCGGCAATAGAGGTAATCACAGAGTTAAATACGCTTTATCATAAAACGAAACTATTAAACGAATCTGAAATTGATTGGAAAAATGCTTCTTATCAAGAATTGATTGATTATGTTGTAAACAAGCATCATCGCTATTTAAATGAAGAATTGCCACAGTTAAGTCCATATGTGACGAAAGTATTACGCGTTCATGGGGCAAGTCAGCCTCATTTAGCTCAAATTCATAAGCTATTTCATGAACTTAAGATTGAATTAGAACAACATTTAATTAAAGAAGAAACGGAAGATTTCCCATTAATTTTAGAATTCGAACAAAATCCGACTGATGAAAATTATGCAAAATTACGTATAGTAGTAGACGCATTAGAAAGTGAGCATGACCACGCTGGCAATATTATTAAAGAACTTCGTAAGGTGACCAATGACTTTACTCCACCAGAAGGAGCTTGCGGCACTTATCGCCTTGTTTACCAGCGCCTTGAAGCCCTTGAATCTGACTTATTTGAACATATTCATTTAGAAAATAACATTTTATTTCCACGTGCAATTACGAAAGCATAAATAAAGTGCAGGACATGAGTATAAATGCTCATGTCCTGCTTTTTCATTGTATGAAAAATATTTATACTTCCCCTCCCCCTCTACCCTTGTAACCATATTCCCTTTCGCTTCTCCCTTCACATAAATCCGAATTTCAACAATTTGTGAATCATTATAAAAATGTGATAAATATCACATCTCCCTCTTTTTTAATTTTCTATAATAGAAACATAATATACTTTGTTCAACATTTCACATAAAAGGGGAAATGAATATGAAAAAACGTTTAGTAATGATCGGAAATGGTATGGCTGGAATACGCTGTATGGAAGAAATATTAAAACATGATAGTGAATATAATATTACTATTTTTGGAGATGAACCACATCCAAACTACAATCGCATTATGCTCTCTCATGTTCTGCAGGGAAAAACAAATATGCAAGATATCATTATGAACGAATATAGTTGGTACGAAGAAAATGAAATAACTTTATATACAAACGAGAGAGTTCAAAGTATTGACCGAGAAGAAAAAGTCATTGTCACAGAAAAAAATCGTACTCTTACATATGACAAACTCATTATCGCAACGGGATCTAGTGCTTTTATATTACCTGTTGAAGGTTCCACCCTTCCTGGTGTGACTGGATTTCGAACAATTGAAGATACACAATTTATGATAAATACTGCTAAAGATAAGAAAAAGGCCGTTGTCATTGGTGGTGGATTACTTGGTTTAGAAGCCGCAAGAGGACTCATTGACTTAGGAATGGATGTACATGTCGTTCATTTAATGCCGGGCTTAATGGAGCAACAATTAGATGCTAAAGCAGCTTCCCTTCTGCGTGAAGATTTAGAAGCGCAAGGCATGAAATTTCTCATGGAAAAGAAAACTGTAAAGATTCTTGGTACAGATCATGTTGAGGGCATTCAATTTGAAGATGGTGAAATTGTAAATTGTGATTTAATTGTAATGGCTGTCGGAATACGTCCGAATACTCAAATAGCAAAAGATGCTAGTTTAATTGTAAATCGCGGTATTGTAGTCAACGACTATATGCAAACGAATGATGAATCCATTTATGCGGTTGGAGAATGTGCAGAACATGACGGTATCGCATATGGACTTGTTGCCCCACTTTATGAACAAGGCGCAATTTTAGCAAAGCATATAACAAATTTACAAACTGATGGATATGTGGGCAGTATCGTCGGTACACAATTAAAAGTTGCAGGTTGTGATTTATTCTCTGCTGGCCAAATTTATGAAGATGATATAACGAAAGCAATATCAATCTTTGATGAATGTAAACGTTCCTATAAAAAAGTATTAGTTCGTGACAATAAAGTCGTTGGTATTGTTTTATATGGTGATACTGCTGATGGTACACGCCTCTTTAGCATGTTAAAGAAAGAAGAAGACATACAAGAATATACAGCAGCTTCCCTTCTTCACAAAGCTGGTGAAGAAAACGAACTTAACGTTGCTACTATGAGTGCGGATGACACTATTTGCGGATGTAATGGTGTTACGAAAGGCACAATAGTTCACGCCATTTTAGAACAAGAGTTAACTACTTTTGAAGAAGTTAAAGGATGCACGAAAGCCGCAGGTTCTTGTGGTAAATGTCGCCCACTTGTTGAGCAAATTTTATCTCATACACTTGGAGATTCTTTTGATGCCTCAGCACAATCTGCCGGTATGTGTGGATGTACAACTTTATCACGTGATGAAGTTGTAGCGGCAATTCATGAGAAAGGTTTAAAATCGCCAAAAGAAGTACGAAATGTTCTTGATTTTGCACATGAAGACGGCTGTTCAAAATGTCGTCCTGCTTTAAACTACTATTTACGTATGGCGATCCCAGAAGAATATGCAGATGATAAATCATCCCGTTACGTTAATGAAAGAATGAATGGTAACATCCAGCATGATGGTACATTTTCTGTTATTCCACGTATGTACGGAGGCGTTACAACCGCAGATGATTTAATGAAAATTGCTGAAGTTGCGAAAAAATATGACGTTCCTCTCGTAAAAATTACAGGCGCAAGTCGAATCGGTTTATATGGTGTTAAGAAACAAGATTTACCTAACGTATGGGCCGACTTAAATATGACTTCTGGATATGCGTATTCAAAATCTCTTCGTAATGTAAAATCATGTGTTGGCTCTCGCTACTGTCGGTTCGGTACGAAAGATTCATTAGGACTTGGTATGCTACTTGAACAATCATTAGAAATGGTAGATACACCTCATAAAATGAAGATGGGTGTAACGGGTTGTCCACGTAACTGTGCTGAAGTACTAACGAAAGATTTTGGCGTTGTTTGTGTCGAAAATGGATTCCAACTTTATATTGGCGGAAATGGTGGTACGGAAGTACGCGAAGCTGACTTTGTAATGATTGTCCCTACTGAAGATGATGTACTTCGCATCGCTACAGCTTACGTACAATATTATCGTGAAACTGGTATTTACGGGGAGCGCACTGCCTACTGGACAGAACGATTAGGCTTCGATCACATAAAAGAAATACTACAAGATACAAACATGGTCACTATGCTAAATGAGCGTTTCCAAACAGCTCGTAGCACATATACGGAAGCATGGGGACAAGCACTAGAAACGAAGTCATTAAAAGCGATGTATGAAGTAGAAACTGTAAAATAAGGAGCGTGCACTATATGTTACAAACGAAAGAAAAAATAAAAATTATGCGTGCGGATGACCTTCCTTTTCAAATTGGTAAAGAGGTGCAAATGAAAGGTATGTCTATCGCCCTATTTCGTCTCTCAAATGGCGATATTCGAGCTGTAGAAAATCGTTGTCCTCATAAAAACGGTCCATTAGCAGAAGGAATTGTATCTGGGGAATTCGTCTTTTGCCCACTACATGATTGGAAAATTTCATTAGTAACAGGTGAAGTTCAAAAACCTGATGACGGTTGTATTCAAACGTACGAAGTAGAAGTTATTGACGGGGATATTTATCTATACATGTAATTGATAAAAGGAAGCCTCCCCTGGCTTCCTTTTAAATAAAAATAGAAGAGGTGCGTATATGAACGGATATGTATATTTAGTTGGTGCAGGACCAGGTGATGAAGGGCTTATTACAAAAAAAGCGATAGATTGCTTAAAGCGTGCAGATATTGTCTTATATGACCGCTTATTAAATCCTGCCTTTCTTAATTATACGAAAGGAACATGCGAACTAATTTATTGCGGAAAAATGCCCAAAAATCATACTATGCGACAAGAAATGATTAATGCCCACCTCCTTCAATTTGCGAAAGAAGGAAAAATCGTTGTCCGTTTAAAAGGCGGAGATCCATCTATTTTTGGCCGTGTTGGTGAAGAAGCAGAAACTTTAGCAGAAGCGAACATTCCGTATGAAATTGTACCAGGTATTACAGCTAGCATCGCCGCTAGTAGCTATGCAGGTATCCCCCTCACCCACCGTAACTACAGTAATAGCGTCACTTTACTAACTGGACATACAAAAGGTCCTTTAACCGATCACGAAAAACATAATTCATCCCACAATAGCGATACTATCGCCTACTACATGGGTATAAAAAACTTACCTACAATTTGTGCAAACTTACTACAAGCAGGAAAAAAAGAAGATACACCCGTAGCAGTCATTGAATGGGGTACAACTGGAAAGCAGCGCGTTGTCACTGGAACACTTTCAACCATTGTTCCTATCGTCAAAAACGAAAATATTTCTAATCCATCAATGACAATTGTTGGTGACGTCGTTTCCTTACGCAATCAAATCGCTTGGAAAGAACGTAAACCATTACATGGTAAAAAAGTTTTATTTACATCCGCAACAAATAAAACAAGTTTAACCAAGCAAAAGTTACAAGAATCCGGTGCAGAAATATATCAAATTCCAACTTTTAAAAAGGAAGAATATACATTAACACCTGAACAAATCTATGAAATTTTTAACGTTGATCGCCTTGTATTTTGTTCAGCTGAAAGTGTAGAAATCTTGATGCAATCATGCAGTAAACATCATAAAGATATTCGTTCCTTACAGGCAGAACTGCAGTATATGAACCTTCCTGTTCAAGAAAAGCTTATGAAGTATGGATTGTTAAGTACATCTGCAGAGTTTTCTTTAGAAACAACTGTCTATTTAGGCCGGAATATAAACCGAATTGCTTTTATTCAAGAAAAAATTGGTGCAGGCTCCTATATGATGACTCATGAGTATAAAATTGATCATCGATTCGATGAAATTCATTCACGTATGCTTTCTGAATTCTCATGGGATAGCATTGTATTTGAAGGACGTGCTTCAATTGATACGTTTTTATCAGAAGTAAAACGCCTTGGCTTTATAGATATTCTTACTCTTCCCTTCTCATATACCGATGTTCCAACTTTACACTATGCAAATAAAGTCGGGTTTCACAACGTAGATCATCAATTACAAGAAATCGTTATGAAGAAAGACATGGTAGCACGATGAAAGGAATCGTATATGTTGGACACGGTAGCCGACTGCAAGAAGGTAACGAACAATTCATTCAATTTATTCAATCTGTTATGAAAGAACGTAACGAAAGAATTCAAAAAATAGCTTTTCTTGAACTAACAACTCCTACCATTCATGATGCAGTTACAGAAGCGATACTAGAGGGAGCAACTGAAATAATGATTGTACCTGTTTTATTATTTGCGGCAGCTCATTATAAACGTGATATTCCTTTTGAGATAGGGCAAATGAAAAAGAAATATCCACATATAACATTTTCATTTGCACCACCTTTTAGTACGCATCCACATATGGTTGAACTTGTAGTGAAAAGAATACGTGAAACGATGCCAATGCAGGGTAGTAGAGTTTTACTCGTAGGACGAGGTAGCAGTGACTCTCAGCCTATATATGAGTTACAACAAATCGGAGCAGCTGTCGAACGAAAACTCGGCATGCCAGTATGTTGTTCCTTTTTAACGAAAGGAACACCCTCTTTTACCGCTGAGCTCAAGACTATAACATCGACTGCGTCCCATGTATATGTCATGCCGTATCTTCTCTTTACTGGTTTGTTACTTCAAAAAATTAAATTGCATACAAAAAAATATGATCACGTTACAACTTGTAACTGCCTTCAGTTTGATACATATATGAAATTAACATTAATAGAACGAATGGAGGAATGTGTGTATGTATAACATGTACCCTCTTATGCTTAATCTAAATAAAAAAGTGGTCGTTATCATTGGTGGAGGTAAAATTGCATATCGAAAAGCGTCTGGATTAAAAGATACGGGCGCTTTTGTCACCGTTGTCAGCCCAGAAATTTGCGAGGAAATGAAGGAACTTCCTTATATTACTTGGAAGCAAAAAACTTTTAGTAATGATGATATTAAAGATGCTCACCTTATTTATGCAGCTACAAATCAACACGCTGTAAATATGATGGTCAAACAAGCCGCTCATGATTTCCAATGGGTTAACGTTGTAAGTGATGGTACAGAATCATCATTTCACACACCTGGTATCATCCGAAATGATGAATATGTTGTAACGATTTCAACTTCAGGTAAGGATCCATCGTTTACGAAGCGTATGAAGCAAGAACTAACATCTATATTTCCTAAACTTATAAAAAAGCTTTCTCGTACTAACAAATCGTAATTTATCTCTTAGGTGAAATATTAATTAATTTCGGACAAACGTTTTTTATAGACGTTTGTTCTTTTTATTATTAGACAGACAATTGACACTCCTACCTCTAAAAGGGCCAGCTGACTAACGTCAGTGGGATTCTTACCACCAAAGGCTGGTATCGTAGACGTGTAAGAGGCGGAGTGCCTTTATCTACTTGTTCCTTTAAAGTTCCCGTTTGTTGAATTATATTTGAGTTCATACATTTATCCCTTAATTTCTTTATCTGTAGGCAAAACAATTGCAGCTATTATATAAATTAACACTGTTATTCCGCTAGTAAAAAAGGCTGATAATGCAGTTACTATTCGAAGGATACTAACATCAATTCCATACTTATCGCTTAAGCCACCTAATACACCTGATACTTGTTTATCTTGAGTGGACTTATATAATTTTTTCATCTAAACACCCCGATCAAATTAAATATTTGTATACTAAAAATTAGTTCAACCTTTGGAAGAGATTTAACATTTCTTCAACTAACCTGCCCTTTAATTGAATAACATCTGTTATCTATATTTTAACATAAAATCCCATAATCCTTCTGTTTTTCATTTTAAAACCACACTATTTTAGAAAACAAGCTTTGGTTAAGATGGAGATAGTAAATGACATTTTATCGACTTAACGATAAAACATGAAGAAGCCTATTACTAAAAGAACCGTCCCAGAATACTTTGGGACGGTTCTTTTTTCCTTATTAATTATTCTTTAACATTACTAACAGCTTCTCTTGGCTATACATCCACACGGTGATGATTAAACAAGCAAGTGCGACTTCTGATAATGCCATAAATCCAATTGCATAATGACCTGTCAGTTGGAATAGTAATGTTAAAATTAATGGTGGGAAGAACCCTCCTAGTCCACCTAAAGCTGATACAACTCCATTTACAATACCAGCTTGTTCAGAGAAGTACATTGGAACGAGTTTAAAGATTGTACCATTTCCAATACCTGCACAAAATGCAACTAGTAGGCAACCAAATGTATACACGTTCATACTAGGCATAAATGATAAAATAATACCTGAAAGTGTTAAACCGATAAATACGAAGATTAATATTTTAAATGGATTAAATTTATCACCGAGCCAACCACCAATCGGGCGCATGATTGTTGCTAATACGATGAACCCTGCTGTCCGCATACCTGCATCTACTTTCTCTAATCCGAAGTGAGATACTAAAAAATTTGGTAAGTATACTGTAAATGCAACAAATGATCCGAATGTTAAAAAGTAAAAGATACATAAAAACCAAAGTTTTTCATTTTTATATACACCTTTTATTTGTTCCATTAATGGTGTATTCACCTTTTTTTCTTTACGATCGCCTAATAAAAAGTTCATAAGTGCAAATGCTGCAAGTAAAACTAAATAACACTGTACTGTCGTTCTCCAGCCAAATGAAGTTGCAATGACAGGTGCTAAAAATGAAGTAATTGCTGTTCCGGCGTTACCAACACCGTAAATACCATTTACAAAACCGTGACTCTCTTTCGGGAAGTACTTCGGTAAAGAAGTTACCCCTACAGAGAATACAGCCCCACCAATCCCTACAAATAAGCCACCAATAATTAAATCCATCATAGAATTGGCAACACTAATATAAAAGACAGGGAATAATAATAGAATAAAACTAATAAAGAATAACTTTCTTGCTCCGTAACGATTTGTCCAATAACCAATTGGAATGCGAAGAATAGAACCTAAAATAACGGGTACTGCTGTGACCATAGAAATTTGTCCCGCAGTTAATGGAATATCCGCTTTAATATAAGGCATTAATGATGATAAAATGACCCATACCATAAAACCGATAACTAGATTAGAAGTTTGTAAACTTAATTGAAAATTAGGACTTTTCATCCTGTTCCCTCCTATGTATGCATAGTTATATTAATTCCCTCCAGTCTAATCACGTACTCACATGATTAGACTGAAAAGAATCAACCACCACTTACTGGCGGAATCATTGCTACAACATCACCAGTTTGAATGATGTCATCCTCATTTGCGTATTCTTCATTTATAGCGACCATAATCTCTTTTGAAATTGCTAAGTTGTATTTCTTTATAAGAACATCCTTTAGCTCAGCAACCGTAATCTTTTCACATTCTATTTGCAAGGCCGGCTTACTTGCTTCTTCTTGCAAATGTGCAAATAATAGTACTTCAATCATGTTCTCATCTCCTTTTCAGGTTCACCATTTACATATGCTGTTTTCTCTAACTGATCACCTATCCATGACTCACCATCTTCCCAAAACTCTTTCTTCCAAATCGGAACAATTTGTTTTATACGCTCCATAATATATTCATTCGCCTCATAGGCCGCTTTCCGATGTGGTGTAGCAACAGCGACAACGACAGCAAGATCAGAAATTTGCAATGTACCAATGCGATGTGTAATTGCCACATATGTACCTGGCCATTTCCCTTCTACTTCGGTACCAATTTTCTCAAGCTGTTTTTCCGCCATTGTCTTATAAGCTACATACTCTAAATATAGCGTACGGCGTCCTTTCGTAAATTCTCTAACAGTACCAATAAAAGTAGTAACAGCACCGCACTCACGCTGAATTACTTTATTAGTAACTTCTTCAATTGAAATTGGTGTATCAATTACTTCATAATACGTATGTGTCATCTTGCACCTCTTATCTTTGTATAAAGTGAAACTTTAATCAGTGGGGGTTTTCTTCATCTCCTACTGATTATTAGCCTTCACCAATCGGGCGTTTATGGGCAGTTAATGTGGGATAAATCATAATCCGCGGAGAAGCCATCAATCTATTTTTCTATCACTTGTATGATCGAAGTGGTTCTTCCCATGGCCACTCGCTTCCTACGTTTGATTCTAATAACAGTACCGAAACAGTCATTCCTGCTTCAAATCCTCTTGTTCCGCCCGGCAGTACGATAAATGCATTCGCCTCTGCAAGTGAAGAAATTGCACTTGATTTATCTAAGCCCACTGGTGTAACTTGCAATTGACCATCTACAATTTCTACTCTCCCTCTTACAAAACGAGTAAATGGGTTTGCTTTCGGAAAATCATTTTGTAAAATTGCTTCTGCACGATATACGTGTGGATTTTTACTATGCAAGTATGTCCCAATGACTGGTCGAACATATAATTCACAACCGACATAACAAGCAGAAGGATTACCAGATAGACCAAATAATAGTTTTCCTTCTACCTCAGCTACAGTTGTCACACTTCCTGGTCGCATCGCTATTTTATTGAAAAGTACATTAGCTTGTAATCTCTCATAAATAGCAGGTAAATAATCGTAGTCTCCTACTGAAACACCACCAGTTGTAATTAATATATCCACTTCTTTTATCGCTTTTTTTACAGTGTTATAACACGTCTCAAAATCGTCAGCGAATTGTCCATAATACTGTACAACTCCACCCGCTCGTTCAATTTGAGCAGCAATCATATAAGAGTTACTGTTTCGAATCTTCCCTTGTTTTAGTGGTTCATGTACTTCTAAAAGTTCACTTCCTGTTGTTACGACCCCAATAATCGGCTGCTTAACAACATTTACTGAACTATAACCAAACGTAGCAAGAAGCGCTGCTACTCCAGGGTTAATAAAAGTTCCTTTTTTCACAAGGGTGGCATTTTGTTTTACATCTTCCCCTTTAAAAGAAATGTTATCACTAGAAGCGAAAGAGCGTTTTAATTTCATATAAGTCTTTTCGTTTTCTTCAAACCCTTCCGTTAGTTCTAACATAACAACAGCATTACACCCCTCTGGAATTGCGGCTCCTGTCATAATACGTACAGCTTGAAATGCTTTCACTTCTTCTGTAAAAACAAAACCTGCTCCAATTTCACCAATTACTTCAAACTGAATGGGGTTACTGCTACTTGCTTCTTTCGTATCTTCCGCTCGAATTGCAAACCCGTCGTATGGAGAACGATCAAAATGCGGAACATCATGATCTGCAACAACATCTTCTCCAAGCGTTCTTCCGTAGCTTTCTTTAAGAGAAACTTTTTCCGTTTCACCTAGATAGGCGTACTCCATTACACGTGCAACTGCTTCTGCCACTGGAATTGGTATACGTTTTTCTAACATTCCTTTTTCACCTCGTTTTGATAAGGAGAAACGCTCTTTCTATTCACCCTATATATTTTGCGTATAATCGTTTTGCCATTTTCACATCATTAGTCCCATGAATAAATGCCCTACCGTCTGTAAATAAAACAAAACGATATTCATCAACAAGAAACGATAGTAAATATGGTGTTTTTTTGACATTCACACTTTTTTGTAAGCGCTTTTGAATTTCTTCTAAATGAAGAACTCGCTTTATCCCTGGACGGATTTGAACTGTATTCCGCCCGCATAACACTTCAGTTTTCAACTGTGCTTCAAATGTTAAACTTGGATACTTGCGTACATTGCCACAAGATGGACATGTGCTTTTCTTCTGTCTATTTACCTTTAATGAGAGATATTGATTGTTCCAAATATCAAATGATAACATTGTTCCTCGCAACGCCTTATAATCGTCCACCAATATTTTCATCGCTTCTGTTACTTGGTGAGCAACAACCATTTGTACAGCTGGTTGAATGATTCCTGCTGTATCACACGTTGCTCCGCCCATCGGATGATCCATTAGGCAGCGAAAACATGGTGTTTCCCCTGGAAGAATTGTATACGTTACACCGTAACTTCCGATGCACCCACCATATATCCAAGGTATATTTTCTTTTTGTGAAATGTCATTGATAAGTAGGCGCGTATCAAAATTGTCAGTCGCATCTAAAATAAGATCCACTTCTTTTGTTAACTCTTCCATTTCCTGCATTGTGACATCCGTTACAATTGGTACAATTTCCACTTCAGAATTAATCCTTCTTAAATGTTCTGCCGCTGCAATTGCTTTTGGTTTACACTGCTGTGCATCTTCTTCTGTATATAACTGTTGCCTTTGTAAATTACTCCATTCAACGTAGTCACGGTCAGCAATTGTCAATTTCCCAATTCCCATCCTAACGAGCGCTTCCGCATTTGCAGCCCCTAGTGCACCCGCACCGATTAGAAGCACATGCTTTTCTCGTATTTTCTTTTGTCCCATTTCACCAATTCCAGAAAATAATACTTGCCTTGAATAACGCTCCTGCATATGGAATCCTCCTTTCATTATCCACCAATGTAGGACATTTCAATTTTTGGACGTTTATTTGTACTTTCTGCCGTTCGTTCATCTGAATACCTATCTTTTCTATACGCCCATGTATGTTGTAAAATTTTTAATAGTGATGCATCAGAAATATCTTCTCTAAGAAGCGTTCGTAAATCCATTCCTTTTGTTCCAAATAGGCATGTGAAAAATTTACCGTCTGCCGAAATACGAGCCCTCGTACAAGAAGAACAAAAAGACTCAGAGACTGAAGTAATAAATCCAACTTCTGCGTTGCTCCCTACATATCGATATAATTTTGCAACTTCTCCAAAGTAACGAGGTGTAACAGGCTCAAGCGGATATACACGATTAATTTTCTCTATTACTTGTTCCTTCGTAATGACTTGTTCGAAGTTCCAGCCATTCGTACTCCCCACATCCATAAACTCGATAAAACGGAGCTGAATTTCTTGTTCTTTAAAATAACGAGCCATAAGAAGAATTTGGTTATCATTCATTCCTTTTTTTACAACCATATTTACCTTTACTTCTAATCCAGCTGCCTTTGCTGCTTCAATTCCTTTCAAGACAGGTTTTGTACTTACGTTTCGTCCATTAATTTTTTGGAAGACATGATCTTCTATCGCATCTAAACTAATATTTACACGTTTTAATCCTGCTTCTTTTAATAGCTTTGCTTGTTTTGCTAAATGAATACCGTTTGTTGTGAGTCCAATATCCTTTAAGCCTTCTAGCTTTGCAAGCCTTGCAATTAACTTCGGTAAATCTTTACGCAACAAAGGTTCACCGCCAGTAAGTCTAATTTTATTGACTCCCATACTTATAAACAATCTCGCCAATCTTTCTATTTCATCGAACGTTAATAAAAACTCTTCCTGTAAAAAAGCGTAATCTGGTCCGAACACTTCAGCTGGCATACAGTATGTGCACCTAAAATTACAACGGTCAATAACTGAAATACGTAAATCTTGAAGTGGCCGTTCTAAAGAATCTCTCATCTTCTCGTGCATCTATATCCCTTCTTTTCTACTCAAGTCCTTAGTAAGTTTTCAATTTTTTTATTTGCCTTCATTATAAAAAAGAAGCTACATATTCAATGTGACTTTTCTCACATTACTTTCCCCATTCAAAAATTCTTCACAAATCCGTTCGAATTTTGTTCACATCTCTAGTCTCCTTTCTTTACACATTAAAATTTCTTATTATGTTTCTTTTTTCTTTTCTTACTCTCAAAACTCAAATCCATATAATCCCTTACTATAACTAGTTTTTTAGAGATTTAATATCGTTTTCCTTTACGGTCATTGAAATTTCACTTTTTTCCAAAAATATCTCTTGCATTTTCATCATACTTACATTCAAAATAGGAAATGTATTGCTTAAAAGAAGAAAGGTGATCGCTGTGGCAAACAGTATGACATTATCTCAAGATTTAAAGGAATTACTTGCATCTGTTGAATATAAAATGCAGATTAAAAAAGGAAGTTTTATTTTTCAAGAAGGTATGGAAGCAACAGAACTCTATATCATCCACTCAGGAAAAGTACAAATTAGTAAACTAAGTGCTGACGGGCAAGAATTAACACTTCGTATTTGTTCGGCATACGACATTATTGGCGAATTAACATTGTTCACGGACAATGCGAAGTATTTATTAAATTCTAAATGCCTTGAAGATGTTGAAGTAGGAGTAATAAAGCGTGAAACCTTAGAAAAAGCATTACTCCAAAAGCCTGCACTTGTATTTGAATTTATGAAATGGATTAGTGAACATTTAAGAAGAATGCAAACGAAGTTCCGAGATTTAGTATTACACGGCAAAAAAGGTGCCCTGTATTCTACTCTCATACGAATGACAAATAGTTATGGTGTGTTAAAGGAAAATGGTATTCTCATCGATTTACCATTAACGAATCAAGAACTTGCGAACTTCTGTGCAACTTCCCGTGAAAGCGTAAATCGAATGTTAAATGATTTGAAAAAAAAGGGTACGATTTCTATTACTAAAGGAAAGATTACAATTCATGATTTACAATTTTTAAAATGTGAAATTGCTTGTGAAGATTGTTCTGCCTCTGTTTGTAGCATTGATTAGCATCTTATTTAGATGCTAATCTTTTTTCATATTAAGCTACTTATTAAACATACACGGTTATCCCCCTATATTAACAAAGACGAGGCCTTTCATATTAGACCTCGTTTCGTTTTAGCCGCTAGCTCCTATCCGTTTACAGCAGTATTATTTTTTCAATTCATTAGGAATACGTCTTCTGTAAATTACATAACTACGGCTTAAGTATTTAATTGGAGCACTAAATACATGTACAAGTCTTGTAAATGGCCATACTGCGAAAAGCCCCATCGCTGCAATAATATGAAATTTAAACCAAACAGGTACTTCCATCATATATTCAACTTTCGGTTGGAAAATAAAGAGACTACGGAACCAAGGACCGATCGTTGTACGATAATCAAACCCTTTTGAGTCAATATTTAAAAACGTTGAAGAAAGTCCTGCTAGCATAACGATAAGTAATAAAATAAGCGCAATATAATCTCCCGTTGTACTCGTTGCAATGATGCGTTTTACTGTTACACGGCGATACGTTAATATAATTAAACCGATGATAGAAGCAACACCTGCCGGAAGTCCGAAACTAATCGCTACTACATGATACATATGTTCAGAAATACCTATTGAACGGTATACGGACTCTGGAATTAAAATCCCCATAACATGACCACCAATTACGAACATTATCCCAAAGTGGAATAATAGACTTCCGACCCGGAGCATTTTCTTCTCTAATAGTTCACTAGATTTTGATGTCCATCCAAATTGATCATAGTTGTATCTGAAAATATGTCCACCGATAAAGATTGCAAAAATGATATAAGGAAACAACACCCATAGAAATTGATCCATCATTTTGACAACTCTCCTTTCTATTTTGTCTGTACACCCCATGTATCGATAGCGAGGAGAATAGCTGCAAGAATTGGTTCATACATACTGTCTGCTTCTTTTAACTGAACGTGCAATGCTTGTATATTCTCCTTGTATTTACTCATAATCGGTTCACTATCTTGTTCATCTGCATTTGCAAAAAACTCAAGTAATAGCGGTAAATAATCAGGTAGTTCTTTATCTGTTACTTCAAAACCAGATTTTTTATAATGCTGTTTTAACTCTAATAATTCAATACCTCTTTCTCTTTGTTCACCGGTGTTCATATAAGTTAAATACATATTTGTCTTTTTACCAAAATCGAATGTATATACGTAAGTATCAATTAATTGATCATTCGTTTTATTTAGTGCTTGTTTTATAAATGTTGTAAGTGCTGCTTTAACGTCTTCCTGTTCAATCGCTTCAATCTCTTCTTGTAATTCAGTTAAAGCTTCCCCCCACCCAAGTTCTGGGTAGGAGAGAAGAAAAGAAGAACAAGAAAAAGCAGTTTGTAAACTTTGTTTCATAATTTTCTGCCCCCTTTATTTAAGAAATTGTCATACAAGAGCCTGGACCACCTGTGAAGGAAAGACCACAGCTTCCTTGTTCGCTATATAAATCTGCAACCTGTTCGCGGTGAGATGTCGGGATGACGAAGCGATCTTTATATTTCGCGATGGCAAGAAGACGATACATATCTTCTACATCCTGTTTCGTTAAACCAATTTCTTTTAATACTGCTTCATTTGGTTCTTTATTAATTTGCAATGCTCTCATATGCGTTCGCATGACAGCCATTTTTTTCAATGTAAGACGAATGTGTGATTCATCTCCTGCAGTGAGTAAATTCGCTAAATATTGAATTGGAATACGCATATTATCGATAGCAGGGAAAATCTCTTCTGCTTGCCAGTTACTACCTTTCCCTTCCACCATATTCATAATTGGGCTAAGGGGCGGGATATACCAAACCATTGGCATTGTACGGTACTCTGGGTGAAGAGGTAGAGCGATTTTCCAATCGATAATCATTTTATAGATTGGCGACTCTTGTGCTGCTTTAATCCATTCTTCAGGAATCCCTTGTTTTTTTGCTTCCGCTGCTACTTCTGGATCATTTGGATCTAGGAAAACAGTAAGCTGAGATTCATATAAATCTTTTTCATTTTCAACAGAAGCCGCTTCTTTTACTTTGTCAGCGTCATATAGCATTACCCCAATATATCGAATACGTCCTACACATGTTTCAGAACAAATTGTTGGCATACCAGCTTCAATACGTGGGAAACACATTGTACATTTTTCAGCTTTATTTGTTTGCCAGTTAAAATACACTTTTTTATAAGGACAAGACGATACACAAAATCTCCAAGCACGACATGCATTTTGATCCACAAGAACAATCCCATCTTCTTCACGTTTATACATCGCACCAGATGGACAAGACGAAACGCAAGATGGATTCATACAATGTTCGCATATGCGTGGTAAATACATCATAAAGACATTCTCAAAATCCGTTTTAATTTCTTCTTCCATTTTCTTTACATTTGGATCTTGTAATCCTGTTATATGTCCGCCTGCTAAATCATCTTCCCAGTTTGGACCCCATTCAATTTTGTCGATAAATTCGCCTGTAATTGCTGATTTCGGACGAGCAACTGGTTGATGCTTACGCTGCGGGCTATTTGTTAATGTTTCATAATCATAGTTCCAAGGTTCAAAGTAATCATCAATTGTTGGTTGATCTGGATTGTGGAAAATATTCATAAGACGCTTCATTTTCGAACCGGATTTCAGCTGAATTTCACCATTTTTCAATTCCCAGCCGCCTTTGTATTTCTCCTGATCTTCCCATTGTTTTGGATAACCAATTCCAGGTTTCGTTTCTACGTTATTGAAATACATATATTCAGCACCTGGACGATTTGTCCAGGTGTTTTTGCATGTTACGCTACAAGTATGGCAGCCGATGCATTTATCTAGGTTCATTACCATTCCGACTTGCGCTTTAATCTTCAAGCCAATCTACCTCCTTCAGTTTACGGATTACGACATTTAAGTCACGCTGATTCCCAGTCGGACCATAGTAGTTAAATCCATAGCTTAATTGACCATATCCACCAATCATATGTGTTGGTTTAACATGAATACGGGTTGGACTATTATGCGTTCCCCCGCGGGTGCTTGTTAATTTCGTACCAGGCACGTTAATGTGACGATCTTGCGCATGGTGCATAAATGCCATTCCCCTCGGTATACGGTGCGTTACAACGGCACGTGCTACGACAACGCCGTTACGGTTAAAGCACTCAATCCAATCATTATCAGCAACTCCAGCTTCATTCGCATCATCTTTATTCATCCAAACAGTTGGACCACCTCTAAACAGCGTTAACATCGGCAATGAATCGAAGTACATACTATGAATCGACCACTTATTATGCGGTGTTAAATAGTTTAGTGTAATTTCTTTCCCCTCTACTTCAGGGCGTGATTTACGAAACGGTTTATGTTGCAGAATTGGTTTAAATGTTGCCATCGTTTCACCAAATTCTTTCATCATGTCGTGATCTAAGTAGAAAGATTGTCGACCAGTTATCGTTCTCCAAGGGATGAGACGCTCAACATTTGTTGTAAATGGCGAGTAACGGCGTCCACCTTTTTCAGAACCCGTAAAGGCTGGAGAAGTAATTACTGTTTTAGGCTGCGCTGTAATTTGTTCAAATGTGAAGCATTCTTCTTCACGTTCTTCTGCTAAATCACGTAGTTTTAAATCGGTTTGTTTTTCAAGTGCTTCCCATGCTTTTACAGCCATATGACCGTTTGTTGTAGAAGAAAGTGTTAATACCGCCTCAGCAGCATTAATTGCTTCTTTTATGTCTGGGCACCCTTTCGCAATAGAATCCGTTCGAATAACTCCTAATCGACTCTTTAATTGCTCATATTCTTTTTCTGCCGACCAAGAAATCCCTTTCGTACCAATCGGTTGTTTTCCGGTATTTGGTCCAAGAGCTGTCATCTTGTCATAAATCGTTTTATAATCCCTTTCGACAACATGAATTTGCGGCATTGTTTTACCTGGGATCGGTTCACACTCACCTTTGCTCCAGTCTTTAATCTTGCCAAGTGGTTGCGCTAATTCTTGTGGTGTATCGTGAAGAAGTGGTGTTGCAACGACTTCTTTCATTGGTTCAAGATCGATTTTCTTCGCTAAATCTGACACAGCTTTAGAAAGAGCGGTGAAAATATCCCAGTCAGAGCGTGCTTCCCACGGTGAACCGATTGCTGGATTAAATGGATGCACAAATGGATGCATATCCGTACTGCTTAAATCGTGCTTTTCATACCAAGTTGAAGCAGGTAAGACGATATCAGAATAGAGCGCTGTTCCAGCCATACGGAAATCTAAATTAATGAGTAGATCAAGCTTCCCTTCTGGCGCTTCTTCATGCCACTTAATTTCTTCTGGTCGTATTGAATCACTATCGTCATTCATTAATCCATTTGTTGTACCTAATAAATGTTTTAAGAAATATTCGTGGCCTTTACCAGAACTTGAAATTAAGTTGGCACGCCATACGAATAAGTTGCGCGGGAAATTATTTTTATTATCTGGATCTTCAATCGCAAATTTTAGTTCTTTTTCTTTTAGTTTTTGTGCAACGTATTTTCCGATTTCTTCTTGCGTTGTTGCACCAGTAGCAACAGCTTCTTTATATAATTCAATTCCATTTTTCTCGAATGTTGGATAGGAAGGTAACCAGCCAAGTCGTGCCGCTAATACATTGTAATCACCGTGATGTTGATAACGAGAGTTGCCCTCAATTGGTGATGCTAAATGTCCAACCGGTGTATCTTCATAACGCCATTGATCTGTTACGAAATAGAAGAAAGATGTACCGTTTTGTAATTTCGGTGGCCCTTGCCAATCTTTTGCCATCGCGATTGTTTGCCATCCTTCTGCTGGTCGTAATTTTTCTTGCCCAACATAATGCGCCCAACCGCCGCCGTTTACACCTTGTGCCCCAACGAGAAGAACAAGGTTTAAAACTGCGCGATAAATCGTATCAGAATTAAACCAATGGTTAATACCGGCCCCTACAATAATCATCGAGCGACCATCCGTATCAACTGCGTTTTGTGCAAACTCACGAGCAATTTGAATAATAAGCTCTCGTTTCACTCCTGTCATTTTCTCTTGCCATGCAGGTGTAAATGGTACATCATCATTGAAATCTTTCGGCTCTTGTCCGCCGAGCCCTCGGTTCACGCCGTAATTTGCTAACGTTAAGTCGTATACAGTTGTAACGAACACTTCGCCTTCTTCTGTCATAATTTTTTTCACTGGAATTGTACGTTCTAATACTTTGTTTCCATCATCTGAGAAGTACGGAATTTGTACCGTTCCAACAGCGTCTTCCATTCCAAGTAAAGAAAGACGTGGATCAATCTTTTCACCTGTTTGTTCATCTTCTAAACGCAAATTCCATTTCTTTTCATTATCCCAACGTGACCCCATTGTGCCATGAGGTGTTGCAAAATCTTTCGTGTTCTCGTTCCAAAGAACAGGCTTCCATTCTCCTAACTTTGTTTCACGTCCAATATCAGTAGCATTTAAGAAACGATCAGCGACGAATTGATCTCCTTTTTGTTTCAATGTGACAAAGAAAGGAAAATCAGTATATTGCTTCGCATACTTTGTGAAGTATTCCACTTGATTATCTACATAAAATTCTTGTAAGATCACGTGCCCCATTGCCATCGCAAGTGCACCGTCTGTACCTTGTTTTACACTAATCCAATCATCCGCAAACTTTGTTGACTCGGCAAAATCAGGACTTACAGAAACGACTTTTGTTCCTTTATATCGAACTTCTGCTAAGAAGTGAGCATCTGGCGTTCTCGTCATCGGTACATTTGAACCCCACGTCATAATGTAGCCAGAGTTATACCAGTCACTACTTTCCGGTACATCTGTTTGATCACCCCAAATTTGCGGAGAAGCTGGTGGTAAATCAGCGTACCAATCATAGAAACTAAGCATCGGTCCACCCATAAGTTGCATAAAACGGCTACCCGCAGCATGACTTAACATCGACATAGCTGGAATTGGTGAAAAACCAACATTTCGGTCTGGACCGTATTTGATTACTGTATAAAGTAATGAAGCAGAAACGAGTTGTAATACTTCATCCCAATTCGCACGAATGAATCCCCCTTTACCACGCGCCTGCTTATACTTACGTGCTTTTTCAGGGTTTTCCACAATGCTTTTCCAAGCATCTAGTGGTGACTCGTTATTTTGTAATTCCTCTTGCCACATACTCCAAAGAACACCACGTACATACGGATATTTCACACGAAGTGGACTATAAATGTACCAAGAAAAACTCGCTCCACGCGGGCATCCTCGTGGTTCAAAATCAGGCATATCAGGACCTGTTGTTGGATAGTTAAGCTCTTGCCCTTCCCATGTTACAATTCCATCTTTCACATAAATGTTCCAACTACAAGAACCAGTACAGTTCACGCCGTGTGTAGAACGGATTACTTTATCATGCTGCCAGCGTTTTCTATACACATTTTCCCATTCACGATCTTCATATGTTTCTTGTGTATGATTATCGTTATAACGATCTATTGGTGAAAAATATTTTAAACGTCTCATTAGTGCTGAAGGTTTCTTCTTCATCATGTTCACTCCTTTAATACGTCTCTCTTACATACCCTTACTATAAGAGAGGTTGTAAAATACAGATGTGACATTTCGCACAGTTCAAGAGATTGTCATAAATTCATTTGGAAATCGGTTTACGGGGAAACATTTATAAGTAAAGATTACTTTGTTTTGTTGTGAAGATTTCGGTCAGCCATGAGCTTATTAGGAGAATAGCATTTGGAGGATTCACCTTTTTTTGCATAAGAAAAAACGCAGGAGAGATTCCTACGTTTTTATATACATATATTAAAAAGAGTTTTGATACTACTTCAATAATGCTATAAGGAATTTACTTTTCTGCAACGATACTATTATCAAGACATATTTTATATAAAGTGAAACTTTAATCAGTGGAGGTTCTGTTCACCCCCCACTGATTATCAGCCCGCACCAATCGGGCATTTACGGGCAGCCCCACTCCCACCTAACTTCTTTGCACTAGCTGAATTTTGAGGTGGGCGTTTTACTGCCCACAAATAGCGGGATAAAACTACAAATCATTATTTACTGTATTGCTCTTAGTTACGGAAACAATTATACTAGATGTTATCTGCATATATAATCTGAATATTCATAAAATTATGAGTAGGATTTCCTTTGGGGACATAGAAATTATAAAGTATATCACCATGATTTTTTAACATTTAAGTTTTTTCCTATTTATATAAGTTCTCAATATGAACTTATATACACCATTCCTACTTACCTCTTAGATTACTATTATACTGCATTAAAATGAAGGAACTCCTTTTCTTTAACATAAAAATGAATTAGAAAAGATAATAAAATTAGGAGGATTACAATGCCCCAGCTTGATTCATTACATCCCATTGTAGAAAAAATAATCAACAATATTGAAAAATTAATGGTCGGAAAACGAAAAGAAACGATTTTAGCCTTGACAGCTCTCTTAGCTGAAGGTCATGTACTATTAGAAGATGTTCCCGGTGTCGGGAAAACAATGCTAGTACGTGCTCTTTCTAAATCAATTGATGCCGATTATAAGCGAATTCAATTCACACCTGATTTACTGCCGTCAGATGTAACAGGTGTTTCTATTTACAATCCAAAAGAGCTCCAATTTGAGTTCAAGCCTGGACCAATTATGGCGAATTTTGTACTTGCTGATGAAATTAATCGTACATCTCCAAAGACACAATCTGCCTTACTTGAAAGTATGGAAGAAGGCACTATCACAATAGATGGCATTACAAGACCGTTACCAAAACCTTTCTTTGTAATGGCTACACAAAATCCGGTCGAATATGAGGGAACATACCCTTTACCAGAAGCTCAGCTCGATCGTTTCTTGTTGAAGCTAAGAATGGGATATCCTACACTAGAAGAAGAATTTGAAATTTTAAACCGGATGGAAAAAACAAATCCACTTTCCCATTTACAAGCTATTACTACAATAAAAGAATTACTTTATTTACAACAAAGCGTACGGGAAGTAAGCATGGACAAAGCAATCAAGCATTACATTGTAAAACTTGTTAATCAGACTCGTTCTTATAGTTCTATACAGCTAGGTGCAAGTCCACGTGGCTCAATTGCTTTAATGAAAGCTTCACAGGCTTATGCATTCATCCATGACAGAAATTATGTTATTCCAGACGATGTTAAATTTTTAGCTCCTTACGTTTTAGCTCACAGACTCATTCTAAAAATGGAAGCAAGATTTGAAGGAATAACAGGAGAACAAGTTATCGCCAAAATCGTTGCACGAACTACCGTGCCGACTCAAAGGACGAAGAACCTTTGATGAAGCGACTACTACGAGCACTATATCACGTTACGAAGTTATTGCTAATCCCTTTATGCCTAGTCTTAATATTTGTTTACGCTATGCTTCAAGGAGGATTTGTAAGTTGGTTTTTGTTTTACAGTACGATTCCTATTGGCCTTTATTCACTACTACTCCCCTTCTACGCTTTACGGGACGCTGAAGTAAAACGAATAACAAACCAAAACGAATATGCAGCAGGAGAACAATTTTTAAGCACTATTACAATAAAAAGAAAGTTTCCTTTTCCCCTACTTTATTTAGTTATAGAAGATGAACTGCCACCACCATTTACAAGTTGTAGACAAGCAAAGATGAATAAGGTCATACTCTTTCCAGGATTAAAACGAAACATTTCGTTTCAATATGTTATTGACACAATCCCTAGAGGAGAGCACACTTTTTCAAGCGTACGTGTCAAAACTGGCGATCTATTCGGTATGATAGAGAAAGAAGTAATTTTTTCAGTTCCGGATACATTTTTAGTCTATCCCCAGTATGTAGATATAACGTATCGACAATTGGAAAATCATTTCGAACAAGGAGCACTTTCAGCAAATATAAATTTAGCAAAAGACTCTACAGTCTCTGTCGGTGTCAGAGAATATAAACCTGGTGACCGCTTTTCATGGATTGATTGGAAAGCAACTGCACGAACAAACAATATTATGACGAAAGGGTTTGAACAACAGCGCAGCCATAATATTATGATATTTATGGACAGAACTGAGTCCTCTCTATTCGAATCAGTCGTAACATTTACTGCCTCTATTGTGAGGGCTGTCTTGAAACAAAATTCACCAGCGTCATTCGTGTCTGTTGGAAAAGAACGAACTTTTTTCCCTTTAGACAATGGAGATACGCAGTTACAACAAATCTTTTGTCATTTAGCGAAAGTACAAGCAGACAGTGTATTCCCGCTCTCCCAGAGTGTAGAAATGGAATTAAGAAAAATTTATGAGCCCGTAACGATTATACTCGTGACAAGCGATCTTTCTCCCGATATTCAAAAGGCGGCTGACTGTGCTGCTATTAAAAATAGAAAATTAATGGTGTTTGTCGTGAAAGAAAAAGCGAATCAACTCTCACATCGAGAACTAAGTATTCTAGAAACTCTACAAAAACGAAAAATATTTGTAAATGCGGTTTATGAAAACCGGTACACAAACGTGTTTTTTGAGGTGAGCAAATGATAACATTACGAACAAAATACAAATGGGATATGAGCAGATTCTTCATGCATGTATGTGCACTTCTACTTTTACTAGAATGGCTAAGCCCCCTTATAGGTATTACAAACGTAGGTAGATTAGATATTTTTGTAATATTTATAGGAATTTGCTTCACTCTCTCTTTTTTTCAAACAAGGTGGCAGATTCCAATAAAGATCGTCACGATCTTATTCATCATTCATTTCCTGTATTATAAAAATGCTTTTATAAATCCATCTTGGCTAACGAAATTTTTTGCTGATATTTCTCGAAATTCCTCCCTGTTATTTCAAGGGAATTTGCTAGATATTTCTCCAGTTTTTCCAACATTTTTATTTTTTCTATCATTTTGGTTTTTGAGTTCTTTCATCTCTTTTTGGATGATTCATAAAAAACGTGGGTTGTTATTTCTTGTATTGACTATTATTTATATCACAACTTTTCATAACTTACATTTATACAATGCAAACTACGCTATTATTCGTACTGTTGTCATCGGCTTTTTTATGCTTAGTCTTCTTCAAATAGAACGAATAAAAGAGATTGAACACTTACAAAATTATGCTAGAGTAATCTCAAAATTACTTAGACCTCTTACAATATTTATTGTATTGTCAGCAACCATCGCATACTTCGCTCCAAAATTTGGCCCTCAATGGCCAAACCCAATGAATTTTTTAAAATTCAACACATCCGAAGCAAGTAAAGAACAAGAAGTTTCTACAATTGGGTATGGTTTAGATGACTTACAATTAGGTGGTCCTTTTAAGGCGGATAATACAACTGTTTTTACAGCACAAACGCAAAACAAACAATATTGGAGAGTAGAAACAAAAGATTTTTATACAGGAAAAGGCTGGGAGGTTTCCGAAAACCCGAAAAAGGTTTCTTTTAAAAATAAAAACGACGTCGTGAGTTGGTACGAACAAAATACAAAAACGGAGACAACCGAAGCAACAATCACCATGCAAAAAAGTTATCCTCACCTTACCTATCCAGCAGGATTAGTATCTGTTGATGCTTCTACTGATGTATCATACAGTGTTGACCCATTTTCAGAAAAAATCTATACGATGCACGGAGACTCTTCTACTACTTTAAATTCATATAAAGTAACGTATGAGATCCCGGAGTTTTCCATAGAAAATTTGAAAGCTGTAAAAACGAATGAAGGTCATGAAACAAGTTCTTATTTCATGACAAAGTACACACAACTTCCCGAATCATTACCGCAGCGAGTAAGAGACTTAGCTGTCAATCTTACAAACGATAAAGACAACCGATATGATAAAGTATTAGCTATTGAAAATTACCTCACAGACAACTCTTTTGTATACGAAACAACGAATGTCTTATTCCCTGCCAAAAACCAAGATTATGTAGATCAATTCCTTTTCGATACAAAAAGCGGCTACTGTAATAATTTTTCGACGTCTATGATCGTGTTACTTCGTTCTGCCGAGATTCCCGCTCGATGGGTAAAAGGCTATACAGAAGGAACTCTTGAGAATACACTTGCTAGTACAGAAGGTGAGAATGTTTATAAAATCGCGAACAATAACGCACACTCTTGGGTCGAAGTATATTTCCCAGGATACGGATGGATTCCATTCGAACCAACAAAAGGATTTACCAATCCCTATACTTTTACAAATAATACTCCTGCTTCTACTTCACAAAATAGTGAAGAAAATAATTCTAATAACGAGCAAATACACCAACGGAACAATGAAGCAAAGCTCAAAAGTTTAATAGAAAATACAGAAGAAGCCTCTACTAAAAAGATCACAAATTCCAAAAATTATTTTTCCTGGTGGTACGTATTCCTCTCTACGATACCGATTAGTATCATCGGATACATTCTCTTCACTACTAGAATGAAGTGGATTACATTTTTTATTATTCTTTTCTATAAATACCGAAAAGATGATGTTGTTTATCAAAAAGCTTACGGTGCACTTTTAAAACAATTTGCGAGAATTGGCATACCACGGGGTGAAAGTCAAACATTCCGAGAATACGCTCTCCACATCGATACACTTTACAACTCGGCCGATATGCAACAACTTACTTTCAGTTATGAAAACGCTATGTATCAAAAAGGACAGGCCGCAGCCGAATGGAAGAAATCCGTATACTTATGGGAAGTGCTTATGAAAAAAGCAGCTTCTCTGCCTAAATCAAATGAATTCGATACAGTGATTTAATCTTGATAATGTGAGTTTAAAGAAACCACCTCAAAGACTAAGAGCTACTTTGTTCTTTGAGGTGGTTTTAATAAACATAATATAAGATAGCTAACTCCTAATCGCCTCCGCCATCTCCTGAACTGCCACATACGGATATCGGTACAACACTAAATACGTACAGTCACGTACTACCAAGTATGCAAAAATCGGGAGCGGAAAAGTTAAACAAGCTATTTAGCAGAAGTGACCAAAGTAGTGACTCCTAATTATTAGCCAAGTACCTTTTCAATCTCAACCTCTAAATCCACCGGCTTCGTTTGCGGTGCAAAACGTCCTACTACCTTACCATCTTTTCCAATTAAAAACTTAGTAAAGTTCCATTTTACGGCTTTCATACCGAGTAAACCTGGTGCTTGTTCTGTCATGTATGTATAGAGAGGATGAGCCTTGTCACCTTTCACATCAATTTTTGCAAACATCGGGAAGTTTACACCGTAGTTTAATTCACAAAAACTAGTAATATCAGCTTCCGTTCCCGGTTCTTGTCCTCCAAATTGATTACAAGGGAAACCTAGTATTTCTAATCCTTGATCTTTATATTTATCATATACTTCTTGTAATCCTTTATATTGCGGTGTAAAACCACATTTGCTAGCTACATTTACAATAAGAAGTGCTTTTCCTTCGTAATCTTTTAACGATTTATCTTCTCCTGTTATTGTTTTAGCTGAAAAATCATAAACTGTCATTGTTCCTACCCCTCTCTTCACTATCATTCTATGTTTTTACTATACTACATTCGTGAATATACAGCTCTTATTACGTACTTACACACTGAAATGATAGCGCTTTATTTTTGTCCAAAAATTCGACACAATATACTAGACTTTTATGATGGAAAGTTTTACAATTGAATTGTGAACAAAATGTGACAGTTTATATTCCATTATAAAAGAAAAGGATGGTGTTCATTATGAAAACTGCACAACGTGAAATGATTTCAAATCGTGAGTTTTATTTCGTACTATATATGATGTTATTGTATGTTACTGGCTGGGTAATCGATGTAAATGGCTTATTCCTAAGTTCCTACTTTAATTTAGCAGGAGAGATTACTCTTCCATTAGTTGGCGGTATTGTTGGACTGTTCGTTATATTTATCAATAAAGAACAAACTAAATAACAACATTACATGAAGGCAGAAGACGAATTTTCGTTTTCTGCCTTTTCTTTTTTAGCGTATAATAAAACCATACAAATATGTATAAGGAGTGGTAAGTATGAAAAAAGTAGAGCGACTATCTTCTCATCTATATCTTATTGATGATTACGACTTAAAACATAATGAACGCACAGGTACATACGTTTTATTAGGTGACGATATTACTTTAATTGAAACTTGTGCGGCCCCTTCTCTTCCCTATATTTTAGACGGCTTACAGCAATTACATATTGATTTAAATGATGTAAAAAACATTATCGTTACACATGTTCATTTAGATCACGCAGGCGCAGCAGGGTTAATGATGGAAAAGTGCCCAAATGCTACTCTATTTGTGCATCCGCGCGGGGCTCGTCATATGATTGATCCAACAAAACTAATTCTAGGTGCAAAAGCTGTGTACAAAGAAGATTTCAATAAACTCTTTGATCCAATTCTTCCAATAGAAGAAAATCGTGTTCATATTGTACAAAATGGCGATACATTAAAAATTGCAGAAGACCGTACACTTACATTTTATGATACACCGGGACATGCGAAGCACCATATTAGCATTCACGATTCAAAAACAAACGGCATTTTCACTGGTGATACGATTGGAATTTACTATCGAGAGCTAGCTGATTTTGATGTAGAATTATATCTACCGTCAACTTCACCTTCACAATTCCAACCAGATGCGATGATCGCTTCGAAAAATCATATTCAAAGTATGAATGTAGATACTATTTATTTCGGTCATTACGGCGCATCTGCCAATGTTACAGAAGTATATAACCAACTTGAACATTGGTTACCTATTTTCGTTAATACTGGAAATGAAGTTTTTCAAAAATATACTGATTTTGATGAGACTACTAAGGCATTACAATCTTTACTAATGGAGAAAGTCTCCTCTCACCTTACAAAGCTAAACGTTCCATCAAATCATTCTGTTTATAACATTTTACATCTTGATTTAGAGATTAGCGCGATGGGAATTATTGATTACTTAACGAAACAAACAAAATCCTCAATTAACTAATAGAAAACGAAGATATATACAACGCAGTTATCGTATATATCTTCGTTCCTTGAATATATTTTTTAATAAAGGATGGTGGAATGGAATGCAAAAAGTAATATTATACCTCTGCTTTACATTATTTATCATCTTATTATTAGTTGTAGGTGTTAAAATTCAATTTTATTTAGATACAGACGCGCAGGTGAACTTTAACGTTTATCCAAGATTATTCTACTTTACACTCTTCCCTCTTATAGTTGGCATTTTATTACGATTCCTTCAATCCATTAATCGCGAAACGAGTAAACAAAACTGGAGCTTTCAACCGGATAAGTTTATTGCTATTACAGTGCCCACACTATTCATTTCCTTTTCCCCTGCATTACTCTTTTCACCACTTGGCGAATACTTACCTTATTTAGCTAATATTATTCTCGTGAACACAACTTTCGTTACTATAATTAGCCTAATTGCGGGTTATTCACTATTAGATTGTTTTATACAAAAGGACAATGCAACTATGAAAAAATATAATTGAATACTCTATTTAATCGTGCAAGTCAAGGATTGTACTTCCTTGGCTTGTTTTTAGCATAATTATATTCCTGTATAATACAGTTATCGAATAAAATTCGGAGGAATGATACAATGTTTTTTCAATTTTTTCTACTAGCAGTCATTATGTCTTTTATTAGTGAAGGAACGATGCTGCAACTAACGAATTACTCTCTATGTTACCTGCCATGCGACGCATTCCTAGAAAACTAGATGATTTAAGTTCAAAACTAGAAAACGGAGAATTATCCGTAAAGGTCGGCTTTTTCTCTGACGAAACAAATGCATCATTCATTACTACGTTTATCTCACAATTCCTCATTGCATTTATTGGAACTGCATTTGGTAGGATTTCGGTAAGCGTATTGCATTTAGCAAACAATGCGAAAGAGCCAAATAATCAATTTTTAAGTGTCGTTGGTTACGGTGGTTTATTTATAAGTGCGATATTACTTGTAAGAGTAGCTATTCATGCGGTAAGGAAATTTAAGTAATAACAAAACGAGTATGAAATCACGTAGATTTTATACTCGTTTTTTATTGTTTATATATTCAATATGTACTAGGAAATTTATGTTAAACTAAAGAAAATCGTGCACTAAGTCAAAATACATTTCAACCAAGGGAGAATTATTATGTATAGATTTTTTGGGTTCTCGTTTCTAATGTTTCTCGCAAGTGTATTTTCTTTCTTTATTCTTAGAGGCCCTAATGCGAATTTAACGTTAATTATTGTGATTCTAAGTATTCTTTCATTACTCGGCATTATTTTTGCAATTGCATCAAAAAATTGGTTATTCGGAATAGTTGGTACTGCATTAAATGGTGTAATACTAGTATTTGTATATTTCCTATTGCTAGCAAAAGGAATAGGTGGTTAATATCTTTACGCTTCAATTAAGAAAGCTCAAAGCTAAAGCTATGAGCTTTTCTACTTATCGCACCTTTTCATCTACATACTCCATATACTGCTCCGTTTTAATAAATTTTTCTTTGTACGCTTCAGGTACTTCGTTTACAGTTATCCCACCACTCGATTTCATTTTTACTAATACTGTTTGATATGCCATTAATGCTTCCATATATTGTTCATACTCTTCAGGAGTTAATACTTCTTTACTAGATTTATGGCCATTTAATTTATCAAAATACGGCTGAAGCTCCATTTCTACCTTTTTCAATTCCTCTTTTTTAGCTGGTGATAATTGATCATAATCAATATTACCATTCGAATCCCCGTACTCAAGCTTTGCATTTGTTAATTTCTTTAGTTCTTTTGTAAACTCTTCATATTCTTTTGCACCCATTTCGTCTTTCGCTTGCGATAACTTTGCATTAAAACGCATGTATCCTTCTAATGTTATAGCTCCGGCATGCTTCTTTAAATTTTCAAACGACCCGTATATACCATCTGCCATAATAGATTGATAAGCAAAACCAGTTGTCGGAATTAAAAATGCGGCTGCAAGCACTCCTGCGATAAGGCGCTTCTTCCTTTTACTTCCACCGCGCTTCATTTTAATTTGAACGATTACTTTTTCTTTTAACTCTGGCGGGGCTACAATCCCCTTCGCTTCTTCTTGTATAGACTCTCTAACTCTACAATCCAAACTCATTTTACATTCCCTACCTCTCCTAAAAAGATTTCTTCTACTTGCTCTTTTTGACGTAGTTTCTTTAAGGCCGCATGAATTCTAGATTTCACGGTACCGATTGGAATATGTAATATTTGTGCTACTTCTTCTTGTGAGTAATCATGTAAGTATCTTAAGATAATAACTTGTTTCAATTTATATGGTAATTTATGAATGAGTTCAATTAATTTTTGGTTTGATATTTTACTTACAACATCGCTAGAAAAATCAATTTGTACTGGTTTTCTTTGCTCTTCTGCTTTTTTTACAATTCGCAGTCGCATCCACCTCTTTCTTCTATAAGAATGGATTTGTTTAATCGCAAGTCCAATTAACCATGGACGAAATGGCTTCTCACTATCATATTTACGAAGCGATTCATATAGCTGTATGTATATTTCCTGAACGACATCATCTATATCTGCTTTATCCTCTATTAAAAAATGTACTGTCTTATATACTTCTTGAATCGTTTTATCATACAATTCGCTATACGCTTCTTTATTACCTGATAAAGTTAATTGAATTAAATCGGTATACAATGTTTCATCCTTCATGTACCATCCCTCCTTTGTCTTACACTATATATTGGCAAGCAAACGATATTTCGTTCGATTTCTTTCAAATATTTTTCAAATAAATTAATATAATGATGCAATAACTTCATAAGCTTCACTTATAACCCTGCATAACAATTATATAATTTTCCAATTCCTAATGAAGATTTAAAATAATATATATAGTCAAATTTAGGAGGATGTATATGAAAGCTATCGTTGTAACTTCATTCGGTGGTCCTGAAGTGTTGAAATATACGGACATGGATATTCCTACAATTTCAGATAATCAAGTTTTAATTCGCGTTGTTGCTACTAGTGTTAATTTCGCCGATATTAAATCACGTTATGGCAAAAAAGGAAACAAATCCTTACCTTTTATTCCAGGGATAGATGCAGCTGGTATTGTAGAACACGTAGGCTCTCATGTAAAAAACATTCATCCTGGCCAGCGTGTCATTACTTTTCCTCAAAATGGCTCTTACGCTGAATATGTTGTCGCGAACGAAAATCTTACTTTTGTATTACCTGATGAAGTTAATTTCCAAACTGCAGCCGCTTGCCCTATCGTATCTTTTACAAGCTATAATTTACTCGCAAATGTTGCAAGGCTTCAACAAGGTGAATCTGTTCTAATTCATGCAGCTGCTGGAGGAATTGGTACTACCGCGATTCAACTCGCAAAATTATTAGGGGCTAAAAAAGTAATTGGGACTGTCGGAAGTGAAGCAAAAAGAAAAATTGCTTTAGATGCTGGCGCTGATTATGTTATTTGTCATCAAGATGAAGATTTTGTAGAGAGGGTAACTCAGCTTACACACGGAGAAGGCGTTAATATTGTTTTAGACTCCATTTCTGGAGCTGTCTCTGAAAGAAGTTTAAAATGCCTTGCTTATTACGGTCGCCTCGTTCATTTCGGTAATGCGAGCGGTGAAATTGGCAATTTCCAAACGAAAGATTTACACGCAAGTTGCCGTTCTATACTCGGATTCAGCTTCGGCACTACACGAAAAAAACGCCCTGAACTACTCCAAGAAACTGCGAATCAAGTTTTCCGTTATTTACGCGATGGAAGTTTGCAAATTAAGGCTACGAAATCTTTTCCTCTTCAAGATGCAGGGAAAGCACATGAATGGGTCGAAAGTAGACAAAGTACAGGGAAAGTAATACTACACGTTCAGACAGCTCCCTAAAATGAATACATGAAATAGAGGTGTTATTCATGGGATCACGAATTATGCATATCATTATCGCTAACGGTATTGCTGAGAAACTTTCTATTCAAGATAAAACTTCTTTCTTACTTGGTGGTGTAGCTCCTGATGCTGTTCATTCAAAAAAAGAAAAAGGAACTTCACATTTTTACGCTGGTACAACGAAGAACTATACGAGAAGAATAGATTATGATTCATTTATTCATAAATATGAAGAGCATATGGATTCCTCTTATATGTTAGGTTATTATACCCACCTCATTGCCGATGATAATTGGCTAAGTGGATTTTTTCTACCTTGGCTAAAAAATAGAATTGAGAACGACGAAACTATCGCACCTATGTACTATAACGATTTTAAATTATTGAACGCACAATTGTTGCATCATTACGATAAAGAACAACAGCTCTTTTCTCTTCTTAATCAAGAAGCTCACATTGTGGACATCGAAGAGGTTTCTAAAGAGAACGTTTTGACTTTTCGAAAATATCTTTTTGAAGATATGCTATACCCTGAGCAACACTTGCACGAAAACTTACAAGTGTTTTCATTTGATCAAATCGTTGGTTATATTGAGACTGCTATTGAAAAAGGAACATTTTTTATAGAACAACGCTCTAATGAAAAATTCACTTCAAATATTTAATCCCCCTCATTACATACGAGGGGGATTTTTACATAACTATATAATTATTTGTTTTTTTCCATTACCGCAAAATAATTCCCTTCACTATCAGCAAAGTTAAACACTTTACCAGTAGGCATAGTTACCATTTCGCCAACTGTAACATTTTTATTTGTTAAATCTTTGTATAGTTGTTCAAGATTTTCTGAGAAAAACATTAACGATGGTGTACCAAGATTCAATTCTGGGCTCATTTTGGAGATAACCTCTTTATTATGTAATATGATACTCGTCTCAGCATCATTAGTTGGAGCGATTTCAATCCATCTCATTCCTTGATTGTTATCTTCCTCTGCGATTACATGAAACCCTACTTTTTCAGTCCAAAAATTTACTGCCTCATCTTGATTATTTACATATAACATAATTTGTCCAACTTTATGAATCATTTATTTTCCCCCTAATAGTTTTTATATTCTAAGTAGCTTTCTACAGGTGCTATTATTATTCCTTTTTAATTTATATGTACTTCTTCACGAAATTTATCGACTTACTCATTTCATTCAATGCACATAAAAAATTAGAAACTAACAAAATTGTCGTTTTTTACCGATAAATCGATACCCCCTATAGAATCGTTCATATATTTGAAATTACTATTTAGAAACTTACAAACAAAAAAGACGTAACTACGCATAGTTACGTCTTTCCATTTATTTATCTAGGCTTTTTCTTCCCAGTAAATGCTGGTTTCTTTTTCTTTGGTGCTTTCGGTTTCGTTTCTACAAATGATCCGTTGAACATTTCTTGTTTCGTAAACACAATACCTAATTTTTTTGCAAATTGAAGTAATTTACGCTCTTCTTGTTCTGTTACAAGAGAAACAACTGTTCCTTCTTTACCCATACGTCCAGTACGGCCTGAGCGGTGAATATATTGGTCTACTGTGTCTGGTAACTCTAAGTGGATTACGTGTGTTAAATCATCGATATCTAATCCACGTGCTGCAATATCAGTAGCAAGTAAAATTTCTAATTTCCCGCTGCGGAATGCACGCATCGTTGCTTCACGTTCTTGTTTGTTCGCTTCTGCGTGAAGAGCTGCTGCTTTCATTTTACGGAATTGCAATTTCCGAGTAATTTCATCTAAACGGAATGGGTCATTTAAGAAGGCAACTGCTTTTACATTTCCCATATGCATAATTCTTCTTATATAATCATTTTTTTCACGACGCTCACAAACGATATACGTGTGTTCAACTAGGCTCTGTGCCTCTGAACGTGTTACACGTACTAATTGTGGTTCAACTGTCAAATCACGTGCCGCATCTTCTGCAGCTTTTGTTATTGTCGCCGAGAAAAATACTAATTGACGATCGCGCATCGTTGATTTAATTACATCAAGTACAGCACCCATCATCTTTTGTTTTACAATTTGATCAAACTCATCAAATACAATCGTTTTCACTTCATGCATCTTTAACTTTTTCATACGAATCAATTCTAAAATACGTCCTGGTGAACCAACAATTACTCTCGGATGTTTCTTTAATTTTTCTACTTGGCGCTTAATGTCTGCACCACCAATTAAAGACGCACCAGAAATATCAGTTCCCGCTGTAAACTTTTGAACTTCTTCATGAATTTGCATTACAAGTTCACGAGTTGGCGCTAAAATTACAACTTGAGGTTGTTTAACTTCAGGATTAATTTTATGTAAAAGGGGTAATAAGTACGCTAATGTTTTTCCTGTTCCAGTTGGAGATTCAGCTATAACGTCTTGTCCTTCTAAAATAGTTGGAATCGCTTGTTTTTGAATTTCAGTAAACTCTTTAAAACCAGCCTTTTCCCAAGCTTGTTGTAAAAATGGTTGCATATCTTTTATCATTTGTTTTTCTCCTTTATCTCTATTTTTGAAGAAAATGTTGTATTGTTCGCACCGTTTCTATCATGTGTGAAATAACAGCTATTAAATCATCAACATGGTCTTCTGTAATCGCTTTTTGAAATAGAACCTCTACCTTATTATGATATGAAATCGCTCGCTTATTATATTCGTATGAAATTTTCTGTGTAATCATTCGCTCTTTTCCCCAAATAGATTGCAATAAAGCTTCAATTTCTTGGCATCCTATCTCTGGCTGTTCCATTTCGAACGAGAACACTAACTTCATTTCACAACCTGGTATAAACTGAGGTACTTCCAATATTTCACCTGATAAATTCTTTGCATCAACAGATAGTGAAAATGTCGCCTCTACCAGCGTTTTAAATGTTTCTGTTAGTTGAAATGAAATACTATACATACGACTTAATGAAGCAAGATCCATCACATCTTTTCGATCTGTTACGAGAATATCACCGTGTAAATCGAAATCATAGACAGCCCCTTCCACAATTACCTTTAAATTTTCAAAAGCAGTTGGATCAAACATAATTTCCTCCAAAAAACAGGCGCCTTTCTATGGAAAGGCGCCACTTGATGTATATATAGTTTACAGATAAACGAGATGAATTACAACCTTTTAGAATAAACCTACTGCTTTTCCATCTTCATTTACATCCATTTGAAGCGCAGCTGGCTGTTTTGGAAGACCAGGCATTGTTAACATTGTTCCTGTTAACGCAACGATAAACCCTGCACCGATAGATGGTTTCAATTCACGAATTGTAACGATAAAGTCAGATGGGCGACCTAATTTTGTTGCATCATCAGAAAGAGAGTATTGTGTTTTCGCCATACAAATTGGTAGGTTACTCCAACCTTCTCCTTCATATTGAGCTAATTGCTTACGTGCTTTCGGAGCAAATTCAATATCTTTTGCGCCGTACACTTTTTGAGCAATTGTACGAATTTTTTCTTCTAATGGTAATTCTAATTCATAAAGTGGTGCGTAGTTGTTTTCACCTTTTTCAATTTCTTTTAACACTTTCTCAGCAAGGTCAACTCCGCCTTGGCCACCTTTCTCCCAAACTTCTGTTAAGGATACTGCATAGCCACGCTCATTGCACCATTCTTGTAAGTATGTAACTTCTGCATCTGTATCAGTAATGAATTTGTTAATGGCAATTACGAATGGAACACCGAAGCTTTGAATTGTTTCAACATGTTTCTGTAAGTTTTCCATTCCTTTTGCTAACGCATCTACATTTTCTTCTTTTAATTGATCTTTCGCAACGCCACCATGCATTTTAAGCGCACGAATAGTCGCAACAATAACTACCGCTTCTGGTTTAATACCAGCTGCACGTGCTTTAATGTCTAAAAACTTCTCAGCACCTAAATCTGCACCGAATCCAGCTTCTGTAATAACATAATCACCTAATTTTGCTGCCATTGTCGTAGCGATAACACTGTTACAACCGTGAGCGATATTCGCAAATGGTCCGCCATGAATGATAGCTGGTGTATTTTCTAATGTTTGTACTAAGTTCGGTTTTAATGCATCTTTTAATAGAAGTGTTAACGCACCTTCTACGCCTAAATCTTTAACTGTTACAGGTTGATTTGAAAAATTATAAGCGACAACAATGCGAGATAGACGAGCTTTTAAATCTTGAATATCTGTTGCAAGGCAGAATACGGCCATAATTTCAGATGCTACTGTAATATCAAAACCGTCTTCACGTGGTACACCTTGAACCGGTCCACCAAGGCCAATTACTACGTTACGAAGGGCACGATCATTTAAGTCAACACAGCGTTTCCAAACGATTTTACGCGTATCAATTCCAAGTGTGTTTCCTTGTTGGATATGATTATCAATAAACGCCGCTAATGCGTTATTGGCAGTTGTAATCGCATGAATATCTCCAGTAAAGTGAAGGTTAATGTCTTCCATTGGTACTACTTGAGAATAACCGCCACCTGCTGCTCCGCCTTTTAATCCCATTGTTGGTCCAAGAGATGGTTCGCGAAGTGCAATTACTGTTTTCTTACCAATTTTATTAAAAGCTTGACCTAAACCAACTGTTACTGTTGATTTACCTTCTCCTGCTGGAGTTGGGTTAATTGCTGTTACTAAAACAACTTTACCGTCTTTCTCATCTTGTAAACGCTTAAAAATATCAAGAGATAACTTGCCTTTATAATGTCCGTATGGCTCTAGTTCTTCTTCTAAAATATTTAAATTAGCTGCAATTTCTTGAATCTTCTTCATACTTGCTTCTTGTGCGATTTCAATATCAGATTTAACTGTTGTAGTAGTTGTCATATACCCTAGTCCCCCTTTAATTGGTTCTGATGATATTGTATCAGTTTTTTGTATTTTCTGCACTTATTTACCTCCTAAAAATTCTTTGATTTCGTTATACGTTTTTTAACATAAATACCCATAAAAATGTTAATGCTTGTTGTAACTCTGTAGGTAGTTGACCTAACATCTTCTCATTTACTCCGCGCTTATATACGCCGGTTCCATCTACAACTTCAAAACCTTGTTCTTTCGCTAACTGTTCAAATTCCCAAGGCATCATCGTATTGCAAACAACATCTTTGCCGTATAGGCGAGGATAACTATTTTCTCTCGGTTTTGCTGTCGGTCCTAAAATTGCAATACATGCGTATCCATCTTTCTTTAAAACACGCTTTATTTCATTTAATGCTTGCAATGGCTCCTCGGTCCATTCTAAAGAATTAATTGCCATAATTGCTTCAAATTGCTCATTTTCAAATGGTAATGAAGAAAGATCACCTTTTATAAAAGATAAATTGGGACCTTCTCCGCGTTCCTTACCCTTTTGAATCATAACTTCCGATAAGTCCACCCCAACCGCTTTGTACCCAGTAAGACTTAATTTATATGTACCATACCCATCACCACAGCCAACATCTAACACTTGTACTTCCTTTTCCACGTACTGCTCAAAAAATGGAATGATTGTACTCCTGCTCCCGCTATCCCACATTTCTTGACTATTTTGATTCCAAAACTCTGCATTGTTATCCCATTTTTTCTCTGCCGATTCATGCCAATTAAACTTCGCCATACATTCCCCTACCTTCAGTTATTATCATTCATTTCATTCTACATCATTTTCCAAAATCCCTGTTTATCCCGCATTAATGGGCAGAAGAATTCGGCGAATGCGAGGAAGTTAGCTGGGAGATAACTGCCCGTAAAAGCCCGATTGGTGAGGGCTGATAATCAGTGAGGGATGGACAAACCCCCACTGATTAAAGTTTCACTTTATCTTCATAAGGAGATGAATAGGTTAACAACGGAATCTATTTTCTCCAATTTTTGCTTTACTTGGGTTTAACTCATACTCATGTTCTGTTCCTTATGAAAGATACTATAGATACACCCAATTGAAAGAGAGGGATGTACATGCGAAGAAAGAGAAATCATCATTTTAAAAGTGGTGAAAAAAAAGAAGAGTATGCAGCTGAAATATCTCCAGCTGGTATTCCGATTAGACATGAGCGCAAAGAAATTGCAGATGAAATAGAAGGTACAAATACCGGTGCAATGATCGGCTATGTCGCATTATTTCTTTCGTTATTCTCCATTGCTTTTTATCCTGTTACACTTGGCTCCCTAGCTATTTTAGTTGGTTTATTAGCTGTCAATTTTGGAGCAAGAACACTTGGATATACCGCAATTGGTTTTGGCAGTTTTTCTGTTTTATTTACTTTACTATATCCGCTTGCTTTATCAGCGTTTTAAAAAAAACACACCAAGTTATACTTGGTGTGTTCATTCATGATACAACATGATATGACCGCATCCACAACAATGCTTCGCTGTAATTTCTTGAAAAACTGGATAATTCTCTTCATCTCTATGCTCAATAAACACCTTTTCAAATCGGTACATGTTTGGCGCATATGCCCAATCTTGTTTCGTACGTGCATATAATGTTGAAGAAAAAAACTCCTCACCACCACAAACGATACATCCCTTCTTCATCAATACCCCTCCTATGCTTGTCTTACTTCATCTATATGAACATAAGCATAAAAAATAGACCTTCTATTACTAGAAAGTCTTCTCTGAAACAAAAAGAAATGTACCGAATATACCTACTCCGCTATATTCTTTCGTAACACCAGCTTCTGTTTTATACGTTTGCTTTACAGTCATAAAGAAAACACCATTTCGTGCATCAATACTTTCAAACTGTAATTTCTCTTTTTTTTCATCTACATTTTGCGTGCATTCAAAGCTACTCTCGTCACATTTCAATGCATACTTATCCTCTAAATACAATTTAAAATCTGATTCTTTCGGACAAGTTATAAGTAATATCGCCACGAGAATAATACTTACAATACCCACAATTGTATAATATTTCTTCATTTGTTCTCCTTTCAAAAGACAAGAAAACTTGACTTCATGCGCCAAGTTTTCTTAGTCTACAACCCATTGCCACTCTTGTTCTTTCTTATCAAAAATGAGCCAACCCGTTTCTGTTGCTTCCGCTTTCAATTCATCGATATTATCTAGTACCTCATCCGTACTTTCGAATGATCCTACTACATATACCGGAATTTCAAGACCTCTTCTCGACTCAATTTTCCCCGCTAAATCAATGTATAACCCATCTTCCATTAACGGCATAAGCCCAAGGATAACTTCCTTTGAAATTGCTGGGAAAATTTTTGATTTTTGGAAGAAAGTAAAACGTTTCTTTCCAAACGAACCGAGTTTATATGGAATCACTTTACTTAGCATTCCTACAAAATCACCGATTCTACGGTAATACACTTTGTTGTACCAACCGTCATCATGTGAAAAATAAACGAATCTATTTTTCAGCAACGGGAAGAACGTTCTTCCAAGTGGTTCTTTTTTGTGAGCCAAATATAATAATTCTGCAATTTCTTTTGGCTCTAATTCATCTAAATCGCTTGCATCATCGAAATCTACCCAACAAAATTCATCAAATTCATCAATCTCTGCTTGAATGAGTTTATGTATGTTTTCTTCCTCAACATATTCAAATAAAGTATGATAATGAAAATCTGTCCACTCAAAATTATGCTTTAAAAGCAATACTTGATGAAGCGGTGAAGGGATGTTACTTGCAAACTCTTTAAACGTAATTCCAGATGTAATAAAACAATGACCCCGACGATTACCATTAATATATATCATATTGTTTACTTGGTCAGATCCTCCAGACAAAGCACCTAGCCACCTTCGTTTTGTATGTTTCAATTCTATAGCATATTTTAACATGAAAAATTTTAGAAACATAGAGAAAACTTCAAAAACTATTTACAATTTCATGTGTTTTATTACATACTGATTACAAGAAAAAACGCCTGCTCATAAGCAGGCGTTTTTAAAGGATATCATCTGGATTTTGAGGGTGATGATTCCCCTCTTTTTTTTCATCTTTTTGGAACATCGATTGGATTTTATCGATTGTTTGTGGAGCTAATTCAATTATTTTTTCTGCTAAATGTGTCGCATTTTGTAAATGAAGAATATTTACCCCATCTTTATTCACGACTAGAAATGCTACTGGTGTAATTGAAACACCACCCGCACTACCACCACCAAATGCAGGGGTACCGTTCGCTCTTTGTCCATCATTTGTCTGGAAGTCAGATCCTCCAGCTCCAAAACCGAACGCCACTTTAGAAACCGTTAACACTACACCACCGTCAGCCGTTTGAACAGGCTCTCCAACAATCGTATTTACATCGACCATTTCCTTCAAATTTTCCATTGCTGCTTTCATTAATCCTTGAATTGGATGATCCACCGTTCATAACCTCCTTTGTCATATCTTTCCTAGTTTTTCCGAAAGTTTGTGAACTAAACATAAAATTTTATATTGATTTCAAAAAATAAAAGTTGTAATATTTAGAAAAATAAAAAAGAGGTCAATTTACTGTGCTCAAAAAATTAACTCAAAATGATCATGAACAAGTACTTTCTTTTCTAAAAGAAGAAGCAGCAATGAATTTATTTATTATTGGAGATATTGAAGCTTTCGGTTATGATACAGCTTTTCAAGAATTATGGGGAACATTCAAAGAGAACGGAACATTAAAATCAATTTTACTCCGCTTCCATGATGCATTTATACCGTACAGTAAAGAAGATTTTGTTGTCTCTGACTATGAGGTACTTCTTTCCGCATATAAGCCGCTTAAACTCTCTGGCAAGTCAACAATAGTAGAAAGATTTGAAACTGCTCCAAATGTACAACTAGGTGCCAAAAATGAAATGCATTTTTGCGAATGTCTAGATGACAATAACTTACCTGGCACACCTATTCATGAAACAATTAAACTTGCCTCACTAGATGATATAGAGCGAATTATGCATTTACGAAGCAACATCGCTGAATTCCCGACTGCTAATGAATCAGAGAAAATGTTAAGACAAGCTATCGAAACAAATACAGGACGTACATATTATATTGAAAAAGACGGTGCAATCATCGCATCCGCCTCAACTTCCGCTGAAAATTCATTATCCGCAATGGTAGTTGGTGTATGTACGCATCCGAACTACCGCGGAAACGGATATGCATCACTCATATTACAAAAAATGATTCAGGACTTTACGAAAGAGGGCCGAACACTTTGTTTATTTTATAACAATCCAGCTGCTGGACGTATTTATAAACGACTAGGGTTTAAAGATATTGGAATGTGGACGATGTATCGATAATAAGGGCTACTCTTTATACGGAAATAGTTGTAAATTAGCAATAAAAGCAAATTATACAAAAATTTAATAACTTTATTATAAAGATGGAGAAACTACTTGTAAAGCCATGACTCTAACTAAAGTATGTTATGTATTCAAGCTAAATTTAGACAGATGAACGGCCCCCATTGTTACATACAGTCTAACAATTGGGGCTACATGTTTATTCTCAAATTCTTTCCACTACAACTAGAAATAATTATGAAACATTCACCATACTATTCTCTCTAAATATTCCATCATAATACAACCAGAAGTAATTTTTATCGCCTAAATCCTCCTCAACTTTCGGCCTTTCAATCACTTATTTAATCATTTATTATTTTCATATTGCTTTTTATAATTTACATACTCTTTCTTAGCGTCTTGATTGTTATCTTTTTTACTACTAAAATACACATATATTTGCTGACTATGTGTTAATATTTTACCTTCATCATTTTGCTTCTTATAGTCAATTGAAATTGTTAATTCTGTTATTTGCATTGGGTGTTTTTCATTATCTATTGAATCATTAAAGTTAAGTACAATTGATGCATTTTCAAATTTATCATATTGCAATTTTAATTTATCGTTAATTATTTCTTGAAATTTTGCTTCTGTTATAGTAAATCCAACTGAATTTGGTTCATTAAATTTTTTTCTATTACCACCTGCTTTCAATTTTAAATTCCCTACACCTTGTAATCTATTAAATATCAATTTCACAGGAGAAACATCCAAATTCGAATCAGATCCTTGACCTTTTCCGTTTTGATACATAAAGTTTGTATTATATTTTTCTTCTTCTTTATAATTAATATCCTTATGTCTATCCTCTTCATTTTTTGTTTTACTTGTTATTGTTTGAGACGTTATTCCATATAACAGTTTTTCTTTCAAATTATATATACCTTCAGTAGTTTGATATAGCGTATTATAATGGTTTTCATCACCATTTGTTTCTATAGTAAAATCAACAACTCGTTCTTTCACATACGCATATCCATCATCACTCGCAGACATAACCTTTCTCATATCCCCTTCATCTAAAGATTTGACAAACGGCTCATAATCTACCTTCTTCTCTCCAAAACTACACCCACTCATCAAACTAATGACTAGCACCAAAATAATTAACTTATGTATTGAAATTTTCATTTTCACAAATAAAAACACATCTTTCCTTTATAAATTAATAACCTTGTTTTCTTCTAAACACACTTTTATTTCCGCTTCTTATATATAGCTTCCGCTGTCTCTCATGCTCTTCTCAAGATATATTGAATGAAGGAAATTTGAATCTACAATACGCATTTCCTTTACGCCTTACGTTTCGATTTACTTTTTTTATTTCTCTTTTGGTATCTTGGAGTTTCTCTTTTATGTTGCTCCCATGATATATTAAATGACGGAAATTTAAACCTGCAATACGCTAATAGCTGAAATTCAGCTGCACCTATGGCCACTGCATACATAACAACATTACACATAAAATAACCAAACATTGTATTTAATGAGTAATTATTATTTACATAAATCAAAACAAGAAGAATTAACACATAAATTACAGCACCTCGTATTACATTTCCCTTTGTTTTACTAAAAAACGAAGCTGACTTGTCTCCCCTACTAAATGCACCTTCACTTGCTTGTTTAAAGGTATCAACTGTTGTCGCAATATGAACAATAACTCCTCCTAATACTAATAAACCTACATAAATACGTGTAATGTAATCAATTGAATACTCGATCATCCCAGAAAGAACAAATAACGTGCATCCTACAGTTCCAAGTTGAAATGCATATAATAATATAACAAGCGTTTGTAATTTTTGAAATTTAAAACGCGCTTTGGGGAATAAATATAAAATTAAAAACATTACTTGCAAACCATATAACACTAATTCAATACTAACAATTACTTTATCAAACAAGCTGGTATAATAATCCATTCCTCCCACAAAAATAATAACCATAAATAATGAAGTATAAAATATCGTTCCGAGCATAAATCCCGTAGCACCTTCAGGACTTAAACGACTTCTACATGTCATTCGAAATTTATCTAAATCTTCTTCTTTTATTTTGAGCATTCATCTTTCCTCATTTCGACGCAAAACTTATTTTATTTCTTTAGTTTTCTTTTTTTCCTTCTCTTTATAAAGCTTTAGTCTTTTCTGACGTTCCCTTTCATGTTCCTCCCACGAAATATAAAATGATGGAAATTTAAATCTACAATAGGCTAATAATTGGAACTCAGCTGCACCTATGGCTACCGCGTACATGATGAACGTAAATATAAAGTAACCAAACATTATGCTCAATGGGTAATTATTTTGTACATAAATTAAAACAAGAAGAATTAGTACATAAATTGCCACACCAAACATTACATTTTTCTTTGCCTTATTAAAAAATGAAGTAGATCTTTCTCCCATACTAAATGCACCTTTACTTGCTTGTTTAAAAGTATCAATTGTTGTTACACCATGAACAAGTATTGCTCCTAATACTAGTAAACCTACATAAATAAGCGTAATAAAATTAATAGAATAATTACTCATCCCTGGAAGAACAAATGCCGTAAGACCTATAGTACCTAACTGAAACGCATATAATAATATCACCAATGTCTGGAACTTTTGAAATTTAAAACGTACCTTAGGGATCAGATATATAATAAAAAAGATTACTTGTAGGCTATATAACAACAATTCCATCCTGACTATTACTGTGTCAAAAAGAGTCGGATAGTAATCCCAGCCAAATTTAATTAATGCTCCAAAAATAAAAAGCATTAATAACGAACTATAAACCATTCCACCAAACATAAACAACATAGCTCTTTCAGGACTTAAACGCTTTCTACACGTAATTCTAAATTCATCTAATTCTTCTTCTTTTATACTCCACATCCAATTGTCCCACCTTTAACCACATTCACTTAAATCATGTAGATTAAATATAAAAACCTTCTCATTTTAACGAAAAGAGAAGGTTTTCTTGCTGTTATACATTCATGCCATATTCAAAACTTTCTCTCTTCAAATAACGTATTATAGTTGTTAATCTTTGAAATTTTATTTTCGCTATTAATTTAGGCATTTTTACTTTTTTTAAAAAACACCAAATATGCAAATAATGACGAGATTAAGAGGAATACAACCGCCCCTATACCCTCATATATTTTAAAATAAACAGCAGCAATTATCACAAATATTGACATTATTATTATTAGAATCATTGTATATTTCATTATAAATTCTAATGCTTTATAGATACTATTGTCCTTTCAAAAAAACTTTTCTCTGTTTTCAAAACATTTCGATCCTTGTTCAAAGTAACACCTTCCCCTCTTTACAAATTGACTTTCGAATGAATTTTCCCCTTCAAAATAGCAACAAAGCGAACTATAGAACGTAACTACTACCAATATAGAATGGTCCAACTGAAAAATCTCATGTCGAAATATTAAATCAATTACGTATAGATTTGAGAATGAAAAACCTCCTCATTCTAACGAGAAGAGAAGGTTTTATTTATGTCATATCCCCAAATACGATTCAAAACTGTCTCTTTCATGATGTTTCCATATTTTAAAAATCACAAGCCTCAAATATTATACTTCACTATATACCGCGATTTTCACTTCAACATACTGTAAAGACTCATTACCGCTAAACACATGATAAATTGGTGAAGCTAAATTTAAATTATTATCCTCCATATACTGAAGCATTTCACCATACACATGCTCTGTTAATTTTTCATAATCTCCCGTATATCGTTTCATGAGCATCTCATCAACATAATAATAGCTTCTAAATTGAAGTGTTTCTGATGCTGGAATTTTATCTTCATTTACTGGCATAAATAATTCAACGTACATATTTTCATCAGATGGTATATTTTTCAAAGCATAAAACATCGGACCTTTTACTGTTAAATTCGCTGTTGCAATTTCTGACATAAAATGTTCAATCGCTTCTTCCATATCTTCGTAATGAAAATAGTACTCTTTCGAAACAACATTTGTATATGCAATACTTTGTCCTTCAATTATCATTTTATTGTTTCACCTACTTCTATAATAGGTGCATAAATATCTAGCCACATTTCACCGTATACGTCTAAACATACGTGATAAAAACCGCTATCTAATTTAATATGATACTGTTCAGCAAACTCATGTATTAAATTATAAGCCTCCTCAATGTCACCATCTTCATCTGTAAATCGAACACTTAATTCCTCTTCAATAATTAATCCATCAACGTATTCATATGCAGAATTCTCCCCTAATTTAACACGTTCATTTACTGGAACAGAATACGTATATTCGCCGTACTCTGGTTCATTGTCCAATGGCTGATATTTGAAAAGAACGGGACCTACTGCATATATTCCATTATGAACAACTTGATTTCTCAGTGCGATAGCAGGTAATAACCAATCTTCTTTTTTTACAATTTGGGTAATGCTAATTAAATTTAAGAGTGATAATGCTTTATATTGAATTTTCATAATACCTACTCCTTTTACTATTCTTTCTCTCGGCTATATATTTTTTTGTTTCTTCAAATGGCACTTCCGCTCTTTTTCATGTTCCTTCCACATTTTATTAAATAGTGAACATTTAAACCTACTATACTCATTTCCTTTACGCCTTACGTTTCGATTTACCTTTTTTATTTTTCTTTTGATATCTTGGAGTTTCTCTTTTATGTTGCTCCCATGATATGTTAAATGAAGGGAATTTAAATCTACAATACGCTAATAGTTGAAATTCAGCTGCACCAATGGCTATCGTATACATTAAAACAGTACCTATTACATATCCAATAAAAGTATCAAACGCATAATCATTATGAAAATAAATCAAAATAAGAAGAATTAATGCGTATATTGAAGCAACTTTCATCATAGTTCCTTTTGTTTTACTAAAAAAGGAAGCGGATCTTTCATCCATACTAAACGCACCTTCACTTGCCTGTTTAAACGTATCAATCGTTGTCACAATATGAACAACAACTGCTCCTAAAAATAACAATCCTGCATACAGTAATGTAATCTGATCAATTGAATTATTAGCCATTTTAGTACCAATCAAAACTACGAGTAATATTATTGCCATTTGAAATGCATTTAATAATACGACAAGTGTTTGTAGCTTTTGAAATTTAAATTGAGCTTTTGGAAATAAATATAGAATGAAAAAAATTACTTGCAGAGCATATAACAACACTTCCAGCTTAACAATTCCTATATTAAGGCCAACCATACAGTAATCCCAATCACCTGATACAATAATAGAAAAAACGGCTATTGAACTATAAAGTATTCCTCCAAACATAAAACCCGCAGCACCTTCTGGACTTAAACGACCTTGACATGTCATTCTAAACTTATCTAAATCTTCTTCTTTTATGTTCCACATTCAGTTTTTCACCTTCTATACGTTTCAATTATTTTTCGAACACTAAAATTCTATTAACATATTATTTATTTTTCGTTTTGAATTTCTTATTTTGTTTTCGAAATCTCCCACGCATTCTCTCATTCTCTTCCCATGTCATATTAAATGACTTGAATTTGAATCTACAGTACGCCAATAGTTGGAATTCTGCCGCTCCAATTGCAACCGCATAAATTAAAACAGTTCCTACTCCATACATAACAAAAAAATCAATCGAATAATCATTTTGAAAATACATCAAAATAATTAGTATTAATACATATATTATAGCTCCCTTTATCATAGCTCCTTTTGTCTTACTAAAAAATGAAGTGGATCTTTCATCACTACTAAACGCACCTTCACTTGCTTGTTTAAATGTATCCATTGTCGCCACAATATGTACTATGACTGCCCCTAAAAATAATAGCCCTGTATATATCCTAGCAATTGAATTATCAGCCATTTCAGAAACAACCGAAACCGAAAATAATATTGTTCCAAGTTGAAATGCATATAATAATATGATTAGCGTTTGTAACTTTTGAAATTTAAAACAAACTTTCGGAAATAGATATATAATTAAAAATATAATTTGTACAATGTATAATACAATTTCAGTTTTAACAATTATTCTATCAAAAAGATTGTTATAGTAATCCAAACCTCCTACAAAAATAACGAACATAAATATCGAAATATAAAATATCGTTCCAAGCATAAACCCCGTCGCACCTTCAGGGCTTAAACGACTTTGACATGTCACCCTAAATTTATCTAAATCCTCTTCTTTTATATTCCACATTCAGCTTTTTCACCTTCTATACGTTTCAATTATTTTTCGAACACTAAGTTTCTATTAATATATTATTTATTTTTCGTTTTAAATTTCTTATTTTGTTTCCGAAATCTCCCACGCATTCTCTCATTCTCTTCCCACGTCATATTAAATGACTTGAATTTGAATCTACAGTACACTAATAGCTGGAATTCTGCTGCTCCGATTGCTACTGTATACAGTAAAACAATACCTACCGCATAAAGAACTAAAACATCAATTCCATAATCATTATGAAAACATATCAAAATAAACAGGATTAGCGCATATATTGTAGCCCACTTCATCACATCTCCTTTTCTTTTACTAAAAAATGAGATGGATCTTTCATCCTTACTAAACGCACCTTCACTCGCTTGTTTAAACGTATCGATAGTTGTCACAATGTGAACAATGACTGCTCCTAGGAATAACATACCTACATATATTAATGTAATTCTGTCAATTGAATCCTCAGAAATTCCAGGAAGAATCAACGCTGTGAATGTTATAGTACCTAATTGAAATGCATATAATAATATTACAAAAGTTTGTAGTTTTTGTAATTTAAAACACACTTTTGGAAATGAATATAGAATTAAAAACATTATTTGTAAGCTATATAACACAATCTCAATTTTAACAATTGTTTTGTCAAAGAAAGTATTATAATACTCCAAGCCCCCCATAAAAATAAAAAACATAAATACTGAAGTATAAACTATCCCTCCAATAAAGAAAACCATTGCACCTTCAGGGCTTAAACGCCTGCTACATGTCATTCGAAACTTATCTAAATCTTCTTCTTTTATATTCCACATCCAATTGTTCCACCTTTAACTACATTCACTTAAATCATGTAGATTAAAAATAAAAACCTTCTCATTTTGATGAAAAGAGAAGGTTTTATTAATCCTCAGACATTCTTCTACTATAATAATGATTCTTTTTGAGCTGTTTCATAGTGCTCTGCTATTTTTTTACACATCTTTTTATATTCCAGCATCCACTCTGCTATTTCTTCTATCTCTTCATCAGTGGACTTTTTCTTATATTTAAAACCAATCACTTTCATATCCGAAAACACTTCTTCTTCCATTTCTTCATCTACCGGAATACATTGAATAATAACTTTCGTTGTTTTTGAGACTTGTACAAAAATTTCAAATGTACCAACAAACATAGCAACCGTTCGGAATAATTCTTTATTACTCATATATAAAATCCTTGCAAGTTCTTCTGCAATTTCAGGGTATATAAACAATACATCAATCATTTCAGCAGCTATTATGCAATCATCTACTGATACTTTCTCCAATATTTGTTGCTTAATTAATTCCCCTGTTTTATCCTCACACTCTTGTTGAAAATACACAGTTTTTTCTTTTGAAAATAACCACATATGTAGACCCCTTCCTACTAAAAACAACAATTAGAACTCTTAATTCAAGAATACCTTTATCTTCTTCTATAAAACGAAACTAAAATCAAGCTTTTACTTTTCATATCTCTATTACTAAAAGTACACTAAATTATTATTGTGTATCCACTGCAATTTTTATTTCAACATACTGTAGCTCTTCATCACCGCTAAAAATATGATAAATAGGTGAAATCATATCGAGTTCATTATCTTCCATATACTGAAGCATCTCAGCATACGCATACTCGGTTAATGTTTCATACTCTCCTATCAATCGTTTCACAAGCATGTCATCTACATAGTAATAGCTTCTAAATTTCATTGTTTCTAATGGTGGAACTTTATCCTCATATATCGGCATAAATAATTCAATATACATATTTTCATCTGAAGGAACATTTTTCAATGTATAAAATAGTGGACCTTTTGCTGTTAAGTTCGCTTTTTCTATTTCTAGCATAAAATCATCAATCGAATCTTTCATATAAGTATAATGAATATAGTATTCTTTTGAAACAACATTTGCATATGCAATACTTTGCCCTTCTATAATCATTTTACGGTTTCACCCACTTCTATAATAGGAGCATAAATATCTAACCATGTATCACCGTATACATCTAAGCATACATGATAAAAACTACTATCTAATTTAATATGGTTTTGATTTGCCACCTCGTGTATTAAATTATACACATCTTCAATATCACCATCTTCATCCGTAAAACGCACACTTAAAGCATCTTCAATTATTAAGCCATCAATGTATTCATATGCAGAATCTTCCCCCAGTTCCACACGTTCATTTACCGGAACACAATATGTATATTCACCATATGCTGGTTCATTTTCAAGTGGTTTATATTTAAAGAGAACCGGTCCTACTGCATAAATCCCATTACGAATAACTTGATTTCTCAGCGCAATAGCAGGTAGTAACCAATCTTCTTTTTTGACGACTTGAGTAATACTAATTAAATTTAATAGTGATAATGCTTTATATTGAACTTTCACAACATCTACTCCCCTTATCTTTATTTCTTTCTATTTCGAATAGAAATGTGCAATTTCTCATTTCATACACATAAATTAACAATTTATGCTATAGCAAAAATTCATTTCTTTTATTATCTACTTTTCGATTTGTTTTTTTTATTATATTTTCTAAATTTCTGTCGTTCTCTCTCATTCTCTTCCCATGTCATATTAAATGATTTAAATTTAAATCTACAGTACACCAACAATTGGAATTCAGCTGCACCAATAGCTACTGCATACATAATCACTGTAAATATTAAATAGCCAAACATTGTATCTAATGAGTAAGAACTATTTACATAAATTAAAATAAGTAGACTTAACACATAAATTACAGTTCCTTTGAGCACATTCAATTTTGTTTCACTGAAAAATGAAGTAGCTCTTTCATCCATACTAAACGCACCTTTACTTGCCTGTTTAAATGTATCAATTGTTGTGACAATATGAAAAACAACTGCTCCTAACAATAATAAACTTACAAAAATAAGTGTATTAGAATTAATTGAATAATCGCTCATCCCTGGAAGAATAAAAACCGTCCATCCTATAGTACCAAGTTGAAATGCGTATAATAATACGACAAGCGCCTGTAGTTTTTGAAATTTAAAACGAGCTTTTGGAAATAAATATAGTATTAAAAAAATTAGTTGAAGGCTGTACAATACAAGCTCCATACTAACAATTACTTTCTCAAAAGGTTTTGAATAGAAATCCCACCCTGTTTTAGTTAATGCTAAAATAATAAAAAACATCACTAATGAATCAAAAATTATCGTTCCTAGCATAAACCCTGTTGCACCCTCAGGACTTAAACGCCTTCTGCATGTTATTCTAAATTGTTCTAAATCTTCTTCTTTTATTTTCCACATCCTGATTTTTCACCTTCTATACAGTTTAAGTAATTTCCATTCACTAAAATCCCATTACATTCCTAATTTTTTTAAGTACATTCATCTTTGTGTAACTAAATTTAGATAATCTTTTATGTATATCATCACTACATTAATTACCGTACATAATCAGAATGCCTTTTGATAGTTCAAATAGTCTTCTTTCTCCTCAAAAGTTCCAAATATTCTTCTCTCTTTCACTTAAGCATATCCCTCATCACTTGTAGACATAAGCGTATTCATATCACCTTCATCCAATGCCTTTACTACTCTCTCATATTCTATCTTCGTCTCCCCAAAACCACATACACTTAATAAATTTGTTGTTATTGGCATAACTATCATCATCTTAACTTTCTTCTTTAACTTCATACTGACACCCTTATTCAATCAAAATAAGCTTCCCTCTTTCCATTTTGGAAGAGGAAAGCTTATTTCCTTTTTAATTTATTTTTTTCCCTTTATTTCTAACTCTTGTGCTTTTTGTTTCTTTTTATTTTTTTCAATTACTTTTTCAACAAACTCATTCCGCCACATTTTAAATTTAGCTGCAAATTGACCTTCAATTTTATTTCGATACCCTTCAAATTTAACCTCTGCAATATCCGCGTGGTTAAATAATTTATATGTCTCTTCGGTTAAACCCACTGGATGCAACACTCCGCCATAATCATAGAATGTGTTTTCATCAAGTAATAAACCTCTCGTAGTGATTACATACTCTACATTTTCCTCTTCTTTAAGACCCAATCTCACAACACTGCCTAAAGGTAATACTTTATCCATATAATCTTTCATATTAATTCACTGTCCCTTTTAGTACGCTAATTTTCTCTTCTATTTTTTGTCTTTTTTTCTCTAATTGACGGATACGATCAATAAATGCCTCACGTGTTTTTCCTTGTAATGTACTATCAATACTACTCTCTAACCTTCTAATATCCCCCGTTAAAGATGCAGCTGCTTTTTCCAATTGCACTACAACGTTTATAATTTGTTCTCGTCCACCACTAGCTGGAAATGTACTATGAACTCTTGACATTATTGTATGTAAATCCACTTTCATACCCCTCTCTTTTAAATTTATAAACTTGGAGTTTTAATAATATGAAACTGCTCCTAATTCTTCGTCTTTTGCAAACATAGAAAATACAGCTTCTGAAACATCGTCGTTTAATTGCTTTAAATCTTTCGATAACTCCTTCACATCTTTAGCAATTTCACCTAATAAAGAACGGTTTATCCCCCTGCTGTTGTCATTCATAAAGAGATTTAACAATGAGTGACGATGACTTAATATATGTTCAGATACAATTGCAGCTACATTTGTATCAACTACAAAATCTCCTTTAAACAAATCTAGTAAATCTTGCACGTAAGAAGCTGCAACTTCTTTTGCAATTTCTAAAATTTCACTTGTAGCTAAATATACTACAACACTTCCAGCTAAAAAATTTATAGCAGTATTAAATACAGACTCTAATACTTCTAAAACTTTTTCCTTACATTTCGCTAAAGTTGTTTCAATCCACTCTACAGCGGTATCTACTGCCCCTTTAATTTCAACTGTAGCCATTATACTAAATTGGATTGCTTCTGCTGTAATTTGAGACTTTAGTCCTTCATACTTTGTATTTAATCTAGAAAGACCTTCTTGAACTTTATCGTTTAGCTTTTCAAGCTGCTTGCTACCTTGTACAATGTCCGAGTAACCTAATATTCCGTTTATAATAGTAGAAATTGGCGTTGCACTTAATATCAAATTAAGTGCAATTCCAGCTACCTTTTCTTCCTGTATAGAAACTTTTCTATGAAATACATCATGTATAGTTCCTGTGTATATAGCCCCAGCAGATTGAGAAAATTCCAGAAACCCCGGGATAACATCCCCCCCGTGTCATTATCACTTGTTAGTTTATCAATCCATATTAGATGTCCATTCTCATCATAATCCTTCTCTGTAAAAGCATATGAGTGTCCTGCTTGATTCGGAATTTTATACATTCTTCCCGGAAGTGTGAAGTCTGCTGCCTTTATCCCAATATGTAGAGGATCATTCTTATTAATGATATTTCGAACATTTTTCATATCAAACCCATTACCGAATTTATCTACATCTCGATTTAAAACTGGAGCTGGATTTAGTGTTAAAACATCAATATCGTCTTTTTGATGCCTTAATGCTACTGTATTTGCAATACCTCCGCCCAAAGAATGTCCTGTTATACTAATAGTTTTACCATTAGCATATTGTTTCATTTTTTCATAAAATGCCTCTCCTTGGTCATATTGTTTCACTTTTAATTCATGTTCCCAATTACTAAATGCTAATTTATTTGCATTTGTTAAATTGTGAACACCTATCTCTGCATCTACTACTACATCACTATTATTATCTTTTCCAGGTTGCGTCCCAACATATGAAATAATAACTTCTCCTGTTTTATTATCTTTAAATGCATAGGCTGCAAAACCGGTTTTTTCATCTACTTTAGAATCTATTAATGTTGCATTAAAATTTCCTTCTAATAATTTTTCTCTATCCTCTTTAGGTAAATTATATATATCCTCTTCATTATTAAATTTGTAAATATCAACAGCTGCTAATTTTAACTTCCCCTGATCCGATGATAAATTAAGCCTCTTATCCATAAAAGGTCCTTCCTTTCATTCATTTGCCTTGATATTTTCTTTGATAATTTACATAATCTTCTTTTACTCTGTCATTACCTTTTTTATCATTAAAGCTTACAAATAATTGCTGTTGTTTTAAAACATTTTCTTTCTTTACACTTACAGCTATTCTTATTTCTAATAGTCCCATAGATCCTTTCTTTGAGTCTTTTATAGCATTAAAGTGTAATCCAATTGAGCTACCAATAAATTCATCATATTCTAACTTTAATTTATCGTTTAATAATTTTTGAAACTGAGATTCTGTTAGACTATAACTAACAATATTCGGTTCATCGAATCCTTTTGTATCTTCTGACGTTTTTAAATCTTTTATTCCCTGTAAGCGATCCATAATTAATTTAACAGAGGACACATCAAATACCGTTTTTACCGTCTTCACTTCCCCACCTTCATACATTATATTAGTATGATAAATTCCCTCTTCTTTGTAATTACTATTATCCGCCTTTTCTTTTTCATTTTTAATATTCGTAGCTATTTCCTCCGTTGTTTCTCCAAATAATTTTTTCTCATCGGTATTATAAATCCCCTCTGTTGTTTGATAGATTGTTTTACTATGAGTACCGTCTTCTTTTTCCTCAAAAGTCCCATATATGCTTCTTTCTTTCACATACGCATACCCATCATCACTCGCAGACATAACTGTCTTCATATCCCCTTCATCCAATGCCCTTACTAATTTCTCATACTCTATCTTTGTCTCTCCAAAACCACATCCACTTAATAAACTTGCCACTATCGACACGACTATCATCCCCTTAGCTTTCTTCTTTAATTTCATACTGTCACCTCATTAGTTACTCTAGGCATTTTTAGTTTCATTATGTTCCCTTTTTGGTAGTAATACACTTCATCTTTACCTAATGGTGCTTCGTTGCTTATATATTTTATGTTGAAGATACTTTGATCATTTAATGGCATTGCGATAACTGCTGCTGTTAGTTTACTTCTCATTTTCATAGGTAGAGCTTCACGATTTCGGTCCATATAGTCGTGGTGACCTGCTAATACAAAGTAAATACCTACTGTACGAGATAGATCAATTAAAGTTGCTGCATCCTCTATTTCTAAATAAACAAATTTGCTAAACTCTTCAACATTTGTCATGATAATGAGTTGTTTTGTGAATGTAGGAATTTCTCTATCTTCTTGTCTTGCTTGTGCTAATTCAAGAGCTCGTTCGCGAATTACTTCCATCCAATACTTCGCATGCATATTTATTTCATTTTCGTCTACAATGTAATGTGTCACATTGCCTTTATATTGAACGAAACTATACTCTGCTGTATCCACCAACGTCACACTTTCAAAATAATCTTTATTCAATTGAGATAGGATACTAGTTACAATTTGTTTTCTCATACTATCATCTACACTATAAATCATTAAATGATCATTCACCGCAATATCATGAGCTACAACTTCTACGTTTGCAAAATCAAGCCCCATTGGAATTCTTGCTGCTTGTAGAGCTTTTGTAACGTCTTTATTTTTACGATAAGTAGCAATATCAATAATTTCTGGCATCATTGGAATTGCCTTCGGACGTTCTCCATCCCATTCTCGGTCCATATCATTTGCTTCTTGTTGTAATAATTGAATTTGTTGTAGTTCATCTTCTGCTTTCGTAGGCAATGCAGCCTGGAATAATGTAGGAGATTCTAGTTTTATTAACGCTCTTCCTGCTGTTTCTTCCACTTTTATATCAGATCTCCCTACAATACTAGCTACTTCACTTTGATCAATCATATATAGGCAAGTTTGGATTTTAATATTATTGTACAATTGAATTCTAAGTGCGTTTTGTCGTCCTGCACTAATTAAGGTATGAATTCCTAAACTTGCACCATCTCGGACAATTTGCATAATTAGCATTTCAAAGATTTCATAGAACTTCGCTTCTTTTACTGCATCATAATTGTCGATTGCAATAATAATATGTGGTATTTCTTTCCCGCTTGCCTTTTCATACATTTCAATATTTGCAACGTCATATTCACTTAATAATCGTTTACGATTTTTCATTTCTTGAGTTAATCTTTCAACAAACTTTAAACATTTTTCAGATTCGTCAATTGTAATCGTATCCGCTACATGAGGTAATCCTTTTAAAGGTAGAAGACCATTTGTTCCAAGGTCCACTAAATACACATGCAAATGCTCCGGACTATGCTGACGAGCTACATCCATAATGACTGATTGTAAGAATGTTGATTTTCCGTAACCCGGACTTGAGAAGACTGCTACGTGTCCGTCTTTACTAATATCTAATGTTAACGGCGTCTGTGATTGTAATTCAGGCTGATCTAATAGACCAACTGTTGCTTTTAATGGTTTCTTTTCTTTCGTCCATGCTTCTTTGAACTGAATAGCGTGTAAGTCTTGTGAATATACACTTTCTGGAAGTGGTGGTAACCACGGTCTAGCCAACGCTTCAATTTCATTTACTTCTGCGTAATCGTGAATGTAGTCAATAACAGCATCCAGTTCAGACGGTACGCTTATTACGTCTTTACTGCTACCAAGTCCACTTAAGTCTTCACTTAATATTTCATATTGTCCTAGATCGTTTATTGCATATATCGTTGCGTCTAAATGTTCTTTATCCTCTTTGTTTTCTACATAATCCGCCCCGCTCCATGCCGATTGGAATAGTTCGTAAATTTCATTATTCCCAACTTGTAAATAGGCACGTCCTGGCAATGTAATTTCAGCAGCATCTGGTGTTTTTAAAATTTCATTACTATCTGACGTATTTTGAACTTTCAGTGCTAGTTTGAATTTCGAGTTACTCCAAATTTGATCATCTACAACACCGCTCGGTTTTTGCGTAGCTAATATTAAATGGATTCCGAGTGAACGTCCAATACGCGCTGTTGAAACTAACTCTTTCATGAATTCTGGCTGTTCTGACTTCAGTTCCGCGAATTCATCACTAATTAAAAATAGATGTGGCATCGGTTCACTTACTAAGCCTTCTTTATACAGTTTTTGATACTGATTAATATGGTTTACATCATTTTCTCCAAATAATCGTTGTCTTTTTTGTAATTCAGCTTTAATTGATGCGAGCGCTCTCATACTTTGCGCTCCATCTAAGTTTGTAATTGTTCCTAATAAATGCGGTAAGTTTTTAAATAAATTCGCCATACCGCCGCCTTTATAGTCAATAAGTAGAAAGGCAACTTCGTAAGGATGGAAATTGACTGCTAGAGATAAAATATAAGATTGTATAATTTCCGACTTACCTGAACCAGTTGTACCAGCTATTAATCCGTGTGGTCCGTGTGCTTTTTCATGTAAATTTAAGTTTACAATATCTTCTTTACCACGTAATCCAAGTGGTACAGCTAAAGATTTATGTGCTGCATTTTTCTGCCAGCGATTTGTGATATTTAACTCTTTTATTTTTTCAACCCCGTACATTTCTAGGAATGTTACGCTTTCTGGAATACTATTTTTTAAGTTTTGCAAATGATTTAACGGTGCTAATGCTCGTGAAACATCTTCTAAATTAAACCCTTTCGGTACATGATTCAATTTAAATTGACGATTAACAAGCTCTCCTTGTTCTAAGATGATGTTCCCTTGTTTTGCATCTCTTATATCTATTACCGTTTTCACATGCTCTGGTAAACTTTGCATAACATCTTGTACAAATACAAGTGATACACCTAATTGACTCGGATCATCATTGAAAAATTCCATAACAACATGATCCAAAATTAGTTTTTCATCTGTAATAAGTACGACATAGTGCGGTGCAAAGTACATTTTTTCATTAGTTGAACTTTTTTCATCTAGTTTTAATTTTCGTTCTTTCAATATTTGATACAAACTATTTAACACTTGATCACGGCTACGATCATGGTATACAAATCCACGTACATTTATATCGCGAACACTTCCATGAGGTAACCAGCGCATCCAATCCCATTTCTCTTTTTCTTCTTCAGGAAAAATAGTAATAAACTGCAAGTCATAATAACTATGGAATAAAGCCGCTTGTACAACCAATAATTGTAATTGTTCTAACACTAAAGAGCGTTGTCCAATATAGCCAACTGGTCCATTCATTAAATCTGTAACAACTGGTACATCTTCCAATGAAAGATAACGCTGTCTTAGTTCACGTGCTATATCAATTAATTCATCTTTCGTTTGACTAAATTCTTCTTCATTAAATTGAATTTCAAAACTCGTATTAGCTTGTCCTGTCCCAACGCTAAATGTTAAGAAATCATGATGTTGCATTGTTTTTTCATAAATACGAGGATTTACTTGAACAGCCATATTACGTATTACTTCAACATTTGGATTGTGATAATGTAATGCATGACGCTGCTTTTCACTTTCTGCATGTAAATCTTTCGTTTTTTGTTTTATATACTCTCTATAACTTTTATCACGTTCAACAATGTCGATTTTATATTGCTTTAAATTTTTTATATATGATGTGACGGAAACAATGATCGTTACTAATGTCATCGCAATCGATGCAATAATAAACATTCCATATTTCATAAAAATAGCAAGTAATACTGTTACGACAATCATGACAAGAGAAGGTGCGATTATTCTTGCTAAATGCTCAGTTGGTTTTGCCGGCTTACTTGATGGTTTCGCAACTGTCATTTTCTCTTCTGGTTCACGATAAATAATACGTGGTGAACGATGATAGTCTGGATAACCACTTTGATAATTCGTTTCTGATTCTACTAAAATAGGTAATGTAGATTTCACGTTGTCTTCTGAGGACAATACTTGAATATCTTCACTGCCAATCTCCATCAAAACACCATCAAAATATAATTGGTCTCCCGCTTCTAACATAACGCTATCATTTAGCTTCGTATAATTATGAAATACATCCCCGTCATATACGTTCACTTTAAAAGAATCATACAATGTTTCACGAGAGAGTATTAAATCTACGCTACTCCCTGTAATAGCGATATCATCATAACTATTTTGACTGATTGTAAGAGAATGTTTCGTTCCTATATCAAACACTTTAGTTGTGCCAATAATAGATATAAAGATTTTCAAGCTCACGTCTTTCGTTTTTCCAATCTCAAATTCCTTATTGAATTCTATTAATTGATCTTCTACCATCCAAGCGTTTACTTCATTATTCCAGTTTAACTCTATTTCTTTTTCTAAACTTGGATTCGTAATATCATTTGTCCACTCTTTTCCAATCGACACTATTGATTGCTCATTTGGATGTAATGTGCACTTATATATTTTGTCTCCATAAGTCAATACTAATAGTTACTCCATCCGTGTTCACTGCTCCTTTTCAACTGTCTCATCAAGTGCTTGCTTACTCTTTTTTCTCTGTGTCCGACAAGTCTTTATCGCTTGATGAATTGCCATATTTCTTTTTATACTCATCTAATTGTTGCTCATATGTTTTTAACTTTTGATCACGCTCTTCTCCTGACAAGTCCGGATTATTTTTCAGCGATTCAATTTGTTTAACAAGGCCGTACATAATAAGCTGCGGATCATCAAGTGTCTTAGCTAAATCTAATGATTTATCAAAATCACCTTTTCCGTTATACATCCAATACAGCAAATACTTTTCATCACTTTTCAAACTAATATTTTTCATAATCGATTTTTTTTGATCTTCACCTAGTTTTTCAGCTGTAATGTATGCAAATGCTAACTCATATTTAGATGCAATCGGTAATGATTCAAATTCCTCTTCACTTAATTGAGTAATTACTTTGTCATAATCAGTTGCTATGAAACTCGCATTTGCTTCTAATAATTTATTTTGATAAGGAAATTTTATAAAAGTGAAATATATTAAAGGAGCAACTAAAACAACTGTCGCCGCTATGAAGGAAAAAGCTAAATATTTAAATGATTTGTAGCTCTTTTTATGTACTAACTGCATATTTTTTTCTGTTTTTGTTTGTTCCTTCTCAAAGCTGTCATCCAGAAACTGCAGTAATGCCTCTAAACTTTCCATTTGAGCAACGGTTTGTTCAAATGTTGTTTCTTTTGCATCTTTTAGTAACCCAGCATACAAATCATCAAAATTGTGCTTTTGGGAGAATAAAGCAATAATTAGACACTTATATTGTGTTAAAAATTGCTCTTCTAACAACGGGGTTGGTGGAACAATATCTCTAATTCCTCTATGTATAATACTTGGTATTAAATTAGCATTAAAAACTATATTGTCCGGATGTAAAAAGAACGTGATTCGTTTATTTAAATATTTACGAAACTGCGCAACATTTCGAAGCAGTCTTAATTTCTCATTTCTTCCAAAACGGCTAAGATCGTCCCACTTATATAATTTTTTATCCACTTGAAATATAAAAGTAAACATATCATCCGTTTCTTCTATCGTTAATGGTACAAACTCAGATGATGCGCCCGTAATTATATCGAATTGACGGAAGTCTTTTATACGTGTTTGAGATTTGGTCATCTCCAATTTCCAATTTTCTTTTTCTATTTGAAATTGATAGTTCATTGCATCAATTTGAATTGTTTTTTCCGTCATTTTTATCCTCTTCTCCTTTTCTTTATAACCCGTAATAACTTATTTTCAAATAACTAAAAGTAAAAAATATTCTTTATAAAACTTGTAAAATATCTCCATCTGTTATTTGGTGATCAATTAAACGATCATTATCCGTTAAAACAATTGACTTATTTTTCACTTTAATTACAAAATGTGAACCTTCATGATTATCAATCTTTAGCGTATCTAATAAATTTTTCAATAAATATTTAATAGATTGATGATTTGGAATACACAAATCATATGTATTTCCATTCCATTTACTAAAATCTACCGTTACATTAATATGTGTTTGTATTGCCATTACTTTACCTCCAACTTTTGCGAAGAACTGTATAAATACCGATGCAAATAAGTACAATGCCACCTCCAAATAATATTATTATTGTTGTACTAATTGGCTTTTCATTCATTGTTTCATTACTCGCTACTTCATCTGCACTTTTTCTCACAACGTATTCACTGCTAAACAAACTATTTTTCGTATCTTTAACACTATTTATTTCTTTTTGTTTTATAAAAAGAGAATCTCGTAAAGCTTCCATATCTTTTTGTTCTTTCTTTTTCTTTTTCTGAATTTCTTCTTCTATTTCTTTATTAAATAACTCAATCGATGCTTTATCTAATTCCGTTTCCTTATGTTCCTTTTTATTTTTTTCTTGGTCGCTTTCTTCAAGTCGATCCACTTTAAACTTAATCTTCCCATCATCACCAAGATAACTGTCAGCCGCGCTCCTTATCGGTAGCGCGACAAACAGTAAAAGGATAGAGAGAAATGATAACTTAGCCACTATGCTCCATTGTTTGATCATTTACTTCTTTTTCCTCCCATTTCTTATGCCATACAAATAGATTACTAACTAATCCGATAATGGCAATTACAAACAACACGATGAAAATAACTTTTCCAGTATCTTTACCGCTAATAAAATCATTTAGAAAACTTTCTATATACTGAAGCGGTGAGAATTGACGTACCTTTCCAACAGACGACATTTGATCTACTTTACTTCCAACTGCTTCAGTTAAAAATAGGTACATACTTAAAAATACTAATAGTATAAACATCCCTACCATTTTTATTTGTCGTAATAAGTATGTTGAGACCAATACAAACGCCATCATAATGATTGTGATAAACGCAATCCATAGTAAACTTTGATCTTGACCGAACTGTAAAAGACGTCCAGAAATGATACCTATACTAATTCCTTCCACAATTGATATACCGAATGCCACTACTGTAGTTGGTACATTCATATCAATTAATGAGAACTTCTCTTCAAAATGATCTGATTGCGTTCGTTTCTTTTCTTGATTCGCAATTGCGTATGCTGTAAATAATGCAACAATAAAACAAGTTAATACGATTAAATATGGTGTAAAAGCATTACCAGCTACAATTACTCCATCATTTTGTTTCTGAACTGGACTAGATAAAAATTGGTATAACATTTCATTTTGGCGATCACCAATTCGGCTATTAGCCAAAATTTCAGTAAAGTTTTTGGAGAATGATTTATCATCTTCCATTTTCTTTGTAAAGTCATTTAATAATGAATCAGCCTTTGAAACAATTGTCGTTCCGCTGTCTTGAATTTCTTTTGCTTGTCCATTAATTTGATCAAATGTTTTATATACATCGTCTGATGTTGTTAAACTATGCTTCGAACTCTCGACCAATGACTGACTTTGCATCATTAATGATTTAATACCAGAATCTAACGATAAAACAGCTGTTTGCTCACCAGTATTATTTGTTGTTAGCACTTGCTGTTCTTCAACTAGCTTTAAGCTACTTTCACGCCATTTCGCTAAACCTTTTAAATATTCTCCTAAATTTTCATTCATACTAGTTGCTTGCTGAGTCGTTACATTTAATTTCTCCGCTAGTAGCATTGAATTTTGATCCGCACTAGTAATGAATTGTTGATAAGAGTCTATTTTTTGTTTTAAACCTGTCATATCTTGCTTAACTTCTGTCGTAATACTAGATGAAACAAGGTTTGAAATTAAATCAATTAAGCTTTGTTTATTTAATACGTAGTACAAAGATTGTTCAGTTGCAATTGCATCTAAACTTCCCTCTTCTAGCTTAGGACCTACATCTTTCGTTCTTAAATCAATCCCATAATACATTTCGTACAGACTAATTAAACCTTGATAACTTTCAACTGTATCTACTGCTTCTTTTATTAATACACTAGATATATTTTTTGTTAATTCTTCTGATTTTTGATGTACAACTTGATTCGTCGTTCGTTCAATAACTTTTGATTTTCCACCGTTATCTGTTCCAGTGTCTGGTTTCTCTCCTGTGTCAGGTTTTCCTCCTGTGTCAGGTTTTCCTCCTGTGTCTGGTTTCTCTCCTGTGTCAGGTTTTCCTCCTGTGTCTGGATTCCCTCCTGTATCAGGTTTTCCTCCTGTGTCTGGTTTTCCTCCTGTATCAGGTTTTCCTCCTGTGTCTGGTTTTCCTCCCGTGTCTGGTTTTCCTCCTGTGTCTGGTTTTCCTCCTGTGTCTGGTTTTCCTCCTGTGTCTGGTTTTCCTCCTGTGTCTGGTTTTCCTCCTGTGTCTGGTTTTCCTCCTGTGTCTGGTTTTCCTCCTGCATCAGGTTTTCCTCCTGTGTCTGGTTTTCCTCCTACATCAGGTTTTCCTCCTGTGTCTGGATTTCCTCCTGCATCAGGTTTTCCTCCTACATCAGGCTTTACACTGCCACCATTATTACCCTGTTCTGTTTTTTGAATAATAGGTTTTTGACCATTGTATACTAGCGGCATAATTCCAAACTGCGTTTTATTAACTACGTTTTCCACCTTGCTGTTTTCAGTTTGTGTTCCTTTATCTTCTTTATTAGGTTCTTCTTTATTAGGTTCTTCTTTATTAGGTTCTTCTTTACTAGGTTCTTCTTTACTAGGTTCTTCTTTACTAGGTTCTTCTTTACTAGGTTCTTCTTTACTAGGTTCTTCTTTACTAGGTTCTTCTTTACTAGGTTCTTCTTTACTAGGTTCTTCTTTACTAGGTTCTTCTTTACTAGGTTCTTCTTTACTAGGTTCTTCTTTACTAGGTTCTTCTTTACTAGGTTCTTCTTTTTCATAGCTCCCACTCAATTTCCAGTCCCACATTACAGGAGAGAAAACATCTATATTGATGTTTGGATCTTTTAACTTCACATGCAGGTTAATCTTTATATCCCCTTCATTACGAGGTGGTATAATAATTTCTCCGTTTTTCTCCAGAAACATACTTGTGTAATCCACATCATCAATATACAAAGCTTCGGTACTTCCATATAGTTCAAAACCTTCTGGAATATTTATGTTCATAGTTTGTGAAGATTCCATTTTAATTACTTTCGCTGTATCGCTAAATGTAATTCCATCCTTATAAAGACTATCCTTTACTTCTTTAATGGCGTTTCCTAAAGATATTTTATTTACAGGGTCATAATAAAAATTATTTTCTTTATTATATTTATTTGTAAATTGAATTACATTTTGCAGTTGTAATTTCGTTGCATCTGGCAAATCACTTTGAACGATTTCTTCCATGTTTAAACTAGGTAATTTTACAATTAAATTTTCGATTTGTTTCTTTATTCGAACATCTGGTTGTTTCATTAATGTATTTATAAAGATTTCTTGCTTTCCATCGTTCGACATAGATTGCTTTAACTTTTTAATTATCGTCTCTTGAATATCACTTTCTAACTTTCCTGCAAGTTCTGTATCATATTCTGACACTTGTTTTTTTACATCTGTTAAATATTTTTGAATTGCTGAAGCATCAGCTAAAATATTTGGTTCTTTCTCTGAAAGCGTAAATTGATTTGTAATAACTTTATTAGCGGATTCCAATGCACTTAACTGCTTTAAAACATCGCCTGTATTCATATCACTCATGTATTGATTAAATTGATTCGTAAAATTATTCGCTAACAGATTATTATCAGATTGCATTTTTTGGAAGTTATTAAAGCCTTCTAAGTAAGTATTGTTAGATTTATTCCCTTCATCTAACACTTGACCGAAACCTTTTAATACATCCTGAAATCCTTTAAAACTATTAACAGAAACCCCAGTATAATCTTGCACTATTTTAAATTGATTTGTGTAATTTGCCAAAGGACTGTGTACATCTTTTTTGTACATAGTTGTTTGAACGTTTCCTTTTTCAATTATTTTACCTATATTATCTTGTGCACCTTGCAACTTACCAATAATACTTGCAAAATAAACGTCGATGATTTGCTTATTGAAATCCTCTAAAATTGTAGACGCCGTATTTTCAGCCTCAGCTTTCAAATCTTTATTCCCAGTTGCATTTACTTTGTAGTTTAACGTTAATTTCTCTGGTAGTTCTGAATCAATCGCAACTGCTTTCCTAGAAAAATCATTTGGTATAACAATCATCATATTGTAATTATTATTTTTCAAACCATTTTCTGCTACTCCGCGACTAACTACGTACCATTCTTGTTTCGTATTTTTATTTACATTTTTAACAAATTGATCTCCAAACGCTATTTTATTCCCTTCAAATACAGTTCCTTGATCTTCATTTACTAATGCAACTGTCATTTTTGGCGTGCTATTCTCATTAGCTTTCTTAACATTTTGATTTAATGCTAAATAGGAGACTCCTATTGATAGCACAAGAGCTAAAATAATAAACAACAAGATGCTCCACTTAAACTTTTTCACTACTTATCACTCCTGCGGCTGCGAGTCTATTAAGTTAAGGACTCCTTATCTTACTCTAGTTTTAAAGTAATTTAGCCATACAACGAAAGTTGCATGGCTAAATTACATGTTTCTTTTTACCCGTTTTTATTGTAGACCGAAATTACGAGAAAGATCTTCGTCGTGTCTAGAAACAGCCTCTGCAGTTTTATTAAGCTGCATATTAATTTCTTGTAATAGCTGTGCGAAGTTTTGTACTTTTGGTTTTAATTGATTGAACTGTTGATCAAAACCTTCGAAAGCACGACCTTCCCATTCTACTCTTAATTCATTTTGTAAGTTTTGTAACTGACGTAAAATGTCCTCAATTTGATTTGCACCTTGTCCATATCGAGTCGCTTTTGATTTAAGCTCCTCTGGTGACATACGAATTTGTCCTGCCATTATTAAATCCCCCTTAAAATTTAAAAATAGTAAAATTAACCCAAAATCAATTCTACAAATTGATTATATCAATAATTTAAAAATTTCTAAACAAAAAAATGATATTTTTCCAAAATTTCTCTTTCAATATAATAACATTATATTATATAATATAATGTTATTGTTTTTTTAAAAAGGACTACTAAGCGTTTCTACCTCTATTTAATAATAAAAAGAAAACTTTTTTTACCCAAAATTCAGAATATAACCTTTACAAATTACATACTCATTTTCTTTTTCTTGTTTCTTCGCCCACTTAAAATCGTTTTCTCACTTCAAAGTCATGATTACTTGTCTTTCAACGAAGCCAAAATCTTCGTACATTTCTTTTGCAAAGTTCCCTGCAAATACATTCAAGCGAATTTCTGAATACTTTTCTTGTAGTTCCTTGATCCCAGCTTTCATTAGTTTTCGTGATAATCCTCTCCCGCGATACTCTGAAAAAACATACAATTCATAAATAAAACCGAGTTTTTCACGAGAGAAATAGTCCACATTTTCTCCTATTAGTATCCATCCTACTACTTTATTTTCTTCCTTTGCAACTATATAATATGCCCCTTTTTCTACTAAAGGTTTTGTAATTTCAATCGCTTTTTCTGTACTTACCTGACAATTCCCCTTTGTTCCTTCGAAAAGAGATTGAGCTGCATAATTTAATATTTGTTTCGTTTCTTCCTCATTCGCTTTTGTAATCATTCCTTTCTCCCTCCTGACCTCTAATCATTATTGACATACTATCTTCAAGACCGTCTGACTCAATTACTATTGCCATCAATCCATTTTCTGTACTCGTTTCATGAAATTCACCCTTTTCCCAAAAAACAGCTTGTCCCACCTCTATCTTTACCTTTTCTTTATTTGCCCCACATACATATCCTGCCCCGTCCACAATAAGAAGCAGTTGAGATACAACTGCTTCTTGATATCCTATGATCCCATTCTCTTGTAAATGCATGGCACCGATATGTATATTCCCTTGATGATTTAATATTTTTGACATTATAAAGTTAGATTGAAATGCTGATATGTGCTTCCCTACTTTTTCACTGAAATCAAATATTCTCATTTCTGATCCTCCTTATATGTATAAAACCATCCTTACTGTCTGCATCAAATGCCCTTCAAAATCTTCTTCAAATTGCTCTAATTCCGCAAAACCTTTCGCTTCATAAAAGCGCTTTCCCTTTTCATTTGCTGCTTCTACATGTATGTACAGTTTCCGTATTCCTTTCAATGCCTTAATCCCTTTTTGTAATAAAGCACTTCCTATCCCTTTTCCTTGCTGATCTGGTAACAAATAAATCGCACCTAATTCTGCTTCATTTTGCAGTCTAACAGGTGAAAAATTCGCAAATCCAATTACTTCTCCCTCTTCTTCTGCAACGAATAAATGTGTATTTTTAAGACGATATTTCATTTTTTCATCAGAATATGCTTCATCTAAAAAACTATCTTGAATCTCTCTTGGAATAATTTCTTCGTAAGTATCATGCCAAGCTATTTTTGCTACGTTTTGTACAGCATGAATATCTTCTTGCTTCATTTCTCTAATTACATATGTCATCTCGCTGTCTCCATTCTCTTTAAATTATATTCTGCTAATATACTAGAAGAAATGGCGGAACCATTTTCATAATTTACCTTAATTAATTTTAACTTCTCAATCGAAGCTATTGTAACATCAATTTTTTCATATATATATTCCATTACACTTAAAAACTGATTTGAATTTAATCCATTAGCAATCGTGCAATGCGGAACCCATTTTCCTGGTACGTAATATGAATTCGAATTATCATGAAAAGTTTTGAAATAATCATGATAAGAATGATGAAATCTTAATAATTCATCGGTAATGGTCGGTGCTAGAAAGATAGTTCTGTTAGTAGGAAAAGTCCTAACAGAAGGAAAAGTTGCAGCAGCAATGTTCTCTTGAAAAGCTACAAACTCCTTTAATTTCTCCGTATATAAATTAACATCTAACTCATTATAATCAGCCAATGTAATATGGGGTTCTACTCCAGCTAGTTGGTTTGTTCCGATTATATTCATTAATTCATTTTGCAATTTTCTAACTTTATTAACAAACACACAATCAAATGTAGCAATAATAGCGTACACACGTCCTCACCCCTTCGTTGCACATAGCACTTCCCACTCTTCACGAATCATTCCCATTCGAATAGAATCATAGTATGTTCCGTTATAATATCTGCATTTTCGCATTCTTCCTTCTAAGCTCATTCCTATTTTTTCTGCTACTTTCATCATTCGTTCATTACCAGACCAAGTCGTGAGCCCTACTCTACCAATCTCCATATTTTCAAATAGTAAATCTCTATATAGTGTTAATGCTTCTGTACCATAGCCACCATTCCAGTATGCTGGGTCATAAATTACGATTCCCATCTCTAACCAACGCGTCGGTTTATGTTCCCAATAAAATCCGACTGTCCCTATAATTTGACCGTTATTTTCTATAATTAAATTGGATAGAGGTTCTTCTTTTAAACGAGTTTGCATCTTCTCTTTATAAGACGGGTATTCTTGCATTGAAAACGGAAAATACGGTGCATCCCATTTTTTCCACTCTGGATTTTCTTCTTTAAATACGAGATTCCATAATGTTTTTATATCTGATTCTTCTATTGTACGAATTGTAACTTTGTTCCCCTTTAATATAACGTTTTGCATAATTTCCTCCTACATTCCTCTTTATTTCATATATAATTATAATATTTTTTCAGAAAAATCAAAACAAATATCATTTATTATATTGTATAATTTTGTTATAAGATACGAATTATTTATGTAGAAAGCAGGTGATTCGATGAATAATCGATTTAGCATCGGTCTTTTTATTACTCTTATTACGACAAATATTATTCTCTATTTCTTCTTACCATCAAGTATTGTAACGAAATGGGACTTCAATGGAACTCCTACATCAACAATGGATAAAAGCACTTTTGTTATCGTAAATATAATTATATGTTCCTTCTTATTCTTTCTATTTTTAGCTTTATCTAAAGCGGCGAATAACCAGAAATTTCTCCTTTGGACCGGCAATACAATTTTACTATTCTTATTTTTTGTTGATATTGTCATTGCCCTCATTGCTCTTGGCTTCTCACTTCCTCTTGATCATTTAATATTTTTAGCATTAGGGTTTTTATTTATATTAATAGGCTATTTCAGTTCCAAAATTGATACGACTAAATCAACAGTTTCATTGGAATGGAATGATAAGCACCTTGAAAAGAGAGCTTCAAATATTTGTAGTATTTCAATGATGATAGCAGGTATTTTTTTAGCGATACTTCCTTTTATCGTTTCTGCTCCCTATAGAGGTTATGGCATACTAGCAATTATTTCTGGAATGATTCTTGTCATTCTGCCGAGTACAATTTATTTGTTTATTAAAGACAGCAAACAGTCTACTAATTTAAAAAGGTAATTAGAATACGAGATTGTAAAATAGTTAATAAAAAATAGGAGGTTATATGCCTCCTATTTCAACTCAATATTTTGCTTTGCTTCTTTTTCATCTCAAGCAGAATCCCTTTCTCTATCCAGCCCTCTACTCCATCTCTTTTAATTAAATCATATCCTGAACAGCTACCATCAATGAGAGAAACAATATCCCCTTTTCTTACGCTTATTTGTGCACAAGAAATATCGGTTTTCACTGTGTATTCACCTGAATCAAGTTGGCTAATATATTCATTTTTCACAGATAGCAATTTATTCGTTTCCTTTTGCTTACATATTGTATAATCTTGCACCTTCTCCATCGGCACTATGTAATAATATGGATAGGTAACCCCGCCCTGCATTTCTGAGTTCGCATTAAAATCTACTATCACTTCATATTCTGGAAAATAGTCTACATATGTATAAGAAAACGTATCACTTGCACTTGTTCTCTGAATGATAAATGCGTTTAATTGCCCTGCCTCTTTAATCGCATTTCCGCCGTCAATTGCAATAATCTTTTTCTCCTTATCAATAACTGGATTGTTAGACGGGGCTTCATCAGAATAGTTCACAACAGGCCAATGCCCCACTATTACATACTTATTTACTTTATGTGATTTATTATAAAACTCCGGCATTGCTATCGCATTTTTTCGTTCTGTTTCTTTCCAATCTTCTCTATCTTCAAGGCCAGCATGTACAAAGATATAATCCTCTGTTTCAATAGCAGTTGGCAATTCTGTTAGCCACTTTATTTCTTTAGAAAAATGGTTCATCAATATGTTTTTCACTTCACAAATATCACTTTCTTCATTAATGGTAACGTTCAATTGCTCTAACCATTCATTAAAAATTGTATTTTTTCGCGTACATAAATAATTTATTAGCGCAGGATTTTCATTTACAAGTGCTTCAACTACAACTTCACAATTCCCTTCAACTACATGAACATTTGCCTTGCTAACTACTAGATCCATCACATAGTTTACGACACCAATACTATCGTTCCCCTTCTCACAAAGGTCGCCATTTATAATTAAATAATCATCATCTTTAAAATTAACTTTATGTAATAATTCCTTTAAAAGATTTAATTCGCCATGAATATCAGATATTACGATAACTCTTACACCTTTTGGGATTAATAGTTTCTGAATTTTTTCCAAGTATAAACTCCCCTAACCTTCTTTAAATTCAATATTATCGTCTCAATTATAAAAAAGCTATTCGGCAAAATAAGCAATTAACCCTCTTCATCTTATACTTCTAAATAAAAGTAGGTTCTATATGTTATCTCACATAGAACCTACTTAGTATTATAACTCTTTATAAAAAGAATAACTTACCTTATCATAGCCTTCTTTTTCATAAAAACGATGGGCATCAACTCTTGGAAACGCTGATGTAAGAACGATAGAACTGCACCCTTTTTCTTTCCCCCATTTTTCTACATATGACAGCAGAACCTTACCATACCCTTTTGATCTGTGAGCTTCCGCAGTTACAAGGTCATATACGAAAACATGTTTCTCATTATAAAAATTCGTACAAATTGCTACACCAGCTAGACTAACAACTTCGTCATCTTCATTTTGTAACGAGAGTAGTTTATAATTTTCGTCTTTCATTTTTTGAAATAAAGAACTTGCTTCTTCCCTTGAAAGTTTCGTTCGTAATTGCTGTAATACAGGGAATACATCATGTAAATCAGCTTCTGTTACTACTTCTCTAATATTCATTATGATTCTCTCCTTACTATTTATAAAATTCTCTAAATGTTATATCATTATTATAAAAAGTAACTGCCCCTAACTTAAGTGACAGTTCAATTATTTTTTATATGGCCAGTTTTTAAAGGAGAATTCATAAAATGGATCTTACTATCCCATTGCAATTAGAAAGTAAAACACCAATTTACTTACAAATTTACGAATATATGAAACGAGAAATCTCTCAGGGATTACTACCTGCCGGTACACGCCTTCCTTCTCACAGAAATTTAGCGGTACAACTTAATGTTAGCCGTATTACTGTTGAATCTGCTTATCAACAATTACTAGCTGAAGGTTATGTAGAAAGTAAACCGAAACGTGGGATTTTTGTTGCAGAAGTTGATATTGATGTCATTCAAAATAAACAACAAGTTGTGTCAAACAGCACTAACAATATAAAAAAAGAACAATATGACTATGATTGTAGCCAAGGGCTGATTGATCAAAAAGCTTTTCCAATTACAAACTGGAAAAGAGCATTACAAGAAACTTTATTCCAGTATGAAAATGAATTATTTGCTAAAGAAGATCTTCAAGGTGAGTTCGTTCTACGAGAGCATATTTCAAAATATTTATATCATGCCCGCGGGGTACATTCTTCACCTGATCAAATTATTATCGGAGCCGGTACGCAGCCTCTTCTTTGGCTACTACTTCAACTGCTTGGTTCAAAAAAAGAATACGGAATCGAAAACCCTGGATTTCACCGTATAACTGCTATGATTCAAAGTTCTTGCCTTCCTGTTCACCCTATTTCATTAGACGATAAAGGGATTCGTATTTCAGATTTACGTGAATCACGTTCCAATGTAGCATACGTCACTCCATCACACCAATTTCCTCTTGGAATGATTATGCCATTATCTAGAAGGCTCGAATTATTAAGATGGGCCAATGATTGCGGAGGATATATTATTGAAGATGATTACGACGGGGAATTTCGTTATGTAGGAAAACCTATCCCCTCTTTACAGGGACTAGATTCAAATGAACGCGTTATTTATATGGGCACTTTCTCGAAATCCTTTTTACCTTCTTTGCGAATGGGGTATATCGTTTTACCACCTCATCTTTTAAGAGCATATAAAGAACTTGGTGGCATGTTTAAACAAACGGTTTCTACCCTGCAGCAACTCGCTTTTGCCACCTTTATTCAAAAAGGTGATTGGGAACGTCATATAAATCGAATTCGTACGTTATATAAAAGAAAGCACATTTCATTAGTTAAATCTATCACGGACGAAATGGGAGCTAATGTGCATATACTCGGTGAACAATCAGGACTTCATATCGTACTTCACGTTCATAATGGGATGAACGAACAAGAACTTATTCATGCCGCTGCGAAAAAACGCATTAAGTTGTACCCTCTCTCAACATACGATTCTGTTCATAATTTAGGGGAGGCGTCGTATGTATTACTCGGTTTTGGCAGTATTCCAGAAAATTGTATCGAAACTGTTGTCAAATTACTGAAAAGAGTCTGGTTCCCTAACTAAAAATAACTCCACGCAAGTTATACTTACGTGGAGTTATTTTCATTCACTATTTTTCTGATACTTGCCCTGATCTCGCTGTCCTTCCTGGACGCTTTACACCAGTTGTTTCTGTTGAATAAGAAGCTTCAATTATAGCACTTGGATCTACAGAGAGAACGAGATCTTTCATTTTCGGATAAATGAAACGGTTTGTAATACAATAAATAATTCTCTGGTGCTCTCCTAAAAAACCACCTTCTCCATGTAGATACGTAACAGACAGTTGTAATTCTTTCATAAGCAGTTCGCCAATTTCTTTATTTTTATTCGAAATAATCATGACGCTCTTTCCTTGATTAATACCATCTAATATGAAATCAATCATTTTCGTAACAATATAGAAAATTGCTAATGAGAACATCGCTTGCTCAATTGAAAATAAAATAGCAACAAATACAAAGATCACTGCATTTACAGCAAGTAAAAATGTACTAATTGGTACTTTAAAATGCTTATTCATCCAAACAGCTAACATTTCTGATCCGTCAATTGCTCCGCCCATTTTTACAACAATCCCAACACCAACTCCAAATAGAACTCCTCCGTAAAGTACAATTAATAATTCAGAAGTCGTAATTGCTGGAAATGGTTTTAAATAAATCAATCCGAGTGTTGTAACAACATTTGCATAGGATGTACGGATAAAAAACTTCTTTCCCATTACTTTTGCAGTAAATAGTAAAATAGGAATATTAAGTCCTAAAAAAACTCCGTAAAGAGGTAATCCTGCAACTTTATTTGCCATAATAGCAATCGCAGTTACTCCACCATCTACTAATCCATTAGGAGCTAAAATAAGCTCTAGTGAACCAGCCACAATAATTGACCCAAGAGTTAACAATACGTATTCAAATACTTTTTTCATTCATTACCCCCAAAACTTATATTTTTTCTTAGTATTATCATAACTAATTTTTTTCGCAAATACAAAGAAATTGCTTTATACACACACATTCTTCACCTTTTTGGTAATTCTTATGTAGAATCTCAAACTTTAATACACTATATACAAAAATAATAACCCTCCTAATTTTTACCTCTTAGTTACATTGTGTTACATACTTAATTTATAGAATTCACAGAAAAAGGAGGGATTTCATGCTACAACAACTCTTCACTTCACCTATTATATCTGTTCAAGCACTACATCCGGGCTATGAAGACCATGCAAGCGACGTGTTTCTTGTTAAAACAGAAGCTGAAGAAGTTATTGTTCGTTCCTCAAAAATGACTGAAGAGCCAAACAATGATTTTTGGTGGGGATGCAAAAACCTTTTTGGAATTGATCCAAGGAACGTACATCATTTAGAAACAATACACGCATTATTGAAAAAGCATACTACCTTACCCATCCCGACTATTTTGCAAAAACATGTTTTAAATGGACGAGAGTATGTTATCGTCGAAAAACTAACCGGAAGTACGCTGCAATCATTTTTCGGGCAACCTGATTCTATTTTATTCAGCCTTGGAAAAGGACTAGCAGAAATTCATTCGTTTCAAGCAAACTTTATAGGAAACCCATCAAGTACTTTCCAAGTTCCACTTGAAGAATTTAAGTCACATATTTTAAAAGTAAGTAGCGACCTTGTGAATATGTTTTATTCCGATAATATGAGCATACATAACGCATTTCATACTTTTGAGTCACAGCTCTCTTCCTTGCCGACACCGAAGGAATCTACACTAGTTTTAATTGATATGGATCCTACTCAGTTTTTATCAGATGGAAAATCTATTACTGGTTTAGTAGATACAGAAGCTTATGCAATTGCCCCACGAGAGTTTGATTTTATTGGATTAGAATATGTACTTACAGAAAAAGAGGCTCCTGCTTTTAAACAAGGTTATGAGACCATTATGCCTATTCCTTGTCTTGAAGAATGTAGACAGCCTTATCGATATTTATATCGATTATTATCTGTTCAAGGTAGTGTGGAATTAAAAAAGTGGTTATGTCACCCATCCTATTTTTAAAACGATTGCGAGGGATTATGAAATGAATATTGAAAAAAAGAAATCTTTAACAGCAAACGAAATTCAGCAAATGAAAGATTTAGCTCATATTTGCGGAAAACACGATCAAAATGATTACTCGTCAGATTTACATGTAAACTTTTTAACTGCTCGTAATAAAGAAGAGATAAATGATTTTCTATTTTATGATGATACTCAATTGATTGGTGCTTTAAGTATGTACGACTTTGAAAGACCGACAAAAATGGAGTTAATAGGGTTTGTTCATCCGAACTATAGGAAACAACATATAGGCACTACTCTCTTACAAACTGCCATCAAAGAAATACAAAAAAGAGAAGCAGATGAAGCCCTTCTTATTATTAATGGTGATTCTGCTTCAGGGAACTCATTTGCAAAACAAATGAACTTACCTTATTTATATAGTGAGTACGGTATGGAGTTCAAAACAAACGAAGCACAAAAACCAATAAAAAATAATATTAACCTTACCGTTGCATCTTCTGAATTACTTCCTGATCTTATAGAAATCGCTAGTGAAGCTTTTGGAGATTCGGCAGCAAATACGTCCACATGGCTACAAAAGATGATGACTTCACCTTCTCATCAAGTTTACATTGCTCTTATTAATGAAAAAGCATTTGGAACTATTACCGTTACTGAGCAAGAGCAATCTACTACACTATCAGGATTTGCAGTTCATCCTTCTTATCAAGGTAAAGGATATGGTAAAGATATTCTTAGTTATATGGTACATACACTTATTACAGAAGGAGTTTCAACAATTGAATTAGACGTCGAAACGAAAAATAACAATGCTTTAAAACTATATACACAATGTGGCTTTGAAATTAAAACGAAGCATGACTATTATAATTTAATGAATCTTGAGGAGAATACATATGTCTAAAAAACTAATTTATTCTGATTATGATATTTTTGCAGACATCTATAATAAGCATTGGGGACATTTTGCAGAACACTCCTATCCAGCCTATCATAAATTCGTTTTACGAGATGCCGCTTTCCACTCCCGTATATTAGACCTTTGCTGCGGGGCTGGTCATCTTACTAAGAAACTAATTGATAATAAATTTATAGTAACTGGTATAGATGGTTCTGCTCAAATGATCGAACACGCACGTCAAAATGCACCAGATGCAACCTTCATCGTCGATGATGCTCGCTATTTCAATATAAATGAGCAATTCCACTACGTCATCTCAGCCGGTGATAGCTTAAATCATATAATGAAATTAGATGAGCTAAAAAACACTTTTCATCATGTTTATTTAGCATTATATGATGGGGGTACATTCGCATTTGATATGAATACAGAAAAAGGATTTCTTGAAAACTGGAGTGCTTCGTTTCATATTTCAGAACGAGAATATCTTTGTACCATTGATTCCACGTATGATAGTGAAAGTAACAGAGCAGAAATGCACTTCATACTATTTAAACATGACATAGATGATAGTTGGAAAAGAAGTGACTTTTCTTTTGAGGAAGCCTGTTACTCCAATGAAGAAATAATTTCTTCGTTGGAATCTGTAGGATTTAAAAACATTCAACTACATGGTGCAAATAGAACATTTTTCATTTGTCAAAAATAAAAAAACTGAATCATATCGATTCAGTTTTTTCTTATTTTTTTCTTAATATATTTACAACAGCAGTCGTTTCATCATTTTCTTTATACACACGTGGAATTCTTCTATCTAACATACATGTAACTTCATAGTTAATTGTACCTAGCATATCTGCTATTTCTTCTACCGCAATCTCTTCTTCACCTTGTTTACCGTAGAATACAACTTCGTCTCCTACTTGTACTGGCATTGCATTTGTAACATCTAGCATAAGCTGATCCATACAAACACGACCAATAACAGGTACTCTAACTCCATTAATTAATGCATGCCCTTTATTAGATAACTGACGATTATAACCATCAGCATAACCAATTGGTACAGTTGCAATCCATTCTTCACCCGTTGTTACATACGTATTTCCATAGCTAACACCACGATTTTTCTTCGCATGTTTAACATGAGCTACTTTTGATTTTAAAGACAACGCTGGCTGTAAGGAAACAACTGTATGATCCACTTCTCTTGAAGGATACATACCGTAAATTCCAATACCGACACGAACCATATTTTGAAATGTGTTACTAAGTTCCATTGATCCTGCACTGTTTGAACTATGAATATATGGAAAATGAATTCCTAATTCTTCCGCCGTATTTACAGCTTTCTCAAACAAACTTGTTTGCATATTTGTATAAGTTTTATCTATTTCATCAGCGGTAGAGTAATGTGTAAACATCCCTACTACTTCTACATATCGCATACGTTTTAACTCTTCAAAAAACGGTTTAACTTCTTCTTCCTGTAAACCGATACGGCTCATTCCTGTATCAATTTTCACATGAATTCGCACTTTCTTTTGAAGATGGTTTGCAACTTCATCTATACCATGTAAATCTTCTACTCTATAAACAGTCATCATAACGTCATATTGAATTACATCTTCTACAGCTGCTACTGGTGTATATCCTAAAATTAAAATAGGTACAGTGATTCCAGCTTCTCTTAATTCAATTGCTTCGTCTACAAATGCAACTGCAAGTTGGTTTATTCCTGCTTCAATAGCCGATTTGGCAACTTCAACTGCCCCATGACCATACCCATTCGCTTTTACAGCAGCCATCATTGCAATATTTTCATCATTCACACGTTTTTTAAATTCTTTTACATTATGTTTTACAGCATTTAAGTCAACTTCAACAATTGTATCTCTTCCATATTTCAAGCTCATTGGTCTAACTCCTAACTCAATAATTACATTCCATTCTATTTCACGTTTCATATGACCTTTTACAATATAATACTTTTCACTATGCTAGTCAAACTACTAGAATTTTCGGAATTTTGAGTATGATATAATACCCTTAAGAAACTATTATATACGGAGGCGAGAATAATTACAATGTTTGTTCCATCTGCATTGAATCAAGTTAAAATTGCTATCGATACTTCCATTCAAATACTGGACCAATATACTGAAAGTGATTTGAAAATAAAGCCGATTGAATCAAAGCGGTCATTATTTGAAATGTGCACACATCTTTCCCTTATTTGCCATGCTGATTTACTCATATTAAATGGTATTACGGAAAAAAACTTGCATACCTTTTATATAGAACAAACACCAAAAACAATTACTCAAATACAGCAAACGATGATACAAGGGTACGATTTACTTTCTAAAACTTTTTTATCCTATTCCAATGAAGAATTAGCGGAAATTATGACTGCTTATTGGGGTATTTCTTACTCTCGATTCGAATGGTTGCTTGAAATCGTTGCACATTTTCATCATCATCGCGGGCAAATTCATATTTTATTAGTTGAGCATATTAACGATCCTTGCATTCCTTTATTTGAATAAAAAGAGTGGAAACAAAACCAATAAAGAGTATCAATCCTAATAAAATAAACGTCTGAGCATAGTCCCCTATTTTCATAAGATAAATAGAAATAATAGGTCCTATACTAGTTCCTAAAAATAAAATGAAAGTATAAATAGAAACTGCTATTCCCCTTGATTTCCCTCCTAATTGGCCGACAAGAGAAACTAAAGACGGAACGGATATAGCAATACCTATTACAAAACAGATGCTCATCATTACAAGTAGCGGCAGGTTCGAAATAAAGCCCATTGAACTTAGACTAAAAATAGCGACCAACAATCCGCCCTGAAGAACTTGCCTTACTCCGAACCTCTTTGTTAAACGACCCGCAAGTGGTGACAGCAACATAGCAAATAGCCCTGCTAAGCGAAAATAAAGAATTTGTTCTGCAGTTAAATTGTAAGTAGGAGAGCTCAAATAATTCCCTAAAACAGTATACATATTAACAAAAGCCATTAATAAAACAAATGCAATCATATAGCTCAATACTAAGCTTTTATGTGTAAAAACTTTACCCATCTGTTTAATTGGTCCCAAAATATCAGTATAGGATTGAGACGTTTCCCCTTTCGGAAGAGAATAATGAACCCATATAGCAGTAATGATATAGACAATACTAAGAAGAAAAAACACCATATGCCATCCAAAATGCTGACTAACAGCTGTACTTATTACTTGCCCTGCAATTCCAGCTACTAAAAAACCAGTACTAACAAACCCTATTGTTGTAACCTTTTTTTCTACTGGAAACATTTCTACAACGTAAGCTAACGCTACTGGAGAAAATGTAGCTGCTGCTATACCCTGTAATCCTCGAAGAATAACAAGCCAAAATAAACTATCGACAAACCCTAATAAAAACGAAGCAATCGACAGCGCAAGTAATCCGATAAAAATCACTTTCTTCCGCCCATATTTATCAGAGATTGCCCCAAATAACAAACAACCTATAGCAAAGCCAACAGAAAATATACTGCCTGTAGCCGCAGATTGCGCTAATGAAACCTTAAAAAGGTCTGAAAATAGAGCATTTAAAGGAATCGTCACATATAGGCTGGACATAACTACCATACCTGCCCAACATAAGACTGCTGTCATTACTGTGTAATTCCTAACATGATTCACTTCTTTTGATAGTTCCATAAAAAAATCTCTCCTTTAATACGATTTTTTTCATAATGTTTAAAACCTATAAATAATTTCTCTTCAACTCTTATCTAATTTATTTGCATTAAAAAAACTATTACCCCCTCATCAAATTAGCTAGACATATAATAAGGTAACCTAATTATATGTTCAAATAAATAAGTTGACTCTCACAATCAACTTATTTATCTACCTTCTCCTAATTTCACCTGCATAGTTACTTGCATTTTATTTAATAGCTTCTCTAAAACTTGACGCTCTTCTTGATTAAAGTCATCGACTAATGAAGCACATGAGGACCAAAAAGTTGGTAAAGAATGCGTAACTAGTTCTTTTCCTTTTGGAGTAATTTTCACCTTTAATCTTCTTCGATCTTCAGAATGATGGAATCTTACGATTAACTCTCGTTTCTCCATCCAATCTAATAAGCCAGTGACAGAAGCACGTGTAATCCCTAATCGACTCGCAATATCCGAAGGACTCATGTTCACTTCTTCCCCATTCGATTCCATTTCACGCAAAATAAACAACAGTAAAAAATCTAATTTACTTTCCGAAATACCAAGCGGAGCTAAATCTACGTCAACTGCATCTAGAACATTATCAGACGTCCATAACATTAACAAACCGATTTTTGCTGCGATTGGATCCGTATCCGCTGATGCTGTCTTTTTTATTAACTCTGCATAAGGCTCAATCCCTAAAGGAAGAGCACCTTTTTTTGAATCCATTCATCTTCACTCTCCTTTCCCCTTAAATAATTAGCTTACCTAACTACTTTTCATTATACTCACATTCTTCCTTTTATTGCAAGAATATTATTAGACAAAAAAATCCTGTTATTAAACAGGATCTCTACACTGACTAGCTATTATTTTTAAATAATCCCAAACTCTTTTAAAGCAAAAGCAATACCGCCTTCACTTGATTTCTTTGTGACGAAATCTGCTCTTGTTTTTAACTCTTCTCCGCCATTCCCCATCGCAATTCCCAGTCCTACATACTGTAACATCTCAACATCATTTCCACCGTCACCAAAAGCAATTGCTTCTGATTTACAAATTTTCAGATGTTCCAATACCTTTTGAATTGCAGTTAGCTTCACAACTTTGTACATAGCTACTTACATTCCATCCAAATGATTTGTATCATTTATAAAATGAACAGTTTTCTGTTTATCCGTAAGTTCAATCAAACTAATTCCCGTATCTCCCATTTTAAAATAATAGTCCATGCTAATTGGCATTTGGAAAAACGCTCGTAAAATACTATTTATTACACCACCGTGTGCAACGATTGCAATTCGTTCATATGTATTCTCTGTCACGATTTTTGAAAAGATTCCTTCTATTCTCATTCGAAATTCAATAAATGATTCTCCGTTTTCAAAACGATCATGGAGAAATTTTGGCTCTGGATATTTTTTCGCTTCTTCAAAGGATAAACCGGCTTGTACTCCATTATTAAACTCCATTAATTCTTCTTCTAGTTGAATTGGGCATCCGATTTCTTCCGCTAATGTTTCAGCCGTTTCTCGAGCACGTTTTAATGTGCTTGCCCAAATAAAATCTGGTGGAAAGTCCGCTTTCACTTTCTGTACAAGTCTTTGTACTTGCTGTCTTCCCTTTTCTGTTAATTCAAAGTCAGCTCGACCTTCATGTACATTTAAGATATCAGCTTCTGATTCACCGTGGCGTATTAGTAGTATTTGCATGTTTCTTCCCCCTTATCTCCTTTAAACCAAAACTAAATTTTAACATATTATTAAAACTTTTCAAAATAATAAAAGCAATCTCCATTCCTAAAAGAATGAACATTGCTTTTATTACCAACTATTTTTCATCTAAACTAGCTTTCGGTCTTCCTCCTACTCCCCAATGTGAACTAGGTATCTCATTTACTAAAACACGTACACGCCCAACATCTACATCTAAATTTTTTGCAACTGCCTCTGTAACACCCGAGATAAGATTTTGAATTTGTTCTTGTCTTCTACCTTCTATAATTTGAATTTGTATAATTGGCATTTCTATCTCTCTCTTTTCTATTTATTCACAAAACATCGCTACACTTCCTAAACCATCAAATTGTGCAATAATAGAATCTCCTGCTTTAAATACAATAGCTTCTGATAATGCTCCACTTAATACGATATCACCTTTTTTCAATCCTTCATTTTGTAAACCAAGTTTATTTACCGCCCATGCGATCGCCTCTGCTGGATGTCCTAGTACAGCTGCTCCTGTTCCAGTCGTAGCAATCTTACCATTCTTCGACATAACCATCCCTACATTAGCTAGTTCTATTTCTTTAACATCAATCCATTTACTTCCTAATAAAAACTTTGAAGAGGAACAATTATCTGCTATTACATCAGGTAATGTAAATTTAAAATTTAAATACCTGCTATCAATAATCTCTAAAGCTGGAGCGACATATTTTGTTGCCTGTAATACCTCATCGGCTGTAACATTCGTCCCTTGTAAATCCTCTCCTATTAAAAAAGCGATCTCTGGCTCTACTTTTGGATGAATCAATGTTTCGTATTGCAAGGGCTCCCATTCGAACGCTAACATATCATCCAACAAATATCCGTAAATCGCTTCATCAATACCCATCATTTGTTGTTTTGCCTTACTCGTTAATCCAAGTTTTACACCAACTCTTTTAGTACCTTCCTTCATTTTTTGTTCAATTAAACATTTTTGCACTCTATAAGCATCATCCACCGTTAAATCAGGATGCTTATCCGTTACTTTTACTACTTCCTTCCTATTCTTTTCGGCTTGAAGTAAATATTCAACAATTTCTATATCGGCCCCTTTTACTAACTTCATTTTTTACACCCCCGTTTTTATTTTTGCTAATTCTGCTGCTACATCTAAAATCATATCCTCTTGTCCTCCAACTACTTTTCTTTTCCCGAGTTCTATTAAAATATCACGGGCGTCTACATTAAAGCGCTTTGCCGCTCTTTCAGCATGTAATAAAAAGCTAGAATATACCCCAGCATATCCCATTACTAGACTGCCTTTTTGAATTTCTTGCGGTCCCGGCAATAACGGAGCGACAACTTCTTCCGCTAAGTCCATCATCTTATACAAATCTATATCTAGTTCATATCCCATACGATCTAAAACAGCGAGCAATACTTCTGTTTGAGCATTTCCCGCCCCTGCTCCAAGACACCGCACGCTTCCATCAATACGTGTTGCTCCCTCTTCAATTGCTGCAACTGTATTTGCTACCGCGACAGAAAGATTGTTATGACCATGAAAGCCAATTTCAACCTTTAATGATTTTCGCAATGCACGAATACGTTCACGTACTTCATGGGGTAATAAAGATCCCGCAGAGTCTGTTACATAAACCGCTTGAGCTCCATATTCCTCCATAAGCTTTGCTTGTTCTACTAGTTTTTCAACTGGTGCAGAATGAGCCATCATTAAAAAACCGCACACTTCCATACCTAATTCTCGAGCAAAATGAATATGTTGAGCTGAAACATCCGCTTCTGTTACATGGGTTGCTACACGAACAAGTTTCGCACCAATATTTGCAGCTTGCTTTAATTCATGGATCGTTCCAATACCAGGAATTAACAAAACAGCTACTTTAGCTTGCTTACACTCATCTACCGCTGCTTCAATCAGCTTCATCTCGTTAACTAACGACTTTCCATACTGTAATGTGGAGCCTCCTAAACCGTCTCCATGACTTACTTCGATATAATGCATACCAGCCTCATCTAATGCCCTTGTTACAGATCGAACTTGCTCTTCTGTAAATTGGTGTTTCATTACATGGCTTCCATCACGTAAACAAACTTCCGTTATTTTAATTGGCAATTCACTATTTCGCCTCATTCATTACACCTCTTTTCTTCTCCGAAATGATTTGCTCTGCAAATTCTTCACCTACTTTTAATGCCGCCGCTGTCATAATATCTAAATTACCGGCATAAGGAGGAAAATAATCTCCAGCTCCTTCAACCTCTAAAAATACAGTTACACGATTCCCATCAAACATCGGCTCTTGTTTTAAAGAATAACCTGGAACATACGTCCTAACTACTTCAACCATCTTTTGAATCGCTTCTTGGATAGAAGCCTCATCCATATACTTAACTTCACAATATACTGTATCTCTCATTAATATAGGAGGCTCTGCAGGGTTTAATATAATGAGTGCTTTCCCGTAATCTGCCCCTCCAATTTCTTCAATTCCACGCCTCGTTGTAATTGTAAATTCATCAATATTTGCCCTTGTACCTGGACCTGCACTTAAACTTGAAATTGTAGCAACTATCTCTGCATATGTAACATTTGCTACTTCATTAATAGCATGAACAATCGGAATCGTTGCTTGTCCCCCGCACGTAATCATATTAACGTTTTGCTTATCTACAAAATTATTATTTTGTATAGCAGGGCAAACGAACGGCCCACATGCAGCAGGTGTTAAGTCGATTACTATTTTTCCAAGCTCTCCTAATACTTTTGCATGATAACTATGTGCTTTAGCTGAAGTTGCATCAAATACAATATCAGCTAAACTTGGATTATCAATAATTGCTTGTATTCCATTATCAAAAACCTTGTACCCCGCTTCTTTTGCTCGCTTTAAACCATCCGATTCCGAATCTATTCCAATCATGGCATTCAGCTCTATGACTTCACTTTTTCTTAATTTATACATTAAATCCGTGCCAATATTACCTGATCCAATAATAGCTACCTTTACTTTCTCCACATCTATCCCCCCTTTTTCAATCCTTTAATCTATATGAAGGTAACAGAAACCGAACCTAGTGAACCAAAATCAGCTTGAATACTATCTTTACTATTTACTGAGACTGCACCAGATAACGCACCCGGTAAAATTAACTCCCCTGCTTTTAATCCAATATTAAATTCATGAAGTTTATTAGCTAACCAAGCAACAGCTTGCGCAGGATGCCCTAATGCAGCCGCACCAGCTCCCGTTGCAATTAAACTATTATTCTTATAAAGTGTCATTCCTGTTGTACGTAAATCTACTTTATCAACGCTAGAGAATGTATCACCAATTACAACTTTTGCCGATGATCCATTATCCGCCACTGTATCAGCAAGCCGAATTTTCCAATCAGCAATTCGACTATCAATAATTTCAAGTGTAGGCACTACATATTTCGTCGCCATTAGTACGTCAACATATGTAATACTAGGCCCATTTAAGTCTTCTGCTAAAACAAACCCTATTTCTGCTTCTATTTTGGGAGATACAAAGGAACTTATTGAAATTTCACTACCATTTTCTATCTTCATATCATCTAGTAAATGTCCATAATCCGGTTCATTTACCCCAAGCATCTGCTGCATCGCAACACTCGTAAGTCCAACTTTCTTTCCAATTACACAACGCCCATTCTCCAACTTTCTTTCTACTACTTCAAGCTGAATATTATAAGCATCCTCAACAGATAAATTAGCATATCTCTCAGTAAAAGGAGGTATCCCTACTCGTGAATTTTCAGCTTGTAATAGTTCATCAACTAATTCTTTAATTAACAATTGCTTTCACCTCATTTTTTAAATTTATATATCCCCAATCAATGACATTATAACTAGCCCCCACCTAACTATTTTATTTCCATAAATGTCAGATGGGAGCTTTGAACTTTAAGTTAAAACATCACCTTTATAATTTCATCGTAACTGTCTTAGCTTCCGTATAAAATTCGAAACTATGACGTCCACCTTCTCTACCAATCCCACTCGCCTTCGAACCGCCAAATGGAGTACGTAAATCTCGAACATACCAACAATTAATCCATAGTAAGCCTGAATCGATTTGTGAAACCACTCGTTGCGCTCGTCTAAGATCATTTGTCCAAACAACTCCAGCTAGTCCATAAATGGAATCATTCGCAATGCGAATTGCATCCTCTTCCGTTTTAAATGGAATAACAACTAGAACTGGGCCAAATATCTCTTCTTGCGCTACGCGCATACTATTATCGACATCATATAGAATAGTAGGTTCATAAAAATTCCCTTCTATTAAACTTTCAACTCTTTTTCCACCATAGGCTAATTTTGCACCTTCCGAAATTCCTATTTCTACGTAACGATCAACTGTTTCTAAATGAGATTTTGATACAAGCGCTCCCATATCTGTATCTTCAGAAAGAGGATCTCCAACTTTTATTCTTTTTACAGCCGCTACAAATTTCTCTAAAAACTTTTCATATACACTTTCTTGCACAAGTAATCTTGAACCAGCTAAACAAATTTCTCCTTGGTTCCGATAAATAGCTTCAATCGATCCTTGTACCGCTTCATCTAAATCTGCATCTTCAAATACGATATTTGCTGATTTACCCCCTAATTCTAATGAAACAGGTATTAAGTTTTCTGATGCATTACGCATAATTGTTTTTCCTGTATTACTTTCTCCAACAAATGAAATTCTTCTTACAGCTGGATGTGTTGTCATTTGTGTCCCAACAGTATTTCCTGGACCTGTAATAATATTAAGTACACCTGGAGGTAGTCCTGCATCATTTGCAATTTCACCGAGCATAACTGCACTTAAAGGCGTATAGGAGGCTGGTTTGACAACAACAGTATTACCAGAAGCAAGTGCAGCTGATGCTTTCCACGTCATTTGCATAAATGGCAAATTCCAAGGAATGATTAAACTAGTCACTCCCGCGGGAGCATACTTTGCATATGACATAAAGTTATGTTTGTCATAATGCTCATGCACCATATATTTAGCCATTTCAGCAAAGAAGCGAAAATTATGAGCCGAACGTGGTATATCGAATCCTTTACTTTCTTTAATTGGTTTTCCAACATCAAGAGTTTCTATATACGCTAGTTCATCCACTCTTTCCATAATCAAATCCGACATTTTGCATAAAATATTCGATCGCTCTTCCACAGGCATTTTACTCCAAATACCGCTTTTAAATGTACGTTCTGCCACATCAATTGCTCTTTTTGTGTCCTCTTCATTTGCCTTTGCAATAGAAGCTAGCTTTCTGTTCGTCGCTGGATTGAACGTATCAAACGTTTCGCCAGATATGGAATCCACATATTGTCCATCAATAAACAATTTCGCATCTTTTACTTTCATTTTGTCAGCTAATAATTCTTTGTTCACCTTCCTTACCTCCTACTCCTCAATTTCTAAAACCATCTCAATTTCAATTGTTGTGTTATTAGGTAATTGAGCCATACCGACTGCTGAGCGAGCATGTTTTCCCTTTTCCCCAAAAATATCTACTAATAAATCAGATGCCCCGTTCATTACTTTTGGCTGATTGATAAAATCTTCCGTACTATTTACAAAACCAAGCAGCTTTACAACTCGTTTCACCTTATTTAAATCACCTAATTCGTTTCTCACAACACTTAATAAATTCAACATTGATTGTCTTGCTGCTTTATATCCTTCATCAATTGAAATATCCTTGCCTAATTTCCCGTGATACTCATCTACACCTTGTCCAGCAGTAAATAATAAATTACCTACTTTTACACAACTAACATAGTTCCCAACTGCTGGGCGAATAGCTGGTAGTGTAATTCCTAACTCACTTAGTTTGTCCTCAGGTGTTTGTACTCTCTGCATATGCTACACCTCGTTTTTTTATATCAATATTTAAAAATCCCGCTGCATTTCCCCCAAGCATTGCTGCCTTTTGTTCCTCCGATAAACCGACTGTTTCATCAATCACTTTGCCTGGATCAATTTCTCGCAATAAAAATGGATAATCCGAACCCATGAAAATCTTTTCATGTCCAAATCTTTCAATCATATATTTCAAATTAATAGGATCATAATTTAAAGAATCAAAATAAAATTTCTTTGCATAATAACTAGGAGGATGTGTAGTCAAACGTAAATGAGGCCATACTTTCCAGCCTTGATCTAATCTTGGCAAAATATACGGAAAAGATCCGCCGCCATGCGCAAAACAAACCTTTAGCCGTGGAAACTTTTCCATTATCCCACTGCATATTAGGGTAGCTGCCGCAAGTGCTGTTTCACTTGGCATCCCGACTGTATACATAAAATTATGGTGAGGCATTCTATCGCGCCCTAATGTTTCCCATGGATGAATAAAAATCGGAACTTGCCACTTTTCGGCCATTCGAAAGAATTCAATAAACGATGGATTATCTAAATTTTTCCCATTTACGTTTGTGCCAATTTCAATACCATGTAAATTTAATTCCGTTATACAACGCTCCATTTCACGAATTGCAGTTTCTCCATCTTGCATCGGAACCGTTCCTAACCCTACAAAACGATCTGGATGTGCTAAAACTGTTTCTGCAATAAAATCATTTTGAATACGTGCCATGCTTTCAGCTTCCTCTGGTTTTGCCCAATACGAAAATGTAACAGGGATTGGCGATAAAACTTGAATATCTACACCTTCACGGTCCATATCTTCAATTCTTTTCTTAGGGCACCATACTTGGTCTGTCACGTCACGAAAGTTTTTACCTCCAACCATAATACTTGCACCACATGTACAAGTCCGATTTAATATTGGCCAACGACCGCCACCAAACTTCTCTTCAAAATCCGGAAAAGTTTCAGGAATAATATGTGTATGAAAATCTATTCGCACTTCCATTCCTCCACTTCTTCTGGCATAATGTGACCGCAGTTTTTACATGCTCGAATTTCCTTATTTGAATTAAAACTATGAATTGCTTCTTTTACTTGTTTTTCAATATCATTTAATTGAACACGTACACGATGCATTTCATGATTACACTCGTCACAGAACCAAACGAAATCCTCAAGTTCTCCTTGGCTACGTTTTCTTTCAATTACTAGCCCAAATGTGTTAGCAACGCGATGTGGTGAATGTGGTACCATAGCTGGTAGCATAAATACATCCCCTTCTTTTACTGTGACGACTTCCCGCTTACCTTCCTCTGTAATACATTCCACATAACATTCACCTTTAATTTGATAGAAAAATTCATCTGAAGGATCCACATGAAAATCACGTCTTCTATTTGGACCACCTAATATCATGGCGATAAATTCCGAATCTTTCCAAATAACTTTGTTATTTACTGGCGGCTTCAATAACTCCTTATTCTCATCAATCCATTTTAGTAAATTAAAAGATTGCAATGTTTTAGACATATTATTTCCTCCTCTTTATTCCTTCTATTTATATCGTTTTAAAAGACCAACCGAGTAAAGATCTAGACTTTTGCACCTCTCCATGACATACATAATTTCTAATTCTCGTTGAAGATATTCGCTCACCTTCTTCACAGCAAACATCTTTCACTATAGAAATATTGAAATGTACTCTTAGCAGCTCTATATTACCTTCTCGATTTTTTCCGAACCTAAAATCTTGACCAATATAAATGTCTACAGGATTTAGCTTTTTTAAATCTTGAACAAAACAGCTCGCACTTTTTGTTATATATGACTCATCAAACCGAATTACAATCACATGTTCAACACCGAGATTTTGAAGACGTTTCACCTTCTCTTCAATGGGTGTTAATATTTGCGCCCCTTGAAAATAAGAACGTGGTGGTGGATCAAATGTATACACAACATTTGTTATTTTTAATTCCTTTGCCTTCTCAACCGCATTTTTAATAACAGTTTGATGGCCTTTATGTACACCATCAAAAGCACCAATTGAAACAATTGATTTCGTTAATTCAGGTATACACTGCTCATGTATATAAATGATTCTCATCTCTCTTCTTCTAGAGTTAGATTTCTAAATAACCAAATTCCTTTGAAATCAAATTTGCTGTATTCATCACACTTTGAATTATGATTTCACGATTTCTCCCCTGCATATACGATACAGGTCCAACAATATTAAGCGCCGCAATAGTTCTCCCAGTATAAGATCGAATAGGAGCTGCAATCCCATACAATCCATGCTCATTTTCATTATCACTAATTGAATAACCTTGCTTACGAATCATCTGTAACTCTGTCTGAAATTGTTTTACGCAAGTGATTGTATTGGGCGCTCGTGGTAAAAGCCCTTTTTCTGAAGTATATTCTAAGGGAGATGAATTAAATGAAAGCAGTACTTTCCCTGTACTTGTACAATATGCAGGTTCTCTTGATCCAACATGTGTTGAAATTTGAACTGATTCCCTTGATGACACTTTCAAAATAAATACGACATCACCACGATCAAACATACCGATATGCACAGTTCCATTAAAATTTCTTACAAGCTCTTCTACAAGCGGAATTGCTCCACTATAAATCTCTTGCTGAAACATTACTTGGTTTCCCCACTCTAACAATTTCCAACCTAGTCTATATTTTCTTTGCTCATCTTGAATGAGCATTCCTTCTGCACACAACGTACGAACAAGGTGATGAACCGTACTTGCATTCATATTTAGTTTTTCCGCTATTTCAGAATTTCCTAGTACAGGCTCATCACTCGTAAAACAATTTAGAATTTTACAAATTTTACTGATAGAAGCGATCAAATCATTTACCTCCCCTATTCCAGTTAAAGTTCTCTAGTTTTAGATGTTCTTAAAAATATAAGAAGATTTACATCCTAACAGTAAAATTCTTGTTATCATCTGTTGCTCCTTCCTTTTCTAAATAAAAATGTAAGCGCGAACATTTTTATTTAGCTTAAAGCACCTTCTGATGAACTCGATTGCAACGCATTGTTCACTAGAGAAAACGTTTGTTGTTTTTTGTACGCATTATAAAACATTCCCATTTTGCGCACCGGATCTCCAGAATAATAACGCTCATATTGTAATAATCGTTGTCCAAAAGCCTCTCCACATAAATCCCATGCTAATTTAAATAAACGAACTCGTTCTTCAGAAGATACTCCTTCACGCCCAATATAGTATTTTTCCATATCGTCTTGAATTTCGGGATTCATAAAATCTGCACCTGTCGGTGACATTAATAATCCACCAGCACCAATGGTTTGAATAATCTCAATTGCACGCGGATACATTTTAGGTAATAAACTGCGTATTGTATCAAGTGGCAAACTTGCAGGAACAACTTCTCCATATGGATTCGTTTCATATTCATACTCAGCTACTTGTAAGAGCGCACGTATCGTTTCTACATCTTGCATAAGCTCTGCTAACTGGTTTTGAACATTTAAAAAACCATCTACTCCTATCGAATCTGCTAATTTCATAGCTACTTCAGCAGCGAAAGAAAGCTTAACTAATCCTCTTACCCCAGATTGATGCGCTGGTTGATGACCAATTCCGGTTTTAGGATACAATTGATTCCCAGCTTCTATATTTTGATAAATAAATACTTTATCCCATGGGATAAACACATTATGAAATACTAGTAATGCATCCATTTCCTCAAACCTTGATGCAAGTGGATGATCAAATAGAGAACGTTTTCCATCTTGCATTGGCTCACGACAAAGAATTCTTAGTCCTGGTGCATCAATTGGAACTGCAAAAGAGACTGCATGACGTTCATCACCTGGTTTAAAACTCGGATAAGAATATATAATTACTTCGTCTGTAATCGGAGCAAGTGTCGCTAACATTTTAGCACCACTAACATACATCCCTTCCGCTGTTTCACTTACTACACCTAAATGCATCGTTTCATCTTCTTGTTGATGAGAAGCCTTACTCCGATCATTTTGCGGATTAATAATCGCATGTGTTAAAAACAAATCATTATCCCGTATATGCTTATAATAATTTTTTATATTCGCTCCCCATTCTGAATTGAACTTCTCAAAAAACCACGAATTACTTGCCATTGAAGTAACTGTTACATTTAAAAAATCTGGTGTTCTTCCCATTAAACCAAAGGTAGCTTTTGCCCATACTTCAAATAATTCACGACGTGCTTTTAAGTCCTCATAATTTTTTGGCACTAAAAAGGCATTTGAGACCCTTTCCCCTGTCTCTTCGCATATATGAGTAATCTTATCCTGATATTCTGGATTGTGCTGCATATCATATAAGTTAGCAATTTGTAAAATAGGTTCGCGAAAAACATCTTCATTTACTACATCCGTTACTCTTCTCCCGCCAATCCAAATTTCAGGATTTCTTTTTCTTAATCCTTCAATATACTGTTCCCCTGTTCTAATTGCCATTCTTTCCCCTCCAATTTCTCATAATAATATACTAATAAGTTTAGAAACTTCATTAGATGACTGAATTTTCAATCATTATATCAATTTTAATAGATACAATTTCTCTCTTATTTCACATTATGAAATCTTAATAATTTTTTAAGCAACACAAAAAAGAACGGTTTCCCGTCCCTCACCCATTCACTTTCTCCGCATTGTTCCAATAATACTTACTAAGCGCTTCCGTTAACACATCAATCGTATTATATAGTTCATCTAACATATTATCCACACCACCAACTTCAATTAACATTGCGTTTTTAGATAAGTCTTGATTATAAACACCGTCGCCGTCTTTTTTATATTTTGGGAATATCCCTCTACTTAATCCATAATAGTTTTGAATAAATATTTATATAATAAGATTTAATTGTATGTAAAAGTGACGTCACAATCGACGCAATAATAATTACTACTAGTGCATATAGAAAGAGTAACGAGATTAGTTTCTTTATACATGGATATGTACAAGCCTTATGTAATATACGCACAAAAAAAGAGAAATGGCATCCCATTTCTCTTCCTCATTCTTATAGTTATTTTTCTGTATCAGATGAAGGTAATTTCTTCGTTTGTTTCTCTTTAAAGATTTCCCCAATTGCACCAAGGGTACCCAGTGTTTCAATTGCATTAGACGGAATAAAGACTTTATTTGCTGGGCCTTTTGCAACCTCAATCAATGATTCAAATGATTTATAAGCAAGTACGCGCTCATCTAAATCTGCTGCGCGAAGTAATTCAATTCGGTTTTGTTCTGCTTTTGCAATTTCCTCAATCGCTCTTGCTTCCCCTTGCGCTTCTAATTCTTTTGCTTCTTTTAAACCTTCCGCTTCACGAATACGCGCTTCTTTATCCCCTTCAGCCATTAAAATTTTACTTTGTTTTTCCCCTTCAGCACGAAGGACTTTATCTTGTTTTGCTGCTTCAGCTTCTAAAATGATCGCACGTTTATTACGTTCTGCTTTCATTTGTTTTTCCATTGATACTTGCACATCTTTTGGTGGGTTAATATCGACTATTTCGACACGCTCAATACGAACGCCCCATTTTTCTGTCGCTTCGTCAAGTGCTAAACGAATTTCTGTTGAAATTTTTTCACGGCCTGATAATGTTTCATCAAGCTCCATTTTACCAATAATTTGACGCATTGTTGCAGATGTAATATTACGAACACCATATTCATAGTTTGAAATACCATATGTCGCAAGTTCTGGTTCAACAATTTGATAGAAAATAATTGTATCAATTTCTACTTGTACATTATCTTTCGTTATTACCTTTTGTGGTGGTACATTCGTTTGTTGAATACGTAAATCGTGATATACACGAACGCGGTCTACAATTGGGATTAAAATATTTAATCCTGGGTGCATAATCCGTTGAAATTTACCAAACCTTTCAACGACCCCAACTTTTTGCTGAGAAATAATTTTAATTGTCAATGCAACAAATACAACGATAATCAATGCGAAAATAATCGTTAACGTTAGTGCTACCATATTTATTCACTCTCCTTTTTCACTTGTAAAATAGTACTATGCCTCTGTATAACAACGACTTTTTCTCCAGCATCAATAGGAGTATCCGAAATAGCTGTCCAAGTATCTCCATCCACTTTCACAATACCGTTCACTTCACTTGTAATCGTTTGCATAACGATTCCCTTTTTACCAACAAGTTTATCTACAGTATCAGTAAAACCTTTTGCTTCTCGAAAGTTTTTTGAAATTCTTTTCGTAAAGAAAGTCAATGTTAAACTTACAATCGCACCAACGACAACTTGTAAAAATAGTGCATCAGGGGCAAATAAGGCAATAAGACCTCCGACAACAGCTCCAATTCCAAGCCAAAGCATGTAAAACGTAATCGACAACATTTCTGCAATAAATAAAATACCCGCTATTATAAACCAAATCACCCATCCAGCCATATGCAACCCTCACTTTCTTTCTCATTTTCTATATGTATATGAAGAAAAGAATGGTTTATCCGCCCTATTCACACAGAGGGCGTTTGCTACAAGCTATTATATGTATTCGCTGTTACAACAAGCATTAATAAAATACTATATTAATATATTCTTCATTATACATGAAAATCCCTTTCAAAAAATGACAAAAAATTTAATTCTTTCAAAAACGTAATTTTCTGATTATAATCAAAAAAGCATTATTGATTTGGAAGGTGGTATTTTTATTGCGGAATTGTTCACTTACTTACTATTTAGGCTCCAAAATGTGTATTACCCTTGCTGATATTGTATACATAATGATTATTACAACTCACATCTATATCACAACTAAATCAGCTACAATTACTGCTCTTTTTCCATTATTACAAGTGATCACAAATCTTATCGCGAACACTTCTGCACCACTTATAATGAATCGGTTTCCATCTTATTCATTGCTATATACTCTGCAATGGATTAAAACAGCTCTTTTAATATTGTTAATGATATTATTTCCTATTCTATCAACAAACATTTCTGCTCTTTTAACTTTTGTTATTTTCATTTCATTATGTAGTGGATGGAGCGCTCCTCTACTATACGCCGTTATCCCGCGCTTAACACCACAAGAAAAATTAGTAAAAGTAAATAGTGTCTTTTCCTTTTCAACACAAATTATACAAGCCGCCGCATACTCATTTACAAGTATAATTGTTCTTCTCATTGGCGTTACTTCGACACTCATGATTAATAACATATTGATGATTTTCGGATGTATTACATTACACCTTTCATTACAATCTATACAAGCTGAACGAGTAGCAGAACCCACTTCTTCGAAAACTACTGCATTATTAGAAGGGTGGAAACTGTTATTTCAACACCCGTCTCTGCGCATCGTTACACTTATGGACTTAATTGAAACTTTCGCAGGGACAATATGGATCGGTGCTATTACGATGGCATATGTAACGACTGTTCTACATAAGGGAGAAGAATGGTGGGGATATATTAATACAAGTTATTATGTCGGAACATTAATTGGCGGGATAATAGCATGGAAAATGAGTACATATATTCAAAACAATTTAATACGATCCATGGCGTTAGGCTCTCTTATGTTTAGCATTCTTACGTTTCTATATGGCGTTACAAGCAACTCATTTATTGCTCTATTTCTTTGTATTCTAATGGGACCTTGTTATCAAATTAGAGATATTTCTCAAACGACAGTCCTTCAATCAAGTGTCTCTCCTTCTTTATTATCAAAGATGTATACAGCCCATGGTGCACTTCTCTCGACAGCTTCTGGCCTTTCTATGCTTAGCGTTGGAATTATTACTGATACTTTCGGTGTTCGTACTATTTATATCATCGCTTCTTTTCTTATTTTATGTTCTGCTTGTTTGTCTTTTAGCTTATTAAAATATCAGAAGACAGAGAAGAAAGATATTTCATTTTAATCTATAAAGCCAAAAGGACAGGGTTTGGACTTATCCCCGTCAAGTAGACAACTGTAAAAAAGACTATGCAGCCATCGAAATTCGATATTCGATCGGAGCTCGATGATTGAGTCGTTTTTGGAATCGTTTGTAGTTATAATGATAGATGTATG
>NZ_LXLV01000024.1 GCF_001757995.1 Bacillus mycoides | reverse complement strand
ATCTCATCTGAATAAGTTTGAAATTTATCCCCTTTTTTAACCATAATAAAATCCCCTCCAAGTAAAAGTGTAACATCCATGTGTATTCATGGTCTTTTTACACTGTCTACCTTAAGGGGATAATATCAGTTCACCTGTCCTTTTGTATTCTCTATTCATGATAAGTTTGGTATCTTTCTATGTTTTGTCGCCTGTTCAAAAGCGTATGCTAGTTTAATTAATGTCCCTTCACTAAAAGCAGTACTCGAAAGAGTAATCCCAAAAGGCCTCCCGCTTTTCATATATCCAGCCGGTATTGCTATAGAAGGATAACCAGCTTTTGCACATATAGTAGACCCTATATAGGAAGGGAACAGTATCGCGTCAAGATTATATTTTTCCAATGCAAAATCAATACCCTGTTCTTGTGAAAAATATATATCTTCTAATCTGGCATTTAAATATTCAGGATTTCTTAACGTATTAGGAAAATCTTTTCTTCTTTCTAATTTATTTTGTCCATATTTTAATGCCTTTTCTGCTATATTTTCATTAAACTCCATTAACTCCAACATAGAATGTATTGGAATAGTAGAAGGTAATTTAGAAAGATAGTTATCTAAGCTATGCTTCAGTTCATAAAGTGGAACTCCCCAACTCCATTCCCTATGAAAAGACGGAATATCAATATCTTCTACTGCTATCGCTCCCTCATTACGTAATACTTGAATCGTTTCCTTAAACAATTTTTCATCGTACTCACCATTTTCGTAATAATCTTTTGGTGCATTGCTAAATACACCTATCTTCGCTCCATTTAAACCATTAGCATCAAGGTAAGATGTATAATCCTGATATGCCATATCTTCACTTTTATGAGTAGCTACATCTTTCTCATCCACTCCCGTTAAGCTCCCTAATAGAATAGCAGCATCTGTTACCGTTCTAGCAAACGGACCGGCTGTATCTTGAGAATATGTGAACGGAATAATGCCTCTACGGCTAATTAAACCAACAGTCGGTTTAATACCTACTACAGAGTTTTGAACAGCCGGACTCAAAATAGAAGCATCCGTTTCTGTTCCAACAGATAATACTGAAAAATTAGCAGCAACTGCTATGGCAGACCCTGTACTCGATCCACCAACAAACATATCATCCTTTCCTGTACCGTAAGGATTAATCGTTTGACCGCCTCTAGCGCTATATCCAGCCCACATTTCAAAAGACATTCCGTTTGCTAATTCTGTCATGTTTGCTTTCCCTATTATAATCGCACCTGCTTCTCGGAGCTTTTTAACAAGAAATGCATCTTCACTACTTATATTTTGTTCTAGAGCAATCGTACCTGCACTTGTATGCATTGAGTCATTCGTTTCAATATTGTCCTTTAGCAACACAGGTATACCATGCAATGGTCCCCTTACACCTTTTGTCTTTCTTTCATAATCTAACGCTTCTGCAATAAAAATAGCATCTGGATTTATTTCTAAAATAGAATTGATTTTCGGGCCATCTTGGTCATACTTTGCGATTCTATGAAGATAATACATGACTAATTCTTTTGAAGTTAACTTCCCCTCCTCCATTGCAGTTTGTATATCATGAATTGTTAATTCTTTTTGCAATAATGTATTAAACTGGATTTCCATTTTCATTCTCCTTTTATAAGCCCTTTTATATATGACGTATATCTATTACTTTTTCATTTTCTCCGCTCCTCGCATTAACAACTACTATCCCTATACAGGAATTCAACTCACCTATTTAAAAACCTTTAATTTCCAGAGAAATAAAAAGAGTCTGAAACGAATTCAATATCGCCTCAGACCCTTTTTATTATTTTACATATACCTCTTCTAGCAAATGTAAAAACTCTCCTTGTTTACCTGCTAATTCAGGGCATTTGTTAATATCAACCCACTCATAACAAAATACTAAACCTTTGTCTTCCTCACCAGCACTTACTATATGTTCCCACGTATCTTTCACATCTGTTAATAATGAAATGTGGAAAAAATGACGTTTTTGATATTCCTTTTTTTCTTTCATATAAATAATGTAACCAGAAAGGAAGCGCTCGATACAAAAATGGCGTAGCCCTGATTCTTCTTGTACTTCGCGTAAAATTGCTGCCTCTAACGTCTCTCCTTCATCTACTGTCCCACCTGGCACTTGGATACCAGCCTCTCGTATATCACGATGTTTAAAAACGAGTAGTTGCATAACCCCTTCTTTTTCTCTCGTAATATATGCATGTACCTTTTTCTTATATAACATCGTCATCTTAGCCCTCTCCCCTCAATTCATTACTGCGTTACTTCTTCAATCGTCAGTTGGTTTTCATATAAATATGTAGCTTGCGGATTCCCAACATACCGTACATGCCACGGTTCATAACGATAACCGGTAATCCCTTCTTTCTCTTTCGTATATCGAATAACAAAACCAAACTTATGGGCATTTTCAGAAAGCCACTTTCCTTCTTTCGTCTCCCCAAAAACAGTTTCTAGCTGAAATTTAGCAGATTGAGATGTAATATCCATAGCTAGTCCTGTTTGATGTTCACTCGTACCGGGGACTGCACTAGACATCGCTGTCTTTGCTTCTCCATCTTGTCTTTTATACATTGTATTTAATGCTTTTTGTCGATCAAAAGATCTAAATCCAGAGACTGCAAAAAGGAAAATCCGCTCATTATCGGCTTGCTGAAACATTTCCTCAAGTGCCATCGCTGCCTCTTTCCTCATTTTTTTCTTCTCTTGATCACCTTCACTAGAGTAACGTACTTTCGGAATAACTAAATCCGGTGGTCTATACCCATCTGGTAACCGCCTATTTTTATTCACAAGTACAAGCATCGAATTTGGATTACTAATGACTGCGATATCCCCATCCATATTAGCAATCGTTTCTTTTGCTTTCGGGAATATATTGTTTACATTCACTTCCCGCGCCTCTTGATCCTTGTACATCTTATAATTTATTCCTGCTACTCCAACAATCAGTATCATTGCTACGATACCAAGTAGTGCCCATCTTTTTTTCATATAACGACCTCTTATTTTAATAATTTGGCCATTTCATACTCATCGACACCTTTTCCATCGATGATAAGCGCAGATTTTTTGACACCTTCTTGTTCAAATCCAATTTTGCTATATAGTGCCTGAGCTCTTGTATTGTGGGCCATTACCGTTAATTCTAAACGCCATACATCATGTAATCTTGCCCACTTCTCTACTTCTTTAAACAAACTCGTTCCAATACCTCGGCCACTATACTCTTGCAATATACCAATTACAATGCCTGCCACATGTCTCTTTCTTTGAATATTATTTCCATTAACTAAAATAAACCCTACTATTCTCTCTTCTTCAACTGCTACAAATATTGTCGCATATTCATTTTCTATAAAACGGTGGACCATCTTTTCTTGTTGCTCTACTGTAGTTTTTCGTTCTCCTGGTTCGTATAACATAAATTTCGTTTCTTCATCTAATTGCTTACTTAAATGCAAAAATGATGCTGCATCTTCTACTCTAATCTCTCGTATCACCTTGATCCCCTACCCATTCTGTTAGTTAAAAATTTTCCTTGTAAAAAGATTTTCTCCACTATTCCGAAAATTCCTCTTTAAATTCCTTACTATAAATAGACAAATTTCGATATCGATATAATAATAGGGAATTTTGTCTATAATGTGACATGTCTTTCTACCTATAGATTATGAATAAAAAAAACCGTAAGCTTCTCGCTTACGTTTTCCCGTATTAACGGGTATCCTGTTTGATGGGGGCTAATTAAATTCCCACTTTATCCATTCACTTTTTCCGCTTGCCAAAAATACCCTCCAAATGCTTTAGCAAGAACATCAATCGATCTATTTAATTCTTCCTCTGTATTATCTACGCCACCAACTTCAATTAAAATCGCCTGTCCTGATAAGTCTTGATTATAAACTCCATTTCCTGTTTGGAACCCTTTTTGAATTACACCACGGCTCACTCCTGGATATTTCTTATTAATTTCCTCATGAAGAGCTGTTGCTAATTGTAAGTTCTTTTCATAATTTTTATTTCCTTTCCCAATTACAAAAGCAAGCTTTGCATATGATTTATCTCCAATTGTTTTTGTCGTGACATTTTTCCGTGCACTATCACGGTGCAAATCGAAAAAATATTGGAGTTCTTTATTACCAGCCATCGCTTCTTGTACAATTTCTCGTGATAGTTTATAAGAACTATTACTGTTTAATCCTTTACTTATTAATTTTTGACCAACATCAGTTTTATCGTTAGTAGCACCAATTCCTTCACTTTCTAACTGTTCACGCAATCGATCGCCAACTATTGAAATATTCGTTACAGAACTCGTTGCTTTATTTGGATTTGGATCATTCGTTAAGTTGAGTAACGGCAAATAAGATTCCCAGCTATGTGAATGATAAATCAATGCAACTTGTCTTTTTCCCGTCGTTTGAGATGGTTGTTTCTTCTCTTTATTCGGATCAGGCTTAGGAACTTGTCCAGCTTCTCCAGTCCGTTCCTTCACTACTTCTTCAAGAGGAACACTCGATTCTATCGGTAAGTTGGAGTAATTTGTTCCTTCACCTGCTATAACGATTTCTGTATCATACTTTCCAAATCCCGGAAGCTCCTTTCCGACAAAACTACGTACATCATCAAAACGAATATTCGTAGCCATCGAAAAGAGGAATGAAGAAATAGAAAAGTCTTGATTCAAATTCCGGTACTCCTGTGTAAAATAATGATTCTCTTTCCCAATAACGTACATGTAACCATTCATTGATAACTCATTTAACCAATTATATAAATACGTTGACTTCGTCTCTTTCATGGAAGTTACCATTACACTAATAAGAAAAAAAGTCGCTAATACCGTAGTAATAACAAATAAAATTAACTTGCGTACACTTGTTAATTTCACATAAAAAAAGCCTCGATTCATACTATCACCCTCTCTATTTCAAGTTATGTACAAGCTCTAGAGAATAGACCGCTTAAATTTCGGCTATATTGTTAATGAGGTGAAATGAATTGAAGCTACTAATAGGAGCATTACCAATCGCTTTATCAATTACTTTTTATTTACTTGCTTTACATCCTAAAATTCGTATTGTGCTACATATTTTCGCATACTTAGCACTGTATGTACTCGGGACAATTATTTCTATTAATATATATGATGTTTTAATACAAAATTTAGTTTTCATGACAAGCATTCATGGGATTTTACTAAATCCACTTTTTCTACTTGCAGGAGCGTATATAGGGATATACACTTTGTACTTAATTTTGTCTCAAATTATTATGAAACTAATGAATTCTAAAAATGGAGTGTAACGAAATCCAGCCACCATTCATCTGTCATACATGTAAAAAAAGAATAGCGAGAAAGAAAGATCTTATTACCTCTACATGGCATTTCCGCTTTTATTTATTTCACAACACTTGTTTCAAAAATCAGCAATTATTTGTCTCACGTTTTATTCCTATAAATACACTCTTTGGTTTCTTTCTTATTATATATGGGCTTATTGTAGGTAGCATTCTAATGTTCACAGAGCCATCTATCGTTTGGCTTATTTTTTTGCTTCCTATCTTATATCGATTTTTTTCATATTATTACGTTGAACGTTTTTTCTGTAAATAACTAGTAGACTGACCTCTAGGAATGCTTAAACACTCCCATTCATTTTCTTTTAACATTTTACCAATGTAAATAATTTGTCCAATATGTAAAGCATAGTGAGAAATTTGCCTTTCGATTGCTTGCATTACAGTGTGTTCTTCTCCGCGAATGTATACTTTCTGCGAAACCTTCTCTGGCGTTAAATTATCCAAAGTTTCAAAAACATAATCCCATCCTTCTTGCCACGCAGTAAGAGCTTCTTGTTTTGAATTGTAGCCGCCTTCAAATTCACCATCTCGGTTACGATCTGTTTTTTCACCATCAGACGTTAAAAAATTCGTCCACCTTGAACACATATTTCCATGTAAATGCTTAATAATAATCGCAATACTATTTGTCTCTTCATGAGAAGACCACATTATCTGTTCATAAGATAATTGAGAAAGTACTCGTTCTCCTTGTTTTTGTGTTGCTTTGAAATTCGAAATTGCACATTGTAAATATTCTCGTCCGATATCCAAATTAACACCTACCTTCACACTAACTAATTTTCGTTCCATTCGGTAGTTCCATATTAGGCTGAAGTAAAACAACATCGCCAGCTTCAGGAACTCCGCCAAGTACAAGCACTTCCGATTTAAATCCTGCCACACGCTTTGGTGGAAAATTCACAACAGCAACCACTTGTTGACCGATTAAATCTTCTGGGCTGTACCTTTTCGTAATTTGAGCACTAGATTGCTTAACCCCTAACTCTCCAAAATCAATTTCTAACTTAATTGCAGGAACCCTTGCTTCTTTAAATTCCTCCGCCTTTCTTACCGTCCCAATTCGCAAATCCAAATTTAAAAACCCTTCAAAACTAGCCATTTTATCAATCCTCCCAATTACTACTTAGACAAAACATAAAAATCCCCTTCAAAAAAAAGAAAGGCGCCTAGGCACCTTTCTTTTGTAACTCACTTGATTCATTTGATGTATAGAAGAAGAAACCGAGAACCCCGCCAATACATGCTGGGATTAACCATCCTATTCCTTCTTTATATAATGGTAACATTTGTAGTACATTTGAAATTGCATCAATTTTGATATTCGCACTTTCTAAACCATTAAATAAGCTAATTGACAAGGCACCTAATATTGCTCCAATATAAATTGTATTACGCTTTCCAATCCATTTATGGAAATACGAAAGTACAATTAATACAATTGCAACTGGATAAATGATCATTAACACTGGTAAAGTTACTGCGATTAATTGTGTCAATCCTAAGTTAGATACAATTAAACTAAACACACATACCATCGTTACAATCGTTCTATGCGAAAGTTTTGGGAATAAGTTTGTAAAGAAGCCCGCACAGGCAGATGTTAATCCAACAGAAGTTGTTAAACAAGCGAGTATAATAACAAGACCTAATAAAATTTTACCACTTGTTCCATATAACTCATTTACAACATTCGTTAAAATAAGACCACCGTTCTCCGACACACCAAGCGATGTACTTGTAGAACCGAGATAAGCAAGTGATAAATATATTAACGTTAGGCCCAATACAGCAATAATACCTGATACGACTGTTATTTTTGCAATTTGTCCACTCTCTTTTATCCCTTTAGAGCGAATAACTTGTACAACAACAATTCCAAATACAAGAGCACTAATTGCATCCATCGTTAAATACCCTTGAATAAACCCACCAAAGAAAGCATTTTCTTTATAAGCAGCTAACGGCGTTGCCGGTGTTCCAATCGGATCAATAATTGCCTTTCCAACGATAACAGCCACAATTAATACTAATAATGGTGTAAGAAACTTTCCAAACCAATCAACTAATTTAGACGGATTTAATGATAAATACCACGTTATTCCGAAGAAAACTATAGTGAAAAGAAATAGCATGTACCATTCTGAAACCATTGCTTCTGATAAAAACGGCTTCATCCCCATTTCAAACGAAACAGCCCCCGTACGCGGGATTGCAAAGAATGGTCCAATTGCTAAATAACTAATGAGTGGAAAAACAAACGCAAATATAGGGTGAACTCTTGAAGATAGCGCTTTCAAGTCCCCCTCTACAAACGCGACAGCTGTGACAGCTAATAGGGGTAAACCGACTCCCGTTACAAGGAATCCAATTGTAGCAATCCAAACATTTTCTCCTGCTTGTTGACCTAAAACTGGTGGAAAAATTAAATTTCCTGCTCCTAAAAATAATGCAAATAACATTAAACCAATTGCTAGCGTATCACCTGGCCTTAATCGTCCCTTCATTTCTTTAAATTGCATAGCACTTTTTCATTGTTTTTCTCTATTCTCACAATATGCTATGCATCCTCCTCTCTGTTCATGATCATAAAAGATGCCCCTTACAAAGCAATGTCTTTCTCCATAATTTCTCCATTCCCCTTTTAATTACTCCAAATGATAATTTTTGATTTTTTTGAATATTTAAGTCATTAGAGTGTTATAACGCGGAGTTTAGTTGTCAGACCTCTTTGCTTTTATCACACATATAGTAACATATTTAGTTGAAAAATAAAAACATATTTTTAAATAGAATTTTTTGAAAATCAAAATTATCCACATATACTCCCTTTATTTATTCTATTACACAAATGTTTTTAGAAATTTACGATTTATACATTTTATTATATTTGAATATCTTTATGCAAAAGAAAGTAAAAGCCACCAAAAAATAAGATGGCTTTTACTTGTTAGTCTATCGTTTCAACTTCACGTGGATTATTCATCTCTTCAACATACACAACTCTAAATCCATGATCTTCTAAATCCTTTAGCAATGTTTCTAATTCACTATCTTCAAACTCTTCTCCTAATGTAAACATAATTCTGCGTACTAATAAAGCATCATTATCAAAAGTCATTAAACTTTGAATACCAGTGTATTTCTTTAGCACTGTCGATAATTTTTGAATGGCCCCATTATAATCTTGTGTGCCAATCATGACAGAATATTTACTAGAATGGACTCCCCATGCATCTTCTAATAGTTCAAAAACTTTTTTATGAGTTAAAATACCAAGGAAGACCCCTTTTTCATCAACTACTGATAAATAAGGTAGCTTTTTAATTGTAAAAAATACTTTAAAGAAGGAAGAGTCTTCTCTCACGTACCCATCTTTATCGTTCAATAATTGTAATACATTATCTTCAAGTGAACCTTTATATTCTAAAATATCTACTTTGTATACATTCCCTAAAAATCCCTCTTTTTTTTCATCTAAAACTGGTACACAACGATACCCCGTTTTATTTAAGTGCTCTAGCGCTTCCCCTACTGTAATTGAGCCGGAGCAAAATAAAACTTCCCTTTTCGGCACATAATTCCCTTTAATCCTCATAAATAGCCTCCTTATGTTAAAATACTTTCTGTGCCATAACTATATTATATTTTCAGAAAAAAATAAATAATTTATTTTATTTTTCTGAAAATTATTCATTTTCTTGTCATAATTTATTCATTAATCATTCACTTGTATGATCTTCAGTATCGAACATTCTCTCTGAATTACTGCAAGAAAAATATATTGTAACTTACTCCGAAAAAAGCTAAAATAAGAATAAGAATTTTCTGAATATTCTAAGAGTAGGTGATTGTATGTCCTTATTGCGCTCACATATATGTAAATTTATCATTGGTGTTCTTATTATTCTTGTCATAAGTCCTATTCCAGCATTATTTCTTACACATAGTAACTCTTACTTAACTAGTTTTATAAGCATTTTTCATAACTTCGCACAACTTTCTTCCATTTCAATTCCAAGAATTGATTGGATGCATGAACCTATCCTTTTCTCGGCAAATCAGATTATTCATGCACAAAATATGATACATACTTCAAGCCATTCTTCACCACTATTCCCCTACATATGGGAAATATATTTTTTATCGATTGTTCGTTTCACATTCACTCTTGCAATCGGTTTCTTTTTAAGTTTAGGAATCGGACATCTATTTTTAAAAGCACCCAATCCAGTAAGAAAGTGTACTTCTTTATTGCGCTGGATACCGTATTCTATTGGCACTGTAATATTACAATGTTCAGTCTTATTACTACTTCTCTACATCGCGAAATTCATAAAGTTTCCTTTCTACTCATCTTTTATCATCGTGTGTAGCACTTCTATGATTATCGTTATGCAAGCAATAAAAAAATGGCTTCCTTTCTTAAATAACACAAATGAATATGAAATAAAAAATTCAGCTTTCCTTGTTGATACGTTATTTATGGCGCTTACTTCCAATCATAAATCTATTTTAAGTTCCATTATTCTTTCATTCGTTTTTATGGAATGTGTTTTTCATGCAAATGGACTATTACAATTTATCGTTCAATTTGGGGGAAATGCACCTATAGTTGTTACAATTGGTTTATTACTACTTTATATTCCGTATAGTGTCTTGTCTTTTCTCCAAACTTTATGGACAACAAACTACTCTAAACAGAAAACGTATACTTTAACTAGAAGTATTTCGAAACCATAACATAGAATAACCGTCTACTTAAATTAAATGTAGACGGTTATTCCTATTATATAGAGGACAAAATAACAGCAAATTTAAAAAATACTATTAAAACCTACCATTATTTACCCATTTTCTTTGACTAATCTTTTCATTTGGATTTATTATAAAAGTATAACATAATTGCAGGAGGTGACATCTTTATTCCAAATTAGGAATAGAGAACACACTTGGACATATTAAATATTTTTCTCATCTTTATACTTATCCTTATTTCTGGCTTTTTCGTTGCATCAGAATTCGCTGTTGTAAAAGTACGAAAAAGTCGAATTGATCAACTTGCCAATGAAGGTAATAAGCAGGCGTTAGCTGCAAGAAGCGTTGTATCTAACTTAGATGTTTATTTATCTGCTTGTCAGCTTGGTATTACTATCACTTCTCTAGGACTTGGTTGGCTTGGTGAACCAACTGTAGAACATTTACTACGACCACTATTTGAAAAAATCAACATTACTGGAGCAATAGCTAACACGTTATCCTTTATTATTGCATTTAGTGTTATTACTTTTTTCCATGTTGTATTAGGAGAATTAGTTCCTAAGTCTTTCGCAATTCAAAAAGCAGAAGCAATTACATTAAAATTTGCAAAACCGCTTATTTTGTTTGATAAAATTATGTATCCATTCATTTGGGTGCTTAATAGTTCAGCTGTGTTTTTCACAAAGTTATTCGGTTTAGAACCTGCAAAAGAAAACGAACTTGCCCATTCTGAAGAAGAACTACGGCTCATTTTAGGTGAAAGTTATAAAAGCGGCGAAATTAATCAAACCGAATATAAATATGTAAATAACATTTTTGAATTTGATGATCGTGTTGCGAAAGAAATCATGGTTCCTCGTACCGAGATGATTTGCTTATCTACTGAAAATACGTTAGAAGAAAATATGGATATCGTCGCAACTGAAAAGTATACACGTTATCCTATTATTGAAAAAGATAAAGACGACATAATTGGGATGATAAATACGAAAGAAATATTTCACGATCAAACAAAAAGAATTTATAAACCACTTGAATCGTACATACACCCAGTTTTAACTGTTTTTGAAACAGTTCCCATTCGTAAAACGTTAATACATCTTCAAAAAAACCGTGTTCAAATGGCGATTATAATGGACGAATATGGTGGCACCGCTGGACTTTTAACAATGGAGGATATTCTTGAAGAAATTATTGGTGAAATTCAAGACGAATTTGATGCAGATGAATCACCAATGATTGAAAAACGCACACCTAAACTTACTGTATTAGATGGAAAAGTACTTATTTCTGAAGTAAATGATATGTTTGGTTTGCATATTGATGATAGTGATTTAGATACAATTGGGGGCTGGCTTCTCTCCCAAGCTATTGACTTAAATATTGATGCTGGCTATTCAGTTGAATATGATGGTTTTCAATTTAAGGCATTGGAACTAGACGGACATCAAATTAAAAAGATTGCTGTACATAAATTAGATTCTATAAAGGAGGTATAAAGTGACTGTATTATTAACAATTAGTATCATCGCTTGTTTCATTGTTTCATTTCTTGCCTTTATATACCCCATTATTCCTGGCATTCTTGCAGTATGGGCTGGCTATTTCATTTATCATTTTGGTATAAATGGCGGAGAATTAACAACATCTTTTTGGATTATTCAAGTTATTTTTACACTTTTCATTTTCGGTGCTGATTTTATAGCAAATGGATATTTCTTAAAAAAATACGGAAGTTCTAAGTGGGGTGAACGTGTCGGCATGATTTCTATCATTGTCGGATCGTTCTTCTTCCCGCCATTTGGTCTTATTATCATACCGTTCTTATCGGTATTTATAACAGAATTAATGCATAAAAAGGCGCCAAAAGACGCCTTTTTAGTCGGAATTGCAACTGTAGTCGGTTTTTTAAGTAGTACAATAGCGAAAGCAATTCTCCAAATCATTATGATTATTTTCTTTGTATGCTATATCATTTTTTAGCCATCCCTATTTTGGGGTGGTTTTTTAATATGAAATACCTACTCGACTTTGCTCATATTTGCTTTTATTACGTAATCTCCATGTAAAATGAGCTGTATCACCCACTGTGATTTTAGATCCATCTGCTGGCAATATATCTTTTTCCGTTCGATATAAACCAGTTTCATCACCATCTATTAAATGCGTTGGACAAACAACAGTCCAGCAAAGTTTACTATTTTCTAGCGCTACATAGGCAGCTAAATGATCTTCCGCTGCTGTTGTTATTTTTCTTTTCGATTCATTTGATTGGAAACGATATATACTTGGATTTGTTCGTGCTTGTAAAATGCCGGCAGTTCCTATTGTAACTATCTTCTTTATGCCCTCTTTTTCCATACATTTTATAATAATCGGTAAACTCTTTGCTAACGTTCCATTCCCATCTGTTCCAAGAGTACTAATTACAATATCGCACCCTTTCACTGCTTCCTTTATGTCATTTTCATTTAATACATTTCCCTCTATAATATGTAACCTTTCATGCTCTATTTCCACTTTACTCAAATCACGAACTAATACTGCCACTTCATATGAATCATGTAATGCTAACTTCAAAATGTGTGAACCTACTCTACCTGTCGCTCCTAATATACATACTTTCATATACTATCCCCCTCTTCCATTCTTTCTCTCTATTTTTCCGCAAAACTTACAAATATACAACAAAAAAGCTCCCTCGTATATGTGAGGAAGCTCTGTTATCCATTTATCCCGCTATTTGCGGGCAGTAAACTCCCACCTCAAAATTCGGTGAATGTGGGGAAGTTAGGTGGAAGATAACTACCCGTAAATGCCCGATTGGTGTGGGCTAATAATCAGTGGGGGATGGACAAAACCCCCCACTGATTAAAGTTTCACTTTATTTCTTTTCTTTTGAATCAGAAGACTTCTCTGTTCCGCTTGTTTCTTTATCTTTTTTTTCATCTTGCTGCGAAGTTGTGTCATCTTCTTTCTTTTTATCCTCACCTTTACTACAACCTACCATTAATAAAGAACTTGCAAGTGCCATAGCAGTTAATGACTTAACCCATTTGTTCATTTGCGTTTCCTCCCTTTGATAGAATATGTACAACCCTATATTACTCTTTATTTTTAAAGGGAAGATTTAAAAATAGTAAAGATACGGTAAACTTTTGTAAATTTTCTGATAAAACAATCAATCTTTAATCCGCCCCCTCTAATTAGACATAAAAAAACTAAGGCGTCTTTCAGTCCACCTTAGCTTTTCACGCGAATTTTTCATTTTCATATACATGTTTAATTTTATATTCCTTCTTCACAACATATTGCCAAACATTATATGCGTAACGATTCATTTTCACAAAACAATTTTCCAGAAAAGAACGAAACTCCGGGTTCGCAACTTCTACTGCCACTTGAGCAAACTTTAATGCTAATCGCTTTAAATGTGTAATATAACAAATAGCAATCCCAATATCCCCTGTATATTCATTATCTGTTTCCCTATCCATTTCAGTAAATTCCGGCCACATTTGTTTACAAGTTATATGCTGTACATTTTCTCCTTCTTGAAAATTTACTTGTTCATTATATGCTTGTAACATATACGGCAAATGATGCTGTAATATATCCTTTAATTCTTCATCTCGAACCTTGCCCGTATACTCTCCAACTTTATATATAAGCGTGTAACTATATGTCAGCAATTCTTTCATACAATCCATTAAAGCGCCTCCCTTCCTATTTTCCATCTATATACTATAAATATGATGCGATAACATTCGCTATTCTTGCTAGAAACCAATCCCAGCGACTAATTTTCTCAAAGTCTGCTTCAGAAAATCGTTTAGATTTATGAAAGTCCTCCTCTAGTCGGCTCCATACTTCTGCTACTACTTTCTTATCATAAATAAAGCAGTTAGATTCAGTATTTAAATAAAAACTTCTATTATCAAAGTTTGCTGTACCAACGTCAACAATTTCATCATCAATAATTGTTACTTTCCCGTGAAAAAATCCATTTCGATATTGATAGATTTCTGCCCCTGCCATAAGCATTTCTTTTAAATGTGGATAAGCTGCTTGTTTCAGCATTACAGCATCACTCTTAAACGGGACGAGAATTTTCACACGAACACCTCGATTTAATGCATCTTTTAACCCCTGCATCATTTCTTTACTCGGTACAAAATATGGTGTAGCGATTATTAAGGAATGTTTTGCCTTCTTTAATAGTCCCCCATATTCCTGCCATAAACCTTTTCCATTCGAAAATACGTATTGATATTTTACATTTCCTTGTACAGGTAAACCATGATGTATAGGGAACTTTTCTCCCGTATCTTCCTGCCAATCTTCCGCAAATTTCCGTTCCATATCAGCAGCTCCATCCCCTTCGATGCGTACATGATAATCACGCCACGGACCAAATTTAGGATCCTGTCCAAGATACTCCTTGCCGATATTAAAACCACCGATGTACGATACTTTCCCATCTATAGTAACAATGCGTCTGTGATTGCGTTGATGCAAAGAAAAAAATAAATTTTTAAATTTGGGTTTTTTACTGAATGTAAACTTCACGCCTTTTTCTTTTAATTGACTGATTATCTTTTTCTTAAGCTTATATCCACCTATCCGGTCTACTGACAATTTCACATCTACACCACTAGATGCTTTTTTCTCTAATAACCGTAAGAACTCTAGACTTACTTCATCTTTACCTACAATATAAAAATGAATATATATGTACTTTTCTGCGCGATTTATATCATTAAATAAATTCCTATATAACTCATCACCGTTCGTATATAGTTGAACATCCCCTGATCGAATTTTTTCTAATTCATAACCGCTAACCATTTTTTTCCCCATTTCCATATCGATGTTCATCCATATGAATACACCTATCAAGCAAAGTATTACAATAAAAAAGTGCTTCATGGATAAGTTCCTTTCTCCACATACTGTTATTCCTATATCTTTCCTTTTTTAAAACATTATCATACAAAAAATATGTCACTACATGATATACGTCCATATCAAACAAGAGCTCATTTGCATATTGTATGTTGTATCTTAAAATAAAAGGAGGAAATAACAATGGGCTTCGCACATGGTAATGGATTTGCGCTACTAGTTGTATTATTTATCCTCTTAATTATCGTCGGTGCTGCTTGCTTCTGCTAAGCAGTTATTGTAATACGATATGGGGATGAAAAAACTATAAAAGCGGACACCTATTTTTAGGTGTCCGCTTTTCATTTTAAAACTTTTTTCGCCTATTGCTGAAATATTAAACGAAAAGAAAAAGTATTTATCATCAAAAAGTTAGCAGTTTAGCTACTTTCTTACTCTCTGCCTTACGAATATGGCGCTGTTCTGCACGTAACACAGCAATTCGATGCAATTCTTTCTCCTCTTCTGTCTCAGGGATAACACGCGGTACAGGGACTGGATTATTCTCCTTGCTAAGCGCAACAAAAGTAACGAATGAAGTTGCTGCTATACGTTTTTCACCTGAAATTAAATCTTCTGCTACTACTTTCACAAATATCTCCATAGAAGTTCTTCCCGTCCAAATCACGAAAGATTCATAACTAACACAATCTGAAGAACGTACTGGATGTAAGAAATCTACCCAATCCATAGACGCTGTGACACATTCCATTCTCGAGTGTCTCGTTGCTGAAATTGAAGCAACCATATCCATCTCCGCCAATATCTTTCCACCAAATAGCGTGTTATGATCATTTAAATCCGTTGGAAATACTCGACTCGTTTTAAAAACTCTTGATTCATTAGCTGTTTTACCCTTTACTTCAGCCATTGTTATCACCCCTTTAATTATATATCCCTAATATCCAAACATTTACTATATCTCATAAACTACACGTTTAATATTAACAATTTTTAGAACTTTTAGTCCACAAAAAAGAACCGATTTTATCAATCGGCTCCTCTAAATACATATTGTTCTTTCGGCTGTTCAACTTTATTCCATTTCGTTACTTCTAACACTGGAATATTCGCATGAAATGGCTGATAAAATTCAGTTGAAATTTCTCCCTCTACCTGAATCCAATCATCATTTTTCCACTCTACACCTTCTGGTTTTTTAACTAACATACCATATACACCCGAATCCGCAACACAATGTATAATACCGAAACGGAATAAGAAATATTGTTCCTTTTTAGAAGAATCATCTCGGAAAACAAATCCTTTATAAGACAGGGTTTTACCAGTAAATTCACCAGGATAATTATAAATTGTCTCCATACCCTTTAAGAAATCTTCATCTTTTAAAGTGATATTGTCTTTCGTAACAAACTCTTTCTTCCCTTTTTCCATTACACCACGATATCCTTCTTTCCCGTAATAAATACTCGTATCCGGTCTTAAGAATTGTCTTGTCATAAATGGATCTTTACTTTCCGCTTGTGCAACAGGAAAGTGAAACCCCTTCGCCTTAACAATGTCCGAATCTAATGTTGCAATCGGGAAAAATAATCCAGAAATAATCGGAAAACAGAACAGAGTATAAGATAACGTTCGTTTCCACCATGTATTTTCATCTTTCGAATGATCATGCCCGCAATGACTATGATCACAACTACAATCATGTTTCTCTTTTTCCTTTTGGTGCTCTTTTTGGAAAACGATAATAATTTGTACAATCGTTAAGAAACCTAAAATAATAGCTGCAGTTTTTGATAAATAGGCGTACTTCATATTTATATACTTCGTAATGTTACCGGAAATATGAAGCTGTCCAATTAAAATTGTAAAACCTAATAATATATATGCTCGAAACATAACCTACCACCCCATCGCATAAATGAGTAGTGAGCTTGCATAAACAACAAGTGTAACTGTAACCGTCACAACAATTACAAATTTTGTTTTAAATGTCGCAAGCATCATAAACATATTCTTAATATCCACCATCGGTCCATATACGAGGAACGCGACAAGTGACGCTGTTGAAAATGTACTTTGGAACGAAGAAGCGATAAATGCATCTGCCTCTGAACAAAGTGATAAAATAAAAGCAAGTCCCATCATTACAGCTGATGAAGAAAACGGACCTTGTCCAATAGCAAGCAATGTTGAAGTTTGTACAAACGTTTGAACTGCAGCAGCAATTAACGCTCCTAACACTAAATATTTTCCCATTGAGAAAAATTCCTCAACAGCATGTGTACATACATCCCACATTTTTGTACGTAATGGACGCTTATGGTTCACTTCTGGGAAGTGATCATCTCTTAATTGATGTTCTTTAAACATAAATGATAATATAATTCCAACGATAATTGCTACGATAATCGCTACAATAGAACGATACCATACCATGTGCATACTACTTCCAAAAGCAACATATGTTGCAAATAATACAACTGGATTAATAATCGGTCCAGTTAACATAAATGCAATTCCTGCATAGGGTGGAACCCCTTTTCCGATTAATCGCCTTACAATCGGAACAATTCCACATTCACATCCAGGAAACATCATACCTAAAAAAGTAGCTAATAAAACAGACAGAAATCGGTTTTTAGGCATCCATTTTGCCACCATATCTTCTGTCACAAACATTTGAATGAATCCTGAAATAAATACACCAATTAGCACAAAAGGAAGTGCTTCGATTAATATTGAGATAAAGATTGTATTCATTTGCAGGAATGCTTTTGGTAATTGAAACAATTCCATGATGTATTTCCTCCAACTTTTCATTAACAATATGTAATTTTAACCCTATTTTATTAATTGAACAAGGGTTATACGGAATTCATAACCTTCATACACATTACATTTCACACGTTATATTCTATTCCAAAATTGAGATTTCATAGCAAAAAAAGCTGCTCTAGCGCAGTTTTATAACTATGCTAGAGCAGCTTTCCTATCATTAAAAGTAACGTTTCTTCCAAAAAACAAATGCTAAAGTGAAAGATAATGTTACACATATTATAAGTACAATTACAAAACCATGTGCTTCCCCTTCAAACGGAACCTTTACATTCATTCCAAAGAAACTAGAAACCATCGTTGGTAATGATAAAATGATGGTTATAGAAGTCAACAGTTTCATAACACTATTTAAATTGTTAGAAATAACCGAACTAAATGTATTCATCATTCCACTTAAAATGTGACTATATATTTCCGCCATTTCAATAGCCTGCTTATTTTCAATTAATACATCTTCTAGTAAATCTTGATCGTCTTCATACATTTTCAAAAATGTACTATTTCGCATTAATTTTTGAATTACAATTTTATTAGCCTTTAATGATGTTGTAAAGTAGACTAAACTTTTTTCAAGGCCGAGCAATGTGAAAATTTCTTTATTTTTCATCGACTTATTTAATTGGTGCTCTAAATCGATTGTTTTTCGATTAATCTGCTTTAAGTATCTTAAATAATAAGTAGAAATTGTATATAAGAGCTGAAGTGCGAAGCGCGTCTTTTTAAACGTGTAAAATTCTTTAATACGTTGATTAATAAAGCGTTCAAAAATTGGATTTTCTTCTAAGCAAATAGTAACAAAACAATCTGGCATTACAATCATACCTATTGGAATCGTGTCATAAATTGAATTTCCTTCTTCATCATGTCTGACTGTCGGAATATCCACGATAATTAAAGTATTATTGTCTTCCTTTTCAATACGAGAGCGTTCTTCATCATCCAAAGGATCTTTAATGAAATCTAAGTCTACATTTAAAGTTTGTACTAGATACTGAATTTCTTCTTCTGTTGGATGAAGTACATTAATCCAGCAGCCCTTTTGCATTTCCTCAATCTCTTGTAGTTTTCCGTTTCGGTCTGTTAAATAAATATTTAACATACTATCACCCCGATTCTTTTTACATGTGGGAATCTACCTCACTTAAACAACAGTTTTTGAACCGCTATTTTCAGCATATGAAACAAACGATTAAATTTCAATAGAAAAATTATTTTGAAAACGTTTTTTTAAGAAAAATCTTGTAAACATAGAAAAAGACAGAGTGTTCTCTGCCTTTAAAAAAGCTTATGTTGCCTTTATAACATATTTAGAAAGCATCCACAAGTTAAAGCCGACCGAAATCGTATAGCCAGCGTATGTTGAAATAATAAAACTTACATAATCAAAATACGGTAACAATACAATATTTAAAACTATCTTCACAGTTATTCCGATTACTAATCCTAGCACTGTTTTCTGTTGTTGATTAATTCCTTGTAACATGGCAGCGGTTACTGTAAATAGTGAGAATAGTATACAAGCAGGAGCATAGTACTGCAAAATAATACTGCCCATCTCTGGATCATTTCCAGCACCAAATAAAAGAGTATACACTGGTTTTGCTAAAACCATCATTCCAATCGCCGCCGGTACGGTAATTCCTACCACTAATAAATTTGTCCTTGTAAAGTGTTTATACAGTAGCTTCTCATTTCCCGCTGTATAAGCTTTCGTCATCTCAGGTACAAGGGACATACTAAAAGCCGTTGCAACAGAAACCGGGATAAGTACAACCATCTGAACAAGACCAATTATCGCATTAATCTTTTCAGCTTCTCCTTGCATATATCCTACTTGTATAAGTAGCTTATTAATTGTAAATGTATCAATCGTCTGATATAACGGAATCGCTAATCCAACTACAACGAAAGGAATAGAATATGTAAACAGTTCTTTATACAACGAAAAAAAAGTTTTCGTCGTTTGTGGTATACTGGCAATCTCTTTTTTCTTTAAATGTTTTCTCCTTCTTATATAATACGCACTTAAAACACTTAATCCACCTAGTGCTCCCATAAATGCTCCAAACGTTGAAATACCAACTGCCAACGAAACAGAAGCTTTTATAACATATAAAACGACAAAGCTTCCTATCAAAATCGTTAAAACACGAAAAAACTGTTCGACAACAACACTTAATGCCGACGGTCCCATCGATTGGAATCCTTGAAAGAATCCCCTCAATAAACTCATTACTGGTACAAGTATTAACGCAAAACTTACAATTTGAATATTATGCGTGACAGCTGTCACACTATTCCCCGACTGATCGGTTCCATCGATTACAAGTTTAGCTAAATGCGGCGCTAACATATATAACGTAAAACACGAGATAACCCCCATTAAAAGCATAAAAACAATACCACTCTTTAATACTCTCTTAACAGTATGGTAATCATTGAGTTGATCATATTTTGAAACCATTTTTGAAACGGCAAGTGGCAATCCCATCGTTGCAATACTAAGCATAATTGTATAAGGACGGTATGCATACGTATATAATACGTACCCACTCGTACCTACCATTGCTGTAAATGGTATAACATATATGAACCCTAACATTTTAGATATCATCGTTGCCATCGTTAAAAATATCGTTCCACGTAAAAACGGCGATCCTTTCATCACATTCCCCCGCTACGCTTTATTATTACACGTTATGGACAACTCCTTTTTTTTAGAACCAAAACAATTAAAAAAAGCCAATGAAAAATCATTGACTTTAATGAGTTGTTTTTCTTTTTTTCAAAAGCTTTAAACCGAAGTAAAGAGCAATAAAGAAAACCGCACCTATAATTATGTAATGTGTGTAATCAGATGCATACTCTTTAATATGTCTCCAATTTCCACCAAGCTTTTCTCCCAAGTATATAAAAAGAATTGACCATGGAATAATCGCTACTACTGTATACAGTGTAAAGAGCTTTAACGGCATCTTAGCTAATCCTGCTGGAATAGAGATTGCATGACGTACAACTGGAATAAAACGTGCAGAAAATATTACTCCAGCTCCATAACGTTTAAACCAATTTTCTGCTATGTCTAAATGATGTTTATTTATAAGCAGATACTTCCCGTATTTCTCGACAACCGGACGCCCTCCGTAGTATCCAAGCCAGTATAAAAAGATTTGTGCTAAAGTACCACCAATTGTTCCGGCGATAACAGCACCGACAAAACTAATTTTTTCTTCTGCCACTAAAAATCCAGCATACGAAAGTACAATCTCACTTGGGATAATTTCAATCATTAAACCTAGCGCTACTCCGAAGTATCCTAGACTTGCAAAGAATTGCAATAACTGATCTATTATATTCGCTAACATATTCTTTTCTATCTCCTTTTTTCTTCACATACCATCCCATTATCACATAAAGATTGCCATCTGCCAATATACTCATGTGAATCTCTTCACCTAACTCATAGACTTTAAAGAGGACTACACTATACTCTTTTTTGTTACAAGAATATGTACAACCTTTCATCAATATACCCTAAAAGGATACTTGATTAATAAAATTAATCAAGTATCCTTTCCTTATTTCGATCTTTCATAAACGCAAACATTTCTTTAATCTGCCATTCTGTATTTCTAGCGATTGATAAATCAGGTATTTCATTTTCACTAAAAAAATCTATATCTTCTGTTTCAATACTTAATTTCTTTTCTCCGCCAACAATCTCACAACCTATAAAAACCTTATATATATGGGTTGCTGATGGGGATGGTTGGTGTTTTTCTTTATCGAATATAGCTAGTAGCCTAAAATGATCTACTTTATAACCTGTCTCTTCTAATACTTCTTTTGCCGCGACTTCTGTTGGTGTATAACCAATATCAGCCCATCCACCTGGCAATGCCCATTTCCCATCACTTTTTTCTTTCACAAATAATAATTTTTCATTCTGAAAAATAACTGCCCGTATATCAACTTTAGGTGTTTGATAGCCTGTCTCACTTGCAAATAAATTCTCTACTACTTCCCAATCTGTTTTTGTGTAATGTGACATCATTGAAACTGAAATGTCTCGTAATTGCTGGAAACGCTCTAGATCATACACATCTTTGGAGTACGTTAAACCTGCTTGTGCTATTGATTGTATTTGTTTTACCCAATCAATCCATTTAACCGTCATATTTACACAACTCCATTCTACTAAATATTATTTCGCTTTTTTATTTCTCCATCTTTATTATACAAAAAAAGAGATTGATAATGTTTCAATCTCCTTCAAAATCATCCCAATTCATGAAGATGTTCTTGTATATAGTTTCTTCTTTTATTTATATATTGAAAAATCATCTCAGCCTCTTGATTAAAAACTTCTATTTTCTCTTTCATATATGGATCCTGAAGTAAATATGGACGAATGGATTCGCACATGTCTTCTACTTTCGGTTTTATAAAGGATTCTGTAAATTGTAATTCTAAAATTTCTTCTAATATATTTCGATATTGCTTTCTAAAAGCAGGTATATCTAACAATCTTGCACTTAACGTATTGTATCCTTTAATGCGAATGTACTCATGATTAAGCGGTCTCCCTTGTACATCCCGCCCCCAAGTCGCATCGTAATCCCACGGGATGACTTCAAATAAATTTGTTTCATCGTTATGATACAGTGCATAGTTATGAACAAAACCATCAAAGTTTTGAGTCAAAATAACTCCAGCTAGCCAACGTAAATATTTATCAACATGAAGGTATTTTCCAATCTCTTTTTCATAATCATCCCTCGATAGTGTATTTGCTTGAAAAACGAATTCACTTAGTTGCTCTTCACTATTTTCATTCGAACATTTAAATTCATACCCTGCAAAAAGCTCAGTTTTAACATCTTTATCTCTCTCGCTCATTAGAGAAAAATTTGCGTCATCATCTATCGCATAATAAATAGAACCACTCGGCAACCCTCTACTTTTTAAAAAGTTTTCATCAACCGATTCTAACTGTAAATATACTCCTTGGATTTGACCATTTATTTTTATAAATACATGCTGTGACTTCGGTGAAAGTACCCCAATATCATTAAAAAAGTCTAATGATAATTTGTTACGAATAAGGGATGGATCCATAAATTCAGAGTTTAAATGAAATTCCTTCACCCCTAGAAATTTTTTCGGTTTATAAAACTGAACATGATATGACTTTTTCTCAAACTCACGAATATGAGCACCCCGATAAACGATATCAATATCATACTTCTTTTTTCCATATGTTAACTTTGCTGGTACTGGACTATCTGACCAAATATCTTTTTTCAATTCCACTAAGTACATTGGATGAATAAAAAATTCATATGAAGGTAGCATATATTCTCATCCCTTCTCTGTTCTCTTCATTCAATGTATGCGCCTTGTCTTGTCCATACATCCGCTATCATCTATTTATATAAAATTACACTCTTGTCTTGTTCAGAAAGAAACCTAATCTCATATCATGTTAAGGAAAAAGAATACTTGTTCAATTTAATACACGATAAGGAGGATTTCTATGAAACGTGACATTAGAAAAGCTGTTGAAGAAATCAAAAGTACTGGGATGGAGGATTTCTTATACCAAGATCCAAGTACTTTTGAGTGCGATGATGATAAATTCTCTCATCATAAATGTACAACAAGGCGTAAATGTACAACAAGGCGTAAATGTACAACAGGGCGTAAATGTACAACAGGGCGTAAATGTACAACAGGGCGTAAATGTACAAAAGGGCGTAAATGTACAACAGGGTGTAAATGTACAACAGGGTGTAAATGTACAACAGGGTGTAAATGTACAAAAGGGCGTAAATGTACAACAGGGCGTAAATGTACAACAGGGCGTAAATGTACAACAGGGCGTAAATGTACAACAGGGTGTAAATGTACAAAAGGGCGTAAATGTACAACAGGGTGTAAATGTACAAAAGGGCGTAAATGTACAACAGGGCGTAAATGTACAACAGGGCGTAAATGTACAAGAACAAGATGTACTCGCGTGAAAAAATTCGATCACTTCTGGTTTAAAAAACGTAATTGCTAGTTTTTTATGCCACAAAAAAGGCCGCTACTGCGACCTTTTTTACGTTTACTGAAAATGACTTATATCTGCAAATTGTTTTACTTTACCAAGATCTTCATCAAATTCAATCACACTAAGACTCGCGCTATGCATAAATGGCTCTCCCCATACATGTTCAATTTCAACACCTGCAAAATGCCCTACAAGTAATTTCGCGGCTGCAGCATGAGAGACAATTAAAATATTTTCACCTTTATGCTTTTCTAAAAGAAAGTGTATCCCTTCAATTACTCTTTTATGAACGGCCACAAAGTTTTCCCCTGATGTTGACTGAAAAAGATGTGGTTCATTCCAAAATAAATGTACTTCTTCTGGATATTGCATTTCCAAATCAGCAATTGTTTGCCCTTCCCATGTCCCCATATTTATTTCATAGAAACGTTCATCTGCTATAATTGGAATATCGCGTTCTCCTTTAATCAATTCAGCAGTATGAAGCGTTCTTTCGCTTGGACTACTATATATGGCATGGAGTGGTAAATCCTTCATACGCTCCCCTAATTGTTTCGCTTGTATCATACCATTCTCTGTTAATGCTGAATTTTTTCGCCCTTGCATCCGCTTTGCTACATTCCATTCTGTCTCACCGTGCCTTGTTACATATACCATTGTCTTCATTTTCTATTTCCCCCTTACCATTTTGGCCGCAATTCCCACGGCTCTACTCTACCTACAATCCATTCCGTGCATTTACTTTCAATTCCTTTTATAACTCCGTCAGCTATCTCTTCATGAGTAAGCCACCTTGCATATGTATCTTCTAAATTAAACCCTAATATAACTCTATAATAACTACATAATGCCCCGCCTATTTTTTGTGACTTCGTACGTGATGCACTACTACCTAATATATGAAATAAACTGTACTTTTCCGACGACAATTCTACCTCATTACAAATGAGTCGTAATGCATGCTTAGCACTCGAATGTACCCACGCGACAACTAATGTAATTGGACCATTTTGTTCAATTGTATTTGTAATAGATTGCTTTACATCATCGTCATTTTGATAATCTAAAGAAAGGCACGTAATATTTTTCGGTACAGAACTCCCTTGCTTAACATTTTCCAATTTCATACTATCTCGTCCAATAATAGAAACATGAAACCCTTGATCACAAAGCCACATAGAAACTTTCTTTAGCATCCCTGTTCCACCAATTACAAGTGCATGCAAATCCTTCCCCCCCTAGTAAAATGTCATATGAGGTTTCTCTTCCCTATAATAATTTAGACGATCTTGTAACGTCCCTGAATGAAATTCAAATTTATGACCATCTGGATCTAGAAAATATATAGATTCACAATCTCTCACATCGCGTTCTCTGCCCTTTAAAATATGAACTTCATTTTCTTCTAACCGCTTTAACAAACAATTAAAGTCTTCTTTTTCCACAGAAAATGCTAAGTGTGTATAAGATTGATGAATTTCATTTCTTTGAATATCTACCTCTTCATTAAGTGCTACCCATACTCCGCACATATTAAAATATGCAAGTTTTCTCCCTTTAACTAATAATTCCCCTTCTAGTACTTTTTCGTAAAACATAATAGATTTTTCTAAATCTGAAACTGAAAAACAAAGATGATTGATTCCCCTTAACAACTATAGTTCCCCCTTATACAAAAAAAGATGAGCGAAGATTCACTCATCTTTTATTATACTATTATTTTGTAATATATGCCCATTTATAACTGAAGTCCCCACCAAACGTATGGTTGGCGATGCCTTTTACATTCGGCTGCTCTAAATAAGCTGTACTTTGCTGATACGCAGGTGAGATTGCAACATCTTCACCAATCAAGATTTTTTCAGCTTCTGCAAGTGCTTTCCAGCGTGCAGCGTCATCTTTTAATAGTTCTCCTTTTGATTTCGCTACTAAATCATCATATTTCGGGTTAGAATAGGCCATTTCATTAAATGTGCTTTCTGTAACGAACATATCGATGTATGTCATTGGATCTGGATAGTCTGGGCTCCATGCAGATAACGAGAATTCATATTGTAACTTTTTCTCTAACTCTAGCTTTTGTTTGTATGGTTGTTGTTTTAAATTCACCTTTATACCCGGTAAATTTTTCTCTAACTCTTCTTTAATAAAGTCGCCTACTTTTTTACGGCTACCGTTATCATCATTTAAGAATTCCACTGTTATTGTATCTTGACCAAGTTCTTTCTTCGCTTCTTCCCATAATTTTTTTGCTTTCGTCACATTATCTTTACTATCACGGAAATTTTTATTTACAGAACGGAAGTCTTTTCCATCTGGTCCTGTCGTAAACTTTTCAGGTACTAAGAAATATGCTGGTAATGAGCCATCATTTAGAATAACATTTGCAATTCCCTTTTTATCATATGCTAAATCAATTGCTTCACGAACTTTTTGATTTTTAAATGTTGCATTTTGTTGATTAAATCGTAAGAAATACATACGTGGATCTAGCTTCGTTTTAAATTCATTTGGCTTACTCTTTTTATATTTATCAACAAATTCAGAGCTTAAAATAACCCGATCCGCTTGACCACTGTCATATAAATTAACTCCTGTGCTCGTTTCTTTCACAACACTTACATTAATTTCTTCTAGCTTAACAGTATCTTTATCCCAATAATTAGGGTTTTTCTTTAACTGATAACTTTGTTCATGTTTCCATGCACTCATTGTAAATGGTCCATTGTACAATAGTTTATCTGCTTCTAATGCGTATTTATCTCCTTGTTCTTTCACATATTTTTCATTTAAAGGGAAAAATGTTGGGAACGAAGTAAGCTCTAGGAAATACGGCGCTGGTTGTTCTAATTCTACCACTAACGTTTTATCATCTTTTGCTTTAACTCCTAATTGATCTAAAGGTAATTCTCCCTTATTTACTTTCTGTGCATTTTTCACATCAAATAAAATAAATGCATACTCAGCAGCTGTTGCTTTATCTAATGCACGTTGCCAAGCATATACAAAGTCTTGTGCTCGAACTGGCTCACCATTAGACCACTTTGCATCTCGTAATTCAAATGTATATGTTGTTTTATTTTCACTAATCTTCACATCTTTTGCCATACCTGGCGTTGGCTTATTATCCTTATCTAAACGATATAATCCTTCCATTGCATTTACAAAGGCACGGAAAGAAACAGAATCCGTTGATTTTGATGTATCCATTGAAGGAATTTCTGCTGTTTCTAGTAAATTTAATACTTGCTTATCCGCTACTCCCTTACCCGCTTCTTTCTTCGTTGTAGATGCCTTCTCCCCATTTCCGCAACCTGCAACTAACACACTAGTCGATAATGCAAATGCAGCAATCGTTGTTATCTTTCTCTTCATTCTTCCTTCCCCCAATCTATATGTATAAATGAAAGCCTGTATAATATATACTATTATACAAAAGATTCTGATTATTTTAAATATTTATTTTTATAAAACGAAAAGAAGGGGATAGAAATTGCTTTCCAACCCCTTCTTTTTTAGCGCATTTACTTGTAATCCATCCTCTAAGTCAAACGGATTTTGCACTTTAAATATCCCTTCAATCATCTTCAAAAATTCTTCTTCATTTTTTGCTTCACCATTAATCGTAAGTGAGTATGGCTCAATTTCACTCAATTTATAATCAACAATAAATTGAATTGTAACTTTTTGTCTTGGCATCCCTGGACTGTATCCTTGAAATTCTACTAATTCCATACCTTCCGATCCACGATAATATATCCACCCTGAATTTTGAAAATAGCTTTCAAACGATTCACCAATCGAAAAGAACGGATATTCATAAAGCGAACTTGTACGTACTTTTTGTATAATATCTCGATCAGTCGGAAAAAAGAAATGACTGAAAAAAATACTAGCAACTGCTAAAATAGTAACGATTGTTGCTCCCATTTTACTCGTTCCACCACTATCACGGATGAGATAATTCTCAACCGATTCATCTTTAATTCCCCGTGCTTTTATACGATATATGCGCCTTTCTGCAAATTGATAATATAATCCATTTGCAAAAATCCCCATCCCAAATAGAATGAAAATGAGTAATAAAAACGTGAGAGGCACCATATTAATAATTGGCAATGCTACGTTGAACCCCATATAATAAGAAAATGCATCACATGCTACTAATACCAGTATAAATAAAGCAGCAGGTAAGTAATACTTACGATATCCAAGCCAACCTACATTGAAAATAGCAGCCAAACCATTCCAGCTCCACCTAGCAATTCGCTTATTCTCAAGCTCCCATTTTCTTTTGTAATATGGATATTTTCTCCCTACATATACTTCTAATTCTTTGTCTATTAGCGAGCTTTCTTCACCTTGTTCATTATGCAAGTTTCGTTGACAATTTGCACAATTCAGCTGATCATTAATACAAGGTCGCCCACAATTTATACATTTCAAAACAATCCCTCTTTCCATCCATACTTCATTTTAAAATGCCTTCATGCTTCAATAACCACTCTTTCCTCCATAAACCACCCGCATACCCAACAAGTTTTCCACTCTTTCCTATTACACGATGACATGGAACGATAATTGAAATTGGATTCCGGCTATTTGCCCCTCCTATCGCCCGTACAGCTTTCGTATTCCCAACCTTCTCTGCAATATCTAAATATGAAGCACTTACGCCATATGGTACAGTGTAAAGTGCATCCCATACATTCTTTTGAAATGTTGTTCCTTCAGCAGACAGTGGTACAGTAAACTCTTTTCTTTTCCCTTTAAAATATTCATCCAGCTCATTTATACATTGATCTATCATTCCATTTGTATTTTCTTCTTGTCTTTCATCAACAAATATAACAGACGTAATTCCTTCTTCGTTCGCTGTAATTTCTAACAAACCTAATTCACTATCATAATAAGCCTGGTACATATGTCATCCTCCAATTCATTACATATTATTTATTGTAACACGAATAGACGAAATTTTTCGTATAAGCGTTTTATTAGAGAAACAAAAAAGAGAATGATACAATGTAAGAAAATTCAATCAAGGGGGGTATTTGATGGATTTCCAACTTTTTTCACCTTATACAATTAAGGACGTTACGCTAAAAAACCGTATCGTTATGTCGCCTATGTGCATGTATTCATCAGAAAACGCGGATGGCCAAGTAACTAATTTTCATCTCGTCCATTACGGAACCAGGGCTGCTGGTCAAGTAGGTTTAGTTATGATTGAAGCAACAGCTGTGTTATCTGAAGGACGAATTTCTAACAAAGACCTAGGCATTTGGGATGATAATCTAATTGAAGGCTTACATAAAACGACAACATTTATACATGATAACGGTGCAAAAGCAGCTATTCAACTCGCTCACGCCGGAAGAAAGGCTGAATTAGAAACAGATGCTTTCGCTCCTTCAGCAATTCCGTTTAACGATAGAATGAAAATACCAGTAGAAATGAATAAACAGCAAATTAAAGAAACTGTTTCTGCTTTTCAAAAAGCAGCTTTACGCTCTAAACAAGCGGGGTTTGACGTGATTGAATTACATGGTGCTCACGGTTATCTTATTAATGAATTTCTTTCTCCACTTTCCAATAAGCGGACTGATGAATACGGGGGATCACCTGAAAATCGCTATCGTTTCTTACGAGAAATCATCGATGCTGTAAACGAAGTTTGGGCTGGACCATTATTTGTTCGTATTTCAGCAAATGATTATCATCCTGACGGGTTAACGGTTCAAGATTATGTGCAGTATACAGGATGGATGAAAGAACAAGGGATAGATTTAATCGATTGTAGTTCTGGTGCTGTTGTACCCGCACATATTGATGTGTATCCTGGTTACCAAGTACAATATGCTAAACATATTAAGGAGCATGTTAACATCGCAACTGGTGCGGTAGGATTAATTACAACCGGATCACAAGCAGAGCAAATTTTAAATAATAAAGAAGCAAATTTAATTTTTATCGGACGCGAGTTACTTCGTAATCCCTACTTCCCAAGAATAGCCGCCAATGAACTTGGCTTTGAATTAAAAGAACCATATCAGTACCGACGAGCACCCGGGAAAATTAAAACTAATAAATAAAACCGAGAAGTTATTCTTCCCGGTTTTACTTATTTTATCTCTATAATATCGTTTGAATTATAAATATGAATACCAGATTCTTCACGCAGCGCTGTTATATACATTCCTTTCGCCACATCTTTAGCTGAAATTGGTTTATACTTTTTAAAAGCCCCTTTAAATACAAACGGAAGAATACGAGATAATTTCTCAGCCATTCTTTCCCCAAAACGATATTCTTGTCGATTTCCAACTAATAATGACGGCCTGAAAATATGTATGCCACCAATAACTAGCTTTTTCAGCTCCTCTTCCATTTTCCCCTTCACTTGCGAGTAAAAGAAAAATGATTTAGGTTTTGCTCCCATTGATGAAATAACAAGAAAATTTTGCACGCCTTGTTTTTCAGCTAAGCAGGCAGCTCGCAATGTATATTCATAATCTACTTTTTTAAAATTCGCCTTCGACTTCGCTTTTTTTATCGTTGTTCCTAAGCAACTAAACACATCATCTACTGCAAAAAATTCTTTATATTCCTCTAATACTGAAAAATCCACCTGTTTCTGTTGCAATTTCTCATGCTGTAATTGCAATGGTTCCCTTACAAAAATAGTAACCGAATCGTAGTAATCTGAGTCAAGTAATAGTCGCGTTATTTCTTGTCCAACTAACCCACTTGCGCCAAGTACTAACGCTGTTCGCTTATTCATATATGTGTATACCTCTTTATTTACTATTCTCTCCTATAGCTAATCGTCGCTAACAGGAGTTTCCGTTCTCCCATTTTACCATAAGTAAAGCACTATGCGTATGCATAGTGCTTTACTTACTCTTTTTTCTTTTCTTTTTCTTCCGCTGGCAATTTTGTAATTGTTGTAGCATCCCCTAAATTACTTATTAGTTTTCTTAAAAAAATTAAAACAAAAGATAATGGCAAAACAACCGCAAGTATTAATAAGATAGCTTCCATGAAGTAACCCAAGCGCTCATCCCCTTTTTTCTGCTCCCTCCCAATATATGAAAGTAACATTGTCACATATGCACCAATCATAAAAATTAATACCTTTCTTTTTGACAGATTTATTACAAAATCAAATCGTAATGATTATTATTTATTGCAACTTTCATAAAGATGTATTATACTAGGTTCGCAAACTAAAACGTAATTATTCCGTTTTGTATTAAAACGATATTTTCTTCTTATATTTGGAGAAAATATAATTGTAAAAAAGAAAAGAGGAGAATTATATGCCTAAAAAATTAGCTCTATTTTCATTTATACTTATTTTCACACTCATCTTTGCTGGATGTTCTAACAACAAAGATGGTGCAGCGAAAAAAGATGGGAAACTTTCTGTTTATACAACCATTTTCCCACTCGCTGACTTTGCAAAAAAAATCGGTGGTGATTATGTAAATGTAGAAACAATTTACCCACCTGGTGCGGATTCTCATACATTTGAACCGAGTCAAAAGCAGACTGTACAAGTTGCGAAAGCCGATTTATTTGTTTATAACGGCGCAGAATTAGAACCATTTGCCGAAAAAATGGAAAAATCATTAAAAAAAGAAAACGTAAAAATTGTAAATGCATCTAAAGATATCGAACTTCGTGCTTCATCTGAAGAAGAGCAGCACGATCATGGAGACGGTCATAAAGAAGATGAACATCATCACGATAAAGACCCACACGTTTGGATAGATCCTACTCTTGCGATGAAACAAGCAGAAAAAATTAAAAATGCACTTGTAGAATTACAGCCTGAACATAAAAAAGAGTTCGAAAAAAACTTTGCAGCACTACAAACAAAATTTACTGATTTAGATGATCAATTTAAAGCAGTTGTTGCAAATGCAAAAACGAAAGAAATATTAGTTTCACATGCAGCTTATGGCTACTGGGAACAACGCTACGGTCTAAAACAAATTCCAATCGCTGGAATTTCAGCATCTGATGAACCATCTCAAAAACAGCTTGCTGACATTACAAAAACAGTAAAAGAACACGGTTTAAAATATATTTTATTTGAAACATTCTCTACTCCAAAAGTAGCATCCGTTATTCAAAAAGAAACTGGTACAAAAATTTTACGCTTAAATCACCTTGCTACTATTTCTGAAGATGATGCAAAAAACAATAAAGATTACTTCACTTTAATGGAAGAAAACGTGAATACATTGAAAGAAGCTACTAACTAATCTACTTTTTAAAAGAAGCTGAATAAACCATTCAGCTTCTTTTGTTTGTTTCCGCTTGACTTGACTAAAATAACAAGTAAAATTATCCATATTAGCTTTTAAGCTATATTAATTTAGAAGGTGAGTTGGAATTATGACTCTTCACATTTGTGAAGTAACAGTAAAAAATTGGCGTTCAGTAGCTGCTTTAAACGTCACAAAAGACCAGCAGCAATTTATTGAAAGCAATGCGTTTTCTTTAGCAGAATCATTATATGAAGGGAACGGAACGTCAGTAGGTTTATATGATGGAGAAACACTTGTAGGATACGCAATGTATGGATGGTATTCGGAAAAATATAAAAGCGTATGGCTAGATCGCTTTATGATTGACCAACAATATCAAGGAAAAGGATATGCAAAACGTTTCCTTCGCTTACTCATTCAATTCTTACAAGAAAAATTTGAATGTAAAATAATTTATTTAAGTTTACATCCAGACAACAAACACGCAATGGGACTATATGAATCATTTGGTTTTCGCTTAAATGGCGATATTGATGATGAAGGCCCAGTTGTAGGTGTAGTCATGGAATTAATTTTAGATGAAAATACCAGCCTGTGAAAACAGGCTTTTTATTATACATTTATCAATGTTGTGTTTTCTATTTTTAGTTTCTTCCCCTTATGTGTTTCGTTGTTGCAATCTAGTAGTATCTCAATGAAATGCTCATTCGATTGAATTAGATGAATCACTTGATTTTTCAAACGGATAATTATGTCTTTTTCCTCATTTGTAACATCTGAAAATAGACACCCAATAATCTTCCGATCTTCATTTGTTACTTCTCCATACAATTTCACCGCAACAATTCCCGTGACACCCTCTTCCACACTATTTGGGTACATATATTTCTCCATATATTCTCTGCTCTTTTGATCTTTCATTTGTTGTAGAAAGAATTGAAACGGCATCCCCTTCATTGGCTGTATGTATGCATTTTTCCATGGCATAGTTTTCTTAAATAAATTGAAAAACCACTTGAATTGTAATGGTTCTGGTTTTGTAATTTCAATTCCACCTTCTATCACTTTTTCATACACTTTATCTATATTTTCAACATCAATTGCCAGTCCAATTAATCCTCTATGCCCCTCATTATATTTCCGAGCCCAGTCTTGTACCCAGCCACCCCCATCTTTCATTTTTACCCTTACTAATTCTAAATATTCTTTTCCAATCCATATGTTAGATACTTTAAATCCTTTCGTTCCCTTTCCCCATTTCGGAACATATGGTAGCCCGATAGAATGTACATTTTTAATAACTTCCTTATTTTCTTGTATTTCTTTATTCACATTTACAACAAGATGATCGATTTTCATATTCATCCCACCATATTTTTAGTTTTTTAATAGCTTTTCTAATCTATGGATTAATCGAAGTTGCATCTCACATTGTTCATACATATTTTCGAAAATTAGTTTCACATACTCTGGCACATTTTCTTTTAATTTTTCTCCTTCTCTCATTTCTTTATAAGTGGATTGTATTTCACTTTTCTGTTCTTCTAAAGCCTCTATAATCTCTTCACTCATATTCCCTTCTTCTGAAAGGAAAGTTAACGCTGTATATAGATGTTTCGGAAACACAACTGAAGTTTTTTGAAACGACTCCTTTAGTAACCTTTTAAATTCTTGACTTCCCTTTTCTGTAATACAATATATCGTTTTCGACCGTTTACCGGTCATTTCAATTGCTTTAACTTGAATGAAATTTTCATTTTCCATTTTTTTTAATGCGTGATAAATAGAAGCTGGGAAAACTTCCGCCCATTTATTACTTTGCACCATATTTAGCGCCTGCTGTATTTCATAACCAGATAGCGACTCCCTTTTAGTAAGCAATCCAAGAATCATTAAACGCACCTTTTCTCCCCCTACCCCAACAAAATACTAAACATTTAGTATTTTCATATTATTTTAATACAAATTCCAATTTTAGTAAACAAAAAAAGCCTGCAATATACGCAGACTTATTTCACACACTCCCCAAAATGTTCTTGGAACCATTCTTTATTAATATCTTTTCCGATGAAAACTACTTCGCTTACTCGCTCTTCGCCCTCTTGCCACTCTCTATCGTACGAAGCAGCAAATAATGTATGTACACCTTGGAAAACGATACGTTTGTCTACTCCATCAATAGATAAAATTCCTTTGTAGCGATATAAATACTCCCCTAGCTCTTGAACGACAGCTGACATCCACTCATTCAGTTTTTGCAAATCTAACGGACGTTCTTCACGTAGTACAAACGATTTTACACCTTCTAAATGATTATGCTCTTTATGAGGGTAAATTTGTAACGTATCTTTCGTTTTAAACGTTTGAATTTGTAGTAACGATGGTATATCTACTTCACAGTTAGTCGCCTCGATTAACTTTACAGTCGGGTTAATTCCTTGAAGTTCATGCAAGAGATTTTCTTTCTCACTTTCTTCAATTAAATCTAATTTATTAACTAACACAACATCAGCAAAGGCAATTTGTTCTTTTGCTTCTAGTCCTTTTTCAAAATGTTTATGTATATGGTAACTATCTACCACCGTTACAACACCGTTAATTTGGTATGCAGATTGAATTACTGGATCTAAAAAGAATGTTTGAATAATCGGCCCTGGATTTGCAAGACCCGTTGTTTCAATTACTAAACCATCAAAGTCCATTTTCCCTTCTGCCTTTACGTCTAGTAATTGTTTTAAAGCAACGAGTAAATCTTCACGCACAGTACAGCATAAACAACCGTTTGTCATTTCCATAATTTCTTCTTCAACGTTCATAATTAATTGATTATCGATACCAATTTGCCCTATTTCATTTACAATCACTGCTAATTTCTGCCCGTGATCCTCTGATAAAATTCGATTTAATAATGTTGTTTTCCCTGATCCAAGAAAACCCGTTAATATTGTTACTGGAATCATTTCTTACCTCTCCTTATAGCTCTATGTTTCTACATTATAGCATATAGAAAAAATCGTTTTTGTAGCAAAACATATTTATTGTTTGTACAACCGGGTAGCTATATAATAATATGTAGCAAGAAAGCCTTTTCAAAAATATTTTCATTCATCAAGGGGGTACTTATAATGGAACGAGTTCAAATGGCCGAAACACTAGAATTTTCTCGTATTATTCAAGGGTTTTGGCGTTTAGCAGACTGGAATATGACGAAACAAGAATTACTTTCTTTTATTGAATCTTGTATGGATATGGGGATTACTACTTTTGATCACGCTGATATTTATGGCGGATATACGTGTGAAGGATTGTTTGGAGAAGCTTTACAACTCAAGCCTTCCTTACGCGAAAACATGCAAATTGTCACAAAATGTGGAATCGCTCCCCCATCACCGAAATTTCCAGAACGATATGTCGCTCACTATAATACGAGTGCTGAACATATCATAAAAAGCGCGGAGGATTCATTACAAAACTTACATACAGATTATATTGATGTATTGCTCATCCATCGCCCAGATCCATTTATGGATCCAACTGAAGTGGCAGAAGCGTTCTCACGCTTAAAGCAAGAAGGCAAAGTTCATCACTTCGGTGTATCTAACTTTTTACCTTCACAGTTTAATATGTTAAGTTCGTATTTAGATTTCCCGCTCATTACAAATCAAATTGAAGTATCTGCGATGCAAATGGAGCACTTTGAAAAAGGTACGATTGATTTATGCCAAGAAAAACGAATCAATCCAATGATTTGGTCACCTCTTGCTGGTGGTGAAATCTTTACTGGTCAATCAGAACGTGCCATACGTGTACGTGAAACTTTACAAAAAGTTGCTACTGAACTAGGTGTTACTAGCATCGATACTGTTATGTATGCATGGTTACTTGCTCATCCAGCTAACATGATACCAATCGTTGGCTCTGGTAAATTAGATCGTGTAAAAACAGCCGCTCTTGCTACAAAAGTTAACTTAGACCGCCAACAATGGTTTACAATTTTCGAAAGCTCTAATGGACATCCTGTACCATAATACACAAAAAGAAGAGCTGTTTCTTTACAGCTCTTCTTTTTCATATGTATTTCTCGTCATTGCGAATACACACATATCTCTTAATCCATTTCCATCTACCGCAACACTCGCACTTTCTAAAGTACCCTCTAATTTAAAGCCTAATTTCTCAGGTATCGCCCTACTCTTCTTATTTAGAGAATCGCATCGAATTTCTACGCGGTTTGCTTTCAGTTCAGCGAAAGCATAATCCGTTATACCTTTTGCAGCCTCTACCATATAGCCCTTTCCACTAAACCTTGAATCAATCCAATACCCGATTTCAAATTGAGGTATATCCCAATTAATACGATGTAATCCGGCAGATGCAATAAATTCACCTGTTTCTTTCAAAAAAACTAGTAATCTCAAATCCTCACGCTGCAAAAATTGAATATGCGATTTTCTAATACTCTCTTCTACTTCTTCCTTTGTTTGCTCTTTTTGTGCAAAGACCATCCAAGGCTTTAATTCTTTCATCGAAGCTTGAATTGCTTCATATACAACTTTACCATCACCTGGTTTTGGCATTCTAATTAAAAGCCTTTCAGTATAAAATTCAGAAGGAAAATCGAATAACAATGGATTCAAAGTAAACACTCCCCATAATTCTTTTATATTTAATAATATCCATCTCAAGATATATAGTAAAGTTTTTTCTGAATTTTACACTTTTTACTCATTCACCTCTACTGCCACACGAACTCCGGATTCAATCGCACCTTGAATCCATCCGTGATACAGCGTTGTATGATCTCCGGCAAAGTATATTCTCCCCTCAGGTTTCACAATGACTGGCTGTAATTCAGATTCTTGACCAGCTTGAAAAAGAGCAAATCCTCCAAGTGCATATGGATCTAATGTCCAACTTTTTGATATTCCAGACATGAACTCATCATATACTTGACCACCTAATATTGTTGCTAAATTTTGTAGTGTGTAATAGATACGATCCCCCTTTGATAACCCATCCCATAACAACGCATCATAAGACCATGTATAGCTTCCTAACATCATAGCAGGTCCTTTCTCTCCGATTCCATGGCTTGGATAATACGCATAACGTATAGGAAGATCTGTTATAATTCTCCCACCTAATTGCCCTTGTTCCTCCCAAAAACGACTTTTAAATTGAATTCCTATTTTTGTAGCTGGCATATAATGCAATTCGCGAATTGTTTTCCACTTCGCATGAGATATCGAATCAAATGGATCTACTTCTACAAATCGCATTGTTGAAAAAGGAATTGTAACAATAACTAAATCCCCTGTAATACTACTATATTCAAAAGTTTCCTCGTTCCGGTAATAGGCTGTTACACTATTGGCTTGTTGATGAAGCTTCATTAATTTTTGATTATATATAATATTTTCTTCTAGTTGTGGTAAAAAAGACTTTGGTAATCTATCATTCCCACCTATTATTTCGCAAAATCCGCTCTCCTCTTGCATAATATATAAAAAACGTAACGTCTCAACGAATGACCTTTCTAAAAAACCTTCTAAATCTAATAAAACACCAATCATCTCAATCGTTACTGGCGAAAAATACGTATTATATTGATAAGGATGATATTTTAAAAATTGACCTGTAGAATATCTCCCAAAATCCTTTACTACAATATCCCAATTTTTATCTGGGTTCTTTTTTATAAAATTTATAATGGGCTGTACCGCTAACATTAATAGTTCCTCAGACGTTTTCCCAACTTCATTCATTTCCACAGGATATCTTAAAATACTTGGATCTTTTTCGTATTGTTTTAATGTCGTTTTCCGACCATTTACGTAGATAATATCTGTCTCATTCCTATTAATAAAAGGGCTCACCTGCAGCCCAAACTTTCTTATATATGCCATCGTTAATGTATGCGAATACGGAATTCTCATTGCTCCAACATCTAAATATAATCCGGTATCTTCCATTCTAACTGTCTCTATACGGCCACCTACCCGGCTGTTTGCTTCAAAAATCTTCACTTGATGTCCCGCAGCCTTTAATAAAGATGCCGAAACTAATCCAGCCATACCAGCCCCTACTACAATAATTTGTTTCGGGCGTGTCGTCTTCTTCAATCCTTTATCTATAACTTTTAACGTTTCATCCATCTCATTGTTAAACATTATATCTTTCTGCACAATTCCACCCCTTACTTCATAAAATGGGCATTAGTGGTTTAGTGCATTTTATTCATAAATCCCCTTAAACATAACACCATAGCAATTGAAACATTCACTAAAAGTACATAAGGTATAACTCTCACATCTCTTCATGCTTTGTATAATATAGCAACTGCAAAGAAGGAGTGGTTGAAAATGAAACATACTTATGATTACCACGCTACAAAAAAGTATTTAGAATTAAAGAAAGAACAACTATGTAAAAAACTTAGTAGTATGCAATTATCAGAAAACGAACGTGATCAAATAAAACTTGAGATTGATAACTACGACTATATTTTAACCTTAGTCGAAATGAATCATTATGAACGGGGATTTTCTCGTTAAAAGCGGATATAAGATTATCCGCTTTTGATTTTGAGCATTTCATTACGCATTTTTCGTAAGTAAATATATAATAGGATGTACATTAAGATTGAGAGGTATATTCTATGATCAAATTAAGTGTATTAGACCAATCACCTATTTCAGATGGTAGCACAGCAGCCCAAGCTTTTTCACATACAGTTACGCTTGCACAAAAAGTTGAAAAACTCGGATTCACACGTTTTTGGGTATCCGAGCACCATAATTCAGTTAGCTTAGCTGGTTCAAGTCCAGAAATACTCATTTCACATATTGCGGCGAAAACTGATCGTATTAGAGTTGGTTCTGGTGGTGTTATGCTGCCACATTATAGTCCATATAAAGTTGCCGAGAATTTCCGCGTTTTAGAAGCACTTTATAGGGGCCGCATCGACCTTGGTGTCGGGAGAGCACCTGGTGGTATGCCTATAGCAACTCGCGCACTTCAAGAAGGTAAAATGGTCTCACTTGATCAATATCCAGAACAAATTGCAGATGTTGCTATGTACTTACATGATCAAGTACCAGAAAACCATCATTATGCAAATTTAAAGGCTACTCCAGTTATCCCAACATCTCCTGAAATGTGGATGCTTGGTTCTAGCGGAGAAAGTGCAATGATTGCTGCAAAGCAAGGCGCTTCTTTTGCATTTGCACAATTCATTAACGGATACGGTGGCCCTGAAGTAATGAGGGCTTATCAAGAACAATTCCAATCTTCCTATTTAGGTGATAAACCAAAATCAATCGTATCTATTTTTGTTATTTGCGGAGAAACAAACGAAGAAGCGGAGAAGATAGCATCAAGCCTTGATTTATCGATTTTACTATTAGAACAAGGAAAACGGACTACTGGTACTCCTTCTATCGAAACTGCTCAAAATTATTCGTATAGTGCTTATGATCTATTCCGCATAAAAGAAAATCGTCAACGTATGATCGTCGGTGATCCGTCTTCTGTGAAAGAAAAAATATTAAACTTAAGCAAAGCGTATAATACTGACGAATTTATGATTGTCACGATTACTCATCAATTTGAACATAAATTAAACTCTTATCGCCTATTGGCAGACGCTTTTAATTTATAATAACGAAAAGGAGATGCATCACATATGATGCATCTCCTTTTCTTACTACCAATCAATTGTTTTTTCTTCCTATATATTCAATAGCTTCTTTTAATAACTCATCAAAATTATGAGGATAATCATGATTTAAGTTAGGCACAGCTTTATACTTATGTTCTATATTTTTATCCTTTAATAACTTTACAAATTGCTGTGTACATTCGAAACAATCTTCATCTTGATCCCCACATATTATATATCCTTTTATGCTTTTATCATGTAATATTCCAATCATTTCTTCCCATTCTTCCATTTCCGGGAGCCACGGTGCCACAAAAATAAAACCGTTCACTTCTATTTCACCTTGTAACATGGACTGTAACGCTACTCTTGCCCCAGCAGAAAAGCCACCAATAATAATATTTCCAAATGTTTTATTCACTTTAATCTTATTGTAATGTCCTTTTAACTCTTCTCTTCCTCTTTCGATATTATCCCAAACATATCCATCTGAAAATTGAATTTGGGAAGATTGAGGCAATGCCAGCATAAAACCTTGTTTCATTACAGAGTTCCAATATGGTTCTATTATTTGTATATTTTCTTGATCCCCATGCAGTGTTATTAGTAGATTTTCATTTTGTTTGCTGTATGTATATTTCACGTCTGCTTGTTCCGATTTCTTTGCTAATTCTTCTCTTTCTTTACATAATTGAACCATTCTATGAAACTCTTCAAATTTATGTAGTGGTTTTAAATCATCATCGGAAATTAAATACTCACTTCCGTACCAAAATCCATTTTCTATAATGGCTTCCTTCATTAAATACAACGCTTCTTCTTCAAGTCCTGCAGCACTTGCTAACGCATATTTAAAATTATATATTTGCGCTTCATTACCCATTACACCTTTAGCATTTTTCATTATATAAGAATACGCTTCAAAACTTCCTTTATTTGCATAACAATGTAACGTTTCATTTAATAACTTAATATAAGTCATATTATTTTCCATATAGGAATTCCCCCGTAACCTTTTATAATAATTGCTTCTCCAATCTTCCTATCATTCTAGGGTCACGGTATAAATAGTTAAATTCTACAATTCAACTTAACAATACCTGATCCTCAGAATGATATTTAATAATTAATGTATGTATACGCATAATACACCACTCCTTCCTATCCACTAGTTGTAGTATAAAGTTAAATAGACTGAAAAATCAATATTTTAATAAAAAAAAAGACAACAATAATATTATTGTTGTTCTCATAACATCTGCCCACTATTCTTTTTTTTCTTATCTGGTTTACTTGAAACTAAATAATGCTTTTCTGAAATATATAAGTTTCTTTTTAATATACGATTTAAATATGGTCCTAGCTTCACTCCGCATATGAGGCGATCTTCGCTATCTTCAACAATTGGGAACATTTCTTTTTCTGTTACATATTGATCTACGGCCTTTTGTACGATATCAATTTCTTTAACTAGGTTTAAATTTTCTTCTGTATGTTCAAATACTTCAAGCGTTTCCTTCGTTATCAGAAAAAAATTTGTTGGAAATGCAGGTAAATATGGCTTTAACAAATCATAATTTACTGTGTAATCATCGTTTACTAAAACTGTATAAACGATATTAGCGTTCGTTTCTAGAAACTTAGCCATCGCTTGCTCTAATTCGTCTTTCGTAATTGCCCTATCTTCTTTTCCAGTTCTGAAAAAGCGAAACATCGTATCGCCTCCTTTTTACTATATTATAGCATAAAAGAAAACTGAAAAATTATAAAAAACTCTATTGAAAGAATTTTTCGATAGAGTTTTTCTTTAATCAATTTATGTTTATTTTAAGAATGCACTTAACATCCATACATGTTGTTCTAATGTCGTATGAATTGCTAATAACATATCAGCTGACGTTTCATCACCAGCTTCATCAGCTACTTCCATACCTTCTTTTAGTTCTTGAATAAGTGCAGAAAAATCGTTTACTAAAGTTTGTACCATTTCTTCTGCAGACTCTTTGCTTGTCCCTTCGATTACAGTTGAAGTTGCTAAATACTCTTTCATTGTCGCTAACGGCTTTCCTTCTAACGCTAAAATACGTTCTGCTAACTCATCAATGTACGTTCCTGCTTCATTATAAAACTCTTCAAATTTCTCGTGTAATGTAAAGAAGTGCGGTCCTGTTACATACCAATGATAATTATGCAATTTGACATATAATACATTCCAGTTTGCTACCTGCTTGTTTAATACTTCAACAACATTTGTTTTCGTACTCATACAATCCACTCCTCTTATCATGTTACTATCTTTTAATAACCTCACTTCATTTTACCATACATTTCCTATTCTTCCGAATGAACAGCTTATATGTAACAAGGTTTTAACAACCTTAATATTTCCCTAATATCATATACTTCATGTATTCTTTCAACTACTTCATATGTCTAATTGTCCAAGCTCACACATATGCATAATAGTAAGTCAAGCTCATCATAGAAGAAAGAGGGATAACATGGACAATCAACAATGGCAAGTAGCAAAGAAAGTCGCTGCTACTTATATCGGAACGGTCGTTGGAGCTGGATTTGCTACTGGGCGAGAAATTGTTGAATTTTTTACAGTTAACGGATTGTACGGGACCATTGGCATATGTATAAGTGGATTTTTTTTTATTTGGCTCGGTACAAAGATGATGTTACTTTCATCACAAATCGGGGCATTTTCAGCTCAAGAATTTAACAAATATTTATTTGGGGATGTATTTGGAAATGTCGTAAATACTTTATTATTACTCGTATTATTTGGCGTAACCAGCGTTATGTTATCAGGAGCCGGGGCGGTATTTGAAGAACAACTCCGTCTCCCGAGACAACTTGGTATTTTCATCACAGTCATCGCCTGCCTCATTATTGGGAGCCGGGGGTTACAAGGTGTTTTTGAAGTGAATACACTTGTCGTACCTATTATGATGATTTTTATTATCGGACTTGCTATTACAACCTTTATTCATGGTACAATTCCTATTATTGAAACTGTTCCTACAGAAAGTTGGAATATGAAATGGATTACTAGCCCTATTACATATGTCGCATTAAATCTTTCTCTCGCCCAAAGTGTTCTCGTCCCATTGGCCAGTGAAGTAAAAGATCGAAAAGCTATTTTATGGGGTGGCATTTTAGGAGGCGCGGGGCTTTGCTTTATTTTATTATGTAGCCATTTAGCAATATTATCAGTTGATCAATTTTATCAATATAACATCCCAATGGCTGAAGTTGTAAGAAGGTTTAATGCAACTTTCCATTTTTTCTTTGTTCTTATCATTTTTGGTGAAGTATTCACAACATTAGTTGGGAATATATTCGGAATGACAAAACAAATGCAATCCATTACCGGATGGAAAAGTAATAACATTATTTACTTCATATTACTAATTAGTTATTGCTTTAGTTTCATCGGATATAGTGAATTACTTCATATTCTATACCCTATTATCGGTTGGGTAAGCATCATTTTACTACCGATTATTGCCTTTAAACAACTTCAAAAAACATGAAAAAACATCCGTATATACGGATGTTTTTTCATGTTCATTCACAGTCTTCACATACTTCCCAGTACGGCCCCATTTCTACTGCAAGGTATGGCTTTAATTGCAAACGAATCATTCGACTTGGCATGCGTTCTAATACGAATTGAATGCCTTCTTCCTCTTCATCTAACTCAACTTTTGAAATAGCAATTCTTTGCATAGTAGTAATAGGGCTTCCATCTTTATATAAAGTGATTTTCACCTCATCATACTCATTAAAATACAATTCAACATTCATTTTCTTTTTTAACATTTCATCAACAATTTCATAATTATCATTCTGTTCCTGGATTATATATTTCCAGCCGCCTCTATCCAATTCTATCGGAGCAGCTTGGAATAATGTCATCAAATCCTCGTATAGCATAAGATAACCCCTCTCTTACTAAAAAACGATGAGTATTTTATATACCCTTTATCTCTATCACTATCCATGTTTATTGTACCATATATCACGAATCTTACCGCATTCATTTGCTTTATAAACACATACAAAACATATAGTATTTTCAGTTCATTCTCTATTCACTAGTACGTCCCCCTTACTGATAACTTATCACTTCCCTTATTTCTTTTACACTACTTAAAAAATCCCACAAAAAAGAAGAGTAATTTATATCACTCTCCTCATAAGCCTTTTCCTGTAGCTGCTAATGCTAATACTATAATTAAACTTGCAAATAATAGTGATACAATTAAACTAAAAATCGGTAATATTTTCTTTTCATTCTTCTTAGATAATAACCTTAAACTAAAAATGATATTTAATGGGACAAATATCAAATAAAAATATTTAACGATTTGTAATGAACTATTTGAAAGTGCTTTAAATACAAACACTTCAATTAAAAAAACAACAAAGAATAAAATACTTAACCAAAACGAGACATAACTAAGCCAAGAATGTCTTTTCGTTCCCCAATACACTCCCATATTGATCTCCTTTAAACGTAGTCTATATTGTATTAATTATACACCCGCTTAACAAATTCCTCTATTTTTCGACAAACATTAAATACATTGAACCTCTAATCCGTTTATCAGCTAAAAAGGCTGTCTCTAATAGCACTCATGCTATTTTGAGACAGCCTCCTCTTTTTATACTTTAAATCTTTCAATTAATACTTGTAACTCTTCAGCCATTTGAGATAATGAACCAGCCGCAGAACCAATTTCCTCCATGGAAGCTAGCTGTTCCTCAGCTGATGCTGCAACACTTTGTGTACTCGTCGCATTATTTTGTGCCGTCATAGCAATTTGACCAACCGAAATAGATACTTCATTTGCACCTTTTGACATTCCATTAGCTGTTTCAACCATCGTTTTAATTTGATCAGCAATTTCATTTGTAGATTGTAAAATCTCAGCAAAATTTTGTTTCGTTTCATTTGCGATAACAAGTCCAGATTGCACTTCTTCATTTACATTATTCATAGATTTTACTGTCTTGCTCATATCGTCTTGTATTTCACAAATTAATTTACTAATTTCACTTGATGATACACTAGATTGTTCTGCTAATTTTCGTACTTCATCAGCAACGATTGCAAAGCCTCTTCCATGCTCACCAGCTCTTGCAGCCTCAATTGCTGCATTTAAAGCTAGAAGATTTGTCTGATCTGCAATATTTTGAATGACTTCTAAAATATCACCAATTTGCTTTGATTTGTTATTCAATAACTGAATAACAGCATCTGACTGTGAAACAGATTCCACAATAGATTGCATTTGATTTACTGTTTTTCCAACTAGCTTTCCGCCATCCTCTGCTTTTTCGCGAGTGTGAGCAGAAGCAGTATTAATAGATGATGAGCTATTTGCTACATGCTGAATCCCTTCTGTTACATCAAACAGTAACATAGCACCATTTTCTACGCTTGCTGTTTGCGTCGTTGCACCACTTGATATTTCATCTATCGCTGATGTAATTTGTTCAGTCGCTTCACTCGCTTGTCTCACACTTGCTGTTAACTCTTCAGATGCAGCTGCAACATGCCCTGCTGAAGTATTAATTCTTCCAATTAATGTACGTAATGAATGAGTCATCTCATTAAAGCCTTTAGCAAGTTGTCCAATTTCATCATTTGAATGTATTTGAATCGTTTGAGTTAAGTCCCCTTCGCTTATTTCTTTAGAAGTGACAACTAATTGTTTTAAAGGTTTGGTAATAGAAAGTGTCACGAAATAAATAAGCGCTCCGCCTACAACTAATGAAATAAACATTACAATTAACATATTATAAAATACAGGTTGAGCAGCTTCAACTACTTCATTTGAGTACATCGTCCCCGCAATTTTCCAACCTGTTTTTAAGTTTGTGGCGAATACCATTTTCTTTTCACTACCACCATAAGTGTATGAAAAAGTGCCATGGTTATCTTCGTATATTTTCTTGGCCCAAGAATCATCTGCCTTATCACCCGAATTTTCTTGAGGGTGAGCAATTACTTTTTGTTTTCCATCTAAAATGAACGCATAGCCTTTTTTACCAATATTGATTAACTTTGTGGTTTTTAATAAATTATCTAAACTTAAATCTACCGCGACAACACCATTTTTATCTTCAGTTTGTTTTGCGATTGTTACGACAATATGTCCATTCCCTTGTGCCTTATATGGTTCAGTGACAACAATTCCACCTTGCTTACTCACTGCATCTTTATACCAAGAACGCGCTGTTGGATCATAATCTGCTGCCATTTGTATATTTGGTTCTTGTACAAATTTTTTATCGTTTCCGGCAACATACACTTGTTCTACATCTTTGTTCAAACTAATATATTGGGATAATGTTTTTCTTAATTCATCCTGATTATCCCCTTGATACATGTCACTATGAATCACTCGTGCAAAATTATTTACATCGTTGAATTTTGCTTCAATCATTTGATTGATTAAATTATCTAATATTTTTATGTTATCCTGAGCGCTACTCATAATTTGTGATTCAAAATTCTTTTTAGCTGTTTGATACGACATGCCCCCAATAATAGAGACTGCCGCAATTAATATAACAAAAAATGAAATTAATAGCTTTTTTGCTACTTTCATATCTCTAAACCAACTTACTAGTTTACGCATTATAAACCTCCTGCATTTCAATATTAAGCTTTAAAGATTAAATAGAGCTAATTTTGAATATATCCCATTCCTTAGTTTCTATTTTTATAACTTGTTTTGATGAACACTTTGTAAAGTTTAAACAAATAAATTCCCTTTATCTATATATATGAATAATATTATTATAAAATTTACAAATACAAAAAACCAAAAGAACAAGCCCTTTGGTTTTTTACATTTTTTTATGTTGTTTAGAAATCTTTTTCCATCTATCTCGTTCTGCTCTTGCCAGAGTAATGTTTTGTTTTCTCATCACATATGCTAATTCTCTTTGCAGCTTTTTATAGCTTAGCAAGCGCTCTACGGGTATAATTCCGTTATCTATAGCACTTCGCACTGCACATCCTGGTTCACCGTCATGTTTACAATCTCGAAATCGGCAAGTATTTGCAAGATCTTCAATATCAGAAAATGTAGTTTGAATTGCCGCGCTTCCTTCCCAAAGCTGAAGTTCCCTCATACCAGGAGTATCAATTACTAAACCGCCACTCGGTAATTGGAACAATTCACGGTGAGTTGTCGTATGTCTTCCTTTACTATCTTCTTCACGTATATCTCCGGTTTTTGCTACATCTGTTCCTATTAATGCATTTAACAAAGTAGATTTCCCTGCACCTGAAGATCCAACTAAAGCAACTGTTTTTCCTGGTGAAACAAATTGTTGCAATGATTCTATTCCGACGTACACTAAGCTATCAACAACAAATATCGGAACACCGATTGCTACTGCTTCAGTTTCTGCAATTTTCTGTTCCACATCTTCACATAAACTACTCTTCGTTAAAACAATAATAGGCATTGCACCACTCTCATAAGCCAATAGTAAATAACGCTCCATCCTTCTTACGTTGAAATCATGATTAAGAGCATTCACTAAAAATAGATAATCTACATTTGCTGCAATAATTTGTTCTTCAGTTCTGTTACCAGCTTCTTGTCTTGAAAAAGAACTTCTTCTCGGAAAAATACGGTGAATAATTGCCTTTTTCTCATTTTCTATTTTCTTTATATACACCCAATCACCAACTGCCGGATAATCCCCTTTCGTTAACGCTTCATGACGAAACTTTCCAGACAGTTCCGCTACATATTCACCATCATTACAAATAATCCGATATATATGCTTATGCTCAAGTAAAATACGGCCTACTTCATAGTTCTCTACAGCTTGTTCCTCAAAAAAAGAATCCCACCCGAACGATTCTAAAATATTTTGATTCAAATTGATATCCTCCCTAGTTTGAACTTAGTGGAAGGATTGTGCGCTCACTTATAGAGAATCGCCCTTTCCGTCCACCTTTGTATTTGGTTTATTATTCATATAAGTCAATTTCGCCATAACACATCACTCCGTTCTAAATTTAATTACTCTCATTATATGGAATATCTCATTAAAAAGCTACCTTATTTAATGTAATTTTCAAACAACTTATTTTTTAGCATTTTAATTTGGCCACGATGACTAATTTCATCTTCTAGCACATGAAACCAAAGGTAGTGCTGATTATACGCTACGCCATTAGGCCACTTTCTTTCTGACATTAGCCATTCGTCATCCTGTTCACTCAAACACTTTAGTGTTTCTTCTCGTACTTTTTGCAACAGTTGTACATAATGCTGTATTTCATGACCACGAATCGTTCTCCCCGCTTCTCCTAAATACAGTGCATCTTCCCACACTTCTAATTCTTCTTTTGTGAAGTCACGATTTTGAAATGAAATAAGCTGATGGACTTTTTCTATAGCTGCTATATGCTTTAATAAAGCTCCAATTGAATTTCCACCACTTGGCATAATTAAATCTAATTGCTCAACTGATAGATTTTCTATTTCCTGTAATGTTACCGCCCTCGTATGCTCCAGCATACTTACTAATTCACCTATATTTTTTGTATAACCATCTACACTTCTTACTCGATAATCTATATTCATATCACGCACCCCTTTCTGCATTCATATTATTGTAAAAGTTGTTCATATAATAGACTGAAATATATCGAAATTTTCTGTTATAATTAAATTGAATAAGGAATATACCCAAACAAACTTTCTCAATATGCTTATATGAAATATTAAAAGGAATCAATATGAAAAAATCGAATCTTATTCACTAAAAGGAGTGGATTCGATGGAAATGTATCAATGGCTAACTGCTGTTCTAGTTGGTGGCATTACTGGCTTCGTTTCCCATCTGATCAATAACCAAGGCAAGTTATTGCTTCCACGCCGTTTAAAAACGTTTTTCCACTTTGGGTTTTTAACCGATATATTGACCGGTTGCCTAGCTGCACTTCTTGGACTCGTTTTATTCGATGTCACCACAATAAAAGAAATTATAAAAGTATCTATTGTAACTGCCATTTCAGGTCAAACATTTTTACTTCATCAAGCTTTAGGTGGTGAACAGGCTAAAAACACGCAAATTGGGAAAGCTGATGAGAAAATTCAAGAAATTGACAAACTATTACGACGTTAATCTATACTTTCTTTAAAAATTATTGTTATAATGAAAAATAAATATTTTCTATTGCGTCGTTTGTCAGAAGAAAGGGTGTTTCGTATGACAAAAAAGAAAATAGAAGATTTCTTAACAAACTCCGAAAAAGAGGAACTGCTAGAAAACTATAAATGTTTACGAGAAGCCCGCACAAAAAGCGAAGCTAACCATTTTGGTGAAGCAGTAGACCATCTATTAAATAAAGTAAAAAAGCGAATTATTGAAGAAGCAGGAATACATGATGAAAATGCAGCAACTATTCAATCAAAACGAAAAGCACTGTTTTAGACTTATCCCTAAAACAGTGCTTTTCGTTTGCAATACTTTTATGATGCAAGTCCTTTTTTATTTTCTTCAGTAAGCTTTTCACTTTTTCTAAAAAAGAATAACGCAATAATATACAGTAGCGCTGTAAAACATCCTACTAAAACAAAACTATGAGACGTAGCAAATAACACTCCAGCTACTGCCGCTCCAATCATTTGCCCAATGTACATAGAAGCATTAGCAAGAGCAGCTCCTGTTCCTCTTGCTACACTAGACATGTTTTGTAAGCGTCCCATCATCAATACAAACAAAATTCCTGTCACAAAAAATAAAATAAAGAAGAATAATTCAACAAATATAATTTTATTTAAATGAGGAAGTATTACATATAGCACTGCTGTAAATATAATTCCACCATAAAAAGAAATGTTATAACCGATTTTGTTTACAATTCTAGGACCAAAAATATTACCGGTTAAATTTCCTAATCCCAATATAAGCATAGCTGTTCCTACTTCATTAACCTGTAAACCGAATTGAACTGAAAGCCATACACCAAAGAATGAGAATGCTGCGAAATTACCGGTCTGAAAAATAAAATATGCAAAATAAGAGAGTGAAACCTTTGATTCTCTAAGTAATTGTTTATAGCGCTGTAAGATTGATTGTTTATTATCCTCTGTTTGAGCAGGCTTTATTTCTGGTATAAAAACACCAATAGAAATAACAAGTAATGCTGACAGGATGCCAATGACAAAGAATGGTGTTGTATAATGTATCGTTGCTAAATAGGCCCCAATTGGCAGTCCAAGAATTTGAGCGACTGATAATCCCGCTGTTGCAATCCCAATTGCTTTCACAATTTGCTTCTTCTCTATAAGTAGTGGAATAGATGCCCACACTTGCGGAGATACAAACGCTGCACTTACACCTGCTAAAAATCGAAAAATCAGCATTCATAAAAAACTAGGTGCAATTCCGCACAAAAACGTACTAATTGCGAAAAAAATCATACCTAGTATCATTACTTTTTTCTGTTTAATCCATCTGATATAGGACCAGCGATTAGCGCAAATCCAGCGTATCCTAAAGCATATGAACTCACCATCCATCCTGACAACTCAGTTGAAACATGATACACCTGTTGTAAAGTTGGCAAAAGTGGTGAAATTAAAAATGTATCCGTACCAATCATAAACATTATCATAAAGAATACAGCTAGTACTCTGTTCATTTATGTCATCTCCTTATAGAGGAAAAGAGGGTGTTCCCCCTTTCCTATTAATCCTCTAATATAGACTCAATTTTTTTCATAACCTTCTCATTTAATGAAATATCTACTGTATTTACACTTTCTCTTATTTGCTCTGCACGCTTTCCACCAGGAATAACAGCATCAACTCCTTGTTTATTTAATAGCCATGCTAACGCTAAATGAGATAGTGCTATATTTTTTTCTTTAGCTAAACCTTTTAGCATTTCAACTTTCTTAAAGTTTTTCTTATATGTATTTTCCTCAAATAGATTTACACTTTGGCGCCAATCACCTTCATTCAATTTAAAATCTTCTGTATATTTACCACCTAATATTCCAAAAGCAAGAGGTCCATACGGAATAAATGAAATATCTGCTTCAATACAATACGGCAATAGTTCTTCCCCAGCAGTACGATCCAACATATTGTATGGCGATTGTACAATATCAATATGACCATGTTGATTCGCTTCTTTTAATTGTTCTATGTTTACGTTTGATATTCCAATTGAACGGATTTTCCCTTCTTCTTTTAGACGAGTAAGCTCTCCGATTGAATCTATGTAACTTGTTTCAGAATTTGTAAAGTGTAAATAATATAAATCAATATAGTCAGTCTGTAATCTTCTTAAGCTATTTTCTACAGCATTTCTTAAATAACTTGGTTCATTGTTAATATAAATTTCTCCATTTAATAACGGCTGAATTCCACCCTTTGTAGCAAGTACAAACTCGTGGCGTTTTTCTTTCAATACCTCACCTACTAATTCTTCTGATCTACCAAAACCATATGAATCTGCTGTATCAAAAAATGTAATTCCTTGTTGAATAGCTTCTTCTATTAACCGTTTTCCTTCTTCCTCATTTACGTCAGTGTATAAATTATGTCCCCCTACTGCATTTGTTCCTAACCCCAACTTAGAAATATTTAGTCCTGCCTTTTGCAATTTCGTATACTTCATTTTTTCTCCCCCTATATTTCTATTGTTCGATTATAATCGAACAATAGAAATATAGCACTTTATATGTTATAGTGCAACTATAAGAACTTATACAAGTAGGTGAAATAATGCGTACACTATACCACCCGAATCGAGAAGAAATTCAATTCTCTTCAGTCTTATATGCACTTAGCGATCAAATTCGTTTACAAATTGTAAATATGTTACTAGAGAAAAACGAACAATCTTGTGGTGCATTAGACATTCCAATTGCAAAATCAACTTTATCCCACCATTTCAAAGTTTTGCGTGAATCAGGTGTGATGTTTACACGCCTTGAAGGGACACAGCGTTTTATTTCAATTCGTGAAGAAGACTTAAATGCTAGATTCCCCGGTTTATTAGATGTTGTATTAAACGTGACAGAACCATACTAAAAAACATCTCATATGAATATGAGATGTTTTTAGTAGTTCCTATTCTTTTAGCAAATCTATTAATCCGTTACCTTCAGATGTACGTTCATACCCTAAAGGTACAGTCCTTTTTATAAGTTGTGCATATATTTCTGGCTCTGATAACTTTCTGCCATATTCTCTCTCGCATTGCTTAATGATTAGTGCGAGAGTCCCAGCTACATGCGGCGTCGCCATTGAAGTACCACTTAATACCGCATATTTCCCTTCTGGATACGTAGATAGTATTTCATCACCTGGCGCTACTAAATCGATTTCTTGATTCGAATTACTAAAGCATGAAATTTTCCGCTCTAAATTAACAGCACCTACTTCAATTACTTCAGAATAAGCACCTGGAAAGTCTAATTCTTCAGTATCATCGTTACAATCTCCATCATTTCCTGCAGCGCACACGACAAGTACGTCTTGTTTTACCGCATTTTGAATAGCTTCATGTAATTCTGGTACATCTTGCGGACCACCAAGTGACATTGAAATAATTCTTACTTTCTCTTTATTCGGTCCTCTCCAATTTACAGCATAATGAATGGCCTCAATAATTTGCTCATAGCTTCCAGAACCATCTCCAGCTAATACTTTTAAAACTAACATTTTAGCAAGTGGTGCGACTCCTAAAACACCGACACCATTTTCAGTCGCTGCGATTGTCCCCGCTACATGAGTACCATGCCCATTATTATCAAGATAAATTTTCGGATCACCTTCATAATCTTTTGTGAAATTTCTCCCACCAATAATACGATCTTTTAAATCTACATGACTTACATCACAACCAGTATCTAAAACGGCAACGACAATATCTTTCCCTTTCGCACTCTTTTCCCATACTTGCGGAGCATGAATCAGTTGTACACCTGGTGGAATTTCATTTACTTGCTCAACCACTTTATTTACAGTAAACGGAATTAATTTAATGCCTTTTTGTTTATTCGCTGTACTACTATTCATCGTAATCCCTCCTGAAAATGTATTATTTTCATTTCAGACCACTATTGAATACGTTTAGATTTAACATTCGTTTTATTAGTTCCATTTCCCTTCCTCTCAAATGTTTCTCAATAAACAAAATAAAAGGACCCATTATGGTCTTATCCCTGTCAAGTAGACAATATTAAAAAGACTAAGCAGCCATCGAGATTCGATATTCTATCGGAGCTCGGTGGTTGAGTCGTTTTTGGAACCGTTTATAGTTATAAAAATAAATATACT
>NZ_LXLV01000023.1 GCF_001757995.1 Bacillus mycoides | reverse complement strand
ATTGCTTGTAAATATGTAATAAATATTGAACCTTTTTTAGTCATGAAAAATCCCCTCCAAGTAATAGTGTAACATCCATGTATGTACATGGTCTTTTTACACTGTCTACTTAAAGGGGATAATATCATTAAATGGTCCTTTTATTTTTCAGTTTTTCAAAAGAATAATATAAAGTGAAACTATAATCAGTGGGGGGGTGTTCATCCCCCACTGATTATTAGCCTTCACCAATCGGGCGTTTACGGGCAGTTGATCTCCCACCTAACTTCTTTGCTTCAGCCGAGCTTTGAGGTGGGAGTTTTACTGGCCGTTAATGCGGGATAAATTAAGACTAAATCTCACTCTTTTTCAAAAACTGCTCAATTTCTTTTATTACATGTTTTGCGCCTTCTATACTAACAGTAATGTTTCCATTTGCTAATGAAATATTTTGATCTGAAACATCACCTGTTATTTGACAAGCATTGTAAGGTTGATATTTTTGTAAAATAACTTTGTCTTCTTCTACAAAAATTTCAAGTGGTGATTTGATTTGTATTCCTAATACATCTCGTAATTCTTTAGGAATAACTATCCGTCCCAATTCATCTACTTTTCGAATAATTCCTGTTGCTTTCATGTTACTCCCCCCTTACTCTCTATTATTTTTTTCACCTCGCTATTTTCATTTTATCACTATATATTTGGTAATGCCTTACTCTTTTTAGAAAATATAGTACAAAAGTTAAAAAAACACATTTAACGAATATTCAATCTTTCTTTCAATTGTTTTAAATAACGAGCTCGTATAATGACGAAATACAAAACTTGAATACTTACAAAAATACTTAATACAATCGTATTCTCTTTAAACAGTGAGTACTCAAACATTTGTCCTAACGCAGTTAATGCTACTGCCCCATGTAATGTTGCAACTCCAACTGGAACGAAGAATAAAAGCGCTAAGCGGATTGTGACTACTTTCAATAATTCCCCTCTCGTCAATCCAACTTTTCGAATCATTTCAAATAAACGAGTATCGTCCTCCAAATCTGAAAATAAACGGAAGTAAAGGAAGCTTCCTGCACAAACGAAAAATACAATACCAATAAAGAAACCTACAAATAAAATGGGTCCTGCGATTTGTAAACTTTGATTTTGATCGTACTCTTCTGCACTAAACGTTGAATGTTCTTGATAAGGCTTAATCTGATGCGTAAGCTCTTTACCAACCTCAATTTCATCTTTCGTTCCTTTTGTTTTATACATATAATCTTTTTCTTCTTTAAATCCATCTTGTAATGAATCATATTGATTGCTAGAGATTACATACACGTTACCCATAAGTATCTTACTTAATGAAGAAGTATTAACTTTTTTCACCTTTAAGGGCTCATTGGCATTTTGGAAAGAAATTTCTTTTCTTTCCTTTATCGGTGGCCCTGGTATTTCTACTGACAGAAATAGGGCTTCTTTGTCTGATAAAGTATTAAACGGTTCCCCCGTTAACTTCGCATACTCCTTATAATCCGATTCTTTTATAAAAATAGCACTTCTTAGCGATTGTTCTTCCGTTTTCTTCGATGAAATATTTATTTTTGAAGCTGCTATATTATGTTTCTTTAATCCCTCGTCAATGATCTTCAGATGCTGTGCCTCATTGCTATTCCCTTGCTTAGAATGATAGTGAAACGCAATTGGTCTGTCCATAATTTCTTTCGTCATCGAAGCGAATCCAACTAATGTACCTATTGCTGAAAATGCTACTGTTGAAATAATTGTTACAATAAAGAACATTCTTGCGTTATCTCTCATACGGTACGCTAAATCTGACAACGTAATAATATTTGTCTGTGTCCAATAGAAACGTTTGCTTTTTTTACATAATCGAATAATAAAGACGCTCAACTGCTTGTACAGCAAATACGTACCAATAATGACTACCGTTGTAACAGGAATCATCATTACAAATACCATTGCACCATGTGACATAAGAGCTCCTGCATAACCAGCACTAAGCAATACTACTGCTAATATAGAAGAAATTATTGATGCCTTCGGTTCTGGCTTCGCCTCTGCTGATCCTCTAAACAATTTCATAATTTTATTTTTACGAACCATTCCTGCACTGAACAATGAAATGATCATAAATAATACGAAAAACATAATGCTCGTTACAACAATCGCTTTCATCGGTATGTAATAGGATAAAGAAATATCAAATTTTAAAATCATCGGGGCTACAAAAATTAATATCCCTGAAAATAACATACCTGAAAGAACCCCAAAAATAATTGCCCCTATTCCAATCATGATATTTTCAAAGAAGATAAGACGCTTCAATTGATATTTCGTCATACCTAGCATCATTAAAATTCCTAGTTCACGCTTTCTCGTTTTCAAAAACATTCCCATTGAATATAAAATAAAGAAGAATGTAAATAAGTAAATAATAGACTGTGCAAAAGACATACTTACGAATACGTACTGTCCTAATTCTCCCGCACTTAATGCCGGATGGAACGCAAAAAATGAATACACAAAAAAGGCCATAATTGCAAATGCACTACTCAAAAAATAAGCTAAGTATGTTCGTCTATTTCGCGTTACATTTCGAAATGCGAGTTCTCTAATGTTCATACTACTTCTCCGCCCTTCTACTAACTATGCTTTTATATTAGTAAAGTTCGGAAATACCTTCCATCGATTCAAATGACAAAAACCTTACATTATTGAAAGGTTTTAAACAATTGCTTATATAAAACAGTTTATTTATAATAGCAACTATTCATACACGCACCCTATTGTATATTCGTTAGTTTTGCGAAATAATAAAGGATAGAAGTATGTACCAATATACATATAAACTTATTTACCGCTTTAATATGAATAGGAGGAAAACATAATGACATTACAAGAACAAATTATGAAAGCATTACATGTTCAGCCTGTAATTGATCCGAAAGTAGAAATTCGTAAACGAATTGATTTCTTAAAGGATTATGTAAGAAAAACAGGTGCAAAAGGATTTGTACTTGGAATTAGCGGCGGACAAGACTCTACACTTGCAGGGCGTTTAGCGCAGCTTGCAGTCGAAGAAGTTCGTAATGAAGGTGGTAACGCAACATTTATCTCCGTACGTCTTCCGTACAAAGTACAAAAAGATGAAGATGATGCACAATTAGCATTACAATTTATTCAAGCTGATCAATCTGTTGCTTTTGATATCGCTTCAACTGTTGATTCCTTCTCAAATCAATATGAAAACTTATTAGGTGAATCATTAACAGATTTCAATAAAGGAAACGTAAAAGCACGTATTCGCATGGTTACACAATATGCCATTGGCGGACAACAAGGATTACTTGTTATCGGAACTGATCATGCTGCTGAAGCTGTAACAGGATTCTTTACAAAATTCGGAGATGGTGGTGCAGACCTATTACCATTAACAGGATTAACGAAACGCCAAGGACGTGCTCTATTACAAGAATTAGGTGCGGACGAGCGACTTTACTTAAAAATGCCAACAGCTGATTTATTAGATGAAAAACCAGGTCAAGCTGATGAAACAGAGCTAGGCATTACTTACGATCAATTAGATGACTATTTAGAAGGTAAATCCGTTCCAGCTGACGTTGCTGAAAAGATCGAGAAGCGTTACAAAGTGAGTGAACATAAAAGACATGTACCAGCGTCAATGTTTGATGATTGGTGGAAATAGAACATAAAAAAGAAGCTAATCTCATTTAGCTTCTTTTTTATACGTTAACGATATACCCCTACTCTTTTCTCTAATAAATCCTGCAAGCAATCTTCATGTTGTTTACAAAATAACGGCGGCATTTTGTCTAACGGGAAAAACTTCAAATCCAACGTTTCATCACCGTCTACTTTTTTCTCTCCTCCGGCAATTGAGCATGAAAAGACTATCACAATTGACTGGGCTCTGTCTCCATTTGGATATGTTTGAAAATATTTTGTATACACCCCGATAAGCTCATTAATTTCTACATCATAACCTGTTTCTTCTTTTATTTCTCGAATCGCAGTTTCTGCGGCAGATTCTCCGATTTCCATTGCACCGCCAGGAAATCCCCAAGCGTTAAAATCACCTCTTTTTTGCAGTAATACTTCTCCATATTCATTCAACACACAACCACCCGCAAAGTTTAAGAAAACACAGTCGTGCCCTACTTTTTCACGTAATTCTTTTATATAATTAGCCATCTTCTTCCCCTTTTCATACATCTTCTATCGCTATTTCTTATCCTTTTCAAGCAATTCAATAATTCGATCTAGCTTCTGGTTCATATTGATCACGTGTTGTTTTTTTGCAGCGCTGTTTTGCAATAATCTTCTAATGAACAGAGTAAATGATATGAAAAACAAAACGATAAGTCCGATTACTAAACAAGTATATATCAATGTAAATATATTACTTTCGAACAAATTCATTCAGATTCCACATCCTTCCTCTTTTTATTTTATCATACAATTCCGATTTTTGAAGCAATACATAATAAAAAGAACACCTTTTACAGGTGCTCTTTTTCATTTCTTAATACGTAAATGTAATTGTCGCTAATGAATAATCTGCCATTGCACTATATGGTGCTACTTGATAAGATACACGCTTGGCACCTTTTGGCCAAGTTATTTCATTTAATACTTTCTTTATATCTTGCATCGTTCCATCCATTGACTGCTTATATCGTACTTCTACTTTTTCTGGCTTGGAAGCAAATTGTTGCTGTAATTTTTTCTTAAACTCATTGTAATTTTCCGCTCCGTATTGTGCAGATAAATACTTTAAATTTGTTTCTTTTAACATTTGTTCATATACAGCAGTTTTTGAACTACCGGCTTTTATTTTGCTTGTTAATTCGCCAAAGTAACTTGTAGTTGCCGCTGGATATTTACTACGATCCCATTCATGGTCTTTGCTTAATTGTTCATCAGACATATTAAAATATGAATATGTTACGCGCCCAGCTTTATCAGGAACTGGATCATCGAATGTAGTATCAAGGTGGTACCACTTGTTATCAATGTTCACTAAATTCCATGCGTGAGCTTGTCCATTCTCTGTACCTGTTACAATATGATTTTGAATACCTGCTTCTTTTAGTAATTGATATGTTAACAATGTATATCCTTGGCAAACGGCAGAACGATTCGCTAACGCTTCATACGCTGTATATGCTTGATAAGACGTATCATATGATACTTGTTTCACAACATAATCATGAATAGCTTTCACTTTTTCATGTTCATCCATGCCTTGTTTAATGATAGAATTTACAATTGCTTTCGCCTGAGACTTTACATACTGTGTTTGCTCTTTTGATTCACGATACTTCACTTGTAATGTAAATGTATAATTCCCAGGCATCCCTTTTATAGAATATTTAGTAGACGCTACATTATATTTTACATACTCATCAGCATCTACAATTTTATTATATTCTTTGTATAATTGGTCCATAACATCTCTAGCATTTCTATCTTTTGTTTTATATGCGATTGTAATATTTTCATCTCGATTATCAATATGTTTTTTTAATTCTTTTCGAAAATCATTTAATAATTTAGCATCTGATTGTGTAGTAACTACAGTCGATTTCGTAGTTGCATAAGATACAGATGACGCGTGTAAGCCGCCCATTACTATAGTTGAACAAAGTGCGGCAGCTGTCACATATTTAGTTGTCTTTCCCATCTTGTCACTCCTTACATTCTATAACTATACGAAAAAGTATCGTATAGTTTTAGAGTATACAATACTTTTCAAAATAGGTCATATGAGATTATGCATATTTAACATTGTAAAAAGGTTGTTCTTTTTACAAGAACAACCTTCTTCATTAACAAGTTTGTAATACACAGCATGTATTTTCAAAACGTCGATTTTTCAAATCTTCATTACTAATACAGAAATATAGCATTCCTAATTCTCCCCAAACCATATTACAATTTTTATGATCTGAATCAATTTGGAATAAAAGCGTCATTTGCTGTGGCTCTATCCCCATATATTGTCCAGTCTCGTACAATACCTCATCTTGTACAGAGAATGGTTCTCCAAACATTTGATGATTATCATAGTTGTCTGGGATTAGCTCTTCAAGTAATTGCAAGAAACGATCTGAATCAGCCTCATCTTCAATGAAAAGCTCTGGTAATTTATATGTCAGTTCAAAAGTAATTGCACACTGGTTATATTTCGCTTGTATTTCATCTGCTCTACGTAATTGCTCTACAGGGATATCATAATAAAGCACACGTCCAGCTTTGGTTGGATCCACATCTTCTTCAAAGTAATTTTCAATACTAAAGAAATATAACATCCCTTTCTTAGGAAGATTATGATCCATGCCAACGTTTTGTAAATCACTTAAATTAAATTGTGCGATAAAGTATAGAGGACTTCCTTTGTATGTTGGATATTCAAATGAATCCGGCAAATCAGGAACTCCGCCCATTTTCGAACTGCCTATCGCAATTGTTTCCTGTTGTTTTGGCACAACTTTTACACAAGGAAATACAGTATTAATAAGCTCCTCTTTTAAATGTGTCAGTCCATATTTATCAATTAACACTTCAATTTTTTTATCCATAAATTCTCCTTACATTTACATACTTATTTGTATCATAGCACAAAGATTATACTCCATTCATCGTAAAATCAACAAGCCTTCAAAAAAACGGGCTTATCCCTCGTACGCGAACAAGTTTAAAAGAGCATAGTATACATTGTTCCTACAAACATGATATCTCATAATTTCTTACAGTATACTTTCCCTCGTTCATTTTCACTTTTAATATAAGGAGGAATTCCACATGGGTTACGGATATAGTTGCGGTGGTTACGGCGGTGGTTACGGTTACGGCGGTAGTTGCGGTGGTTGTGGTTATGGAGGTTTCGCTTTATTAATCGTTTTATTTATCCTTCTAATCATCATCGGAGCTAGCTGTTGGGGCGGCGGATTCGGCTGCTAGTAAACTTAAAAACTATTGTAAAAAAGCGCGTACAATACGTGCTTTTTTGCCATTTTCAAATTCTCCATCTGAAAGGAAGTATGTTTAATGAAGATTGATGGTGTTTTCGAGGGAGGCGGTGTACGCGGAATTGCTCATGTAGGGGCAATTTGCGCGTTAGCCGAAAAAGGTTATGAATGGGAACGTTTAGCTGGAACATCAGCCGGTGCTATTATTGCAGCTCTTCTAGCAGCTGGATATTCTTGTTCCGAATTAAAAACTATTGTAACAGACATTGATTATGAAAAATTCACTAAAAAAACTTTTCTTGATAGAATCCCCTTTATTGGTAAAGGATTAAGCGCTTGGTCTACTCTAGGTATTTATTCAAATGTATTTCTCGAAGAATGGCTAGAAGACCTGCTTAGAAAAAAAGGAATTCATTTGTTTACAGACTTACCCGATTTGAATAAACTCAAAATTATCGCTTCAGATATAAGCAATGGTAAAATGGTTGTTTTTCCCGATGACTTGCCAAACTACGGATTTTTAAATTATCGCTTCTCTATCGCTAAAGCAGTAAGAATGAGTGGAACCATTCCTTTCTTCTTCGAACCAGTGAAATGGAGAACACCAAAATGGAAACAACCTTGTTATATGGTTGACGGCGGTATTTTAAGTAATTACCCAATTTGGATTTTCGATTCACCGACTTCTCCTCGCTGGCCTACCTTTGGATTTCATTTTGTAAAAGATGAGATTCAAGCTGATCCCGCCCACTATGAAGAACCTATTTCCATGTTCAAAGGACTATTTAAAACGATGATGCAAGCTCATGATTTACGTCATTTAGATAAAGAATCAAAGGCTAGAACTATTACAATTCCAACAGGAACCATTACCAGTACTAATTTTCAACTAACTAAAGAAGAGAAAGAATGGCTCTATAACTCTGGTTATAATGCAGCTAATAAGTTTTTACAATCCTGGAACTTCAGGCAATATGTTGATAAGTATAGAGACGGAAATCAGGATCGAAAAACAAATCGGTATTTCCGTCAACTTGACTCATAATTATATTATTTTCCCTGTCACACTTTAATAGTAAATAAGCCTAATAATATAGTACATTATTAGGCTTATTTACTTCTTATGTACTCTCCTATTGTTTAAGGATAAGTTAACCCCTCTGCTTCTTCTGCGGTAATTACTATGTAACGATTTCCAGTTCTTAACCCTAATAATTCTGCTTTTTCAATTGCATCCTGTTTTGTTTCCGCATAAGCAGCTAAATACTTATCTCCATCAATCATTTGGCAAATCACATATTGTTTCATGTTTTTCTCCTTTTACCCTTTAATTAATTGCGCGATCTTTTTTATTCCAACTTCAATTTCTTCTACAGTTGCATAGGAATAAGAAAGACGTAAAAATTGGTTAGCACTTCTATCATACAAAGTGCCTGGGTTTAATAACACCTTTTCTTGTAAAGCTTTGTCAAATAAACTACGATTCGAAATTGGTAGATTTATATGTAGCCAAATGTAAAAGCTTCCTACTGGCTCATGCCAAGTTGCAATGCCACTACAATACTTTTCTAACATACTTATCATAAAATCTCTACGTTTTTTCAATTCACTTCTTACAAACTGTAAATGTTCATTATACAATCCATTTTCAAACCACTCCGCTGCAATCTGTTGGGATATAGAACTTGAACCATAATCAGTTTGCATTTTTATATCTGCTAATCTTTGAATAACTGATTCTGATCCAACAACCCATCCAATTCTTAAACCAGGACTAATGACTTTGGACATACTTCCAATATGTAGCACGATCCCATTATTATCATATGCCTTTAAAGGCTTTGAAACTGGTGCATCGAACCATAAATCTTGATATACCGCGTCCTCAATAATAGGTAATCCAATTTCATTACATATCTCCATCACTTCTTCCCTCTTCTTAGCGTTCATACTAAAATTGGTCGGATTATGAAAAGATGGGATTGTATATAAAATTGATGCGTTAAATTGTTTCTTATATTTTGTGATATAGGAAGTATTTATACCATTCTCATTCATTGGTATTCCAATCAAGCGCATTCCTGCCGATTGAAATACATTAAGCGAATATAAATATGATGGTTTTTCTAATAAAATTGACGCTCCTTTCGGAAGAAGTCCCATAGAAATAAGTTGGAGTGCTTGGATTGCTCCCGAAACAATTAAAATAGAGTCAGGAGATACATATACCCCATGCCCTTTTAAATATTCCGCAATTTTTTCTCTTAAATGGAGATTCCCTTTCGGTTCCTCATACCCAAGTGTAACATTTGATTGTAAAATTTTATTAATAATACCCTTCATCTTTTTCTCAGGCAAGAGACTCGGTGAAAGTTCACCTGTTCCTAATCGAATTACATTGGGAGTAAATTCAGCTTGATTAATCTCTTGTACAGCAGGAAGATTCGGATAATGAAGTCCTGTTTCTACATAAGACTGCCAGTTTGGAGGCGGGGCATATGTAGAAGTACTCTCACTATTATTTATAACAATTGTTCCCTTCCGGCCATTCCCCTCAATATACCCTTTTGCTACTAATTCATCGAAAGCCATTACAATTGTACTTCGATTCACTTCAAACGTATGCGCCAAATCTCTTTGTGAAGGTAATTTAGTTCCAACTGTCCATTCCCCATTAACAATTCTTTCTTTTATATAAGATTCTATTTGTTTATATAAAGGAATAGACGAAGACATATTAGGTTTCCAAACGAGCCTTTCCATTATCTCACCTCACATACTTTATGGTTGGTAACCTATCCAACCATATGGATGGATACAAATTTTCATTTCTTCTATACAATATAGACTAGCATAATTAATCACATTAAGTAGGAGGTAATATAATGAGTGAAGCAATTATTCACGGTATCATCCTTGCATTTGGTCTTATCATTCCATTAGGTGTCCAAAATGTTTTCGTCTTTAACCAAGGCGCTAGTCAACCAAATATTTGGCGAGCTGCTCCTGTAGTCTTGACTGCATCTATATGTGATACATTATTAATATTAATTGCTGTACAAGGTGTCTCCCTTGTCCTCCTAACTTTCTCTTGGTTAACAACCACCTTGTATATGATTGGATTTTTCTTTCTTATGTATATGGGCTTGGTTATTTGGAGAAGCGATCCTTCAAATGATATAAAACAAGACAAAAGCATGCCTTTAAAAAATCAAATTATTTTCGCCGCATCGGTTTCATTACTAAATCCACACGCAATTTTAGACACAATTGGTGTAATCGGAACAAACTCTATACAGTACATAGGAAGTGAGAAATGGGCTTTCACTTTTGCAACAATTATAGTTTCTTGGATTTGGTTTATTAGTTTAGCTTTTGCTGGAAAATTTCTAAAAGGATTTGACTCGACAGGAAAAACGATTATAGTATTAAATAAATTTTCAGGGCTAATCATATGGGGAGTCGCACTTTATATGTTAAAACAAGTTATTTTTCCTAACTAATTAAAGAGAATTGCATGTTATGTAATTAGCATGCAATTCTCTTTCGCATTATGAAGTTGGTTCCGGTTTCTGTTTTACCATCATTTTATCTTTTGCTGGTTTAATCCAAATAATTGCTATGACAGCACCAATAGCAGCGAAGATGCTTGTTAAATAAAATACTTCATGGTCCGATCCTTTCATAAAAAAAGAATAAAGGGGTGGTCCAGCTGCTACACCGATAAATCGCATTGAACTATAAAATGACGTAACTGTCCCCCTCTGCTCTTTTTCAATCCCTTGTGTAATAAGAGCATCTAAACACGGTAACGCAATACCAATTCCTATCCCCATAATAACGAGACAAAGAAGTAGCAAATAGATTCCTTTTAGGAATAAAGGTAAGAAGACAGATACAGCAGCCAGTAAAAAACCAATATAAATACACTTTTTCATAATATCTTGTTTATCTCCAATTTTTTTACCAGCCATATATGAGCTAATTGATAGTACAAGTAAAGGAATAGCGAGTACACACCCTTTCCATATACCATGAATGTCGTACTTCGACTCCAGTATAGTTGACAGATAAAAAAGTATTCCGAATAAAATAAGCATAATAATTGCACCTAGTATAAAAATGGCAATTAACCATCTTCCCTTTTCTCGAAACGTAGAGATAATAGATTGAATAAATTCTTTAAGTGGTGGGACTTCTTCTTCTTGTTTCTTCGCCTTTACTAGTACCAGTAGTAAAACAATCGATATTAAACATAAAACTGGAATCGCCCAAAATGGTAAGAACCATACAATAGCTGCAAGAGCTGATCCTAATATGGGACTCAATACTTTTCCAAATGTATTTGACGTCTCAATGATTCCTAAACCTGCACTAACCTGTTTTTCATCTTTGTATAAATCACCTACACATGGTATGACAACTGGCATAGCACCAGCAGCACCTATCCCTTGAATTGCTCTTCCGATAAGAATCCAAACGTAAGGATTATCAACTTTCCATGATACCCAGCCCGTTATCGCTCCCCCAATAGCTGCAATTAATAAACTTGGAACCATTACCATCTTTCGTCCCCATCTATCTGATAAATAACCAGCAATCGGTATAAGTATAATTGCAATGATAGAATAAATTGTAATAATCATGGATACTTGGAAAGATGAAATATGTAATTTCTTTTCAATGGTTGGCAGGATTGGAATAAGCATTGAATTACCTAACGTCATAACAAGTGGAACTGATGCAAGTGCAATTAAACAACAGTTTTCTTTTTTTAACATGTTGATTTCGGAACCTTTCATCATATATTTCTTACCATATAATAGCCCTGCTGGAAATTATGTTTACATTCCACCAGGGCTATTTCATCTTTACTACACTCCATTTACAACAAAAGAAATTGGGTAAAATATAGCATTACTCCTATTCTTTGAATCCTGTTCACAATATATCCATACCAATTAATTGAAAATAAAAAAGAAAGGAAGAATCCTTCCTTTCTCCTACAACCTTCTACATTTAGCGAGTATATCCGCCACCAAGCTGTTGTTCTGCCATCGCTACAAGGCGTTTTGTAATTTCACCGCCTACAGAACCGTTTGCACGTGAAGAAGTATCAGCTCCAAGCTGTACACCAAACTCTTGTGCAATTTCATATTTCATTTGATCTAGAGCTGCTTGTGCTCCATGTGATGCTAATTGATTAGCGTTACGATTTCTAGCCATTACCGATCACCTCCTTATATATATTAAATTGCATCAAATCCGAAATTAAATACATGGTAATTTTTGGTTATTTATTCCGTAAAAAAAGAGTCTCTTAAACGAGACCCTTACATCATTTCATCTTATGAGGTTACTACTTCTAATTTTCTATTTGTTAATGCTCTCATTTCTTCTTTTAATATATCTTTCGCATTATGTCCAAACCATTCAAGTGAAGCAAAATGTTCAGTATCGCTCACTTCCTGGATGATTTCATCATAATTTACTATACCTTCAAATAATGGGACCATTCCTATACGACTTCCAGCAGCGGCATATACATTATTTGGTTCAAACACGTGTAAATACTCCGCTGATGATATATTCTTAAAATGGTAATGTTGTATCCACGGCTTTAGTCGCTGGAAACTATCTACCGGGTCTGCACCAGACTCCCAAATATGAAGAAAATCTAGGTTTATTTTTAAATATGGATGATTTACTTCTTCTAACAATTTCAAAGTAGACGGTAAAGTATCCGTTAACGTATTTGGATGTGTTTCTAATAGTATATACATATTGTGCTGAGCAAATAGATCACAAATCATGCGAATTCGCTTCACATACTCTTTTCTCTCTTGTTCCGAGAAATCCTCACTACCTTTTTGCCCAGCAAACGTACGAATTTTATTTGTATTAAACCAATTAGCTAGTGTTACCAGCTGTTCACATTTTTCCATCGTTTTTTGAAAATCTGCTAATAATGATATGTCCAAGTAATCACTTATCATCGTGACCTCTAAATTTTTATCCTTTAAATAATCTATTTCTCGTTCTGTCGTTTCACGCTCTTGCATATATAAATTTTGTGCATGGGTCCCCCACAACTCAATTCCTTCAAAACCGTTTTCATATGCAAATTGAACAATATCAGTAAATGAAATTAGTTGATGTCGAAATGAAATTGTACATAGCGAATATTTCATTGGTTTGAGCTCCCTTATCTTAAATTCAATGAACTTGTATTAGTTAAGACAGACTGATTTGTTTTCATATCTTTCCATGACAGAAACTGTCTCTCTAATTCATCCTTAAGTTGCAGTTCAATTGTATTCATTTCATCAAGCTTCTCAACAATTGGTAATAACATATCTTTATTTTTTGTCATTGCCATTTTGATTGCGCGGTACTGTACATTTGTAAATCCTTGTACAATGTCTTCCACTCGATCACACCAATACTCAAATTCTTGCTCCGAATATTGTAAAGTTTCACGGAAGTATGCAAAGGCATGCTCATAGCTATATTTACGTATTGCCAATACGGGTATTTGCTTTACTGCCGTTACGAGCCCGGAAAGTGAATACCCATCCTCTTCATTTACCATTTTTATTATTAATTTTTTTAATTCCATTGTTAGTTCATTATCATCTTTTTTGAATGTTTCCATGAAATAACTTTCTACCATCTCTTGTGTTGGCTCCTGAATTCCTTCTATATCAATGAAATAGCCTCCACCAAATGGGTTGTCTTTAACAGAATGGAGCACTTTTTCTCTTTCCATATTCCCTTCCCAGCGAAAATCAGGATCAAGCATGAACCATTCCTCTTCTTTCTCTGTCTTCGATATCATTAAGTAATGTGGAAACGGTTTTTGATGAAACTTATTTTCTCTCTCAGGCAATAAAGACATATCAACCATTACAATTACGTAACGATTTTCAGGCTTATTTTCTACTAATTCTAAAAATGTTTCTACATTGCTACTTTTATCTTTTGAATGATCGTACCATTCGTTCACTTTAATACCATACAATTTTTCATACCAGAGTAAGTAGTTATCATGGTTAATGTTTTCGGAATGATAAGAAATAATCCCGCCTTCTGTTATATCAAAATCTCCATCCCATAATCCGAAATAAAATGGACGGTAATCTATATCGCTACGCCTTTTTATAATTTCACAAAAACAACTCACTAAACAGTGAACTTTAATTGAAGTCATACTCTCATCCACTTTCCTAAAGGTTAGTTATTCACATTTACTTCGTGTAACGGCTGCAACTCTTCCATAAAGTCGAGCAAAGATCCTACAGTAAGAAACGCCTTTGGGTCTATCTCATCCTCTGGAACGCATAGCTTTAAATCCATTTCTATGTATACTATGAGCTGTAACATCATTACCGAATCTATATATAAATCTTGATTTAAACGCATCGTTTCTTCTAAATGCGTTACATTTTTCAGTTCCATTTTTTCTATCATAATGCTTAATACAGCATCCTTTAACGTTTCACGACTCATGTTGTAACCTCTCCCATCTCTAGTAACTTTCTACTTACTTTTCCGGTTTTATTTTTCGGAATTTCAGTTACACTTTCAATTTCATGCGGAACTTTATAAGACGGTAAGTGCTGAATACACCATTCTCTTATTTTCACCGGGGCAATACGAGAGATCACTTTCGCTTTTACGATCTCACCCATTACAGGATGCTTCCCTCGGTATACAATTGCTTCTTGAATACCTTCTAATCGAAGCATCGTTTCTTCCACCTCTATAGGAAAAACTTTTAATCCTGAAACATTGATTACATCATCCATACGCCCCATAAAATGAAGGCCACGCTCAGATTCATACCCTAAATCTTTCGTATAAATTTCCTTTTCAGCAATTTTCACTACGATTTCTTCAGGCTCGTTTTCATCTGATCCTATGTTTATACTTACATGAGGCAGTGGCTTTCCTAAATCCAAATGAGTTTCCATATCATGACATATACTAATGCATCCTGCTTCAGAACAACCATATTGTTGCATCATGTATTTTGTCATTCCTTTCAGTTTATAAAATAACGTTTCTGGCAAAGGTGAGCCTGACGTCATAATTTTATGAAACTGAAACGTACCTTGTGGAAAACTACCCATAATATGTAGCATAAGTGGTACTGCATATATAATATGTTTTTCTGTATTTCGAACTATATTTAATGCGAATTTAGGATTTTTATTCGTAATGATTATAGGCTTGCTACCCCTCGTAATTGCAGATAACGTACCACAAATTAATCCATACGAATGTGAAACAGGAGCCATAACAATTGGTACTTCATCTTCATCACATTTTAAAGCTGCATTATAAGCAGTAATTTCTGTTTCAACTTCCGTCCATGCTCTACGAATCAGTTTCGGTTCTCCTGTTGTTCCAGAACTATATTGCAATAAAGACGGTTCTTCTTGTAATAGATTTATAACTTCTAACTTTATAAATTCGTTACTTTCCCCATATAAGAGCCCCGCACAATTTGCACGCCTTGCCATCTCAATAGCTGTATCCATCGGTGTCTCTTCATGAATAAGTAATACAGATGCTTTTTTTTCTTTTAAGAAAAACACAAGCGTAATAATATCAAATGGATCTTTCAGACAAAGTGCAAATCTATTTCCTTTTGCTTCTTGAAATTGTTCCATTTCCTCGTAAACTTGTAATCTCGATTCAAAATCATTTTTGCTAAATTCTTGTTTATTAACGATTAGCATGATTTCCCCCTGTAACAACTGATTTTTGTATTATAAGTTGCTTTGCTCTATACAATGGATTTGAAACTTCATGAACAAGCGATTCCACATCCATATATAAACGACGCTTCGTTAATTGCTCTGCATGAAATGTAGGTGCATATAATTGTAATGCTTCAAAACGTTCTTTCAAATGCGAAAATCTCTCAAAATGATTTTCTATTTCTTCAACAAGAATGATCCAAAATTGTTCCTCTTCCAACTGATACTCATCTGCCAGCACGAAAGCCAGCTCACCTAGATTAAACAGGAAAAGCGCATCTAAAACCATTTCTTGTAAACATTCAATACGGTCCATTTCAAAGAAATCATTCATTTGACCATTCGCATATGTTTTATGCATTTTAGTAAAGTCAGGACATTTTTCGAGTTCTTTCAAAAATGGACGATAAAACTCCAGTCCTTCATGAAAATCTTTTAGTGCAATACGGACTGGTATTCCCTCTTCATGAACTAAAATCATGTTTTGTCCATGTGATTCTAATGCGACTCCATGCTCTACAACGAGGTGTACAACTGGGACAATTGCTTTTTGAATAAGCAGTTGTAACCAGCTTTCTACTCCATATCTCTTTAACCACAAATCAATAATTGGTGTCCCATCTTTTCCCTTGGCATATAAACCGTTAAATGGGATTGCCTCTTCTTTCTTATCTAAATATTTGTGAACGCTTTCGCGCCAAATACATCCTAATGAGCCATATGTAGCTTTTTTATTCGCATCGTACGTAACACTCGAAAATTCATTTAACAAAATTAAACGCGATTCATCCCTTAAATAAAGATCATGATCTACTATATCTTTTAACCAATTCGATATAGCAGGTGCACTCACAACCGAATGTGGTTTTAATGTACGGATAGTTGAAGTATTGAGTAAATTCATCGATAACTTTACATATGGTTTCGTTGGATTCGTAACATTTCTTAATGTCCGCATCGACTGCTGCGCGCAATAATCATCTTCTGATTTCCCTAAATAAATAATATATTTATCCTGTATATGGTCAGTATAATTCGGAATAATAAAGTTCTCCCACTGCCAAGGATGAACAGGTATAAACATATACTTCTTCGAATCACAGTCCATTTTTCGAATACGATCCATATACTCTTCGATTTTCTTTTCACCAATTTCTTCTTTAAAGGTACAGTTATACCCCTCTTCACTTTCATATCCTATAGTCGTATATTTCTCATGAACTGCAATCCATATAATTTTCATTGGTTGCATAAATTCAAATCCATATTGAAAATTGTCACGATATTGAAATCCAATGCGTGCTTTATAGCTAGGATGATATGGATGTCCATCTATCAAATGACTTTCAAGCTCATCATAAGACTTCACAATATAGTCTTCTTCACTACTTCTCTCATATTGTGCAATCGTATCTTTAAAGATTGTTTGTTCTAATTCTTGAATAAAAGAATCCAATTTCGTTCGATCCACTTGAACAATTCGAAAAATCTCCTGTAAAAATTGTGAAACTGATTGTATTTCTTCTTCCTCATCTTGAACTCTCATTATTAATGAGTCATGCAAACAAATACGCCCAAATGTCATACGTTCTTGTCCATAGCATTGGTACATTACATTTTGATCCTTTTCATCAAGACCTTGTATAATAAAAAGGATTTGCTCTCCCTTTTGTATACGAATCGGCGTAATGATTTCTTCATAAATTAACGATTCTACTAATTGCCGGAATACTCTTCTTCTTACTGAAATGTACTCTTTTGATTGGAGTGCCTTCAATATTTTTATGTGATAAACTTCTTCTTTCATAAATCCCTCCGCTATAATACGGAATATCGAATTCCATTATTTGTATTACGTGAAATTTTAGCACCACTTATGAACGAACAGCCACTTCTCTAACGAGTGGATTATCTACTTGTACATAAATTGCTTGCTCTAAAGGATTTGTCAGTTCATCAACATCGAAAAATCTCGTTAGCAAGTTTGCTTTGCATGCCAACTTATCCTCTTCCAACAATTCTCTTAAAAATGTAGAAGGTTCACGGTTATATGGAAGGAATGATTCAAGTACAGACCTTAATTCAGAAAGAAGAATTTCCTCCTTAATTAATCCTGCTGTACCAAAACCGTTAATAAGTCCAAACATATGATTAAAAATTAAATAGTAACGAAACCTTTCATCTACAATATAATCGTCATATAAATTTCCAGTACGTTCTCCAATACCAGATAACTCATTATTAAGCATCTCTTTCATTGAATTACAGAAATAAAACCCTTGATTATCACGGAAATAATATTTTACTGGATAACCATCCTTTAGCTGAACAACACTATTTTGCTGATGAGCTTCTAATGCAACTCCATACTGTAAATACATCCATACCATTGGCTTTAAAGAAATATTTATATACCGCCTAAACCACTCTAAACTTACTTCCTCACAGCTTCTATTTTCTAAATCTGCTAAGTGATGAATAATATTCGATAAACGAGTACGTTCTCCCGGTATAGCATCTTGAACTAGTCCAGCAATTAAAGTAACGTCATTTGCATGTTCACTATAAAAAGGATTCTCTCGAATAATCACTTCAAATCCAGATTCTTGTGTTCCATAATTTAATGTAATAAAGGCTGGATCACAAATAAAATCAAAACCTGGATACTTTTCTAGTACTTCACCAATTGACGTATTTAACATTTCCTTCCCTTCAAGGCCACTCTCAAGTTCCTTCAACTTATTAATGCGCATTGAATTTGTTACTTTCACCGGAAATGAAAACTTAAGCATATATTTCGAATGAGGATGATATAGCGTCCTAAGTGATGATGTTGCCATATAATGCTTACCTACGGGACCGATATACTCAAGTACTCCTTGATTTATCCACTCTTGTACATAAGGTTGATGTAATAACCATTCTGCCTGAAGCGGATGAATTGGAATTAATGAATATTCATCTTCCTTACAGTATTTCACTATAAATTCCTTACTTACCATCTCATCTTTACTTAATTCTTCTTTTATAATCGTTGTTGTAGAATCTAATAATAATGATTTTTCACTTACTATACTTTTATGTGCGCGAAAATAATGAAGCTGGCATTCTCCTTTTAATTCTGGAGAATACATTGCACTTTTCCACTCCAATATACCTTGTCTACTTTTTGGGGTTGGATGAGTTAAATGCCCAAATAATAAAGATTGCTCCGCCTCTATAAAGGATGTATGAAAACCATATAATTCGGATGTTTCTTCTATCCTCTCTTTCAAAAAACCTTCAATATTTTGACAACTTTGAATAACTCGAACCATAAGTTCGGCGGGATTTGTACCCTCTCCATAGTTCATAGACATTTCTTTTATTAAAAACGTAATAACAGTAACATAATCTGCTTTTATGACATTCTTACTTTCTCCAATTTGATAATAAAATTGTTCTCCAAACAAATGACGATCTGTTGGTGATTTATATATAGCTTCTCCATACAAAGTAATGTTTTGTGCCGACAACCGACAGCATAAATAAGTGGGGATAGTATCTCTTTGAAATGAATGGCAGAAAATATCCTCTATCCTTTTATCCTCCGTAATCCATTCTCCACTTCCTGTTTCTCTTAAATAACAATTTAAAAAGCTTTGTATTGTTGCATGTTCCGCGATTTGTTTCGCATGCTGCATACTGGTCCTCCTCTTTATATTAACGCTATCGGAATTTCATATTACAATTGATAATTGAATATCGTTATCAATTATGATTCTAATTGATTGTTATTATCAATTCAAGAGTATATTTCAGAATTTTTTTATCTGACTAAATCTTTCTTTTTTTCTATCATATCTTTAATCTTGTTAAAAACATGATTAAAAATATCTTCCTTTCAAAATAATTACTTAATATTTTCTACATTTTTCATTATTATCGATCCAAAACAATTAAAAAAGGTATACCTATTAAGGGTATACCTTTTTTAATTGTTTACATAATACTATTATTTTATATTAAATCCTGCAATTGTTTGTATAAAAGATTTAAATCTCTCCAGCAATACGCTGTTTCTTCTACCTGTACTCTCTCTAAAAATTTCGTATCAATTTTTTCAGGATTAAATTTTTCATAAAACTTTTTAGAAGGATTATTAGTAACAACCCAAACTAAAAGTGATTGCATATCCTTGTTTATACATTCCGATAATAAAGCTTGAAATAACTTTTGTCCTATTTTCATTCCTTGATACGTTTGTAAAAGGTATATCGCATATAATTCTCCATCACAATTATATGTACCGGTTCTTTCGATTCCCCCATCGATGAATCCAACTATTTCTCCATTTAACGTCTCTGCTACAAATCTATATTGGTGATTACCTTCTTTTTGAAAAATGCTTTCCCACAATTTCTCTCTTTGTTCATATGTTATATTATCTAAAAATTCGTTAGCAAATATCCCTTTATACGTTGTTTTCCAGCTATCAGCGTGTACCTTTGCTATACCTGGTATATCATCTTTTATCGCTCTTCTAATATGTATTTCCATCGTTTCTCCCCCTTGTTTACTCATCATTATACCAATTTATTTCCTTAAAAATCCAAATAAAAAAAAAGAGTGAATTTACTTCACTCTTTTTTTTACAATTATCTACTTTCAACTTCAACTGAAACAACACGATCGATCTCTTTTAGTGAACTATATAACTCAGTTGTATATAAATCTTCTGGGGCTAAAATGACCATCTCCAATTGCTGAAATGTCCCATTATCAATATCTTTAATTTTCACTCGCTTCACTTGCATATTTAAATTTTTAATTTGCTTAAATATACCATCTAACTCTTGATGCTCTTTTACAGTAATTTTTATAGATAAATCCTTTTGTCTTAATGAATACGGACCTGCAATTTTCACAATTTGAGGAAGTACGTTAATCGCTAAAATAATTAAAATCATAGCAACCGTCGCTTGTATATAAAACCCTGCTCCAATTGCAATACCTAACGCTGAAGCCGCCCATACCATAGAAGCTGTCGTTAATCCCGAAATAACGTCATTACTTCTTCGTAAAATTACCCCTGCTCCAAGAAAACCGATACCACTTACAATTTGGGCAGCAAGACGCATTGGATCCATATTTGTATGACCCGGTACAGAATAAACATTCACTGATTCAATTGAAACCATTGTAATTAAACAACTCGCTACGGAAATAACCATACTTGTTTTCACACCAAGCGGTTTATTCTTTAGCTGCCTATCTATTCCGATGAATAATCCTAAAAAGAGTGCTAAACCTAATTTGAATAAAAATTCATATGACATAATTCATTCTCCTTACTTTACAATGTTTCCCTTCGAATATTTCACTATAACTCTTTTATGATATCAATTCCAGTCTTTTCTATTCATTAAACGACAAAAGCCGAAAAAACATTTTTATTATAATGTTTTTTCGGCTTTTTCTATAGATTTTTTTATCATAATTAAGATACTTCTTTATTTTTGTTCTTTAATCTTAATTTGTGCATCTTTATAAAATGCTAATTTATTATCATTATACTCTTTTGTATGTTTATTAAATTGTTCTTTCGCCTTTTGCGCTTCCACATTTAACTCATTAACAGTTTTAACTTTTTCACCAATTTCTTTTAACTTCGTTTCTTTTACTTTTAATTTTTCATACAGTTCTTTTTCAGTCGCTAACGCCTTCGTGTAATTCTCATTCATCTTTTGGAAGGCATCATAACGATTTTCATACGATTCTTCTACTGTTTTTGCTTGTTTTTGTAATTTCTTATCTTCGAGTTTTTCAATATTACTTTGAACAGATGTCGTTTCTTTCTGCGCTTTTTCTAACTGTTCCTTCTCATTTTTCAATACTTTTTCACGCTCGTCTACATTTGCAGTAGCTTGCTCTATTTTCTTTGAAACTGCTTCATTATGCTCTTTACCTTCTTGTAAAATTTGAGAATAAAGTTCTTGTCCTTGCTGTTCTAACTTCTCTAATTTTTTTGTGTCATCTGCTAAAGATTTTTCTTGTGTAGCTGCTACTTCAAAAGCCGTAAATAAATTTTCTTCTGGCTTTTCACCAAAACAACCTGATAATAATCCTACTGATAATGCTCCAACTACTGCTACTTTTCCATATTTCAACTTCAATTCCTCCATTACATACGGTTATCATGCCAGAAGTTCACTGGGAAGTGATTCTCTTCATGATATGCTTCAAACTCATAACCCTTTTCTTTTAGACCCTTTAATATTGCTGGCACAGCTGCGACTGATTGCGGATGAATATCATGCATTAAAATGACTTCTTGAGGATTTGTTGCACCAGCTAATACATTTTGAGCGATTTGTGCTGCCGCTGCATCGACTGGTACTTTATTGTATTTCCAGTCTAAAGAATCAATTGTCCAGTCCCATACTTTAAGACCACCCTCTACTACTTTGTTTCGAAGGCCTTCATTTAAACCAGGCATCGACCCGTATGGTGGACGTGTTAATTGAGGTGATTTTCCAATAATATTTGCGATTAAGCTTTGATCTTCTTTCATTTCATTAACATATTCGCCATTTTTATATAACTTTGCAAAATTGTGTGTCATACTATGCATTCCAACATAATGACCCTCTGCATTTTCACGTTTTACTAAATCAGGAAACGCTTTTACATTCGCTCCGATTAAAAAGAATGTCGCCTTCGCATCATGCTGTTTTAACATATTTAATAATTCAGCCGTATATTTTCCTGGCCCATCATCAAATGTAAGATAAGCAACTTTTCTTTCCTTTCCGTTAAAACGACTTGGTGCCGTTTTATTCATTTCAACTTTCGATTGTTCACTTGCAAGCTGCACTACATTTTCTTGTTTCGCAACAGCTTTTGCTGGTGAAGTAATAGATTGAAACATGAAATACCCAATAGCTACTATTGCAATCGCTATTAAAACAACTGCAACTCGTTTAATTTTAAAAGCCTTTTCCATTCTATCGAATTCCTCTCCCTATTAATCTCATATATAAATCACCCAATATAATTATACATCTATTTATTTTTATTACACTATATAAACTTTATATAAATTATAGTGGGAGTTTTATCAAAATTGTTGTTCCTACACTTTCTCTACTTGTAATACTAAGCGTACCACCATGAAGCTCCACCATTTTTTTTACAATAGCTAATCCAATGCCTGCGCCTTCAATATGGTTATTAATCTGATAAAATGACTGCTCTATAAATGGTAGATGCTCTTTAACAATTCCAATACCTTGATCTGTCACCTTAATCACGGCTTGTCCTTCACTTTTGGTCGCTTCAATATAAACTGTACTTTTTTCATTTGAATATTTAATAGCATTATGAATAATATTTAGAAAAACTTGTTTTAGTCTATTTCGATCTCCTACTAGTTCTACTCGTTCTAAATTAGCAACTAGATGAATCTGTTTTTCTTCTGATTTAGGAGTTAATTGCCAAATCGTCTCTTCTAGTATATCGTACAATTGCACTTTTTGTTTATATAAATTAAAATGATTTGACTGCAATCTTGAAAAATCTAGTAACTCTTCTACTAAATGAATCAATCGGTCTGTTTCACCTGAAATAATTCCCATACCTTGCTTTATTTCTTCATCTGTTAAATGATCTACTGTTTTTAATGTCTCACTCCACCCTTTAATTCCTGTTAAAGGTGTTCGTATTTCATGAGAAATAGAGGCAATAAATTCATTTTTCATTTGCTCAGCCTTTTCTATTTTATCGGCCATATAATTTAAACTATGCGCTAACTCACCTAATTCACCAGGATAATCCTCTTTAATTTGCTCCTTTAATGTACCTTCCGCAATTTGCGAAGAAGCATGAATAATAGATTCGATAGGTTTCACAAACGAATTCGCCAATCGTCTACTGATTAAGAATACGATACCTGAAATGACAATTCCAACTGAAATAGTAAACATAATAATTTCAATAATCTTTGCATTTACATGTGTTAAAACAGTCGTATATTTTAAAACACCGATAGTTTGCCCTTGATGTACGAGTGGACTTAATACTTCTAATTGTTTTTCATTATCTTTCGTAGTAATAACTTGGTGATACATTTCCCCCTCTAGTAAAGAATAGGGAATACTCACTTTACCTTCAACCTTTTGCCCGCTTGACGATTGTATAATTGTACCGTGCCGATCAATCAATTGTAATTCAGTTCCTTCTAATTGGAAACTCTCAATTATTTCTCCGCTATATTCTTGCAAACGAATAAAATATAGTGAATTGTATTCCGAGAAAAAACGTGTACTTGTCTTTGCATGAGATTCAACATATTGCACAATGCCGTTATAATAATATCGATAAATAGAAACTGAAAATGCTACTTCAAATAATACAAGCATTAGTGTAATGACCGTCATAAAATATAAAGTCACTTTCCGTCTCATCTTATAGTTTCCTTCCACACATATCCTTTTCCCCACACAGTATGGATAAACTCTGGTTCTGACGGATTACATTCTATCTTTTGACGTAACCGTCTCACATTTACATCGACGACTTTCGTCTCGCCTATGTAATTGGTTCCCCAAATCATATTTAAAATTTCATCACGCGAAACCGGCTTCGAAGCCTGATTCATTAAATACTGTAATATCATGTACTCTGTAGGGGTTAAATCAACTAATTGTCCACCTTTATATAATCTTTCTTCTATGATATTTAACGAAAACGGACCAGATGTGATTGTATTCGTTTTTTCTCCATGTACTTCTATTCTTCTTAATAAAGATTGTATTCGTGCAGTTAATTCTACTGGACTAAACGGCTTTGCGATATAATCATCTGCACCAATTCCTAGCCCTTGTACTTTATCTTCATCTTGTACACGTGCGGTTAACATAATAATACCCATTTTTTCATTTTCTTCCCGGATAGCTTTACAAACTTGAAAACCATCGATCCCCGGTAACATAACATCAAGTAACGCTACATCAACAGTATGGTCACTTAAAATCTGTAACGCTTCTTCTCCAGTACTAGCTTCTAATACATAAAATCCGGCACGTTTCAAATTTAAGACAATAAAGCTACGGATTGGTATTTCATCTTCTAAAACTAAAATTGTTGACATAATTCCCACCTCCCTACTCTTGTTGATAATCCGCTAGCGGTTTTATATATGCTTTCATTTTTTCAAATTTTGATTGCTTCGGTACTGCATATACATGAGAAGCCGTTTTAACTGCTGCCTCGTATCCTTTTATTTTGAACCATTCTTTCCGCTTAAAAATATGGACTTCAAGCCATATTTCATTTGTAGTTGCATCTATAAATTTTTGAACATCCGGTGCTTCTTGCTGAACTGGGACAGTTATTTTTCCAATTAGCGCTTGAGGGATTTTGACAAAATAACCTTTCTCTATATTGATATATCTTTCTTCTATCGGTTTAATCCCCTCTTCACTCCACTGTATATAACGTTCAAACATCGTGCTCTCTCCGTACGATACCTCTTCCCAGCCTTTCGGACGCACAGTACGAACAAATTCAATAATGCCGTCTTCATTAACGTCTTTACTTTCCACAACATAATCATTGAATAAATCTTCTTTCCCGTCTATAAGTAATCCCTCATAATGATCCTTATCGAATTTTGCTACATATGTTATACCTGAATGAGCCCCAACTCCTGAATCAATTACAACTGCCTTTGACATGTTAGAAATACGCCCCATTTGTATTCGTTGAATACTATTTATATATGGATCAAATGTAACTTCAGACATAGTCTTAAACTGTTCAATGAACTCAACTTTCAATTGCTCATCTTTTTTATAAGTAACAAGGCTTATATCATTAAGGCCATTTTCATTTAAATCCTCTATAAATAACTTCGTATATTGCCGATTATAAATCTCCTTCATATCATCATTTTCTTCCGAAAAAACATACATTACATGTTCTAAAGATTCACGACTTACAGAGATTCCAATTAATAACTCTCGCTTCCCGTTCCCTGTAAAATCACCGACTTTAACGATATCTATATTCTCACCATCAAATGTATGAGTGGACTTTAGTTTCCAGCCATTGCTGCTTTCCGCATAAATAGCTAAATATATACTCCGATCTTCATTCGGTACTTTATAAAATACGATCGCTTCTTTCTTATTATCTTGTTTAAAATCCATTGACCAAATCATCTGTTTATCTTTATTAGACATTGGAGTAAGCAACCGATAATTAACAGGCAAATCTTTATCTATTTGCTCTTTTAATTCATTAATCCATTTTTCATTTGCAGGAGCTCCCATTAAACTTGTTGGAGCTTCAGACATTTTACATCCAGTCAATATAAAAATGATTCCCAAAATGCTTATCCATTTCTGCATATGATATCTTTCCTTACTACAAATTTTAAGTATTTCTCTATACTTTTTGCTTCTCCAATATTCTCATACATATGAGTATAATTTTTCTAATATAAAAAATCGTTACAGAAAAGTTACAAATATATTCCTATAAAAAAAGATTGGCGAAGGCCAATCTTTTTTACTATTCTTTTCGAGCTGGTTTTGGTGTTATACCTAAATGGTCATTTAATTTTTGGGAAATATCTTTTACATTCTTTTCATTTGGAATGTAATAATAAATACCACCAATACGTTTATCCGTTCCTTCTATTTGCATCTTTTCCATTTGCAGATCAGAGCCTGCCATATTTTTCGTAATAGCAAGCATATCATCAAACGTTAAGTTTGTTTTCATATTTTTATCAACTGCATCAAGTAAAGAGCCCATTTTACTAATAGATTGAGCAGACATTGCTTTTTTCGCAATTGCTTCAATTACAAGTTGTTGTCTTTGACCACGCATTGCATCACTGTCAATTTTACGCGTTCTCGCAAGTGCAAGTGCTTGTTCTCCATTTAAATGTTGGTAACCTTTTTCTAAATGGATCATACCTGCTTGGTCTTTACTATCTTGTTCAGTGAAAGCAACCGGTACATCAATATCAATACCACCAATTGAATCTACAATTTGTACAAATGACTCAAAGTTAAACTTCACATAATAATCAACTGGAACATTTAAAAATCTTTCCACTGTATCTCTTGTACTTTCAACACCACCAAATACGTGTGCGTGTGTAATTTTATCTAATTTCTTTCTAGATGGAATATAAACGCGTGAATCACGAGGAATACTTACTAATTTCACGGATTTATCATCTTTATTAATTGTCGCTAATAAAAGTGCATCTGTTCGAACCGCTTCGCCATATTGGGTTTTTCTCATTTCACTTCCGTCGACACCCATGATTAAAATCGAAATATTATCCTTTAAAGGTTCCACTTCTTTGTCCCGTTTTGATGACTTATCAATTTTTGCATATGCATCACTTACAACAGCTTTTGCTTTGTTATATATAAACGATCCATATCCTACTCCTCCAAAAACAAGTAGGAAAAATGGAATTATAATGAACCATTTTATTGATTTTCTTTTAGAACGTTTTTTACTGCTTCTCGTATTTTGTTCTAATTCAGAGCTCATGTTCATTCTCCTCTCTTTCTCTTTTCCTAGTATAATGTATGTCTAGTAATCTTCATATTGAATTTCCTTTCAATCACCTTACATTTTTGTAAGGTTACATCATAAATCCAATATGTATTCCATTTCACATTATACTCTCGTGCTTATTTTTGGCAAGTCACTACTTATCAACTTCAAAAATTTAACACTTCAAAACATTCGAATTTACAGATTTATCATTCTGTTATTTGTGGGTAGTATTTCACCTCACAATTTAGCAGGAATAAAAGAGTCAAGTTTGTGCCGTGAAATCTTGATTGGTGATGACTAATAATCAGTGAGGGATAAATCCCCCACTGATTAAAGTTTCACTTTATTATTTCTCATTTGGTGTGTATATCATTTGCTTCCCATTATTATTAATTAAAGCTGATTTTGCTTGTATTTTCGTTTTTTCTATTTCCACATCTTCATTTGAGAAATTCACAATAATTTTAATATCTTTTCCATATGAAGCAGATTGTACTAACTTATCTTCTGACAGATATGCAAAGTCCGTCATTTCTTCTTTTACTGCCTTTTTATGAACTTCATTCCAAACTTTCAAATGCTCTGTAATTTCTTTTTTATGCTTATTCCACTCTACTTCATCTAAATGGTACAATGGAGGAACATTATACAATAATTCATATAACATACGATTTCCTACCTCATCTTTTACTTTCAAACTTCCCCATTCCCAGTGATGTGTTGTAATAACTGCATCATTGTATACTAATTTATATAACGGTACCGAATATACTGGATTTAAATATACTTGTTTATATTCTTCTTTCAAGGGTACTTGTTTTGCATATTTTTCGGGAACATTTTGATTTGGTGACCAGTACCCACCAACATAATACGGACTTGTTTTATTTTTCCTCATATCTTCATCGTCCCACTTAATTACAGGCGTTTCAATTCCGTGAGCAAATGCAATTGTACTACTTGCAAAATCATTTCCACCTTCAGAACCTACTACCATCCCTTTTTCTTGCGCGATATAATCCATTCGTTTTAATCGTGCTTTTAAATCTTGTTCTTGTGTCGTTAAATGTTTTGTTGAATAATCATCATAAATTTCACCCGTCGCGTCACAATCAATAAACCATGAATTATATTTAGGGCCATTTTGTAATATATCGTTCATTCGTTCTTTTACACTAGGCAGTGATAATGTTGGATTTAGTTTTCGCCCTCTACCTAAAAACCCTTGCACCTTTTCTCCATTTTTCTTCGTTACAGTACCCTCTTCATATAACGATGGATCATTAAAGGAAGCTGTGTTCCAATTTTTATCACCTTTTTCGTGAATGGAATGATAAGAATCATACGGACCAACTAAATATCCCATTTTCTTAGCTTCTGTAACAAAATTAGGCTGCATATATCCTTGTTCCCAGTTCGGGAGACCAATCCACGCATTGTCTATTCCTGCTTCTTTCATTTCCTTTAAAATATCTGTTCCATCTGCGTTACCCCATTTACTTACTTCTTCAACCGCATCACCGAGTACTGACTTTAACAAATGCTTATTTAAGCTATACAACTCCGTCTTAGATAAGTGATCTATCCCCTTCTTTAATAGTGCACTAGCTTCCTGATTAACTTTCAGAAAAATATCCTCTTTATATAATTCTTTCATAGATAATACTTCATTTATATAACGTAAAATGACATTTTTTTGATACTTATCAATGAAATCTTGTTTACTTACTTGCTCAAATACATTCAGTTCTCCAGGCTCTGAACTATTCTGTTGAATAAGCTCTTTTATATGGCTAAACACCGGACTATTTATTTGCTCTCTTAACTTCGGCCAATTTACGTTACTTTCTGATAAACCATTTTGATTCCAAAAATAAAAATGAGCCGCTCCGTATAGCTTTTCTATCTCTTTATTTTTTCTAGCCTTTTCTTGTAATGTTTTAAATTCACCTTTTCGAGCAATATTATCCTTATACAGTTTAGCAATACTGACTGCATCATTATTAGTCACATATAATTGAAAGCCATATGTTTTATTTTTATTTACACTCGGGAATTCATGTATAAAATCAAACCCTATTTTCGGATCCGAATGAAATTTCAATTCATTATTAAACATATTATTCGCAATATATACAAGCGAATATTTCGCCCCATTTAATGCGAAAAACTTCATGGAAAATGATTCAGCAAATGAATATGCATCATCCTTCAAAAACTTCTTCCAATTCTCATCATTACTTGGGATTTGCTTACCTTCCCATAACGGAAGTATATAATTTTCAGCTTGTACTTTCGGCCATGTAAAGCTTTCTGCACCAGTCGATTCTACTTCAATATTTAAGTGGTCTTTTTTCTTTTCTAAGTTTATTTTTACTTTTTCATCTGGATATTCCCACGATGTGCGATCCTTGTCTTTTTTTACATTTGATACTTTCATTTTCGGTAACGGTTGTGATGCCTGTTCCTTTACGCCATCATGTTCTACAGTTAACGCGAAAGTCTCTGGATTTACATCGTAAGTAAAATCTTTATACGTCGCTTTCTTTATTTTAGACTCTTGTACAGCATTATTACCTTTTACATTACACCCAACTAAAGTCGAAAATGACATAGTTGTAAGAAGACATATTGCTATCATTTTTTTCATCTTCTGCACCTCCACCACTGAATATACAGGGGCTTTGTTACAGGAATGTGGCAAAAAATAATAGGGCCTGTACCAAAAGCCGAACTTTGAAATGGAGTCATGTTCTTATTGAGTAAATTTGCAACAGTACATGAAATTATATCAAACACAATTCTACTTATATTGACGCAAATTGAAATATATCGACTTAACTACAAAATATGACAATCATATCCTACCTATTAACAAGAGAGGGCCGTCCAAAAAAACCTTTGGGACGGCCCTCTTCAAAGTATAAAAATAAGTTCATTTTCACTAATTATGAGTTCAAACAAATCAAAATTTTAACAATATCCCCTTAACTGAAAAAGTAACTGTATATAATATATCCTAAAACTAACACTAAAATTAATATCCCTGTACCTTTCCAATTCATACCACCTGCCATATCAACGGGGTTACCTGATTCCGCCCTGTTGAGTCCATCATTCAAAGAACCGGTAGGATTATTTTTTAATTCACTTTGTCTCATACGTTCTCTTTTTTCTTCTGGTGACTCTTTTGAATTCATATAATCACCTCAAAAACCGCTCTTTACTCAATTATACAAAATGAATATTCATTTTGTATTCTCTTTTTAAAACATTATTTCTCCTGAAAAATTCCAGTTGAAAATAGATTCTCCATAACTTAAAGAAAGCTAGCGATGCTAGCTTTCTTTATAATCCAATATGTTCTTCCTTATTTACAGTAATCCCTTTATGATCAATTTCAAGCTCACATACTTTCATAGCTGCAAATACTCTCGCTAATTGGTCAGCAATTTCTTGACGCTTCTCATACGGAGTTAAAATAAAAATGGATGGTCCCGCACCACTAAGCGCTGTGCCATATGCTCCGAATTCTTTTGCACATTTACGAATTGATGGTAATAACGGTACAAGTTCTAAACGATATGGCTCGTGGAAATGATCTCTTTCCATCATTTCACCTACAACTTCCCACTTCTTTTGGCATAACGCAGCTACTAATACGTTACTTATCGCACTAGCCTTAACCGCTTCGTGAAACGGAAACGTCTCTGGTAATACAGATCGACTCTCATCCGTATTTAGCTCTTCATTCGGAATAAGAGAAATTACGCCTAATTCCTTACTTTCAATCCTTACAACCGAAACATTCTTTCCATCAAGTGCTCCGATTACAGTTCCACCTAAAATAGAAGCAGCAACATTATCTGGATGTCCTTCAAAATTTGTAGCAATTTGAACCTTTTGATCAGTTGTTAAATATAAATTTCCAAGTTGATTCGCAAGCTCTATTCCTGCTACAATCGCTGATGCGCTACTTCCTAGCCCTCTTGTCAGCGGAATATTATTAGTAACTTCTATTATATGGGGTGATAAAGAAGGACATACTTTACATGCCGTGCTAACAATTAAATTTTTATCGTCTTTTGGAATTGAATCGTCAAAAGAATGTATCACTTGCCACTTATCAGCTTCTCCCTTTACACTCACTTCTAAATATAATGACAAAGCTATTCCAACAGAATCAAATCCAGGTCCAACATTCGCTGTACTAGCAGGAACACGAACTCTTAATGGTATCACGACATAATCACCCCTTTAATATGTTCTTTAATTTGTTCTATATCATTTGACACACTTGCAATATCAAATTTATTAGAAGAAATTGCGATATCAGGATCTTTCAAACCGTTTCCAGTTAAAACTGCAACCACTGTTTCACCTTTTTTGATTTTTCCAGATTGAACATGTTTAATTACACCCGCTAATGAAGCATTTGATCCTGGCTCTGCGAAAACTCCTTCAGTTTTTGCTAACAATCTATACGCATTTAAAATCTCCTCATCTGACACCATATCTATTTCACCATTAGACTGTTCGGCAGCATCTACTGCATACGACCAACTTGCCGGATTACCGATGCGAATCGCTGTTGCAATCGTTTCAGGCGCCTCAATTACATGTCCTTTTACAATTGCCGCCGCTCCTTCCGCTTCAAAGCCGTGAATTCTTGGTTTCTTATAACCTTTTTCTTTCTCATATTCACAGAACCCTTTCCAGTATGCTGTAATATTTCCAGCATTCCCAACAGGGATAGCCAGAACATCTGGTGCGTTTTGCAACTGGTCACAAATTTCAAATGCTGCTGTTTTTTGCCCTTCAATTCGATAAGGATTCACTGAGTTTACTAATGTAATCGGCTCTTCTGCAGCAATATTTCTTACAGCTCTAAGTGCATCATCAAAATTCCCTTCTATTGAAATAATCTCCGCTCCATAAGCAACTGCTTGCGCTAATTTCCCATGCGCAATTTTCCCTTCTGGTATTACGATAATACATTTCATCCCGAGGCGTGCCGCATAAGCTGCAGCTGATGCCGATGTATTACCTGTAGATGCACAAATGATTGCCTCTGCCCCTTCTTCTTTCGCCTTTGCAACTGCCATTACCATGCCACGGTCTTTAAAAGAACCTGTCGGATTCGCTCCTTCATATTTACCGTATAACTGAATCCCTAATTGTTTTGATATATTTAATAATGGAATAAGAGGTGTGTTCCCTTCCATTAAGCTAACATCAGGTGTGTTTTCATTCACTGGTAAATAAGAAGCATACTGGTTTAATAATCCTTTATACATATTGTTTTTCCTCCTCAATAATGTAGTAACTGTTTATTTCACTTGCGACAGCTTCTATCGCTCCTAAAACTCGTTCGAATTGATATTTTGAAGTGTGATGTGTCACAACAACGACTTCTGCAAGTTCACGATTCAAAGGTAATTGGATAACCTCTTTTAAACTTACAGAATAACTAACGAAACATTCTGTTATTTTTTGCAACATCCCAGGCTCATCTCGTAATGAAATACGTAAGAAATATTTCGAAACTACTTCTTCATCTCCTTGTAATTCGTACGGCTCTGGTTTTTTTAACACACTTTTATTTTTCGGAACTTGATTCATATTTTTAACGATTGAAATAATATCACTTACTACAGCAGAACCAGTCGGCAACTTCCCAGCTCCAGGTCCGTAAAACATCACTTCCCCTACTGCTTGACCGTGAACATACACCGCATTAAATTCATTATTAACATTTGATAACGGATGATGGTTTGGTAATAAAGTCGGTTCTACACTTAAATGAATGGCCGATCCTTGTTTCTCTGCTTTACCAATTAACTTCATAGTAAATCCTAACTTTTCAGCCATTTGTAAATCTTCTTTTTCGACCTTTCGAATCCCTCTTACTTGCACATCATCTAATGCAACATTCATCGAAAATCCTAAATTTGCAAGAATTGCTACCTTTCTCGCCGCATCTAGCCCATCTACATCTGCTGTCGGATCTGATTCTGCAAACCCTAATTTTTGCGCTTCCTGTAAGGCCTCTTCGTAAGACCATCCATTTTGACTCATCTTTGTTAACATATAATTTGTTGTTCCATTTACAATTCCCATTATTTTTTCAATTTGATCTGACGCTAGCCCGTCTGTTAATCCTCTTAATATCGGAATCCCACCCGCTACACTCGCTTCGTAACATAAGTCACATTCATTTTTGTTTGCTAATTGTAAAAGCTCCGCACCATATACAGCCATTAAATCTTTATTTGCTGTTACAACATGTTTTTTATTTTGTAAAGCCGTAACAATATGCTGTTTTGCTTCTTCAATTCCGCCCATTACCTCTACTACAATATCAATATTTGAATCATTTAGAACTTCATCGACATTACTTGTTACTACGATTCCATCAATGCAAACATCACGTTCCTTTTCCAAATCACGTACAACGACTGTCTTTACCTTCACTTCATATCCTGTATCAAGAGCGATTTTTTTATAATGTTCTTTCAAAATATGAACAACACCACTTCCGACAGTACCTAACCCTAATACCCCAACATTAATAACATTATTCATTTTCTAATCTCCTCCTAAATAGTTTAATTGTTACACCTCTGAATCACCTTACTCCGCTTTTTAATCATGCAGGTGGTGGTTATTTCCGTACGTACTAATCGTTTCATGTTACAGCACCTCCTTTCAAAGTAATAAAAAAACACACTCATCCCTAGGAAAGGGACGAATGTGTTTTCGTGGTTCCACCCTTGTTCCAACCTAGACTTATTTCCTTCTAGATTGCTCAAGCTCAGATAACGGCTGATACCGTCAATAATTACTAGATTTCTCGTTCACTATTGAAGTTCAAAGGTGGTAAAACCATTTCTCGTGTTAGGAAGCTCACACCCTTGGCTTCCCTCTCTGTAAACCGTAAAAATGATTTCATGTCCTTATCGTTACTTTTTCGTTCATATATATTTGTTAACTCATTATACTCGCATAAAAAACAAAATCAATATATTTTTTAATTATTTTAAATTTTCAATCTCAAAATCTATAAAAAAAACACAATCATCCCTAGGAAAGGGACGAATGTGTTTTCGTGGTTCCACCCTTGTTCCAACCTAGACTTACTTCCTTCTAGATTGCTCAAGTTCAGATAACGGCTGATACCGTCAATAATTACTAGATTTCTCGTTCACTATTGAAGTTCAAAGGTGGTAAAACCATTTCTCGTGTTAGGAAGCTCGCACCCTTGGCTTCCCTCTCTGTAAACCGTAAAAATGATTTCGTGTCCTTGTCATTACTTTTTCGTTCATGTCTATTTGTTAATTTATTATAGTTATGAAAATTTTAAAAAGCAAGCCTATTTTCACTCACTATTTTAAAGATACTTTTTTATTATATTTCACAATAACATTTTACAATGACTACTCTTATTACTTTTTTTGCAATTTACTAACTTGTAAATCAACGGTTCATATATAAATATTCCATTTTAAATCGAGAAGATCTCCACTTTCTAACACTATATCAATAAAGAATTTTTCAATACAATCTTTTCGTATAACTTTCTTCTAAAGAACGTGCAACGTCCTCTTCTGAAGCATTCACTTTCGCATGCTCTAATAACATCTTCGCTGCTGAAGGTAGCTCTTTTTTATTTAACCACGATTCTGGATCCCACATTTTTGAACGTATAAAAGCTTTTGCACAATGGATATAGCACTCCTCTATCTCAACAACAATTCCAAGTAACGGATTACGTCCATTCGCCTGCATTTCTTTCAAAATTTCTTCATCGTTTGTAATGTATGCTCGGCCGTTTATTCGGAGCGTCTCCCCAAGACCAGGAATAAAAAAGATTAACCCTACGTGCGGATTTGAAATAATATTTAAAATTGAATCTATACGACGATTGCCCGGCCTTTCTGGAATGATAATTTTATTTTTATTTAATACATATACAAATCCAGGTGCGTCTCCTCTCGGCGAAGCATCACACTCTCCTAATTTATTTGCAGTAGATAATACTAGAAAAGGAGATTTAGACAGAAAATCTACACAATGATGATCAAGTGATGAAATAACTTTTTTCAAAGCCCGTTCACTTGGTTGCCCCAATACTTGTCGTAATTCTTCCTCAGTTGAAATTATTGATTTTATTTCCTTACTCTCTATCTTCAATAATAATCACTCCTTTTTCTTTATTTTCCCAAAATTCAATACAAATATTGTATAATAAAATTTGCAGAAAGGGGAATTAAAATGACAGAGTGGTTAACGATATTTGATTCTGAAAAAAATACACTTGGAAAGAAATTACGTGATGAAGTGCATCGTGACGGTGATTGGCACGAAACATTCCATTGCTGGTTTGTAGAAAAAGCTGATGAAGATATGTTCTTATATTTCCAATTACGCTCTAAAAATAAAAAAGAAGCTCCAGGTATATGGGATATTACTTCAGCTGGACACATTATGCATGATGAAGATGTACAACTTGGCGGCCTTCGTGAAATTAAAGAAGAATTGGGGCTTTCCTTTCATACGACTGATTTAACATACAAAGGAATCTATAAAATAGATTATGAAATTTCAAATCTTACTGATCGTGAGTTTTGTCATATGTATTTTCACAATGTAATACAACCACTTCCATTTGCACCAGGTGAAGAAGTAGACGATGTGATGAAAGTACATGCAACTTCTTTTCTACAACTATTAAAAAGGGATATTTCATCTATAACGACTATTTCTGCTCTAAACAGTAAACCGATAACGATAACATTTGAAGATATTTATCCGTATGATCTTGAATACTATGAATTTGTTGTAGAACAAGGAAAAGAATTGCTAAAAAATAATAGTTTGTAAATAAAGTGAAACTTTAATCAGCCCTCACTAATCGGGGTTTACGGGCAGTTGATCTCCCACCTAACTTCTTTGCTCCAGCCGAATTTTGAGGTGGGTATCTTACTGCCCGCAAATAGCGGGATAAAATAGGACTCCTAGCTTATATTGCCCGGGAGTCCTATTTTATTTATCATTATTGTTCAAGTGTCTTCAATCTTTTCTCTACTCGCATAAATAAGCGAATGATTAACAACAGCATAACAATCATAATCGCTATCATTGTATGCGGATATCTAAACAGTATACTAATAACACTTCCAATTAACATCATGATGAATCCGTTTTGCTTCATCACTTCTGCACTATACCTATTACCCGCATCCCATAATTCCTTATTTTTCATAGATCGTTTCGTACGATAACCATATGCCGCGTTAATATCTGTCGGTGGATTTTTTTGAAGTATAAGTGCCGCAAGTATAAATATAATACCAATCAATATGCTCATTCCTATGTTTACTAGTGCATACATCAATCATATCCACCTCCTAACTTATACTTTCATTATACTCTACAACCTTACAAATCCTAATTATTAACATTTTTATTTTCTCTCTTTAGATGTCTGGAACATACTTGGAAGTGTTACAAAGCGTGCTCCTTTCGTTTTCAACTGTGGAATGATTTTGTCTAGCGCATCTACAGATCCTTGCAAATGTCCACCTGGAGTTGAATGCTGAAGTATAACACTACCTGGAAATGAATTCCCTAACACATTATTTGTAATCGTATCAGCACTTACACCTTTCCAATCAACTGTATCGACACTCCATTGTACAATCATAAATTTTTGCTCTGTTGCCCACTTCAATTGATTTTCAAGTATTTCACCGTACGGTGGGCGTATAAACTTCGGCGCATAACCAGCTAAACGAGTTAATATTTCTTCCGTTTTTATAATTTGATTATGGTACTCAGCCTCATTTACTTTCGCTAAATTCGGATGACTATACGTATGATTACCAATTACATGCCCTTCATTCGCAATACGCTTTACTACATTCGGAAACTTTTCTGCATTTTCACCAAGCAAGAAGAATGTAGCTTTCACATTATGTTGTTTTAACTTATCTAAAATTTTTGGAGTAAATACTAAATCTGGTCCATCATCAAATGTAAGAGCTACTTCTGCTTTATTGTATGATCCTGAAAATGCATACGCATATTTTTCGACCCATGAAAATGGTGTCCATGACCCTCGATCCGCTTCTTTCATTTGGGCTTCATAATTTTGAGGAACATGTAATGCGTATGGCATCGCATTTACATAGTCTCCATAATAAAATGAATGATATGGCATATAAGCATACGAAATATTGCGTTCTAGCCCCAAAGGAAATGGAACGAACATTTCTGGTGAATAAAAATAATACATGATAAAAACCTCCCTAAAATTTCATATGTGATTCATCTGCACTTTGTTAGAGAAATTCTTATTCCTGAACAAAAATAAGACTGTCCATAATTAGGACAGTCTTACTGATTTATATACTTAATAAATTACTTTACTATCTTTCGGTAATTTTCTTACATGCTTTAAATAACTCGACACTTTGTCATCGTCATCTTGCGGATATTGATATTCATAAGTGTTAGCAATTTCGTTCGCAACTTTCCTAAATAAATCACCCATTACGAAAAATGAATCCCAAATGTTTTCATATTCTGCATTTGAAAATGTCCTTTTAAACTGCTCCCACACATCTTTTTCAACATATTGTTCGAAATGCTTTCCAAACTTCCCAGCATTAACTGTAAACGCTGTTTTCATACCAATATGCCACTCTAGCATTACAACCAACATATCTCGTACAGGGCCTTCAAGCATCCCTTTCGCATAAGAAAGTTCCTCGCGCCACAATCCTTTTCCTACATTTGTACTGCACCACCAAAATTCATTACAGCAATCCAAAAACTCTTTTTCTGTAGGCTTTTTTATCATGTAATCATTATCGTTTGCTGGCGCAAACTCGCCAATACAATTATCTTTATCAAGTACCAATTTACTTAAACTATCCTGTCCAATAAATTTATTTATTAAATCCACTGGAACTAGCATTAAATCAATCCGGTTTCCATCCATAAACTGCATTAAATACGGAAATTTCCCGTCTTCATCCGCTGGAACTAACGACATTTCTTCCGGCATTTGCACAATCATTATTTCTCCAAATCTATGAATCCAACTATGATTACACGTAAAAGATTGTATATCTTTTACAACATAAATAATATCATAGTCTTGGAAACAATCTTTTTTCACATTTGGATTCACACGTGACCCATTCATAATGACTGCTCGAATTCTTTCATCCTCTTTTGCTGTATTTATAATTAAGTCTAGCATTTCTTTTTCAGTTCTCATCTATTCCTAACCTCCAATTTTTTATATAAACTTATATTATTATGTATGTTGGAGGTCCACGGGCTAACTTTGTTACACACGATACATGTTATAATTTTTGAAACATCTTTTTCATTCCAATTATCTCCTTACATCATTCTTTAACGACTGCCATTACAAATCCATCATACCCTTTACTTCCGACAGTTTGAAGCGCTGTAGCACTTACACGCGGCTCAGCAGCTATTAATTCATAGAATCGGCGTATCCCTTGTACACGAGGATCGCTACTAGTATTGTCAATAACTTCACCTTCACGTACTACGTTATCCCCAATAATTATAGTGCCAGGGCGTGATAGTTTCATTGCCCATTCAAAATAAGCCGGATTATTTTGTTTATCAGCATCTATGAAAATAAAGTGAAACTTTAATCAGTGGGGGGGTTTTGTTCATCCCCACTGATTATTAGTTGAACCAATCGGGCGTTTACGGGCAGTTGATCTCCCACCTAACTTCTTTGCTCCAGCCGACCTTTGAGGTGGGAGTCTTACTGCCCGTTAATGCGGGATAAAATCAAATGGTTCATACTTCTCGTTTTCTATTTTCTGTAAAGAATCTAACGCTAATCCTACTCGTATTTCTATTCTATCATTCAAATTGGCACATTCAATATTGCTCCGTGCAATTTCAGCATGCTTTTCACTTGCTTCTAATGTAACAATTCGCCCTCCAGATGGCAATGCTCTTGCAAGCCATATTGTACTATATCCGCCTAGAGTGCCAATTTCTAAAATGTTACGAGCTGCTACTAAAAATATAGACAAATATATATTCTTAGAGTATTCCTGCTTCTATGTATCCTGTTTCGCTAATTACTTGCTACTACAGTTTGATTTAACACTCCACAGGCGTAAATTCCGATGTAGCCCACCGTACATATATACAGTCTATTTACGTTAGTACTGTATATTCTTTTGCTTGTAACAGATTGATTGACGCGTTCAAATCTCTATCCATTACATTTCCACAGTCACATTCATATACTCGGTCGGATAGCTTTAAGTCTACTTTCTTTTGACCGCAACATGAGCACAACTTTGACGATGGATAAAACCGGTCTACTTGACGTAATTCAATTCCATATTCCTCACATTTAGTCAAAAGCCACGTTTTAAAAGCATAAAAAGACTGCTTGGCAATTGTTTTAGATAGATGTTTATTCTTCAGCATACCTTTCACATTCAAATCTTCCACTGTAATAAACATTGGCTTGGTTTTCACCACATTTGTTACAATAGACTTTACATACTCTAGTCGAATATTCGCTAATCGAGCGTGCAACTTTTGTACCCTAAGAATATTTTTATCTATATTCGCTCTTTTATTAGTAACTGATTGTTCACCTCTCTTTTTTATATTTTCAAATTTACGTGATAAAGAACGTTGCTCACGTCTTAACCGTTTTTCTATCTTTTTTACTTTCCCTGTTTTATTTATATTTTTGTGAGTTTTTCCATCGCTACGTACAGCGAAATCTTTCACCCCTAAATCAATCCCTAAACCTGTTGAATTAAGTGTTGACTTCGCTTTTGTTTCTTCCAATTCGCAAAGCACAGATACAAAGTATCTTCCTGCTCTTTTAGATATCGTTCCGCTTTTTACAACCGCATCTTTCGGGATATATCCATGCTCTTTTAATCTCATCCATCCAATCGTAGGGATTTTTACTCTATGTCTTTCCACTGTCCAATCTGTTTTATTGTTCTTAGGGAAATAACATTTTACATCTTCATTTTTCTTTTTCTTGTAGCGTGGAAACTTAGATAAACCCTTAAAAAATCGCTTAAAAGCTTTATCACCGTTCATAATCGCTTGTTTTACGGCTTTACTTGATACTTCTTTTATCCACTGGTCGCACTCTTTCGTATGAATGTTGTTTAGCCATTTAGAAAAGTCATAGCCACTAAGAAATTTCCCCTCGGATTCATATATCTCTTTGTTTTTAGATAGGTATAGATTGTAAACATACCTGCACACTCCAATCGTTTGATTAATCTTGGTTATTTGTTCATTTGTCGGCTTAATCTCTATTAGATAGGCTTTTTTCATATCTCTTCATCCTCCGACATTTTCTCTTTGTATTTCCTCAATCTATAGCATGAATGATAGATATAAAATACTGAGCAAGTTCTTCTTGTAGGGACAACTTTTCATTAGTAACAATGATAACTTCGACTCCCATCTTATGAAGGAATCTCTCAAACCAGTCGTAACCAAAACGAACAAACCTATCTTTGTGTGCGATGATGATGGTTGAAACATTTCTCTCCATGCAGTCAGCAAGCAATTTATTCCTCTTGTTTCTTTTGTAGTTTAATCCACTACCACTATCTCTGATAACTTCATCTACTATCATCCCTCATGCATTTGCGAATGTTTTCAAAAACTCAATCTGATTCTCTAATTTATCTTTTTGTCCTTGGTTTGATACTCTTGTGTAAATAACTGTTTTACCTACTTTATTTTCCATATATTCTCTATACAGTCCTTCTGTATAGTATCTTCTTCTCTTTGGGTTTCGGTAAGCAATTAAAGCACCTTGATTATCCCATCTTTTTAATGTCTTAACAGACACATTAATCATCTCTGAAAACTCTTTCGATATATATATCATTTAATATTTATATTTTAATATAGATATACATATTTGTCTGTGTTTTCACTTACTGTTGTTTCCTTCTTGAATTTGTACTAATAGTTGTAAAAACTTCCCTTGAGTTGACGATACATCATGTGCCGGCAAATTAGCTGCAGCATTTGCTAGAAGAACTTCTTCTAATGTAGAATCTTTCGGTATTAATACGGCACTCATATATTGATCCACAGCCGTCCATTTCTCAATCGTACTCATGTAAATACCATCCCCTTAAAGTTTTTAATACTTTTCTACCATTCACATTTAATTATACCGAAAATTCTGTTTCATACACAAAAATAAAGAAGGGACATCCACTCCATTACAGAATAGATGTCCCTTCTTTGTATTTTATATTTATCCCTTACGGATTAGTAGACCAAAGTCCTGCTGATTTAATAAATGTACGTTTATTTAATTTCAACTGTGCTACGATAAACTCTGCAATATCTTCTGCTTGCATAACTTTATCAGGATTTCCATCAGTTAATCCTAAATCTACTGCCATATCAGTTGCTACTGTACTTGGTGTTAAAGCAGTTACACGGATATTATGTTTACGAACTTCCATCGCTAACGATTCTGTTAATCCAAGAACTCCAAATTTAGAAGCACTATATGCACTTGTTACAGGTGCACCTTTTTGTCCTGCTGTAGATGAAATATTAATAATATCACCAGATTGTTGTTCAATCATGCTTGGTAAAGCGGCGCGAGTTGCATAGTATACACCCATTAAGTTTACTTGAATGATTTTTTCCCAATCAGCAACGTCTAATTCTAAAAACTTACCGAACTTAGAAATACCAGCGTTATTAATTAAAATATCGATAGACCCTAAACCGTTTTTTAACGTTTCAATTGCAGTCGTTACCTCTTCATACGAAGATACATCAGCAGTCGCAATAACAGCTTTTACGCCTTCTGCTTCTACTTCTTTCGCAACTGCTTTTAAATTTTCTTCTGAACGTGCTAAAAGACCTACATTTACGCCTTCTTTCGCTAATGCGATCGCTACAGCACGACCAATACCTCTACCTGCTCCTGTAATTAAAGCATTTTTACCTTGTAATAATTCTGCCAAGTATAACACTCCTTAATCTTCTCAGTTGTTTATTATATTAAAAGTGTATCTATGTTTATGTAAAAAGGCAATGATGCACTTTCATGTGCGTAGGTTACTTGTAGGTAACTATAGAAAATTCACAATAAAAAAATCACGTATATTTCATTACTAATGTAAAATAAAGAGTACATCTGAATGGGAGAGTGCATGAGTATGAAAAGAAAAATAGTGTTAGAAGGTTCCCCTCCTAACACTATTTTTCTTCATGATTCGGAATACGCACAATAAATTCTGTACCATTCCCTTCCACGCTTTCGGCCTTTATTTCTCCTTGATGAAGATCGAGTACTTTTTTTACAATGGCTAAACCTAAGCCACTTCCTCCATGCGTACGGTTTCGTGAAGAATCCGCTTTATAAAAACGCTCAAAAATATGTTGTTTCTGTTCTTCTGATATCCCAATTCCCGAATCACGAATACGCACTTCCACTACTGTCTCATGTTCTTTTAACTGAATTGTAATCGTACCACCGCTTGGAGTAAATTTAATACTATTATGAATTAAATTAATCCACACTTGACTCATACTTTCTTGGTCCGCAGTAATGTGCACTTTTTCTAAATCAAGGTCTAACTCAATTTCTTTTTCAGCCCAGAGTGGTTCACTATTTAATACAACTTGCTTTAACTGTTGATCTAATCGATAAGTCACTCTTTCTGGTATATACTCTTCTGATTCTAAAAGTGTTAGCTTTAATAAATTTTGACTCAATTTAGATAATCTCGTTGTTTCAGTTTCAATAATGGTAAGATAATGCTTTCTTTTTTCCTCAGAAAGATTATTATCTTGTAGCGCTCTAGCAAATCCTTTTATAGAAGTTAATGGTGACTGTATTTCATGAGAAACATTCGATACAAATTCCTGGCGCAGTTTCTCCATCGCATTCAGTTCATCTGTCATATCATTTATACTTTTTACGAGTACTCCAATTTCTCCATCATACTTTTCTTCGTTTCGTATTTTTACGGAGAAATCTCCTTTTGCAATTTTTTGTATAGGTTCAATGATCGTCCAAATCATCGCTTCTCGCTTCGGCCTCATTAATATTCCAATCAATACCCAAATAAGAACAATAAATACAAAGCCGACCATATCACTAATTAGAAACGTAACAAAAGGCGATACGTTTATTTCCAAAGCTTTCATTACACTAGACGATACAAAAAAGGCTATAGACCAAATTATAGTAAGAAAAGTAAAGAGCGCTATTATCGCCCCCATTATTTTTAACATCTTCATCTTACTCATTCGTTTTCTTCGTCTCATTTACTTACCTCTAAGCGATACCCTAAACCCCTTATCGTCTTTATACTAAACTTCGATTGCTCTTCTTGAAACTTTTCACGCAACCGATTAATATGAACGTCTAGCGTACGTTCATTCCCTTCAAAATCATATCCCCATACGTCTTCAATTAATTGCTCTCTTGAACAAGTTCTTCCTGCCTTTGACCCTAATGTAAAGAGAAACTCAAATTCTTTTAGCGGCAACGTGACCGTTTGTTCTTCGGCGATAACTTCAAATGTTTTACGATTTAACAGTACATTCCCAACTTGAATAGATTGCGATACTATAATTTGATAACGTTTCAATAACGCCTTCACTCTTACAACTAATTCTAAAGGGTCAAATGGTTTTACAAGATAATCATCTGTTCCGAGATGAAACCCTTTTATCTTTTGAGATGTTTCACCTTTAGCAGTCAGCATAAGAATCGGGATATCATAGTATTTTCTTAATTCATAACATAAATCAAATCCATCCATATTTGGCATCATAATATCAAGAATCGCCATATCGACTTTCACTTCTTCTATTTTTCGAAGAGCATCTAGTCCATCAACGGCCTCATATGTTTGAAAACCTTCTCGTTCCAAAAATACAGAAACAAGTTCTCTAATGTGCGGATCATCATCTACAATTAATATTTTAGGTATCAAGGAATCATATCCTTTCTGCTTAACGTACTTATTACAACTCTCAAAAATCAACAATCAGTGAAGTGCTCCCTCACTGATTGTTTTCATTCTATAATGCTCCTTCTTTAATTTTCAATTGTTGCATTGCAAATTCACGGTACATGTCATGTGTCCGTAATAACTCATCATGTGAGCCACTTCCTGTAAGATTCCCTTTTTCAATAAAGATAATTTTATCTGCATCTACAACAGTAGAAAGTCTATGCGCAATAACTAAAGTTGTTCTACCTTTCATTAAGTTATTTAACGCCTTCTGAACAACCGATTCCGATTTACTATCAAGACTTGAAGTTGCTTCATCTAACATAAGGATTTGCGGATTTCGTAGTAACGCTCGAGCAATCGCAATTCGTTGTCTTTGCCCTCCAGAAAGCTTCACACCACGTTCTCCAACTTCTGTTGCATATCCGCTTGGTAAATCATGAATAAACGCATCAACATAAGCCATTGCTGCTACCCTTTCAATTGCTTCGTCAGTCACTTCACCCTCAACACCGTAACAAATATTATCACGAATCGTTCCATCAATTAACGGGCTATCTTGTGAAACGTAACCAATTTGACGTCGCCATGACTGTAATGAATATGCTGTAATTGGTTCTTTCCCTAATTTTATGAAACCACTAGTTGGCTCATAAAAACGTTCTAACAGCGAGAATAAAGTTGTTTTTCCGCTACCACTTGGTCCTACAATCGCTGTTACTTTTCCAGATTCAATCGTGAAGTCGATATTTTTTAACACTTTCTCTTCTTCGTTATACTCAAAATGTACATTTTCAATAATGATCGACTGCTTCGCATTTGTAACATTCATACCTGTCTCATGATCTTCTACTTCATATTCTAAAATCGTATTAATTCTTTCGGTTGCACCAATTGCTTTTTGGAACTGAGTAAAAAACATAGATAACTGACTCATTGGCATAATAATTTGAACCAAATACAAAATAAATGCTACAAGTTCACCTGTTGTTAATGCACCGCTAGAAACTCGCATTCCACCATACCCTACGATAATAACAAGTAATGCCATTAAAACAAACGACATAACTGGTGAAATTAATGCTTGCACTTTTCCTTCTTTCAAACCAAATTGCAATAATTTTTGGATACCTGTATTCCCTGTTTCATATTCTCTTTTTTCCGTATTTGAAGATTTCACTAAACGAGTTTCTGATAACACTTGTGTTAACACACTTGTAAACGAAGCTGTTTCATCTTGAAGTGCTTTTGAAATCTTATACATTTTCCGTCCAAGTGGAACTAAAATTAGTACCGATAATGGAATAACCGTTAAAAGTAAAATTGTCATTTTCCAGTCTAAAACAAATAATACAATTAATGACCCAATAATTGAGATACCGCCTGTTAATAAGTTTGACAAATGCTCAGAAATTAATGTTTTAACAACACCTGTATCATTTGTCATACGACTAATTGTATCTCCCGTTCTGTTTTGATCATAATAAGACACTGGTAAAATAAGTACCTTTTTCCACAATCGTTCCCTAAGTCCAGCCACAATTTTTTGTCCAATATAATTCAGTAAATAAATAGACAATCCCGCAGCAATTGTTTGAATAATAAAGAATGCAATTAATCCAACAATTTGTCCCGTACTAATTGAGGAAAGTGAAAAATTATCAACTAAACCTTTTGTTAGCATTGGAATAAACAAACTCGCTCCAGTAGAAAGTAAGCTCATTATTAATGCAAAAATAAGAATGCCTTTCGGTGGATTTGTATCTTGAATAAGGAGTAAAAACTGCCTCCAATTCCCTTTTTTCTTTTCTGTATTCCTAATTTCCATTGTCGTTCATCTCCTCGTTATAAACAAAACTATTCTCTCTAAAACTAGAATACGCTATAAATGTAAACTGAATGTAAACACACTTTTTCTATTTTTACAAAATATACATATAAACTCATCTTTACAACAAGTGTAAACATCTGATATTATTACCTGGTACTTAATATTATTCTATGTGAATGCTAGACTACGCATAGAATAATAATAACTGATTTTATCAATTAGCTAATTTAAAATACTATATAAATCTCCAGCATTGAAAGGAGTATCCTTTTTGCAAACAAATAAACATTCCGAAAAGGAAACAATCATTTTTATTCATGGATTAGTTGGAAATCGCCGCGCCTTCAAAAAAGAGCATAAACGATTTTCTGCCTCCTACAACATTATAACTTATGACTTATTAGGTCACGGCGACGATAAAGGAGAAGCTATCGACTTTTCAATACAGCGCCTCGTAGATCAATTATTGAACTTGTATGAAAAAGAGGGAATTAAAAAGGCTCATATTTGTGCTCTAAGCTATGGCTGTTATATCTCTACGACATTTGCACAAATGCATCCAGAAAAAGTATTGAGCATTTGTCATATTGGTGGACATTATAATAACCCTTCCCGTTTATATAATGTTTTTCAAAAATTTTGGGAAAAACGTGGTGATGAATATTCATCTTGGCTTTCTCAGTATGCTAGTACTATTTTTCCAAGTGGAATACTAAGGGCAAATCCGTTCGCTGTTATTTCACGAAATATTTATTACCGTTTCGGGTTACAATTACACTCGTCCATTATTGCTGAGTCATTACGACACCGCTTAGAATTCGACTTGAAATCTAAATTAAAAGCACTTCCCCATCCTATATTATGGGTGATGGGAGAACATGATCATCTCTATAAATCGTGTCTCTTTGATTTGAAGTCCATTCTTCCGAACGTTTTATATAAAGAAATTCCATTAGCAGGTCATGCAGCAAACTTATTCCGTCCAAACTATTTTCATGATTTATATGCTAAGTTTTTGCATGGGAAATTGACATAAATACTACTATACTTCTAGTTTATATAACTACGAAAAAGGCTTCCCAAGTTTCCCTGGAAAGCCTTTTCTCTATACAAAAAGTATATAAAATACTTTTTCTTAGTATGCTTTTGTGTAACCTAATAGATGCTTACTCCAGTAAGAGTTGCTTACAGAGCTAATGCGTACACCAGTTGCATCATTTTCTGCACTGATGAACTGTCCATTTCCTAAGTAAACGCCCATGTGAGAAGGACCTGATTTATAAGTATTTTGGAAGTATACTAAATCACCTGGTTGTGGATTGCTAGTTTTTGTTTTAGAGCTCCAGTATCCAGCAACTGTTTGACGAGCGCCTGAATGACCAGTTTGATTTAATACGTAGTGAATGAATCCACTGCAGTCAAAACCAGCAGGTGTTGTACCAGCAGTTCTGTATGGTGAACCATTTAAAGATCTAGCGAATCCAGCGATTGAAGATGTATCTCCACCTGTTGGCGCTGTTGGTTTTTGTACTTGGTTCGTACCTTGGTTCGTACCTTGGTTACCACCAGTAACTACATTGTTCACTCCGCCTTTTACAAACTTCACAAAGTCTGCACTTACGTAACCAGTGCGGCCGTTATGGTTAATTTTATACCAACCATTTTCAGCACCAGTAACGTTTAATACTGTACCGTTTGTTACCCCACCAATTACAGGGTTATATGTAGCTGGACCTGTACGTACTTTTAAAGCACCTGTATTAACAACATATGAACCACCAGTTTGAACTGTAGTAGTGTTGTTGTTGTTGTTTGTAGTTGGTTGCTGTGTTTCGTTAGATACAGCTGAACCACCTTTTGTTACGAAGTCTTTGCTTACGTATCCAGTTCCACCATTGAAGTTAATTTTAAACCAATCTTGAACTTCACCTACAACTTGAACTGTTTTTCCTTTATTTACAGAACCTAAAACAGTATGAGATGCACTTGGGCCTGTACGTACGTTTAGTGAAGAAACGTTTACTGTGTAAGTACCTGTTCCTTGTTGAACAGTAGTTCCTTTATTGCCACCATTTGTTACGAAGTCCCCACTTACATAACCTGTTTGACCATTTACACTAACTTTGAACCAACCGTTTTCTTGTCCAGTTACTTGAAGTACTTGGCCTTCTTTCACTTTAGAAATAACGTTATGTCCTGTACCAGCACCTGAACGTACATTTAATACATCAGCTGTTACTGTGTATTTTAATTCAGAAGTTGTTTCTACCTTTTTTGTTTCAGTTACAGTCGTTTGAGTTTGTGTTTGTCCATTAATTTCTTTTAGCGCATCATTTGAAACTTGTGCATGAGCAGAATCCATTCCTGGAACTGCTACACCTACTACAGATGCTGCTGCTAAACCTGCGATTACTTTTTTCATAAGTTGTCTTTACTTCCTTTCCCTACTATCCTCTTGAGAAAAACTATAAACTTAGTACTTTACAATATTATCAAAGTAAAATATTCATCTAGTTCCATTTTTTAGCAAGAGTTTTATTTTTCACACGTCGTTTATTTTAAACGATTGAAGTGACTTCCGTGTGAACTTCATGTGAACTTTACCATTAAACTGTGTGTTTTTGCAACGATTTTTTCAAATTTCTTATGTATTACATCAAAATTTAAAATTCCATAAATTATTTCAATATAGATTTTACACTTTTTATCTAATATAGAAATTCCATTAATCTAATACATAAACACAATATGTTTTTCTAGAAATTTCTTTTTCATGAGGTACACTCTTATCATGACAAAAAACACTTTATTTATCAATAGTATAATATTTTAAGAAAATGAATTCTCTATACTATGTATGATTTTAAACAACGTGATGATTTGTAAGATTTCACGCCCCCCACTCGATAGCACTCCCATCCCAAAAACACAATTGACTATTTTGTTTCTCTACTAAATATGGAATTATTAGGGTTTTATTGATAGAATATGTATAATCACATAAAAAGAGGAGTTGCATTTGTGGAAAAAATAATAGACGATCACATAAATAATAATATCGAACTTTACTCTGCTCTTACTCACTTATTATCGTTTACAACATTTAAAAAGGTAACAATCATTGAAACAAAGAAAAACGAACTAAAAGAGCAAATGAAAACAATTCAGCATAAAAACCCATACCATGTATAAAAAGGTGAACAGATTATATCTCTGTTCACCTTCTATTTTTTATTTTATTTGTAAATTTTCACACGAGTTTCTAATGGCTGATATTCTTTATCTCCTGCAGAAACTATTGGTTTACCAAATGGCATTTGCGCCGTTAACTTCCAGTTTCCAGGTACATCCCATTCTTTCCTTACTTCTTCATCAATCAACGGATTATAATGCTGTAGTGTAGCACCAAAACCTTCAATCTCTAATGCTGTCCAAATCGCAAATTGCAACATTCCAGAAGATTGCTGAGACCATGTAGGAAAATTATCTTTATATAGTGCAAAGTTCTCTTGCAAACTTTCTACTACTTTACTATCTTCGAAATACAAAACTGTTCCATAGCCACTTTTAAATGCATTCATTTTCTCTTCAGTAGGTGCAAAATTATTTTCAGGTACAATTTTTCGTAACGTTTCTTTCGTAACATTCCATAATTTGTCGTGTTGTTCACCTAGTAATACAACAACTCTTGCACTTTGAGAATTAAAAGCCGAAGGTGTATGTTTCACAGCATGATAAATCACTTCTTGAATTCTTTCATCAGAAACTACTTGCTCTTTACTAATCGCGTAAATAGATCTTCTGTCTTCAATTGCTGAGTAAAAATCTTTTGCCATTACAATTCCCTCCAATTTTTCATTTGAGGCAGTATCATATGTACGAAGCATATAATGCCCCTTGAACTTATTATTAATAAGTTCTTAACTTAATAATATCAACAAACAAAAACAAACTCAAATGATATCACTTGAGTTTTCACTCCCCATACTCCCAAAATTTAAAAAACAGCTTATTATCACCAAAATCAAGGTTCAAATAAACTGTCTGTCTTTTTTATAGCAATTAACTTACTTCTTCACCTAATTAACCAATTGAAAAGCATAGGACATCAGCTTCTGTGTTTCTGTAAAACGTTTTGTTTTACTTTTTGTCCCCATAACAACTGTAATAATACGATTATCGCCTTGTTTTGCAGTACCTGTAAAACAATACCCTGCGCTATCTGTAAATCCTGTTTTTAATCCGTCTATTCCTTCTATATATAAAGCTTTATTATTTTTGTTTAACATCTCATTTGTGCTTGTAACATTAACATTATTAAATGCTAACTGACTTTGACGTAAGTGAGTCACTTCTAATATCTCTGGATAGTCTTTTATAAGATGATACGCTAATTTCGCTACGTCAGCTGCTGTCATTTTTGTTTCACTTCCGTCGGGCTCCTGTAATCCGGAAGCATTCGCGAATTTAGCTTTATCTGACATTTCTAACTGCTGGGCTTTTTCATTCATAAGTTGAACAAAGTTTTTTTCTGTCTTAGCTACATGTTCCGCTAAAGCGACAGCCGAATTATTAGCCGATTCAATCATTAACGCATGATATAAGTCCTTAACAGTCAATGTATCATTTACTTGCATTGGGATTTTTGCACCCTCTGTTTGTGCCGATTTTGCACTTATTTTCACTGGATCTTCCCAGTGGACTTTCCCATTATGTATACTCTCTAAAACGAGATATGCTGTCATCATTTTTGACATACTAGCAGGGGCAACAGCTTCATTTTCATTATTTTGATAAATAACTTCTCCATTACTCGCATCGATAATAATAGCTGCTTTTGCATCAATTTCTGGTGGTATATATTTTGGTGGAACTACTTTTTCAGATAGCCCTGTTTTAGGTAGCTCTGCCACTTGTAAAGGCTGAGTATCTACATTTGTTTCACTCTTTTGAACTCCTTGGAAAAAGAACCAACATATACCTAGAATTACTACTAATAGGATTGTTAATTTCCCCCATTTTAACCACTTCATTCTAAAACTCCTTTAGCAAACCTTTTATACACTCATGTTTAACCATAACAACAATTACTTTATATCGTCAAGGTAAAAAGCATATTTATTCATCTACAGCAATTATAATTTCAACCTCTTTCTCTTTTTCATATGTGTTACACTAAAAATAACGAAATATAAGAATATTCAATAACACCTAGACGCAAAAACGCTATATAATAGAAAGGATTTATACAAATGATACTTCCAAAAGCATTAAAATATGGCGATACAATTGGCATCTACTCTCCCTCTTCACCAGTAACCCATACTTCTCCAAAGAGATTTGAGCGAGCAAAATTATACTTACAAAAGAAAGGATTTCATATATTAGAAGGTTCACTAACAGGTCAATATGATTATTATCGTTCAGGGAGCATTAAAGATCGCGCTGAGGAACTAAATGAATTGATTAGAAACCCTAACGTTTCTTGTATCATGTCGACAATTGGGGGAATGAATTCAAATTCATTATTACCTTATATTGATTATGCTTCTTTTCAAAAAAACTCTAAAATAATGATTGGCTATTCAGACGCAACAGCATTATTACTAGGAATTTATGCAAAAACAGGAATTCCTACATTTTATGGTCCAGCACTCGTTCCTTCTTTTGGTGAATTTGAGCCTTTCGTAGATTGCACATACAAATATTTTGCGGATACTTTATTAACTGATCAACACCTTCCTTACAACATAAACCAGCCGTTATTTTGGTCAGATGAATTTATTAATTGGGAAGAAAAAACGAAAGAAAAAGATCTTCGACCGAACAATTGGATTTCAGTAATTGGTGGAAAAGCTACTGGACGTATTATTGGTGGGAATTTAAACACTTTACAAGGTATTTGGGGCAGCCCCTATATGCCACATATTCAAGAAGGTGACATTCTCTTTATTGAAGATAGCTCAAAAGATGCAGCTACTATCGAAAGAAGTTTTTCATTACTTAAAATTAACGGCGTTTTTGATAAAGTTTCAGGTATCATCCTTGGAAAACATGAGCAATTTGATGATTGTGGTACAAATAGAAAACCTTACGAAATATTATTAGAAGCATTACAAAATCAAAAACTTCCTTTTCTAGCCGATTTTGACTGTTGTCATACTCATCCAATGATTACTTTGCCAATAGGTATTCAAGTAGAGATGAATGCAACAAATAAAACGATACAAATTATAGAACAGTGGAAAATCTAACTCTACTAACTCTATTATTTTCAGCTCTAAAGCTACATATTGCCTTCTATTGTTTTACATTAGAAGACATGATACTATATATTTTGGAATGTGAAGAAATAAACAAAAATCATTTCAATATGCCTTATATATTATAAGAAGCTATTGATTATATACATCGAGTTTACATACGTGTATATAAAGTAAAAGAGAGTGAATATATGAAACCAACTATTAAAAACTATGTATTTTTACATGTGGCCTTCTTGATATATTCTATCATTATGGTCTACATGAAATGGGCAGCTCAATTCCCTATTGCATCAATTTCATTTTTTATTGCTTACTTCGGACTTGTTGTACTTTTATTCGGATACGCAATTCTATGGCAACAAGTCATTAAGAATTTTGAAATTTCTAGAGCATATTCACACCGTGGAATTATAATACTATGGTCAATGCTTTGGTCAGTATTCCTATTTGGAGATACGATACAGTGGAATCACATACTTGGCGCGGCTATTATTATCGTCGGAATTGTGGTGGTGACAAAAGATGAATAGTTATATGTTATTATTGATTTTCGGGATAATTTTAGCCAATTACTCACAAATATTATTAAAAAAGGCTACTTTACAACAATACGATTCTAGAATAAAAGAATATGTGAATCCTTATGTTATCATCGGCTACTTTTTATTTGTAATTAATGCCGGATTAAATGTGATCGCCTTAAAGGGCTTGGCATTAAAGCAAGCATCTGCATTAGAATCATTAAGTTATATTATTATATTAATTTTCAGTTGGTACTTCCTAGGTGAAAAAATAACGAAACGAAAAATCATTGGCAACATTATTATTGTCATTGGTGTAATCATCTATTGTATACAATAATAAAAAGATCCGTTTATGATAAACGGATCTTTTTATTATTGCCCTAAATTTTGAACCTTATCTTTCAAATCCTGAACTTGTTCTATCGTCTGCATAAGCTCAGAGTTTTTAAACTGCTCTACATTCATTTTCCCTTCCTCTATCTTTTGCATAGAGGTATCAATTAATGTATTTAACTTTTCATTATACCCGACGATTTGCTGGTGAAGATCCTTCGCTACATCCGGTGGTGTTAATTCATTAAAAGCTGGTATATCTTGTTTAATTTCAGTAAGTTTCGTTTCTAGTTCTTTTCGAGCTTCTCCATCATTAACAGCCTTTTCAGCTAATGCTGGCGCTTCATTTGCAAATGCACTTATTTCATTTACATAGTCTGTCGCTTTTTGAGCGTAATCTATGGAGTTCTTCCCTTCCTCTACTAGCGAACATCCCATCAAACCAATTGAAACTACAATTGAAAGTAACATTGTTTTTGTAAACTTCATTTTTACCTCCTAAATAATTGTCATACTTTTATTCATTTATAAACACTTTGTTTTCTGCTTATACACCTTATCACATCATATCTTATTTTTTAATCTTCCTTTTATACATTCTAGAAAAATCATTATTATCCTGTTCAACATGCACCTCGAAACTATCTTCATTTAAATATAAAAACAGACATACTTATTTTAAGTACGTCTGTTTTTAAGGTCAGTATGACTCCCACTAATTAAAATTTCTCTTTATCCTCTCACATGCCCTATTACTGTTACAATATCTATGTCTATATGTACACTAATAATATCTTCTATAATGTCCGTATATCCTTGGCCTAAAGGTGTTCCGTAATGTAATAAAATCTCTTTTTTTTCATAAACTGACTTCGGTACTGTAAAAATAAATTTCCTCATATTCCGCTCATCAGCAGGCTCCAGAATTAAAACAATGCCATCCTCTTCAAACATATAATCACGCCTTCCAACAATCCATTCACTATGGCTCAAGTATTGCCTTGAAAGGATAGGTTTTAAACACCCTTTCTAACAATATATAACCAATTCATGATCAACTAGCTTATACGACCTATATGATTTCACCACAAATACAAAAACACAAACCTTGAACTATCAAGAATTTGTGTTTTTTTGCATTTCATTCTTATATACCTTTATCAAGCTCGTATAACCTACGATATTTCTCATTTTCTTTCAGTAGCTGTTCATGGCTACCTTGCATAGCGATTTGACCACTATCAAGGAAAATAACTTCATCTACATGTTCAATTCCTACAAGATGATGTGTAATCCAAATAACAGTCTTTTCTTCTGTTGCAGAAAACATTGTTTCTATTAAGGCCAATTCCGTTTTAGGATCTAAACCAATAGTCGGTTCATCAAGGACAATGATCGATGCTTCTTGCATAAGAGTTCTTGCAAATGCTACCCTTTGCCTTTCTCCGCCAGAAAACCTCTTTCCCATTTCATGCATTTTTGTTTGTAATCCATCAGGAAGAGAAGCAATGTGTGGTGCTAGCTGTGCTTTCTCTAAAGCTTTCCATATCTCTTCATCATTAGCCTCTGGTTTACCGATCCGCACATTATTTCCAATTGTCGTATCGAATAAATGTGGTTTTTGGTTTAATACAGAAATATATTTTGACAAAAGATTCGTATGAGCTTGTTCACCATTCAATATAATTTGGCCACTCACCGGACGTAGCGCCCCAGTTAACAGTTTTAGTAAAGTAGATTTCCCTGTTCCACTTCTACCTAAAATAGCAATTTTCTTTCCTGCCTTTATTTGCAATGATACGTCTTTTAATACAGATTCATTACTATTTGGGTAATTATACGACACATTACTCAGTTCAATATCTACATGTTTTGGTACAACGTATTCTTTATCTCCAGGTAACTCCTTATCATCCAAAGCGCTATCACTTTCTACGCCATTAAGCCGGTGAACAGATTCTACATAAGATGGAATTCGATCAATAGCATCTGATATAGGGATAAGCGCATTTGTCACTGATAACGTCATTAATACGAAGGCTGCGATAACTGTAGGTGCAATTTGCTCACTTGCTGATTGATTTCCAGTCCACATAATCATTGAAATAACTACAATGCCGACTATTAAATGAATGATACTGTCTCGAATGTGGTACCAGCGTTTCACTCTCTTTTCTGTCTTTAACAACTGGACATTTTGCTCTACATACGCATTAATAAATTCATCTTTTCTACCACTTGCCTGCCAATCAGATAACCCAAATACAGCATCTGTTAATTGTTGATACAAACGATTTCTTCCTCGCTTCAGAGCAACATGATGTCGTTTCATCAAAAGTAGTGATACGAATGGAAGAAGAAAAACAATAACAGCTAACATACAAGCTGCGATAAGTGCAAATACTAAGTCAAATGCACCGATAACAAGTACGAAAATGCCATATACAACTAACGCTAGTATACTAGGGAATATTGTACGTAAATATAGATTCTGTAAATGTTCTATATCATCAGACAATACACCTAATACATCACCAGTTTGAAATCGAGAGCGTAAAAATAACGCCTGTGGTTCTACAATTCTATATAGTTTTGTCCTCATTTTTTCTAAAATTCGTAGAACGACGTCATGCCCTACTAAACGTTCTAAATAATGAAAGACAGCTTGCCCTATACTAAACGCACGCGTTGCAACTATAGGAACATATACAGCCATTACATTTTCTGGTCTGAGAGCAGATTTAGAAATTAAATAACCGGAAATGAAAAGTAACATCGCACCTGAACTAACTCCAAGAAGCCCAAGGAAAATAGTCAACGTCATTCTACCTTTATTTTGTTGTATATGAGGTTTAATCCAGTTACTCATCGCTCTCCCCTCTCTTCCCTATGAAAATGTAATGTCTCATTCTTTAAAAGTTCTTCATATGTTCCACTTTCTTTAATTTCCCCTTTATTTAAAATAAGAATATGATCCATTTGCTTCATCCAATGCAGACGATGCGTTGCAAGAAATACTAACTTACCTTCAAACAGACGTAACATCGATTGCTTTATTTCAAATTCAGTTTCAATATCAAGATGTGCTGTAGGTTCATCTAATAAAATAATTGGCTTTTTACTTAAAAGTGCACGTGCCATAGCGACACGTTGTTCTTGTCCGCCACTAAGCATACGTCCACCTTCTCCAATTCTTTCGTGCATCCCATGTGGTAATGATGCAACGAGCGAACGAAGACCTACTTCATTAATAACTCTCTCAACTTCTTCATCAGTTGTATTCGTTTCATAGAAACAAATATTATCTTTTAATGAAAGTGGAAAAATATAAGGTTGCTGCGGAATATAAGCAATATGTTTTTGCCAATCTTCTCGAGTAGATTCACCAATTTCCACACCATTTACTAGCATCTTCCCACCGGAAGGAGGTAGAAATCCTGCTAACACATCGATTAACGTTGATTTCCCTGCCCCACTTTCACCAATAATGCCTATAGCACCGTTACCTTGCCAAGTAAAATCAATTCCCTCTAATATAGCCTTTTCAGATTCATCATTATTTACTTTTACATCTTGTAATTTCAAACTACTAGAAGAATTCCATACTATATCTACATTTGAATCTTTCTTTTTTATTTCTTTTTGTTTCTGTAAAATTTCTTCTATTTGCTCTATTGCAAGTTGTCCATCTAATGTAGCATGATAATTCGCTCCAACTTGCTTAATCGGCAGAAAATATTCCGGCGCTAAAATTAAAATCGTAAGAGCTGGTAACAGTATAATTGTCCCATCTATTAACCGTATCCCTAATCCAACTGCTACAAATGCAATTGATAAACTCGTAAAGAAATCTAATGCAAAAGAAGAAAGAAAAGCAACTCGCAAAGTACGCATCGTTGCTTTTCTATATCGTTTACTTACTTTTTCAATCTTTCCTTCGTGCTGTTTACTTTTCCCTAAATACTTTAATGTTTCTAATCCTTTTAACGTATCTACAAAATGATTAGAAAGTACACGATATGTCTCATATTGGCTATCCGCCATTTTCTGCGCTGCTAATCCTAGAAGGATCATAAATATGATCACAATCGGAATCGTTACAACTAAAATGATTCCAGACTTAATGTCCAGTGTAAAAACATATAGAACAATTAGTCCTGGTACGATACTACTTCTAATCATTTTAGGAATTGTTAATTCAATATAAGTTTTGAATTTCTCAATACCTTCTATCGATAAAGTAACCAGATGACCAGTCCCATTCGTTTGGACAAATCTAGGTCCTAATGTAAAATATGCTTCTATTAACTGTTTACCTAATGCAAATCCTGTTTTTTCAGCGAAACGCTCAACCAATATTTGCGATGTTCGCACCAACATTTGGCGTGCTGCAAACGTGATCCCAAAATAAACAGTTTCATTTAGCACAGCCTGCACTGTTTCTCCATGAAATAAAAATGTGATTGCTCGTGCTAAAAACACTGTCTGCGCAATGATACTACACGCCTCTAAAATGCTAATAAGACTTAAAGTCACATATAAAACTCGGCTACCAGGATACGACGGAAGTCCTCTTTTTCTTTTCATTAGTACTCCAAATCTTTGTCTGACTTAACAGGTTGTCTAAATACATAGAAACTCCATATTTGACTACCGATAACAAACGGTAAAATAGCAAGAGAAAAATAGCTCATCAGTTTTAATGCATAAGGTCCTGATGCCGCATTATAAATTGTCAAATCATTTACCGCTCCTAATGAGCTAATCATGACACGCGGGAACATACCGATGAACACACTTGCACTTAGCAAAATGATTGTTAAACTCGTCATAAAGAAAGCCCAACCATCTCTTCTTCTTTTATTTAATAAAGTAGAAACAAATAGCGCTACAAAAGCTCCAATTGGAACCATTAGCCACTCTGAACCATGTGCGGTGAAAATATCTGTTTTCCATAACCCTACAGCTGCAAAAACAAGAAGTGTTATTAATGCAAAAGGTGCAATCTTTGTCGCGGCAATACGTGCGCGTTCTCGTAATTTTCCTGTTGTACGTATAGTAAGGAATTGCAAACCATGAACAATACATAGAAGAAGAAACATAACTCCCCCAAGTAACGCAAATGGGTGAAGTAATTTCATAAATCCGCCTACCATATTTTTACTTTCATCAATTGGTACACCTGTCATAAAGTTTGCGATTGCAACTCCCCAAAGTATAGGAGGTAGCATGCTTCCAATAAACATGCCCCAATCCCAGAAACTTTTCCACTTATGGTTTTCTATTTTCGCACGGAATTTAAAGGAAACGCCTCTTATAATTAAAGCAAGAAGCATAAACACAAACGGAATATAGAACCCACTAAATAAAGTTGCATACCAGTGCGGAAATGCCGCAAACATAGCACCACCAGCACAAACAAGCCATACTTCATTTGCGTGCCAAAACGGTCCAATTGTATTTAAATATATACGCTTTTCCAAATCGTTTTTCCCTAAAAACCTTGAAACGATTCCTACACCAAAATCGAAACCTTCAAGTACAAAGAAGCCAACGAATAAGGTTGAGATAATTAGAAACCACAATTCATTAAGAGATAACATACTCTTCCTCCTTATCAAATGGATCATGGCTCTGATAATCCTTTTTCGCTTTCTTATTCGCATGTCCTTTAATGATACGAACGAATAAGTAAACAGTAATGCCTCCAATAATTACATATAGTGATGTGAATGAAACAAGAGAGAATAATACTTCTCCAAATGAAACGTTTGGAGATACTGCATCTTCTGTTTTCATAACACCGAAGACAACCCAAGGCTGACGTCCCATTTCGGTCATAATCCATCCTACTGTATTACCGATAAACGGTAGTGCAATTGCATATACCATTATTTTTAAATACCAAGGATTTTCAGTTAAGCGATCTTTTCTTGATAAGAACCAGCCGTACGCTCCAAGAAGCAACATGAACGTTCCACTCATTACCATCGCTCTAAAACTCCAAAACATTGTGTGTACTGGAGGAATATAATCCCCAGGTCCATATTTTTCTTCATATTGTTTTTGAATTTGATTCATACCTTCTACTTGACCACTAAATTTATCGTATGACAATAGACTTAGCATATAAGGGATTTGAATTTCAAACGAATTTTCTTTCTTCTCTGTATCAATTTTCGCAAATACTGTAAATGGCGCTGGGTCCTCACTCGTATTCCATAATGCTTCAGCTGCAGCCATTTTCATCGGATGTGTCTTAATTAAATTTTGCGCTTGTGCATGACCGAAAAATAATACCAATGCTGTCGAAATTGTTCCAACAACGATAGAAACTCGGAAAGACTTTTTAAACACTTCCGTCTCTTGTTGTTTTGCAATTTTCCATGCACTAACACCAGCAATAAAGAATGCACCTGTTGCAAGTGCCGCTGTAATTGTATGTGGGAACTGCACCCATAATTGTGGATTTTGAATAATCGCCAAGAAATCATTCATTTGCGCACGCCCATCTGCTGCCATTTCATATCCTACTGGAGCTTGCATAAATGCATTTGCAGTTAAAATCCAAAATGCTGATAACATTGTTCCAATTGAAAGGAGCCAAATACATAAAAGGTGAATTCGCTTCGGAAGTTTATCCTCACCGAATACCCATAAACCTAGGAATGTAGACTCAATGAAAAATGCTAATAAACCTTCAATTGCAAGTGATGGTCCGAAAACATCACCAACAAAACGTGAATACGTTGACCAGTTCATACCAAACTGAAATTCTTGTAAAATACCTGTTACAACTCCTACTGCGAAGTTAACAAGGAATATTTGTGTCCAAAACTTTGTCATCTTCTTATAAACTTCTTGTCCCTTTACCACATATAACGTTTGCATTAACGCGATGATAAAAGCCAAGCCAATAGACAGCGGAACGAAAAAGTAATGAAAAATCGTTGTAGATGCAAATTGTATTCGTGCCAATTCGAGTGTATCCATGCTAAACTCACTTCCTTCATAATTTTTATATCGTAATATCGATTGAATTGTATGAATTCACTTCATAATGAATAATTCAATCATTTGGAAATACAAAAGATAAATTCGTTTATGTACTTTTTGAAAATATAAATTGTCAGTTTTTTCGATAATTACAAAAGAACTTTCTTCATACGATTTACCTTTTCACTATTTCAGTAGTGTTTTATTCGCTAATCGAATTGTATAATATACTTACATAATAAATTCAGGTGATTTTTGACGTATTATTGACAGGATTTTGTCTGAAATATGTCTTTTGTAATTTTTTCGAATTAGATTTCTCACATTTAAAAAACGTATTTTTCAAACATATAACATACTCTTATATCAATTATTATTACGTTTTTCTCTTCATACGCTTGACTTTCATCTCGAAAAATGCCCTCGAATCAAATCCGAAAATACGCTATTTTTTTGTCAAGAGAAAAATTTATTTCCAAAATTCAAATCAAGAATATTGTTATTCACAAATAGAAAAATTCTTTCCTTTTTCTAGACTAAAAATTCGTTTTTTTGTCATTTTTCCAAACTGACTAAATAAAAAAAGTACCGAGAATAGATTATATTCCCGGTACTTTTATCATTATTTCGTTGTATATTTTCTAACAGCCGGCATAATTTCAGTAGCAATTAATTCAATATTTTTCTCAATCTTATCAAATGGTACACCGCCAAAATCAATCTGTGCCATAAAACGTTGCTGTCCAAATAATTCATATTGGTAAAGCATTTTTTCAATAATTTGTTGTGGGCTACCAACCATTAACGCGTCACGGTAATCTACTGCATTTGTAAATTGTTGTTTCGGATACCCACCACCGCGTAGTGCAAGCATACCAGCATTAATATGAGGATAATATTCACTAAGTGCATCTTGTGAATTTTCTGCTGTATAAAATAAACTTGTTGTCGCAATTGGCAATGTCGCTGGATCAAAACCACTTTGCTGAGCAGCTTCACGATATGCATCAACTGAAACTTTAAAATTAATAGCTGGGCCACCAAGTGTCGTAAGCATCATTGGTACACCTGCATGTCCTGCCTTAATTGCACTAGCAGGTGGCCCTCCAACAGCACGCCAAATTGGCATATTGTTATTTTTAGCTCTCGGTATAATTGCCGCATGTTCAAGTGGCGTTCTAAACTGCCCTTTCCATGTTACACTTTCTTCTTTATTTATTTTTAATAAAAGATCCATCTTCTCTTCAAATAGTTCTTCATAATAATTTACATCGTAACCAAGTAAACTATATCCTCCAATACGAGATCCACGACCAGCAACGATTTCAGCACGACCATTAGAAATTAAATCGATTGTGGCAAAGTCCTCATATACACGAACCGGATCTGACGTACTTAATACTGTTGCAGAACTCGCGATTTTAATATTTTTCGTAGCTTGTGCAATAGCTCCTAAAATAACTGTATGAGCTTGCGTTGTAAAATGCGCTTGATGACTTTCACCAACAGCAAACACATCAATTCCAGCTTCATCTGCTAACTTAGCTGTTTCAATTAGTTCATGAATTCTTTTTTCTGCACTTATTTTCGAACCATTATGTGGATTTAAAATATGATCTCCAATTGAATATAATCCAAATTCAATTCCTTTACTTGTATCAATACGGTATTTTTCCATAGTTGCTCTCTCCCTTTTAATCAAGTGGTATTAATTTCTCTTCAATCTCTTTTCTTCTCTCTTCTAAAAATGGTGGTAAATCCAGTTCTTTTCCTAATTTTTCAACTGCTGAATCTACTGTAAATCCTGGTCCATCCGTCGCAATCTCAAATAAAATGCCATTTGACTCACGGAAATATAAACTTTTAAAATAAAAGCGATCGATAATGCCTGTTGATTGGAACCCTTTATCTTTCACCGCTTCATTCCAATAACTAAGTTCTTCATCATTTTTCACACGAATAGCTAAATGATGAATACTTCCTTTTCCCGGTCTTTCACTCTCTCCCTCTTGCTGTTTCACCAAAATTTCTCCAAAAGATTGACCAGCAATAGATTGATAAATCCCCTCATTATCTGAACGAGATACTTCTTTATAACTAAACAACTCTGTTAATGTTTTTGATAATTTATTTAAACTCCGTACTGTCATTTCAACTGTTCCCATGCCTAAAATACGATGATTCTGCTCTACAGAAGAGTCATCCCATGCAGTCCAATATTCAGGCACCTCTTCACCGTTATTATTTAGTAGCACTAACCGTAGGCCATCTGGATCTTCAAAGTGCAGTGCGTCTCGGCTGGCGTAAGTTGTAATTTCTCCATGCGCCACTTGAAGCGACTCAAAACGTTTCTTCTAAAATGTAAGGCTTTCTATTGAAGGTACGAGCAAACCTATTTGCGTTATTGCATTTGTGCCACGGATTGTTCTTCCTACATTCGGCATCTCAAAAAATGATAATTCAGTTCCGGCACTCCCTGTTAAATCGCCATAAAACAAATGATACATAAATGAATTATCTTGATTGACTGTCTTTTTCACTCGGCGTAATCCTAAAACATCTCGATAAAAATTATTATTCGTTTTCGCATTTTTAGTCACCATAGAAATGTGGTGATGTCCTGGAATTGTATACATAATATTTCCTCCTCTAATTATCACTTGATTAGTCAATTGATTGTGTAAAAAAAATTACTCATGTGGTAATTCTTTTTTTTCACTATGCTTATGAACTTTTGTCATTAACGCGTATAGTATTTTCTGTTCTTCCTCATCTAATACATCATCAAAAAAAGATGATTGGAATGCAAGTTGCTCTGGCAATGCTCTTTCTAACACTGCTTCACCCTTCTCAGTAAGGCTAATCATTTTCGTTTTCCAATCTTGTTTACGTACTATATACTCTTCTTTTTCAAGGCGTGTTAACATTCTAGAAATACCACCTTGCGTCACAGTAACTTTTTCCGCTAACTCCATTTGTGTAAGTGGCTGATAAATCCGTATTTGCATAAGTACATCAAATTGAGCTGTCGTCAAATCAAAACGCTTCAAAAACTCATTTGACATTTGATTACTTTGGTTCGTAAATCGTATTAAACGTAACCAGATTAACGATCCTATCGTATTTTCACGCATATATTGTCACTTCCTATCGTGAATCTCATTATCACTTTACCACTCAAGTGATAATAAAGCAAGTAAAGATATTTAATCCCAAAAAGCTTAACTCTAAGCTATAGTAGAAAGAATCCATTTTACAATGGATTTTTTTCCTTACAATTATTTTTCGACCCTTGAAATTGAATTTATCACTATATTTAAAGCAGCGACAGCTTTAGGCCACCCAACATAAAATGCCGTATGTGTTATTAATGCCGTTATTTCATTTTCCTTAATTCCATTTTGTTTAGCTAACTGCAGATGAAATGGTAATTGTTCTGTATTACCAATACTAATTAGTGCAGAAACTGTACACAAGCTTCTTTCTCTTAATGTTAAAGTGGGATCTCGCCACACCTCTTCAAATAAAATATTTTCACTATAATTAACAAAATCGGGTGCGATTTCCCTCATTTCCTTTTGAACATGAAATTCGATACGCTCATTCATCATTTTGCTACCCCTTTATCTTCACCAGTTGTGCCACCCCTTGACCAAATGACCAGTTTTCAGCAGGTGTCTCATTTAGTGTAATAAAAATATCAGCATCTCTCACATTTAAACACCTAGAAATCCCCAAAGATATCGATTGATACAAATCCCTTTTCTGCTTTATCGTTCTTCCCGGTCCGCATGTAATAGAAACATGGATTATGTTCTCTGTTCTCTTTTCTTCTCGTTCTAGCAAATAACATGCATCAAAAAAAATTGGTTTGGCTGATAAGATAAAAACATTTGAAAATAATCATTTTCAGGGATGTTAAAATGATCAATTAATGAAAGATGGATACATTCACTTATCTTTTTAAACTCTTCTTTATTTAATGTATTTTCAGGATAATAAACGTTCACAAAAGGCATATACTCTCATTCCTTTTCTTATTTTAGCATTCAACAAGATTTTATTGTGAAATGTGTAAAATCTCATATATTGTAACATCCTTCATCGCTTCAACTTCAGGCTTCTCTTCATAAAAGCTGAATTGACTATAACCCCATTTATCTGGATTATAAACTACTACATTCCCTACACATTTTTCTGTATTTTGTACCTTTTGGTTCATTGTATTTAACTGAGTCCCAACTAATGATTTACTTTGAGAAATACTTCCTGCACATTCAACAACATATATACTTTTCTTAAAATCATCACTTAGATTAACAACTAAAGGAACGCCTATATTTATTTGTTGCCATCCAAACGATTGTAAAATATTATCGTAATAGCCTTCAAAGATAAATTTGTTCATACCTTCATGCTCATTCCAAATATATAAAGGTGCATAACAATTATAGAAATTCCCATTCTTACCCGCCTCAGCAATTAAATAGGCCTTAAATTTCAGTTCTTGAAAACCATCTGTTTTATACCCATTCTTTTTCACCCTTTTTCTAATAATCTCCATATCATAATCTTTTGGCAAACTGACCTTATATTGCATCCCAATCATATTTATCACTCGCTTTCGATATTATATACATAATGATAAATCGATGTTTAATCCGTGTAAAATAGGTATAAATTATGCTTGATATCATTTATAATGATACCCAGTAAGGGGTTGAAATGGATGGAAATAAGTGATCTTATTATATTTAAAACCGTAGCAAATGAAGGCTCTATCAGTAAAGCTGCCAAAGAGTTAGGTTATGTGCAACCAAATGTAACTGAGCGAATCAAAAAATTAGAACAAGAATTAGAACAACCTTTACTACATAGAGATAACAAAGGGGTTTCACTGCTACCTTCAGGTGACATTTTGCTAGAATATACAAATAAAATATTGAATTTATTAGAGGAAGCTAGAAATGAGATTAAAACGAACGGCTCTTCTTACCGAATAGCGACGTCACAATCTATTTTGACTAATTATTTAAGTATGCGTATTAAAGAAAATTTCAGGAATTATCAAATACACATAGAAAGTAGTAGCCATTTACAAAAACTACTACAGCAACAAAAAGTTGATATGGTCATAACTTATGAGGATTATCCTGACGCAGCGTTTAAAAAAGTATTCACCACTTCAATTTCTGTAGGTTTATTAAAAGCGAAAGAAAAGTGTACCATTGACTATTCAAAAGAACTTTTTTTCGTTAGTAATGACAAGAAGTGTCCTTTTAGAAATAAGACAATACAATTTTTAAAAGAAAACAATCTATCTCAGCATCAACTTCAACAGTTAGATTCTTATTCGCTTATTGAAGAGTTTATTAGTGACGGAAATGGAATAGCTTTTTTACCAATTAGAAATAATAAACTAGTTCCAATTGAAGATGTACCAATAGAGAAATTAGCTGTTCATTTTTTTACAAATCGAGAGTTAGATAAAAAGATTCCAATTGAACTATTCAACTAGAACAATGTTTTTTTTACAAAATAACAATTTCACGAATTATATATGTTATAACTTTTCTAGAAAATAAAAATCCCTCCTTTTACTTAAAGGAGGGATTTTTATTTTCTTACTCCACTTGCATTCTCTTCTATCGATTTTTCACACGTTTTGCTCCACTCCTGCACTCTTCTCCTTCTTACCCCTTTTAAAATTCTTCAACTTCTTAATCGTTCCAACTAATCCTTTCGGAAAAACTAGTAACACGATAATATACAATAAACCAAGAATAATCGTCCATCTTTCAAAAATCGGATACTCCGTCGCTAGTTCTGATAAATAGTATTTCAGTGATTCAATAATCCCCGCTCCAGCAATAGCTCCGATTAACGTTCCAACTCCCCCAATCATTGTCATCAATAATGCATTTAACGTCATTTCAATTGAAAATACCGTCGTATTTACAAAACGCAATGTGATAACGAATAAACCACCGCTAATTGCCGCTACTACTCCTGCCACTACACTTGCGATAATTTTATAATGGAGAACTTTATATCCAAGCGCTTCAACACGTTGTTCATTTTGTGAAATTGCCTTTAATACTTTTCCAATAGAAGACTTTGTGAAAAGACGTAACAAAATGAAGATGCTGATTAAACATATAAGTGTTACGTAATAATACGTAAAACGATCACGGAATATATCTGGTACACGAAATGTAAATCCATCTCCTCCGTGAGTCAGCGAACGCCATTTTTCAGCAAGTACAAAAAACAGCTGAGAAATAGCGAGCGTTAACATTGCATAAAAATGACTTTTCAAGCGTAATGAAAGCATACCAATTATATAACTAACGATGGCTGATATAATAATAGCGGCTGCTATTCCTATAAAAAAGTTCATTATAGACACCCCTTGCCGATCAAATAAGAGTGCCACCCCATACGCCCCTATTCCAAAGAACATACAATGACCGAATGAAACAATACCCGTATATCCAAGGAGAACATCAAAACTCATAGCGAAAATAGCAAAGATGAAGATTTGAGTGAACAAAATTAACAAGCTCCGTGAATCATTTACGAATGGAAATACACTTAAACAAATGAGCATAAAAACTCCGAAGTATACTTTAATTCGACTCGATATGCTGTTCACCATGTCACCCCTTTTCACCAACGAGTCCCGTTGGCTTCACTATTAAGAAAAATAGTAACATTAACATATTGATTGCAAGCGATAAATCTGGCATATAATACGCTGTAAAAGCACCGGCTAATCCGACAATTAAAGATGCTAGCGCTGAACCTTGTACGCTACCTAATCCGCCAATAATAACTACTATAAAAGCTAAAATTGCATACTGCATGCCCATCTCAGCGAAAATAACTCCTGAATATGGTGCTAGTAGAAAACCACCTAACGCCGCCATCCCTGCTCCTAATAAAAAAACAAAGGAGAATATCGCTTTTACGTTAATTCCGAGAGCTTGAACCATCTCTTTATCCATTACACCAGCGCGAATCATAAGTCCTACCTTTGTTTTTTTCAGCAGCAATAGTAAAGCGATGTAAATTAGTATCCCAACTAAAATAACGAATAGGCGATATTTTATTAAGATAACTCCTCCAAATGTAAAACTTCCTTGAAGCCATAACGGTAATTTTGCAGCAATTGGATTAGGGCCCCAAAATATTTTGATGCACTCGCTAAGAACGAGCATTCCTCCGAGTGTAACGAGAAGCTGCCGAACATGGTTTCCATACACTGGTCTAATAAGAAATCTTTCTAAAATGAAACCGAGAAACATACCCATAGCGACTGCGCCAATTAGCGCTAATAAATAACTATCTGTCATATTAAATAACCAAACGCCTGTAAATGCTCCCCATGCAAATAAACCGCCATGCGCAAAATTTAGTACGCTCATTAAACCAAAAATAAGTGATAGACCCGACGCTAATAAAAAAATAAGCATCCCTGTCGAAACGCCGTTTACAAATAAATTAATTAGCACATCCACGTTCTATCCCCCCGTATCAATGTTAAGAAATACCTAAATATTTATGACATGTTTCCTTATCCTCTCGCAGTTCCTCCATGAAACCGTTATGCACAATACGCCCATTATCCATAATGTAAAAATAATCACCGATTTGACTAGCCATCATAAAATTTTGTTCAACAAGTAAAACAGTCGTTTTTTCCTTCATTTTCAAAATAGCTACCATTAATTTTTCTATCATAATTGGAGACAGCCCTTTACTCGGCTCATCAATAAGCAATAGTCCATCACTATTAATAAATGCTCTTGAAATTGCCAGCATTTGTTTTTGTCCCCCACTTAATAGCCCACTTTTTTTATACCAAAATTGCTTTAAATCTGGAAATAGTTCGAGCATCCATTCTATCTTCTCTTCAGCTTCTTCCCCATTTTTTCCCCTAGCAAGTGCGAATGTCTCTTCTACTGTTAAATCATGAAAAATACCTTGATTTTCTGGTACATAACCTATACCTTTTCTGGAAATTAAATGTGTAGATAATCCATTTACTTTTGTGTTATCATAATGAACTTCTCCATTTGCTATTCGATGAAACCCCATAACTGAGCGCAATGTTGTTGTTTTTCCAGCTCCATTTCTTCCAAACAATACTGTAATCGTTCCCTTCTCAACCGAAAGGGACACTCCTTGTAAAATATGAAACTGATCTAAATACGTCTCTATATTATTCACTTGTAGTAGTGCCACTATATAATCCCCCTAAATAAGCACTTTGTACTCGCTCGTCTTTCATCATTTCTTCCGGCAATCCTTCAGCCAATAACTCGCCATGAAATAAAACGATAAGATGATCTGACAAATCTAGCACCATATCCATTTTGTGTTCGATAAGTACGATTGTGCTCTCTGGATTCTTTTTAATATTTTCGATTACTTGTAATATAGCCGGAACTTCCTCAACTGAAATACCTGCCGTCGGCTCATCTAGTAGTAATACATCTGTCTTTAATGCTAACAACATAGCAAGCTCTAACTTTCTTTTTTCCCCGTGAGCTAAATCCTTAGCTAATACTTCTCCTTTCTCGTGAAGTAGTACTGTTTTTAAAAGACGTCTCGCCTCTCCAGTTTGCTGCTTTAACTTAGCTGAACTCGGAAAGAAACTATAATAATCTTGAACGAATGATTGAACACTTAAACGTACATTTTCAAGTACTGTAAGCTCTGGGAAAATATTCGTCAACTGAAAAGAACGACCAATTCCTAAGCACGTTCGATCTGAAATCGATAGCTTTGTAATATCCTGCCCCTTAAAATAAACTTCACCTTTCGTCGGAGAAATTTGCCCACTTAGCAAATTAAATAAAGTAGTCTTTCCAGCACCATTCGGTCCAATAATTGAAATGAGCTTTCCTTTTTGTACCGTTAAATTAACATCCTTAATAACATGATGATCCCCAAAAGATACACAAAGATTTTTCGTCTCTAACAAATGTGTCATGAAATCCCTCCCACTGAAAACCATGTTTATGAAAGAAATAAGTATAAAGAGGGTATCCCCTCTTTATACAAAAAACAACAGAAAATTCAGTCTATTTATTCTGAATTGATGGTTCGGTCTCTTTCATCGTTAATTCTCTCTCTAACACTGGTACTGGATAATCAACACCATCTTGCTTTTTCAGCGTTATAGAATATAGAGTTTGTAATGCTTGATGATCCTTCTCTCTAAATTTCATCTTTCCTTTCGGTGTCTCAAATTCCATCCCTTCCATTTTCTTAATAAGTGTATCTACATCTGTATCACCCTTCGTTTTCTTTAAAGCTTCCACAATAGAAATTGCTGCTGACATTCCTCCTGCTGTAAACAGATCTGGAACAGCACCATTAAAACGTTTTTTATGTTCTTCTACTAACCAATCGTTCACCTTATTCTTTGGAAGGGAGTGATAATAAACAGAAAACCCTTGCATCCCTATTAGCGCATCCATCGTTTTTAATGCTGGTATATCAGGTGCACCAGTAGAAATTTTAATACCTTGCGCTTCCACATTCATATCTTTCAACTGTTTCCACGGTGAATTCGCACCTGCCCAAACGATAAATAAATAATCTGGTTTTGAACTAATAATATTTTGAATATTTGCAGTGAAATCAGTTGAATTCGTATCCGCATATTGCTCGTTTACAATATTCGCACCTAATTTCTTCGCTCCCGCTTTAAATGCTGCAATTCCTTCACGACCGAAAGCATTATCTGGAGCAAACGTCGCAATCTTTACATCTTTTTTAGCAATTGAGGCAGCCCCAGCAATCGCATCTTGCGAAGAGTTTCTTCCTGTTCTAAAAATATATTTATTCCAGTTCTTCCCGGTAATACTATCAGCAACTGCCGGTTCTACAACCATAATCTTTTTATACTCTTCAGCTAGTGGTAAAACTGCTAATGTATCACTTGAACTAGATGATCCGACTAAAAAGTCAACTTTCTCTTCTTCTAATAATTTCGTAGCCTTCTTAACCGCTACATCTGCTTTCGTTTCCGTATCTTCTACAACAAACTTAATCTTCTTTCCTTCTACTTTTCCTGTTCCACCAGTTGCATAGTCTAACCCTAATTCAAATCCATTTACCGTTTGTTTTCCATACGATTCTAGTGGACCTGTTAACGAAGCAAGAACCCCTACCTTAATCGTTTTTTCATCTTCTGTACTTGTCTTCTTTCCTGAACAAGCTGCTGTTACTAATAACGACCCTAAAACACAACCAGTAACCACCGTTCTTAGCCATTTACGTTTTTTCATCGACATTGTGATCCTCCCCATACTTTACTTTCTGATAGAATCAAACACGACAAATTCCCTTGTCTGTAATCATGTCTTTAAAATTGGTAATGGAAAACTCTTGTAGTAACCTCTACATTCGGCACAAATCTATAATCACCTTCCTATTAAATGGAAACGGACATACAATCAATATATATTCCGTTGTTCAAATGAAATTACTGTTTCATTACAGTAATCCTCACGCAAAAAGCTGCAAATAATTAACTTAATTCATTAAGTCAATTATTTGCAGCTTACCTAAAAAAACGATTAGAAAAACTGATTAATTATTTTCGACTTTCTCTAATCCTTCAACCAATTGCTTCTTATCTAACCCTTCCCCTATTACTACCAAGTTTGTCGGGAAACCGAAGTCTTGTTCCAATAAAGTCGGTACCCCAAACGAATATTGGAATAGGTGAGGGTATTTATCTCCATGGAATTTCACAAAACCTTTCACACGATAAATACTATCTGGTAAATTCGAAAGCCATTCATATAATTTGTCTTGATCAATCGATTTCGTAAATTGATACGTCATTGTCTGTATATGTAAATGCTGTTTAACATGAAGTGTCTCGTGTTCTCCACCACTCGCAAATTCAGCTTCTTCTATATCATTTAAAGATATATTACAATACTTTGTTTCAAACAATTTCGCATGATTATTTATTGCTTTTACATCTTCAAATACTTTATTTTTATCTTCATCTATTAATAAATCTGATTTATTAATAAGAATATGACTTCCATATTTCATTTGCTCATGTAATAGCTGTTGTACATTTGCACTTAATATACTTCGGTTTAACCATCTCACTGCATCTAATACGACTACTATAGATTTCACTTCAAGGAAAGGTGCCAAAATTGGTGATACACATGCATCTAACACTTCAATTGGATGTGCGACGCCTGTTGTTTCTATATAAATTACATCTGGCCTTTCTTGTTGATATAAAGAATGTAATTGTATTTCAAGCTCTTCTTTTAACGTACAACAAATACATCCTTTTAGAAGTTCTCTTAAAACGTTTTCTTTCCCAATAATATCTGTATCTACCGAGTATTCACCTATTTCATTCATTAAAACTGCAACTTTTCGATTTTTCTTCTTTTCTGCTAATAATAAATTTTGCAGCAATGTTGATTTTCCGCTACCTAAAAAACCACCTAATATATGAATCTCTACTTTACTCATACGACCGACCATCCATTTCTCTACTTCAAATTTCTTCAAAGCGTAATAATTACGATTTATACTTATCATTTTATTAAAAGAATCAGTATTTGTAAACAAAACTGCTAGATTATCGTTTCATTTTTCATTCACTTCATGAGCAACTCTAACTCCAGACTCAATTGCTCCTTGCATCCATCCATGTGTTAATGTCGTGTGCTCACCTGCAAAATGTACTTTGCCAGCTGGCGGCGTAATATACGGAAATAATTCTAGCTCTTGGCCCGGATCAAAAGCTGTAAATGCTCCGCAAGAATATGGGTTTTGACTCCAGCTAAAAGATGCACCTGTTACAAACTCACTATAGACCACGTTACCATATATTTGCGCTAAATTTTTTAATGCGTAACGAATACGTTCTCTATTCGAGAGACTATCCCATGTTAATGCCTCATCTGCCCACGTATAACTCACTAAAACGATAGCCGCCCCTTGTGTATGAATGCCATAGCTCGGATAATACGTAAATCGTATAGGTAAATCTGTAATTGATTTCCCACCGCACTGTCCTTCTCTTTCCCAAAATCTACTTTTAAACTCTATCGCAATTTTAGTTGAAGCAATATAATTTAATTCACGAATCGCCCGCCTTTTATAATAAGAGAATAAATGATATGGCTGGACTTCTACAAATCGCAAAGCTGAAAATGGAATTGTGACAATAGCGATGTCACCAGTTACTATAAATGAATTTAACGTTTGTTCATGTGTTACTTGCATCATTACTTTATTATCTTCCTGTATAATTTTTTCTACTTTATAAGACATAAAAATATTATCCTTTAGCTCTGGTAAAAATGAATTTGGTAATGCATCCATCCCGCCCGTTATCTCATAATATTTCGTCGTTGAAGTGAAAAAGATCATTTCACGTAATACTTCAATTAATGACATTCCCATGTATGCTTCCATATCAAGAAGTACTCCGATCATATCTATTGCTCCATCTGAATAATACTCGGTTAAAAATGAACCGAGCGAATATGCTTTATACTTTTTTTCAACAACAATCCAGTTTTTATTAGGATCTTTCTTAATATAATTAAGTATCGGTTCTAATACCTTTAGCATTAATTCTTCTGCCGTTTTCCCTCTCTCTTTTTCTAAAGCCGGAAAACCAAGTACACTTGGATCATTTTCAAAAATATTCAATCTCGTTCTAATGTTATTCGTATAAATTATATCTGAAGAAGTTTTATTAATAAAAAGATTTAACGGTAGTTTAAATTTACGAATATAGGCTAATGTTAAATCATGAGTATCCGGAATACGCATAGGACCTGCGTTAAAATATAACCCTGCACTAAATGGTTCACGAATCGTATACACCCTGCCACCTATTCTGTTATTTGCTTCTATAATCGTTACCTCGTGCCCAGCTTCTTTTAATAAAGATGCTGCAACTAAACCAGATATCCCTGCACCGGCAACTGTAATCCGTTTGGGGTTATTCGTTTTGGCAAGCCCTTCATGAATAATTTGAAGCATTTTTTCCATCGATAATGGATTCCCCATGCCACTTCCCCTTTTACGAAGGATTTTACTGAATTATATTCGTTTAACAGAATTCCTATGTTTCATTCAAGTAATTGAGTGGATACATTTTCAATCACTTGAATATCTTTTATAAAATGTAATAAAATAGATATGAAACTATAGAAGTAAGACGTATTATCTTACATAATAAAATTTATGAAATAGCGAGGAATTTTGAAATGAAAAAAGGTATTAACCGTGTTGTATTAGTAGGAACAGGAGCAGTTGGATGTAGTTATGCTTACTGTATGATTAACCAAGCTGTAGCTGAAGAATTTGTTTTAGTTGATGTAAATGAAGCAAAAGCTGAAGGAGAAGCAATGGACTTAAGCCATGCCGTTCCTTTCGCACCAGCTCCAACAAAGGTTTGGAAAGGTAGTTATGAAGATTGTAAAGACGCAGATCTTGTTGTAATTACAGCTGGATTACCACAAAAGCCAGGTGAAACACGTTTAGATTTAGTTGAGAAAAACGCTAAAATTTTCAAGCAAATTGTTCGTAGCATTATGGATAGCGGCTTTGACGGTATCTTCTTAATCGCAACAAACCCTGTAGATATTTTAACTTACGTAACTTGGAAAGAATCTGGATTACCGAAAGAACGCGTAATCGGTTCTGGTACAACTCTTGATTCTGCTCGTTTCCGCTATATGTTAGGTGAGTACTTCGATATTGGACCTCATAACATTCATGCTTATATTATCGGAGAGCACGGTGATACAGAACTTCCGGTGTGGAGTCACGTATCAATTGGTATTCAAAAATTACAAACTATCCTTGAAAAAGATAACAAGCATAACCAAAAAGATTTAGATGAAATCTTTATAAACGTTCGTGATGCAGCTTACCACATTATTGAACGAAAAGGTGCTACATACTACGGTATCGGCATGTCACTTCTACGTGTTACAAAAGCAATCTTAAACAATGAAAACAGTGTATTAACTGTATCAGCATATCTTGAAGGTCAATACGGCCAACAAGATGTTTATATCGGCGTACCTGCTGTTTTAAACCGCGGCGGTGTTCGTGAAATTTTAGAAGTTGAACTAAGTGAAGAAGAAGAATTAAAATTCGATCACTCTGTTCAAGTATTGAAAGAAACAATGGCTCCTGTTCTTTAATCATATTTTTCAATCAAAAAAGCAATCCGATTTATATTGGATTGCTTTTTTATATTTTTATAGTTCCCCCTCAATTTAAACGGTAATATTATCTATAAAAAGGAGTGATTTCATGAATGATTCTTGGACGATTGCAATCCTCTTGCTAGCTGTAGCATCCTTAATACTTTTCCTCTTCTTAATCATCAGAACGCTATTTCCAACTAAAAAATATGATAAGAATCTCGGATTGATTCTAATTATTTTAAGCTTGTTAGCAATACCGATAAGTATCTTCCTTATAGGCGGATGGGCAGGTATGGGAGTTGGTGTAATTGCATTGTTTATTTTTGCTGCTGTTATTATAGCTTTAATTGCAAATAAATTTATTAAGCTACCTCCTCCAAAGAAAAGATAACAAATAACCGATGTTTTCACTCAGAGAAAACATCGGTTATTTTCTATCATTTATTATTTTTAACCGGTTCATCATTATTTACGTCAAGTACATCTAATAAAAAGATAAAGATTGGAATCCCGATAATAAGCCCCCATATTCCGAGGAAATGTTCTGAAAAGATAAGAATCATAAATGTAAAAAAAACAGGTAAATTCGTTTTTGCAGACATAAATTTTGGATTTAAAAAATAACTTTCAAGAGCATGGATTATTGTAATGAAGACTAGTATGTATACAACATACATAACTCCACCGACATTATAGGCAATTATACAAAGTGGAAACAAGGAAATAATAACACCAGCAACTGGAATCAAACCGAGTAGAAAGACCATGACAGCTAATACAAGGAGCTGTGGAAATCCTAAAATGACAAGTGCGATTACAGTGAGCACACAATTGACAACCGCAATTAAAAACTGTGCTTCAATCACCTTTCCAAACGATCTTGCAAATCTTTCACCGAAATATGCAATCTCCTCATAAAAAATTTTCAGCTTACTATCTTTAAATTTCGAAGTAAATGCTATAATGCGTTCTTTTTCTAATAAGAAAAATAAGCTTAAAATAAGAGAAAGTAGTATTTGTATACTGACTTTTCCTATATTTGCTATCGATTGATAAATGACATCTACACCTTGTTCGATATATTTCGATACTTCCATTCCATTAATTGTTGAAAGTACATACCTAATCATTTCATTATCAGGTGGGTTTTGAAAAAACAATTTAAATTGATAAATTAATTGTGAAATTTGTATCGTTAGTACAGGCAAATATTTATATAACGTTGTAACAATAAACGACACTAATATAATATATAAACCAGCAATAACCACTTTCCTATTTACTTTCAATTTTTTTGAAATAAACTTTTGAAATCGATCCATCAAAAATGTGAGAATAAACGTAATTAATATTAAATTAATCATACTTTTTAATCCATATAATACAAGCACTAATATTATTAAAACGAGAAACCGTTGAAACCCTCTACTTCGAAAGAAATTTTTCACTTCATTCATTAAAAATTAACCTCCCCCTTCAATGGATGGAAATTGAATATATTACATTTTATGAACTTCTATAGACAATCTTTCTTACTAATTGGAAAGAATCCTTTTTTTCTTTTTTAATGTCGGATTTTTCATCTCTATATTTTAGGAGAACGTCTATTTTTAGACTTTTGTTCATACGCATATCCTACGTTACCTTTACCCATTTTTTCATGTTGTTTCCTCCACTCTAAAAATTGCTCCTTAGTAGATTTTTCATATTGAAAAAAGAGAGTTATCTATTACTTAACTCTCTCTAGAAAAATGCTAAATGCAAAGTGTAATTATTTCAATCTAATCATTTCTTTTTTGCATTCGCTTCGCTAACAATTCCTTCACTTGGTTATACGTTAAACCTGAATTTTTATTTAAACGTTTTACTTCCTCGACATCAGTACCTACCACTGTATATTTTTTCTCATCACTCATATTTCCACTCCCTTTTTCACCAGATCATTTCTTATATTTCTTCCCTAAACTCTTATAAATTAACACAAATACAAATAAAGAAGCTGTACTAAATTAAATAGACTAAACTAAACAGAGGATATTATGTTTAATAGCTAAATGGAGTTTATTTGCATAAGAGGAATAGATAAAAAAATGTCGAATTTATATACTTGTTGAAATTGAGGACTTGGAGGATACATTTTGAAGAAATATGAGTTTAAAAATAACATTCCAACATTAGAAGAGTACAAGTATTTGTGCGAATCTGTTGGATGGACTAATTATATGAATTTTGAAGTGGTGGAAACATCACTGAAGAATTCTATTCACTGCATCACAGTCAAGGATAATGAACAAATTGTGGGCATGGGAAGGATTGTTGGTGATGGGGCTATCTATTTCTATATTCAAGATATAGTGGTTCATCCAGATTATCAGAAAAATGGTATTGGGAAAGAAATAATGCATATTTTGGTTGAATACTTAAATCGAAATGCCCCAGATAAGGCGTTTGTCGGCTTGTTTGCATCACAAGGTAAAGAATCGTTCTATGAAAAATATGATTTTAAAGATTACTCACCAAACATGACGGGGATGTTTACTGTCATTTCAAAAAAATAAACATAATAGATTTTTAATTGTACTTCATCAATATTAAAGAAATTGTTCTCGCAGTAACCCTTTTATTATTAAGCTAAAAGGATGCTTATCTTAAATAAGATCTTCCACGATTGGGTGTGAATATTAAATAAGAAAGGACAGTACATAATATATATACTGTCCTTTCATTTATCTAACTTTTTTTAATTTTGATTTTTAATTGTATTTTTTAATAAAATTTCACTACATCTTCAGTAGGTAAGAATGTTCTTTCTCCTGGCTCTTCATTTGGTTCACCAAATGGCATTTGTCCTACTAAGCTCCACTCTGCTGGAATGTTCCAAGTCTCTTTTACTTCAGCATCTACGATTGGATTGTAATGTTGTAATGACGCTCCAATTCCTTCAGCAGATAATAACATCCATACAGTATGTTGTAACATTGCATTTCCTTGATGAGACCAGAATGGGAATTGGTCTTTATATAATGGTGCATTTTCTTGCATTTTTTCTACTGTTGCTTGGTCTTCAAAGAATAGTACTGTTCCTACACCTGCATGGAAGCCTTTTAGTCTTTCTACAGTCGCTTCAAAGTTTTCTGCTGGTACACGGGCTCTTAGCGTTTCTTTTACGATACCCCAAAACTTTTCATGCTCTCCATCCATTAATACGACCATACGGCCACTTTGCATATTGAAAGATGTTGGTGCATGTAAAGCTGTTTTTAAAACTTCTTCAATTCTTTCTTTCGTAATTGCATCGCTTTTTGTTACTTTACGAATTGAACGGCGGTTCACGATTGCTTCTTTTAAATTTGTTGTAGTTGCTGACATTTTAATTCCTCCAAATATATGTTTTATTATTTTTATTTAAACAAATCAATTCGATTCTTTCATGCAAAACGAATTAGCAATATCCATCCGTATTACATTGCATTCCTTCAAATGAATTTGTTTTATCCTTTTCCATTTCTTTATCAATTACTCTTTCTAGCGTTTCTTTACTAGCAAGCCCTTGAATGACTTCGTCACCAATCATGACAGTTGGTACAGCCATAATATTCGCTTCATCATATGCATGCTGAATTGCTTCTTGATGCTTTTCTTTATATTTACGAGTTACTAAAGCATCTTTAAATTCAGCTTCAGGAATCCCTACTTCTACCGCCAATTTTGTTAAAACATCAATATCCTCAATGTTTTGTTCTTCTTGGAAAAATGCTGTAAATACGCGGTGATGATATTCATTTCCAAGTCCACGCTCTTTCGCAAATTGGCATCCTTCAAAAGCTAAATGTGTATATGGATGCGGAGAAACACGTGGCAGACGCATTTCAACTCCTAATTTTTTTGCAGTAGGAAGAATGAAAGAATCCCATGAACCTAACTTATCTGGCTCGTTCCAAGGGTCTATTTTAGAATATGGACTTGGACGTAATTCAAATGGCATCCATTCAATTTCTACATCTTTCTCTTTCGCTACTTCATCTAATGGACCTTTTGCTAAAAAGCAAAACGGACATATAAAATCTGAGTATACTTTCATTTTCACAGCCATATTATTTGCACCTTACCTTCTTTTTATTTTAAGATGTAACCATAATGGTTACAATTTTAAGAAAAAAAATATGCATTCTCTTTTAGAGACTTGCGATTATCATATTATGCATTCATTTTTTGTTGCAAAGATTCAAATAACTGCCCCATCGTAATACTTCTCAAAACTTCTTCCATCGCGGATTGTGCTTGAATTAAAATAACTTCTAACACCGCTTGAATATTCGCTCCAATTGGGCAATCTGGATTCGGTTGCTCGTGAAAATGAAATAGTTTGTCTTCTTCTACTACATTCACTGCATGGTACACATCTAACAATGTGATTTCATGTAAATCCTTTAATAACCCCGCGCCACCTGGTCCACGATTTACGTAAACAAATCCAGATTGTTTCAAGTAAGACATTATTTTACGAATTACTACCGGATTTGTATTTACACTTTCGGCTATATAGTCCGAGGTGCAAACTGATGATGGATTGTTTTTCAAAATAGATAAAATATGAACAGCTATAGAAAAGCGGCTACTAATTTTCATCGTAATCACCACCTGATGTAATCATTATAGTTACAACCAAAAAATAAGTCAATCCTTTTTATAGATTTTTTATAAGCAAATTAAAAAAATGTCCCATTATGATATATGAGACACCTCTTTTTATTCTGCAAATAACTCTTGGAATTCTTCAATAAATAGCTGTACAGCGAGTGAAGAATCCTTTAATGAAGGAACAGCTAAAGCAATTTCTCTCCATACTTGTGGTTCCAATTCTCTCGTTTGTACATTCTTTGGTAAACTCGTTAAAGATAACTCAGCCAAAATTGCGATTCCCAATCCTTCTTGAATCATATTTAAAGCTGTTGTAACTGTCGAAATTACATATTCAGCCCGAAGTGGTACGTTCGCTTGTTTAAACATATCAATAATGGGAGGTTCATATCCACCCTTACATAATATGATTGGTTCATTCTCTAAATCACTTATTGTAATAGATTTCTTCTTACACAAAGGATGATCCTCTCTTAAGACAACAACCATTTTCCCCTTCGTTAAGGGCACGATCTCCATATCTTTATTAGGCAAAATAACAATTCCGATATCAATTACTCGTGATACTAGCCAATCTTCTACTTCTTTAAGTGTACCTTCGCAAAGAACTAATTCTAAATTCGGATACTTTTCACGAAAGATATTAATCATTTTGGGTAAAAAATATGCCGAGGCACTCGGAAAACTCCCGATTCGAATTGTTCCGACTTCATGCCCTTTCTCCATCGCCACTTCTTGTTCAATCTTCTCAACGCCGTTTAAGATTTCTCTAATATGTACAAGAATTCTATTTCCAACATCCGTAACAATTAGCCCTTTTCGTTTATCGCGTATAAGAATGGTAACTCCTAACTCTGACTCAATACTTGAAATCGCATGACTTACAGCTGGCTGTGTCATATTTAACACCCTAGCAGCCTTCGTAAAACTACCTAACTCAACAGTTTTTATTAATACTTGCAGTTGTGTAATGGTCATAACTAATCACTTATACTCCTTATAAAAAAGATTCATTTTATTTATCATAGTCGATATCATATCATAGTGAAATGAATAACAACAAGGAGGTCTTACAGTGACACAGCTTTCTCGAACTAAAGCGACAATAATTCTTACCTTTCTCGTTATTATGTGGGGAATTAATTGGCCGTTATCAAAATTCGCTCTGCATTACACACCACCCGTACTCTTTGCAGGGATTAGAACTTTAATAGGAGGATTTATCCTACTTATTTTCGCATTACCGAAATACAAACAGTTAAATTTAAAGGAAACTTGGCATCTATACTTTATTTCATCTTTACTCAATATTATTTTATTTTACGGATTACAAACTGTCGGACTTCAATACATGCCCGCCGGACTATTCTCCGCAATCGTATTTCTCCAACCTGTCTTACTCGGCATTTTCTCATGGATTTGGCTTGAAGAGGCAATGTATGGCTTGAAAATTTTCGGACTTATTCTTGGATTTATTGGTGTAGGGGTTATTAGCTCTAGTAGTTTAACTGGACATATTTCTATTATCGGTGTTCTACTTGCTTTAGGATGCGCTATCGGCTGGGCACTCGGCACAGTATTTATTAAGAAAACTGGACATCGCGTTAATGCCATTTGGATGGTAACACTTCAGCTTATTATTGGCGGATTTTGCTTAATCGGATTCGGCTCAGAATTTGAGAGCTGGTCTAACATCGCTTGGAGTATACCATTTGTAAGTGTACTACTCTTTATTTCATTCTTCGTTATTGCAATGGGATGGCTCGCTTACTTTACACTTGTAGGAGCTGGTGAGGCAAGTAAAGTTGGGGCTTATACATTCCTTATCCCTCTTATCGCTATTATTGTAAGTTCAATTTTCTTACATGAAGCCATTACAATTAGCTTATTCATCGGACTTTTATTTATTGTGGTGAGTATTTGTTTTGTAAATATAAAGCCGAAAACACTTGCTGTAAGGCAGCAAGTTGAAGTGAAATAAATAGATATGAGAAAGAGTCTACTGCTTGTAGGCTCTTTCTTTTTTAACATTTTATCAGTACAGTCACTTAGAACCTTAGCAAAAGGAAATTTTTTCTTTTTTATTGTATGATAATAATTAAGTAGTAAAAATACTATCTCTAGTACACATGGATGGACTTACAATTCCAATCATAAGGGGGAATTATATGGTTTTACATTATAGAGAATTTGGAGATGCAAGCTCTCCACTTATGGTTTTTATTCATGGGGGCGGAGTCAGTGGATGGATGTGGGACAAACAAGTTAAACATTTTACTAACTTTCACTGCCTTGTTCCTGATTTACCCGAGCAAGGGAAAAACAGAAGTAAGGATCATTTCTCAATAAACTTTAGTGCTCAAAAAATCATTGAATTAATTGAAGAAAAAGGAGAAGGCAGAACCGTTATAGTAATCGGTTTTTCGTTAGGTGCTCAAGTATTAATTACTATGCTCAGCATGAAACCAAACTTAATTCAATACGCTATGATAAATAGCGCATTAGTTAAACCAATTCCTTTTACTAAAACATTAATAAGCTCCCTTGGTTTAACCTACTCCCTTATAAAAAGTAAGACGTTTTCCAAAATACAAGCAAAATCAATGTACATAAATGAAACAAACTTTGAAAACTATTATCATGAGAGTTGTCAAATAAGTAAAAATACATTTGTGAGGATATTAGAAGAAAATATGTCGTTTACAATACCAAAAAGCTTCGAGAATGCTAGTAGTAATATATTAGTAACTGTTGGAGAAAACGAAAAAAGAATCATGAAAGGCTCGATGACTGAAATCCTTGAAGGCAATCCTAATTGCACAGGTATTATTATTCCTAAAGTCGGTCATGGAATCCCTTTAGCGAATCCCAAACTATTTAATACTTTAATTGAAAACTGGCTCGAACATGATAACCTACCCGAGGAAGTAATGACAGTCAATTGAGTTCCTTATCTTAATAAACCATGTTGTATTTGTAGCTCTAATCCCCCCTCGAAGCTGCTTAATCTCAAAAATTTATTAACAAAGGTCTCATTACTTTCAATGAGACCTTTCAATGTTCCCTACTTTTTACGACGTACTACAAAAATACACGTACCAATCGACGATACAATCGCCAAAATAGATAAGACAATTGCTATTGTTTGCATATTACTTGTACCTTCATTCTTTTCCATACTAGATACTTCTCCATGTTCTCCTGTATGTGATGTACCTTTTGCAATCGTAGTAAGTGAATGCGGCTTTTCAGCTTTCTCATGGCCTGTCCATTCAACAATTTCTCCATCTTTATATTGTTGATATGCATTCCAAGCTATTTGTTGCTCTTTATCTGGGTTTTTAGCAACGAAAGTAAATCGCTGGAACTGGCCAGGTAAAATCCCTTCTCCTGTTGCTTCCCATATTACAGTTTTAACTTTTCCAGCTGCATCTTTTTGTTCTTCTACTTTCCATCCTGGCACTGGTTCATACTGTTGAAACTCAACTCCAGATGGTATTTTTAGTGTGACTTTTGTTGTTGCCATATTCTTTTCAACAGGTACCTTTATTGTATACGTCTCCCAAGAGCTAACGTCAGAAGTTGCTGGTTTTACAGTTACGTGAGCACTAACAGGTAACGAAAAAATTCCCATTGCAATTATTGTTGCTATCATTGTTGTTCCTAATTTTTTTATACGTTTCATTTTCTTATAACTCCTTTTCATCTATAACTTCCCTTTATCTGCCACCTACAATAAATTTATAATCTACATCGAAGCTATCAAGAGATTTTGTTAATCCATGAACATGTATATTCCAGTTTCCCGTCATGTTAATATACATACCTTCCGCTTCATATTCTCCCGGTGACACTGCCGAAACTTTAAATGAACCTTTGCCCATATTCATATCTAAAGATTGAGTCGTCAATACAATTTGTTCCATATCAGTAACAGGCTGTCCATTCTCATCCTTCAAAGTAATCTGAAATGTATTCTGTCCTACCTTATTAGGACTTACATGTAAAGTAAGTTCATATCCATTATCTAATTGTTTACTCTCTGTAAAAGGTCCCGTAGGAGGCATCGGCGGCGTTTGTACATTTGTCATAAAAGCTACGATTACAAAAACGATAATTCCAATGATAAACTCTACTTTCACCGTAGCTCCTAACCTTTGCTGCGCTCGCATTCTCCCTCTCACATAATGAATAATTCCCAATATCCCCATACACACGAATAAAAGTATCTTTGCTAATAAGGCCAATCCATACTTCGTATCAAATAGGGAATGGATCGTGGGAATAAAAAATGTACTGTTAAAAAGACCCGTTAATAAAATCACTATGACAGCACCTGTTGCCCATGGCGAAAAACGCTTAATCGCATCCCAATACATAGTCCACTTGTCATCCGCTTTACGTAAAAGAAGAACAATCGATGATAGCCCCCCAATCCATAACGAAGCTGCGAATAAATGCAGAAAGTCCATAACGACAGCAATGTCTTTAAACCTTATACCATATGCGTGACTATTAAAGGCTTTCATAACAAGTAAGCCAATAAACAATACAATCGGAATGCTCCATACTTTAAACGACGAAAGCTTCTCACGCTTCACCGCAAAATATGTAACAATCATAAGCATACTAATAAGAGCTATTTGAGTTATCCATACATAACCAAAAACAGATAGCTGTAATGTTTCTTTTAATAATATAGGATCGAATGCTTCTAGCCATGAAACATCAGCATTTATTTTCGCTTGCAATGGTAAATTGAATAGTAAACTAATGAATATCCCAAATAATGATATCCATATTATTTTTTTACTCCTTGATTGAACTTCTATTGTGTTCCCTTTATACATAATGAGATTAAAGAATAGAACTCCTAAAAATAGTGAGAAGCTTGTATATAGAATCCCACGTTCCATAATCATATCGATTTGTGGAACATAGCCCATCTCTTCTACTTGTATATCGTCTGTTCCCGCTTCTGCTGACCCAATACGGAATGGAATAACTCCTTGAATTGGATGTCCATCAGCTGAAATAGCTTTCCACTGAATAGAGTAGAGACCATTTTTGAGATTCTCTTTTAACCCAGCTTCTAATAATTTTTTGTTTTTCTTATCAATATGAGCATCTTTTAAATCTATTCTTTTACCTGAGGTATCTCTTACGAACAATGTATTAAAACTTGAAACTTGTATGTCCTCATCGAATTCAATTTTCACAACAGATGGTGCTTTCTTCAACGTTTCATTTTCAGAAGGGTTTGATTTCACAACATACGCATGAGCGGATATGCTTTTTGGTATCAATATGATAAACACGCACGCTATTAATAGCCATGCCACTAACCTTCTCATTACTTTCACAATCATTTCACTTCTTTCTTTTTCGTCACTACACTTTCATTACTTTTTACTTCCCAAGTTTTATTTCTTGATAAAATATTAACCTGATTAAGTATAAGGATCTATACCGTATTACTCTCTGTTTATCGCTCACCTCTAAACTTTCAATATATTAGTAACTACCATCATAGATACAACTTACATTTTTAAAGCCGATTATTATTATAGCACAAAATATATTTTTGTAAGTTTCTAAAGAAGAAAAGTTATCGTGAATCATTTGTGAAAAAAGTGTGAAATAACCTCCCATATAAAGAGAAATACACAAATTAAAAAGGCGTTACGTTATTACGTAACACCTTTCTCCAAAATATCCTTCTTTTATTTCTCTTCCGGATAATCACAATACTCAATGATTGTTCCCTCTGTATCCGCTGGGTTAAGATAAATTAATCTTCTACCGTGCTTATTAATTCGAAGTGTATGCTCTAACGTTCGAATACCTTGTTCTTTTAGCTCTTCTAAAGCTACATCTAAATCATCGACACGATACGCAACGTGATGAACACCTTTACCTTTTTGTTTAATAAATCGGGCTATTGGAGATGTCGTATTATTCGTCGGTGCAAGTAATTCAATTCTATCACCATCAACTTCAAGAATAGCTACTTCGCTTTCCACACCTGGTGCTTCACTTACGTATCGATCTATTAAAGTCCCTGATAAAACCTTTTCATAAAACTGTATCGTACTATCTATATCACGAACTGCGATGCCGATATGATCAATTGTTTTTTTCATTTCATTTCCCCTACTACTTTATTTTTTCTCATTATTAATAGTAACAAAAAAAGTTATAGAATCAAATTCTATAACTTTTTTCATTTAACTTATTTTCTTATTTGCATCAGCTGCTGGTTGCACTCCATTTTTCGTTTTTACAACGCTAATACCATAGCCGATAAATCCACCGATAATCGCTGGGAAGATCCAGCCTAATCCTACTTCCTGCATCGGAAGGAATTTAGTGAACACTTGGCTTACCACTTCAATGTTAACTCCAGCTGCACTTAATCCATCAAATAAGCTGATGATAAATGTTACGATTAAACTCACTTGATAAACTTCAGCTCTTCCTTTGAATAATGAGTGGAAGAATGTTAAGAAAATCAGCACGATTGCTAGTGGATAAATTGCTGTTAATACTGGAACAGAAACTGCGATTAATTGCGTTAATCCAACATTTGCAACGATAGCACTAAACACACATAGAGTGATTGCAATTGCTTTGTAAGGAATATTCGGGAATAACTTATGGAAGAATGACGAACATGCTGATACAAGTCCCACACTAGTTGTTAAACAAGCAACTGTAATCATTAACCCTAATAATACTCCACCATATGATCCGAAATAGTAGTTAGAAACTTTTGCTAATACTTCTCCGCCGTTTTCTAAATGTCCAAGCTTCGCAACACTTGAAGCTCCCATATAAGAAAGAGCTGTATAAATAATTGCTAAAATAGATGCTGCAATGATTGTCGCTTTTGCACAAACGACCATAATTTGTGTTTTCGTTTTCGCACCTTTTTCTTTAATTGCATTAATGATGATGATTCCGAATACGAATGATGCGAGCGTATCCATTGTTAAGTATCCTTCTTGGAACCCTTTGAAAAATGCATGTGATGTATACCCTTCAACTGGTGCTTGCATTTCTCCAATCGGATTAATAAAAGCAACGACTACTAAAATACCGATGAATGTCAATTTAATTGGCGTTAATATTTTTCCAACAATATCGACAATTTTCGCAGGATTTAGCGAAAAAAAACAAGTGATGCTAAAGAATATAATTGTAAAAAGAATTAACGGTGTAGAACCTAGTCCTTCTGGCATAAAAGGCTTAAGACCAATTTCATAAGATACATTCCCTGTTCTTGGTATTGCAAATAACGGACCGATCGCTAAGTATAAAACTGTTGTAAATACAATCCCGAATACTGGGTGAGCGCGACTTGCTAATGACTGTAAATCGTCTTTACCTGAAATCCCAAATGCTAATACACCAAGTAGTGGCAACCCCACTCCTGTTACTAAAAATCCAGCGTTAGCAATCCAAACATTTTCACCTGCTGATTGACCAAGCATCGCTGGGAAAATTAAATTCCCTGCTCCAAAAAATAGTGCAAACAACATTAATCCAATAACTACTATGAACGAAAACGGTACTTTATTCGCCATAATATAACCCCCATTCAAATTTCCTTATCTCATTTTCCAATTTTAACTAATTGAATTTTCTGAATATTTAATTTGAGTATCAACTATTCTTTAACTCATTATAGTTTGATATATAATATTTTGCAATACTATTTTCAAACTTTTCATTTATTTTATAAATATACATTTTTTAACATAGAATATAGACTAAAAAACCAACATGGTCATCCATGTTGGTTTTTCCATTTACTATCATTAGTTAAAATTTCGCAGCTACTTTTTTAACGTTTTCTAAACCTTCTTCAACAATTTGTTGTGAGCGATCTGGATATTGATTGTGTCCTTCAATTACCACTGTTTCTGGATTTGTAATTCCCCAGAATCCAAGTACAGTTGTTACATAATTAACTGCCATTTCCATAGGAGCCATTTGCTCTGAAGAGTAATCTGAACCACGAGCACCTAGTACAACTACTTTCTTATCACCAGCTAAACCTTCTGGACCATTTGCTGTATATTTAAACGTTTTTCCGGCTTGAGAAAGGTATGAAATATATGTGATTAATGGTGCGGGTACTGTGAAGTTCCATAATGGGAACGCAAATACAACTTTATCAGCTTCTAAAAACTGATTTAAATATTGATCTACTGTAGCAACGGCCTTTTCTTCTTCAGCTGTTAACTCCATTCCTTGACTACGTTTATAACCACCTGAAATAGCGATATTTCCGTAATACGGAAGATCTAATGCGAATAAATCTAACTCCGTAATTTCTGTATTCGGATTTGCTTCCTTATAAGCACTTACAAATGTTTCATACATTTTTGAACTAATTGCTTGCTCCGCTGGACGATCGTTCGCTTTTACAAATAATACTTTTGACATAGTTTTATTCTCCTCTACTTTTGTATTTTCTTCTTTTTTACCAAATAATGAGCTAAATAATCCCATTCTCTTCACCTAAACTTTCTTATCATATTCATTATTCATCAGCATTAAAAATCTTATTCCAAGAAAAGGTTTCATCATATACTGTTGAAACTATCTCATTTAAATACATTATCTAAACCGAAGTTTTAACTTTTCTTTATTTAATTACCTTACGTAAGTGAGTATAGTATACTAACTTACTTAAGTCAAGTAACTTTACAAAAAGAAAAACATCTCGAATTAAAAATATTAAACAAAGATATTTCCTCAGTCAAAATGATAAATTCAAAAACACATAAGTGAAATACCTTGTATAATACAACTAGAGAGGGAAATTCATCTATAGAGAGGATTTATTAATGAGTACTTTAGAAAAGATTCAAACCTTTATCATTCTTGCAGCTGTTATATTCGGGGTTATATTAGGACAATTTAATATGATACATATGTATTCAGAAAAATTTATTGTCCCCTTCTTATTTTTAATGCTTTATGGATTATTCCTCAGCATCCCCTTAAAGGATATAAAAAATGGATTCCGCAACTTAAAATTCGCTGGAACAAGCCTAGGTATTAATTTTATATGGACACCTTTTCTCGCTTGGGGATTAGGCGCGTTATTTCTTTCAGATCACCCAGCACTTTGGGTTGGCTTTATTATGTTAATGGTTACTCCGTGTACAGACTGGTATTTAATTTTCACAGAGATCGCAAAAGGTAACGTCGCATTATCTACATCAATTCTACCGGTAAATTTAATTTTACAAGTATTATTGCTGCCGGTGTATTTATTTTTATTTGCTGGTGTAATGAAAGCAGTAGAAATTTCTGTTTTAGTAGAAAGTATCGTTATTGTACTTGTTTTACCATTTGTCTTAGCACATGGTAAAAAATGGATAATGAATAAACTAAAAAAGACAACTATATTAGAAGGAAAATTAATTCCATTTTTCAGTTCTGCTCAAATCTTATTTTTAAGTTTAGCAATAGTAGCGATGTTTGCCTCACAAGGTAAGTACTTATTACAAAATATGAATGTTGTTTTATTGTTACTTATACCAGTACTACTGTTCTTCATGATTAACTTTATACTAGGACAATTTTTAGGACGTATGATGCATTTATCCTATGAAGACACCGTAAGCCTAAGCTTAACAACATTAGCGAGAAACTCGCCTGTTGCACTCGCGATTGCTGTGACTGCTTTTCCAGACGAACCTCTTATTGCACTTGCCTTGGTCATTGGGCCGTTAATTGAATTGCCTGTGCTTGCTAGCATTTCGCAAGTGTTGCTGCTTATTAAGAAAAAACAGCAATACACATAATAAAAAACGTCCCACTGCGGGACGTTTTTTATTATCGAGAAATTATAGAATTAACAATAATTATCGCATCTTACTCATTAATAAAAATGATATAATAGAAGATTAACTTTTCGTTACATTAAAAGAGCCTTTCTAATTAAACATTATAGGAAAAGTAAATATAACGAAAGCTGCCCAAAGTCCGTAGACCGGCAAATACTTAGTAACTGCATCTTGGATAGTTGAAGGACCGGATTTGTTTTGTAGAAAACGCATATAGGCGAGCATAATCCAAATTAGATTTGCCCAGATAAGTATGTTTACTCCTAAAGCAGCAAGTCTATTTGGCGTAATCCCATAAGAAGAAAGTCTGAACACGATTGCTGACAAAGCCACACTGTCAATGATAAGTGCAAGAACAATTAAGGCAAAATTTATATAATCTGAAATGTTCTTTTTCTCGTCTGAGTCGCTCTCGATAATGGAAAATATAGTAACGGCCAATACACCAAGGAGTATTCCGTTGAAGACTATCAGGAAATTGCGGTCCAAGAATGGATTTTTTCCGACCCATATAACCGTTATTAGATAGAGCAACAATGTGATCAGGACAAGAGGACTAAAAATTTTAGCTATATATGGTGTAATATTCTTAGCCAGTTTCAGATTCATTGATACCAGGTATGCAGCCACAATAGCAAGAGCGGCAGCACCGAATAAAATAACATTACTAAAATAGAAGTCTTCTATATTCAAGTCAACAAACCTAAATAACTGCATGGTTAATGCTGCTAGTACCATTCCGCTAACTGCCATGCTGGCGTAGAGAATACAATACTCCAAATTAAATTTAATATAGGCTAATCTTGTACTGCCTTTTGAATATTCATTCCCTGTAAATGCAAGCCCTACCAATATCCATAAGAATATGGGAAAGTGTAAATAAGCAAGGATAATACTGTCTTTATAATTTAATGGCAGCGAATTAAGATAAAACCCGGAAATTAGGAACAACGCTGCAAGAGAATAAATAATACTTTTTTTCGGAGTATTATTGTAAACAAAATAGGCAGCAATAAAGGGAATTATACCAAAAGCCAGGTTAATTGGAGCAATTGCTTCCTGTTCGACAAAATGGAAAATGATTCTGGTGCTTATCCCGGCCAGAATAGCTAAAATGCCCATGAATAAGAAACCTTTTTGAAACAAGGAGGTTCCCCCTATATTTTCCATCTCCTTGAAATGTAATCTTTCATACCAAATACCCAGAACCTGAGAATCCGGATTTTGTTCCCATGCGTGTGAGAATGACTTTTTAAAAGCTTTCGGGTCTTTTCTATACATTCTCTCCAGCTCATGAGGGTTATCAATATTTTCAATAATCAAATTGTTAATGTCCATAGTTATACCTCCCCTAATAATTGTTATATTAAGTTTCCTCGACAATGTTTAACTGTCTTCATCACTTTTATATTCTAAAATGTCTCCAGGCTGACATTCTAAAACCTTACAAATTGCCTCTAAAGTGGATAAGCGAATCGCTTTTGCCTTTCCATTTTTCAATATAGAAAGGTTCGCCATTGTTATTCCAACCTTCTCCGAAAGTTCTGTTACGCTCATTTTCCTTTTTGCTAACATCACATCAATATTAATTATAATTGCCATTGTTATTCACCTCAGACCGTTAAATCATTTTCTGATTTGATATTAATTGCATCTTGTAAAAGTTTTTGGAGAACAGCCGCAAAGACTGCGATAACCATCGCAGCAAAAGGAACAACTAATCCGACAAAGATAACTCCTGGTGCGTCGTCTACTTCCGCAAAGATATAGAAGAGCGGCCAAACTAGCACATGCAACATACTGATTGTAATGGCACAGTATTTGACTTTCTTTAAAGCTTTTACAGATAAATCGGAGAAAGCTTTATTTTTGTCAATATAGCCTAAGAGTTTGAAGGCCTGATACAAAGCAAAGTAAAAAGGTATAGCCGATGCATCAAAAGCGATGAAAACGAGATATTTTATAATAGCAAACTGTGGAAGCAATTTTGCTGCAAGATTCGCCATCTCAGGCACCAAAAAGATGCACAGAGCAAGAACTGGGACTCCTAACAGAATAACAGCTATTTTTAAAAACAACGTTGTTACTTTTCCCATAAAAAGCACCTCACTTATTTATTCTGATTTTGATTTTAATATAAATTTTATTGTTTTACAATAAATTTTTATTAATTAAGATAATATTTTTATTGTATATTTTGTTTTAAGCGAAAATAAAAAGCATTCCTCATTCAAAGAAATGCTCTATAACTTTTTATAAACATCGGCTTAATCTACTTTCAGTTGCTCTCTTAATTGCTTGTTTTCATTTTCTAATCTCTTATTTTTCCTTTATATAAAAGAAATGATAGAGATGATATAAACGTCCTATTTAATACCATCTTTTCAAACAATTATTTCAAATAATTTTTAGTGCTATTACACAAAAGTCTGTAATTATAAAATAAAAAGCATGACAATTTTATGTCATGCTTTTTATTTTATATCAATATTTTTTTCAAACCTAACCTGTTACAGAACGAAAGAGCTTTTTTTATTTGTTGAAACCACTTTGTCTTTGTATAAAAAAGTTCTTTACTAATAAGTAGTGTAATTACTGCGTTTTTCAAATTAGTAAAGAACTTTTTTATCCCGGCTCAATTTTTCGTAAGATGTCTATATTACTTGATTGAAGGCTATTTTTGCTTTGTTCATATCTCCTAATCAACCATTTCCCAAAATTGAGATGCTACTTTGGAAATTCTTTGGTCTTTTAATTTTACTATTACAGGCTCTAAATGAAAATCAAATTGTTTCAATTCAAAAAGCGTTGTATGTTCTAAAAATGATGATGTGTAATCCATTCTTGGAATAACGGATAATCCTAGTCCTCTACTAACAAGTGCTACAACCATCCTTATATCTTTACACTCGATAATGATATTTGGCTTGACTTGATGTTCATCAAACACTTTGAAAAGGTCTTCATTGAAGGAGAGTCCTTCCATTGCTCCTAGCATAATGAATGGGAACTGGGCAATCTGTTCAATCGTCACATGCTGTGATGAAAACGATGTTGCCCAACTTGATGGAATAATCACAGCGGTTGGTTGTTTTTTTAATATTTTCATCTCATATTGTTCACTATTGCCCAATCGTAAAAGTAAGGCAACATCAATTTCTCTTTGTTCTAGTCTTTTTAATAATTCTTCTGAATTTCCAGTTACTATATTTATTTTAACATTAGGGTATTGTGTTCTAAACGTACTAACATAGTCAATGAGCATATTCGAACATGCAGATGATACACCGATACTTACTGTTCCTCCTATACCTTGTTCAATTTCTTGAATTTGCTGCTTTACATCTTGAATTTGTATTAACATTTGATTGGCATATTGGTATAGTATTTCACCTGTTGCTGTAAGCTCCCATTTTTGACGATATCGATGAATTAAAGTTGTGCCAAGATCAGTTTCAAGCTTTTTTAATAATTGGCTAAGTGGGGGCTGCGCGATATGGAGCACTTCTGCTGCTTTAGAAATGCTTCCTTGTTTCACAATTTCTTTAAAGTAATATAATTGCCTGAAATCCATTGTATCTCTCCGTCATATGTTTTTTGATATGATTAGTTTATCATATATATATTTTTCATATGTCGAATTTGACGTTATATTTAATTCTATAGCTATAGTCTTTATATTGATAATATTAACTAGAAAGTGAGAGATACTATGAATCATTGGAACAGAACCTTGAAGCGCATCATCTTATACGTGCTCGGGTTATTTTTTATGTCGATTGGCATTAGCATGTCGATTCAAGCAGGATTTGGTGTATCGCCTGTGTCATCATTAGCATATGCAAGTACGCTAACGATTGGTTTATCGGTTGGTGTGACAATGGCGCTTGCAAATGTTTTATACATTATTATTCAAGTGATATTAAGTAAACGAATGGAGTTAAATGAATTTGTGAGTCAATTCATTATTTCGTTTTTATTTGGTTTTTTCATGGATGCAACACTCTTCCTTGTACAACTTTTCCCTGCACCTGAAACTCTCCTTGCTCGAAGTGTATATTTGATTGTTAGTTTATTTGTTATAGCGGTCGGTTTAATGGGCTATACAACAGCGAAACTGCCATTAATGCCGTATGATGCGTTAACTTATGCAATTAGTGAAAAATTCAATTTAAAATTCGGTAAAGCAAAAATTTTGAGCGATTTAATAAACATTTGTGTGGCTGGTGCAATCTGTATAGTTTTCATTCAATCATTAGGCTCAATCGGAATCGGCACACTAATTGCCGCCTATTTTATCGGCAAAATTTTAGGGTGGATGATACCGTATTATCAACCAACTCTCCAACAATGGGTATTTAAAACAGAGAAGGCTGCCTAAGGAATCATAATAAAGTACAGGGAAAATAGATGAATCAAATTCCTCAGCCGAAATCAAATAATGAATTTTGCACCTTACCAAGTGCCAGTCCACATTAGGAATGGCATTTCTTTATTACTGCCTTTTCTTTGACCTTCTATCACTTTGGTTAAATGATAAAACAAACATTGTATTAAAACTAACCTGCCGTTTAGTTAAAGAAGGATCTTTAAACACCTTTTTTATATCTTAAAAGACTTTATTGTAAATTAAATAACTTTATTGCTACTTAACACTATTTCATACCATCTTTTCAAACAATTATTTTAAATAATTTTTAGTATTAGTACACATAAATCTGTAATTATAAAATAAAAAAGCATGACATAAAATTGTCATGCTTTTTCTTTTCTATCAATATTTTTTTCAAACCTAACCTGTTACAGAAACTTTGACACGGGAAAGTACTTTTTTATTCAGTAAAGAACTTTTTTATTTGTTGACACCACTTAATTCTCAAACACAAAATTAATCTTATTATCTTTCCACTCTAGCTTCGCATCAAAGGTCTTCTCGCCCTTTTTAAAGCCTTTAATTAAATCGGTCTTCTCACCTTTTAAGAGCTTTGTTATATTCTTTTGCGAAATTGTTTTACTTAATATTTTCTTCGAGATGGTAAAGTCACATTGTGTTGTATTGTAGTTTGAACAGCCGTAAAACGTAGATTTATCAATTACATCACCATCACATTTTTTACAACTTCCAACCTTTTTACCAGTTGTAAATTTCGATCCTTTTCGCTCAATCGATTCAACATGTAATCCAGTGAAATCCCATTTCTCCGACATTTCTACCGCGTCTTCAATAATTTTAGCTGATAACTTTTTCGTCTGTTCCATAAATGTAGCTGGTGAAGCGGTACCTTCACCAATTTCCGCAAGACGTTGTTCCCATTTTGCAGTCATTTCCGGTGAAGCTAGTATTTTGTCGCCGATTGCTGTAATTAATACTTTTCCCTTATCGGTCGCATACACTTGGTTTTTCTGCACATCTATATATTTACGGTCTTTCAGCATCGTAATGATACCGGCACGAGTCGCTTCCGTACCTAAACCTTCTGTTTTCTTTAATACTTTCTCCAGCTCTTCATTCTCCAAATACTTACCTGCCGTTTTCATTAACGTAATAAGTTGTCCTTCTGTATAACGCTTCGGTGGCTGGGTTTTTCCTTCTTTCACTTTCACCTTTACAACTTTTCCTTGTTCACCTTCAGCTACAATTGGAAGAATCGTTTCGTCATCTTTATCGTCTTGGAAAATAACTTTACGCCAACCTTCTTGTATTTGCTGTTTTCCTTTCGAAATGAACGCAGCACGTTCGTCTACAAGAGTTGTAATCGTTGTGTAGTCAAAGATCGCTACTTCATAATGCGCCGCAATGAGTCTTCTTACGATCATATCGTAAATTTTCTTTTCATCACCTGATAGTTTGCTTGGATTTGTAACTTGTTCTGTCGGTATAATTGCGTAGTGATCTGTAACTTTCTTTTCATTCACATAACGCTTATTGTTCATAACCGATTCAATTGGTGCTGGCAATAAACCTTTATATTCATCAAACTGACTTAACTTCTGTAAAATATCAGGGAACGTCGCTGCTTCTCCTTGTGTAACATAGTTAGAATCCGAACGTGGATAAGAGACTATCCCTTTTTGATATAGTGCTTGTGTTATATCAAGCGTCTTTTTCGGCGAAAATTTAAAGGCTTTGTTTGCTGTCGCTTGCAGTGCGGATAAATTAAATAAAAATGGTGGCTGAAACTCTTTACGCTCCGTTTTCATTTCTTTTACTACAGCCGGTTTATTTTGACAAAACGCTGCAATTTTATTTGCCAAATCAGGATCATTTAAACGGGACTCATTATCTTTCTCCCATTTCCCCTCATATTTCTTCCCTTCAATATTAAAGGTTGCGAATACTTCCCAAAACGGCTCTGATTTAAAGTTTTCAATTTCCTTCTCACGCTTTACGATCAATGCTAAAGTTGGTGTTTGCACACGACCGGCGGAAAATACATCATTCATTCCCTTTTTCTTTAGCAAAATACTAAAGACACGCGATGCATATAGCGATAGGTAAGTTTTTGATAATCTCTCCAACTTTTCCCCCGCTCCACACCGTACGTGCGATTTTCACCGCATACGGCGTTCCATCAATTTAAACATATCTTTGTTTTCCCTAATCTTTATAATATTAGTTCTCAAGAATGCGATTATATCATTCAATATTGCTATATAGCTTTGTTTCCAACTTTCTTTCTTAGTTTGTTAAGTTTTTCAAGTTGGATCTCGTTGAGATCAAACAGGGTTAAGAGCTTTCTTATATTTTTAGGGTCATTTGTATGGATAAGCCAATGTATATCATGATGAATAACCACTAAATTTACATATCTATCATCTTTTGATTCGTGATGCGGAATAATATGGTGACAGTGAATTTCATTGAAAGCCAGTTCTCTGCCTGTGATAGCACATTTTCCATGTTGAGCGACAAATTTTGAAATGCGATTGTCATTGTACTCAACTGTAGCACGTTCATTTATGACAGGATTCTCTCTTAACCATTGGAGCATATATTCAGACACAAGACTTTGGTTTTTATGAATTCCTACACGCCCCTGCGGAGTGTACTTGTTAATCGAACTTTTCTTGCCTAATGGTTTTCGTTGTTTAACATAGCCAATAGGGATAATTGGCATGTCCAGCAAATACCTCATATTTTTCGACTTCATATATTTCATAATACCTTTGTCTTTTGTCTTATAATTGCTTGTTTTACTCAATCCACGTAGTCGATTTTTAAGGCTTAGCATTACAGAATAATGGATGCCACTAAAATCAATTGCTACATGCGAAGCTATATTATAGTAGTTATGAATACCTAATACCAATGCGTTGTATCTACTAATTTCAGCCACTGTTTCTTTTGAGTTTGGACTTTTCTGAATGGCTCGTATTTGGGTTTTAAGCTGATGTCTTATACTTTTTATTGCTTTTTGTGATACATAAGTGTGCATAACATATCTATCAGCTTTCCTTTCAGCCTTCAACTCAAAACCTAGGAATGTACTTCTTTCATTCCACAAATCAGTTATTTGGGATTTTTCTACTGAAATTGGTAGACGTAACCTATCTTCAAGCCACTGTTTACTTGCATGGTAAATGCGTTCAGCAGTTTCCTTGTCCTTATAAAATATTTTAAAGTCATCAGCGTACCGGACATAGTAGAACTCCTTGAGTGTTGTGCTTGACCTTAGTTTGCGATAATGATTTGATTTAACTTCACCTTTACCTTTGGCATATTGGTTAATAATTTCTTTACAGCGACGTCCTTGCCATTGCTTTGATATCCACCAGTCAAACTCATTTAGATTGATGTTTGCTAGTAGAGGAGAAAGAACTGCACCTTGTGGTGTTCCCTTTGTTGGAACTATCACTTTGCCGTTAGGCATGACAATAGGTGATTTCAGCATTTTCCCGATAATTGCTAGTAGTTGCTTGTCTCTGATACCAATAGTCCAAAGTTGTTTCATGAGTTTGCTGTGGCATACTTCATCAAAGAAGCCTTTGATATCCACATCAACCACATAACGACATTGATTAAAGTTAATCCTGTTACCGCAATCAACGATTGCTTGTTCCACTGACCTATTAGGCCTAAATCCGTAGCTATGGGTATTAAATTTTGCTTCACAGATAGGTTCTATCACTTGAAGAATGCTTTGCTGTGTCAACCTATCCCAAATGGATGCTATACCTAGTGGTCTTTTCTTTCCGTTTGGTTTAGGAATATCTACCCTTTTGACACGCCTTGGTTGGTACCAAGAAAACCTTTTCTTCATTATAGATAGGTATTCATTTGTACTAAATTTTTCAATATCCTTGATTGTCAATTTATCAATACCTGCTGTGTAACTTCCTTTATTACGTTTAATATTTCTGTACGCTAGTAGCAAGTTATCATCAGATATGATATATCGCATTAGATTTTTGAATATCGCATTCTCGGAACTATTCTTGAACAGCAAATCCAACGTTGGCGTCATACCATAATACTCAGCATGTCGTAACTTGCTATCTTTCAGTTCCTCTTGAACTACATTACTCATAGTTAATCACTTCCTAACGGACGTGTTGCTAGTTGTCTTACACGAACCTATGAAAATGATTAGGGTTTCCGATTTGTTTCTAACATTGACTTGTGGCTATTCCTCTGTCCTCATTACAAGAACTTCAACGGTCACGCCACTACTCTCACTGAGATAAAATAAGGTTATTCGTTATTCACGCTTTTCCTTATAACGTTTCATTGAGTGTGCTCTCTCCACGTTCTCAGCTTTCCACGTTGCCTTATTTCTATCAAGATTACATTAGGTTAGGTGCTGACTATACCCCATCATTCTATCCAACGCCTTTAACGTTGCATGGTTTTTCATAGCATGAATTCTTACTCAACCACAGAATGATTAACTTAGATTTCTCCAAGCCAGATCGTTGGAGCGTACATTCGCCAGTTCGTCAGTGTTTTACCACATTCTCACCATACTAAGTTTTTAACGACTTCCGAGCTATCATATACAGACAATACCTCTATTGCCCTTTCGGTTATTCATTGAATACTACGGTATATTTCACTCGACTTCACCGAGCTTCACACCATTCCCATATGCACATAGGAAATCGCATGTCGGAGTATTAAAGGGAGCGTTTCAGAGCGTTACCTCATCATTCCACTCCTCGAAATAAGACTTTATCCTATATTTGTTTTAATTTCATAACACATACGGATAAGATAGCTTTTCACTATCTAACGTGTCGCACTCATCCCAACCACCCAGTCGGCGCAAGATCTTGTATATGCTTCATAATACGTATTAATCGTATCTGATTCATCAAGTAAGTTTTTAAATCCTTGATAAATAGCTTGCTTCGTTAAAGATGAAATCCAAAGACGCTTCATTGGCTTTTGCACGTTGCAAAGATTAATAATGTTTCGTACGATCAATTCCCCTTCACGACCAGCATCGCCCGCGTGAATAATTTCTGTTACCTGAGGATTATGTAACAGCTGTTTCACTACATTAAATTGCTTATACTTTGACTTTGTTACTTCAAATTGAAAACGCTCTGGAATCATCGGTAACGTATTAAGTGACCATTTTTTCCACTCTGCATGATAATGTTCTGGATTACATAACTGCGTCAAATGACCAATTGCCCATGTACAGTACGCTCCATTTGGAAATAACTCATTTGCTTCTACTTCTAAATATCCATCTTTCCGGCGATATTTAAACTGTGAAACAAGAGCCAAACCTTGATCTGGTTTCTCGGCGATGATTAATTTCATTGTATAACTCCCTATCTGTATTCCAGTGTTACTTTCATTGTCTATATGTTTAGAAGCGATGATAAAACAACAATCTTATTTATCATTCGCGGTTTATCTCACAAATAGGAGACCTATAATATTATACGCTTTTTCTTTATTGCTTCACAATAGGGAGAGTTGCATTATCCAAGTATCCTCTCTTCATTCGTCTTTCGTAACATTCTAATTGGCATTTCTAGATTTCATGATTTTATAAATAATTCTAAATCTATTCGCGTCTAAATTATCTACTACATTTCAAAAGATGAGATATCTTCTCTTTTCCATATATCCTTGAAGTAATTTGATATTACGATTAGTTCTCATATAAGAAACCGTCTCGCTCCAAACATAATTATGTTTGGAGCGAGACGGTTTGATTTACTCAAGATTTTAAAATATGGGTTGAGGACTCTCCTAATCTATCCCCTGCTGTGAACGCTCTATTAAAAGTAACAAAATTACATTTTTAAAAATATCATACTTTTATTTCAAAGTTATACATGTTTAGTAAACCTTATTATCCGATTCACAATTATTGCAGTAATCGAAATAATAAGAGCGGTTATCAAGCCAGATTCTCCAATCCAAATCTCTAATTGATATCCTGTAGTTGCACGTGCAAAAGGTCCTTGAATAATAGCATTCCAAGTGGTGTGGATGATAACCGACGGCCAAACACTACCTGTGATAAGTCGTAAATAAGCTGTAATATAACTGAATGGTACAATACAAAAATAGATGCCAAGTACAGAGAGAAAGACAGATGTTCCCTCTACATATAGACCAGCAATAACAATTGGGACATGCCATGTTGCCCATATTAATCCACTAATAAGGATTGGACGTGAAAATTTCGCATCGACTAGCCTTGTGAGCATATAACCCCGCCAACCCATCTCTTCTCCCATAACTGGGATTAAGTTAAGCAAGCTTCCAAAAATCCCACTCAATACTACTATAAAAATGAAACGTAATGGTGTCGGTAGATACTGAAGTCCAAGTATATTGTAGATAGGTTCTAGCATACCACCTTGCGGGAGCTGAAAACTCGCAAATCCGCTATACCAGGCAATCGAATAAGTAATTCCACATATTATCATAGGTATTAACAGGGCCAAAGCAATCCCCTTCCATATCTTTAAGTTACCTAGACTAAAAGATACATCTTTAAACCCTTCTCGCAGTATGATACGAGTCAGAATAGAAGAAATTGCAGGAGTAAACATATATACCACAATTAGCGGCATGCTTTTAGTAATCATTATTACTAAATTTAAGATAATAGAAGTAATGAACAAGATACTTAAAAACAGTTGAAGTCCTTTTTTAGCACGTTGGACTTTATCCTTATTGTGGAATGATTTTGCATGTAATATCATTGTAATCCGTCCTTCCCCTTTTATTAATTTGTTTATCTAATCAACTTCCTGTCATTTCGAGAAATACAACACAGAATGAAGATGTTTTTGCATATAGATTAATCAATCTCCCCCTCTTAAATTCATAATCTAGTCTTACTTACGATTCAATAATGTAATTATTCTCCATAAGTTGTCATAACCGATAGTAAGAAAATGTAATGATTAACCTATGACCTGTGTCAAATAATCTTGTGACAATATGTAACTAGAAAATATGATATGGAATAAATAAAAATTGAATTAAGGCAATTGATTCGCGCAAGTACATGAATCAATCTTGCTTTTGAAAATAATTCAATTGAGGTGAAAAAAATGAATAAAAAAAAGAGGTATTGTGGAATGGTTGCAATGGTTAGTACAGCTATATTAGTCGCAGGAGGTGGAGAAGTAGGAAAAGCACAAACGGTAGCAGTTGAAGATTCAGCTCAATCAATCCAAAAAAATATCGTTAAATCAATACAATCACAGGCGCATCCATTAAAAACGATAGAACCATCAAAATCATTTGACGATTTAAAACCACTTAAGAATATGATTGGGAACGCACAATATGTAGGATTAGGAGAGACTACTCATGGAAGTTCTGAAATTTTCACCATGAAGTTTCGCCTTGTGAAATACTTGGTTACTGAGATGGGCTTTACGAATTTCGGAATGGAAGAAGATTGGGGAAACGGATTAAAGCTAAATGAATATATACAAACAGGAAAAGGAAACCCTAGGGAATTTTTGAAATTGTTATATCCTACTGATGAAATTATAGCCATGATTGAGTGGATGAAAGATTATAATGCTGATCCATCCAATAAAAAGAAAATCCAATTTATCGGACTTGACTTAAAAACAATGGACCAAAGTGTCTTTAATAAAGTAATTGATTATGTAAAGCAGCATCGACCAGATTTGCGGGCAGAAGTAGAAGAAAACTATAAAGACCTTTCTTCTTTCACTGGAAGTATACAGGAATATATGAATCTTGCTCCTGAAATGAAAGAAAAGTTCAAGGCAAACGCTGAGAAAGTAGCCCAATTACTAAAAGATGAGAAGGAACAGGCAAACAAAGATGTAGGTTCATCCGAGTACATCTGGGTCAAAGCAACAGCGAATGCAATAGAGAAATTTACCACAATGCTGCTTTCTAATGACTACCCAAATGTAATAAAGCTACACGAGCAATACTTGGCCGATCATGCAATGTGGGCACAAGAAACATTTGGTGGTAAAACTATGGTATGGGCACACAATATTCACATAGCAAAAGGAATTATCGATGAGAAATTATACCCTGATGTTGCGGGGCAGTTTTTGAAGGAACGTTTAGACAATAATTATGTCACAATTGGTAGTACAACTACGGAGGGGAATTTCACCTTATACAGCGAATATAACCCTTCCACCGGAGGTAAGATTGCAACGGATACTATTCCACAAGATGTAAATAGTTTCAATTATACTCTCGGAAAAGTACCATATAAAATGTTTTTGTTGGATAACCGTCACCTTAAAGGACACGCAGAGAAATGGGTTAGAGCAAAAAGGCCATTACTAAGTATAGGGGGACAACTCCTCCCGGACGGTTTGTTATACTTTGATACTTCATTGCTTGAGCAATTCGATATTATTTTTCATATCCGAAAAACAAGTCCATCTCATATTAAATAAGAGTACAAAACAATCCCTTCTTGCAGATCCAAGAACGGGATTGTTTTGTAGAGGATTAATAAAATCATCTTGTATTTAACTAGGAATAGGCTAATCCCCCTTTTATCACCAGTGTAAAAATGTCATATGACATTTTTACACTGGTGAGTTTGACAAAAAAAGCAGTATGATTCGGTTATTACATAGATAGGAGTGATGCACTTTATGAGATCAAGATTCATCCAGAATGGTTATTTTTTATTACTAACTTTCATTACAGGTTTGTTTTATTTTTGTTTTTACTTAATAGCTCTGCTATTCAGTTTCACCCTTTCATTTACGGTAGTTGGGATTCCATTAGTTATACGCGTACTACAAACTACCACACCCTTTATCCAATTCGAGCGCATACAAACGAAAATTTATACTGATATTTCGACAGACTCTTACGATAGAAGTGTAACAACGGATACATCGGACTGGGCTCAAGTGAAATTAGGACTTACGGATCGCCGCACTTGGTCTGCTGTCTTTTGGTTAATGCAGAAATTTGTGATTGGCATTTTCAGTCTCATTAGTACAATCATTTTTTATGTAATGCCACTTATGTTCCTGTTATCACCACTATTGTATCGGTACATCGATATGAATATTATTTTCATACAGATAGATACTTTTCCCAAGTCACTCCTTGTAATGTCTATGGGTATAGTGTTTACCGCCATAAGTATTAAAATAGTAGATGGTTTAACGAAAAAATTTGGAGGTTATACACGCATTATGATTCAGCAACTAAATCGATAGAAGTTTGTAGTCTACGAATAGTAGGCAGTTTAAACTTAAAAATATAACAATGCAAGAAAGGTTATTCTATAATATAGGAAATGAGAAAGAAGGCTACTTAGGGGGTAAATGAATTGTTTGATATGGTTAAATATTGGTTTTGGTATGATTGGATTATGTTAGGAATCCGTCTACTTGTTAGTGTGTCTACCATCCTAGCAACATTAAATTTTCAGGATGGTTTAACATTACCACTTTGGATTATTATTCTTTGGGAAATTATTGCCTTCTCTATTCCATGGGTAGCCTTACTGTTCAATTACAAATATTACTTATTCACAGAAATATTGCTATATGGTGGACTATGTATATATTTAACCTCTTTATTTCCAGAAGCTTACAATATTTTTCTTATATCGGTGTTTCTTATCGCAGCAAATAGTAAGCATTTGTCCTATTATTGGACAGCTCCAACAACAATTTTTGTAATAACTGGAATTTTCTATGCGGTTTCGCCAAGTAATAGTTATTGGATTATGGTCACCTACTACGGATTCGCTTATGTAATGGGATTCGCTTTTCATTTATTAATCATCAATCATAAACAAAATGAAGCAATTCGTAAACAAAACGCAGTACTTGAGCAATATATGTCTCAGATCGAACGCATTACACTGGCCGAGGAACGAAACAGGCTCTCTAGTGAGCTTCATGATACAGTTGGGCACGCCTATACTTCCATTATTATGGGGATGGAAACGTTGCGGACCGATCTTGCTACCGAAATGGGTGTACAGAGGCTAGATTCCCTGCTTGAAATGGGACGTAAAAGCATCGAGGACGTGAGAGGTTACCTACATCAAATGGACCCTCAGTGTCAATCGTCTTCCTTGATTCAATCTCTACAAAATCTTGGAGCTGAATTTCAGGAGCACGCTCAGGTGGATGTAAGCTTCCGAACATTCGGAGAGGAATATCAACTGTCTCGACAAGCGAAGATAGCATTCATTCGTTGCTTACAAGAGTCCCTTACGAATGCGGTACGTCATGGTCAGGGGACTGAAATTATAGTTTCATTGCAGTTTGAACAACAATATACGAGGCTAGAAGTGCAAGATAATGGAAAGGGAAATGTAGAATGGCAGGAAGGCTTCGGTATGAATACGATGAAAGAGCGAGCAATGAATTTGCAAGGTCAATTGTCTGTATATACAAAGCCAGAGGAAGGAATGCTTGTTACATGTACCATACCGCGACAAACTGAAATAAAAGATAGACTTATTCGTTTGTTAATTGTCGACGATCAGCCATTTGTTCGGGAAAGTTTAAGTACACTACTCGACAGATATGAAGATTTAAATGTAGTCGGTTTGGCTGAAGATGGCGATCAAGCCATCGACTTGTGTGGGCGCCTTCAACCTCACGTTGTACTCATGGATTTAGATATGCAGCAAATGGATGGAGTCGAAGCGACAAAAAAAATTAAGCAACAATGGCCACATATCCGCGTATTGATTTTTACAACGTTTCATGATACGAAACAGGCGTTGGACTCGCTTCGTAACGGTGCAGATGGTTTTTTACTTAAATCCATTGAAACGTTAGAGCTAGCTAATACGATCCGACTTATTCATAGCGGTGGGACGCTGATTGATCAGGGTATATCTCACAAAATATTTGAGCAGTTTGATGAGCAAAACGAGACACCACAATCAAAAGCAACTGCTTATGAACTAACAGCCAGAGAGATAGAAATATTGCAGCTAGTAGCAAAAGGACTTCGATACAATACGATAGCTTCAAGGCTATATTTATCGAATGGTACGGTCAGAAACTATGCTTCCTCGGCTTACACAAAGTTAGGAGTGCGTAACAAGGAAGAAGCTGCCCAGAAAGCTCTAGAAATTGGAATTATCGAATGAGAAAACGGTTTGTTATTTCTTTAGATCTAGCTAAGCTGTAGTTACAAGATGCAGTAAGGAATAAAACTATGAATCTATTTTTTCATCATTTTTGGTAGGTAATTTTGAATAGGTTCACCCTGTTTTTAAATCTTTAAATAGCCTTACTACATTCAATATGTAGTAAGGCTATTATATTCTATATCAAAATTAAACATCTTTATTATTACTATATCGAAGCCAAACAATACTTCTCATACCTATTGAGATCTTTGTCTGTTTTTATGTAAGAGATTGAAGAGACGAAATAATATCTTTGTTAATTCTTTGGCTTCTTTTTGTAAAGAATGATAAATAAGTAGAAAGTACTCTTTTATGATATAAATCGCTTTATATTCGCTTAATTCTCGTTTCTTCTTGGGGAAGAGTAATTGGCGCATTTGAAACATGGTGGAGGCACAAAGAAGGATGCTAATTTTATTTCAATCTTCCTTGCACCCAAGTAGCAATATCATTTATAACATACTCAGGGATATTAGCAGGACTATAATATTCATCCGATTGACTTAATTCTCCATCTCCTTCTGTAAAGAAGTGATTTAACTTTGGATATAGTCGATAATCAATATTATCTCGCTCTTTTAATTGTTCTTTCCAAAAAGGAATTTCAATTTTTGATGGAACATGATAGTCTCTTTCTCCTTGAAGAATAAGAAGCGGTGTTTTTTGTTCTTTTGACATTTCTGCTGCTTTAATTTTACGGATAGAATCCCAATATACTGGTGGTCCTAAAGAAAAATCCTTTGGAGGATTCTGACTAGAGAAATTAGGATCCTTTAATAATTCAAATTGCGATTTGTAAAATTTATATTCTTCTGGTTTCATTTCTCCAATAGAAAGACGGTACTCAAGTTGATCTAAAACATTGTCTGTAAATGCCCGGGCCGCTCCTCCCATCACAATTGCTCCAGCAATATTATGATTTTGATTTTTTTCAATTATCCTCGAAATCATCATTCCACCTTGACTATGACCAAGAATATAAATTTGATTCTTATCTATCATAGGTTCATTTTGAAGAAAATGAGTCACAAGAAGAGCATCATCTGTTGTCTCTTTATCAACAGTATAAAAAGGACTAAGTTCTGTTTTCAATCCATGTTCATAGGTTCGTTTATTATAGCGAAGGACAGCAATTCCTTTCGAGGCAAGACCTTCAGCTAAATCGCGAAATGGTTTCAAAGCATACGTTGCTGAATCCTGATCGGCTGCTCCAGCTCCATGAACAAGAACAACCGCTGGAAAAGGACCCTTCCCCTTTGGAACAGATAATGTTCCTGGTAATGGAAATGCACCACTTCCAACTACTACTTCTTTATCAACAAATGATTCAGGGTTACTATATGATGGCCGATCTGCAACAGGACTAAACGGCATATTGAGTTGAAAATCATCTATTTTTCCAGATGGATCTAGTTTTATTAGTAAAGGTACAGTAATTTGTTCGAAAACTAATTTAATCTCTACATTTGTATGAACAGAATTTATCTCTTTTTGTGTAACCTCTCCAATTTCTATAAAAGAACCTGCTTGTAACTGCGTAGGAAGTTCCTCCCAATAGTTCTTCAGCCATTTTTCAGATATTATTTTCTGTAATGATCGAGAAGTTAAATCAAATGCAAATTTATAATCTTCAGTATGCATAGAATGGATAAATGAAAGAGTACTAGATATAACAGGATTTTCATCGTTAATATTGTCTATTTTTTTTATATTTGTGTTTGTTTCCTTTAATTTCGATTTAAATTGGTGGCTGAACGAATTATTATATGTATTTGGATATAAACTTGTTTTCAATATGTCCTTATTCCGTCCCTCAAACAAGTTTGAATAATCCTCGAAATTTTTAGGTGAAATTACTTCCTCCGCATATGAAACTGAAGGAATAGCTATTGCACAAATTGCAATGGCAAGTAATAACTTACTCCCTATTCTTTTTTTCGTGCTCATATTTATTAATTCTCCCTTCACAATTAAAATTTTTAATACAGCATGCCTAGTACTATACGGAAATAGAAATTTTCAAGGCGATTAATAATCTAATTTACGATCCCCACTAACAGGTTAAAAAGCTATTATAAACAAAACTCAATATAAAATGCCTTCTCCCTCTTTTTCCACATGTATGTTAACTCTAGAAATTACTTCTTTTCTTTAAAACACTCTTGTTACTGGTTTGTTTTTCATATATAAGTCGTACCTGTTTCCCCCTTCGCGCCACTTTATATTTTTATCATATACAATGAAAATCTCTTTTCCCTTACCTATTCCTTACAAATTCCTTACATTCGAAATCGCTTTTATAATAGTGCTGTAGGAACCTCTGTGCCCGAAAGTGCAAAAAAAGACACGAAGTTTTGAATAAAGTTGCGACGTTTATAAAATAGATGCGATGCTTTATCTTTTCAATTAAATAATTCTAAACGTGTTATGATTAAACTTTTTATAAAATTATATGTCTATTTAAAAAGTAACTAATCCATTTTGATTAGACTTTTTTATTGAACTAAAGAGTGCATTAGTTGATTAAGGAACACTAAAAAAAACTGGCTTATGGGGGTACGGAAACGATTCTGGGTACGAGGGGGCCACTCCGGGATTTAATTACAAATTAAAAAAGAACTTTATTCAAGTTCTTTTAATCTACGATACAGGGCGACCTGACTCACACCTGTAATTTGGCATATTTTCTCACTGTAAATCCTCTTTTTCCTTTTAATCCATTAAAGCGTGTAGTTATATGCGTACCGCCAACATTTTAACGAAAATATACGCTAAACAAGATTTGACATGAGAAGACGTCACTTTATATTCTATTCCTACAAGAAGTCACAATGTGCGATCCAATCATTTGTTTTACTATTTTTAGCAAAGTAAATTCCGCCACCATGAATAATCTTTAAATGTGCTTTTGGATCGTCTGTTATTTGAAAAACAAATTCATAATCCGCGGGCCATTGGATACCTGATTGTGCAAAGCAAGCATAGCCTCCTAATTTGTGTATGTAATGATTTTCTTCAAAAATATCCTCATAGTAGTCAATCTCAATAGTATTTTCAAGTTCAACAATTCTATCTTGCATGTTATTGGGGAAATCTTCCGTATCCCATTGTGGAAACTCATCAGTTACTAATTTTGGTATTAAAGGAAAAGGTTTTAGTTTTGGAAACGTAAGTGACATTTCATTCGGTACTAGTTCCTCTAAAGTATCATATTCTCTAATACAAAAATTTCCTGATAAGTTGGACAAATCTTTAGCAAAGTTTGGAGAAAGAAATACTGCGATGGCTTTCATATCTTTTACCGCTTCTGGAACAAAAGGTATTTGAGTTAAATTAAGCATCATGATTGCATACATTTTGTCTTGATAGCGGTCGATTGGGTAAATTTCATTTGGTAATGAATAGGGAATCTTTCCAATCCAACTTTCATTTATAGATAAATCGGGTCTTTTTCCACCTGTTTGAAAGATAGTTGCTCTTTTTCTTAGGACATTTTTTATTTGATCTATTTCCAAAGTATTTCTCCTCCTAAATATATATTTTGTTTTCTCTTTATTTTAATGGGTAATTATATTGTAACAATAATGTATGTTTTTGTTATAACGATTCTTTTGAAAGGTGTTGTTAATCAGCAATTTCACGTGTCTTTTTGTGGTTTTATTGTCGATTTAAAACAAATTTGTACTGTAATTAAAAAAAGTAAATAATTTAAAGGGCATAACATATTAGTCATATATAATATGTTATGCCCTTTGTTATTCAACTAACGCACCCGTTAGCATAATAAAATCACTAAGTCTATTACTACAAATCGGAGGGTAACATTCCATATACAATACTATCTGTCCATTCATTTTTATTCCAAAAATCTTGTATGAAATGGGCTTCCTTTCTCATGCCTATTCGTTCACACAATTTTTGTGAAGCTGTATTACGTGCATCAAGATTAGCTTGTATACGATGTACATTAAATTCATTAAATAATTTAAATACCAAACTACTTACTGCTTCTGTTGCCAAACCTCTCCCAGCTACTTCATTTGAAAAACTATAACCAATCTCAACAGTGTCTTTCATATCTGTGTACCATACGGATAGATCACCAACTACTTTAGTCTTGTATATAACTGCCAAACTTAATATTGATTCTTTAGTGAGTACATTGTTTGCTAGCTTCTTATTAAATCTTTTTTGCATATCTTCATGAGTCCACTTATTATGTAGTAGGAACTTACATGTATCATCATTGTTATAAATAACAAATACATCCTGTAAATCAGTACTCTTAAAAGGTCTAATTATTAATCTTTCTGTTGTGATTTCCAAGTTAGTTCTCCTCCCTTACATTCATTCTACAAAACATTTTTTATAGTATTTAAACCTCCTTCTTAGATTTTACCTTGATTACATATTTCATCATAGTAAATTAAAATCTTTCCTTCACGTACAATGCCATCAGATTTCAAAGGAAACTGGGATCAAAGAGGATATATTGCTCCTCATACAAGCGTAGATGGAACAAACCTTTATTCATTGAAGAATATAACTAATGAATTTGATTTTAAAATCAGGCCAAAATTTGAGGACTTAAAGAATAATCCAAACTTGAAATATTTTGGTTTAAGAGTAAAAATGCATTAATTAAAAATCCAATAAAAGAAGATCAAACTAGATAGTTTTTCTAGATTGATCTTCTTTTATATTCTCAAATGGTATTATTCTTCATTACATTTCAATGTAATGCGTCTACTGCAGTAACACATTAAACAATTGTGAAGAGATAATAAAGTTGTTTAATTTACAATAAAGTCGTTTAAAAAATAATATAAAGATATTAATTTTATCCTAATTATATTTTTTATAAATTCTAAAAGTAAATTCCCTATTTTTGGTATGATGGACAGAGACTATTTAATTTCTGATGGATATTCTTGAAAAGGGAGTAATGTTGTATGAAATCAATAAATGTAAATGGGAATATATATCAAATTGAATGTGTTCCTTTTGAAGATAAGAGTGAACAGGACGACGAGGGATACTACGAATATTTTTACAAAGGAATCGATTTATCGTTTCACTCTGACAAAGAAATAATTAAAGCCCGAATTTATGACGAGGAAGAAATACTATATTTCTTAAAAAATCCAATTCTTGCTTTTGGTAAAGATCTTGAAGCGATAAAGGTATATATAATTAAAGAATATGATGTAAATAAATTTAAGATTCCGGGTGGGGAAAAAACCTATATAGAGTTATAGTCATAATCGATCTTTGTCTTTACCATGATATATTAAATGCAAAAGGTAGGTAGTTATATGTTTCGTAAAGCTGAACCAAAGGACAGTAATGTAATTGAAAATCTATATTAAAAATTTGGCACCACATCGCTATCAAATTAAAAACTGGTTGTTCCCCAAAACGACAAAAATGAGCTGAATGATCATAAATAATTGTAAAGAGATAAAAATTTTTGTTTAGGGGGACTTCATAACCTTAGCTTGATAGCGATGGGGCAGCGCCAACAAAACGCGAATTTCGTACGCTAAGATTCATTCAACATAAAGATTGTTGATCGATTGTACTTGTCAGTAATACCATCTAGCTGCAGAGTGCCGAAAAAAATGAAGCAAACAAAAAATAACTCCAAAATCAACTTTTATTGTATATTTTAGAGTTACTTGACGTTTACTTTGCAACGAAAGAGAACCGCAACACTGCCTAAAACCTGGGGCGCTTATCACATCCACAAACATACACAATTAAGAGGCCTTCTTCATTCGTTGTTGCTCTTTAATTTGTTCAGCAATAGCTGCAACATGAATACATTCCATATATAGGTCATCAGCATCTGTATCTTTCACGCTAACTTTTATACTTGTATACTCAAAATCCCTTTAATTTGTTTTTGGATGGTAAAACATGTTTCTCTACTCTTTCATATAGAGTAAGCAATTGCTTGATAAAAGAAAATTTCGGTACTAACCAATACGAAAATAACGCTGAAACACATCCTATTAAAGCCCCTATCGCAATATCAAAAGGATAATGAACCCCTACCCAAATACGAGAGATCGCTACACAAAATGCAAGTATAAGCCATAACCATCCAGTCTTTTTACGAACAAGCCAAAACGAAAAACAAATCGAAAAAAAGAGAATCGTATGGTCACTAGGAAATGAATTATCTACAGCATGGTCGACAAGTTTATTAACATCAGGCAATACTGCAAAAGGTTGATAATTCAAATGAAATTTCCCTGCTATTTTTCCAATCACCTCAGCAATCACAAAAGCAACCATCGCTTGAATAACCATCATCCTACTTTTTCTGGACCTGTTAAACCAATAAGCTATAATAATTAAACCAAAAATATATACTATATATTCTGCAAAAAATACCATGGCTGAGTTTAGGAATGAATATTGTTTACCTAAATCATTAATTGCTCGAAAAATATCAATATTGAATTGAGAAAAAGACATTTTCAAATCCCTCCTTTATAGTAAGGTGTTTAACTGATTTCCATATACCTTCATTACATGAATAGTTTTGATTATTGTACTCATCTAAAAATAACAACCTTCTTGTACGCTTATAATTTTATTATGGGAAAAAAGGTTTAAATGGGACTTAACTACTTCTTAACTATGTGAATGTACTGTCTCTTCCTCTAACATGACGTTTTCACTTAAAAAATAAGAGGCATACGTGCGTATATTTCGACTAACGTTTTTAAACGCGGGCTGAGAAAACGTCATCTTCCTTCCCCTCCCACGCTATTTTTACTTTCATAAAAATAGGTATCAGCATGAGTATGACATCTCTTTCTTCTTTCTTCTTTCTTCTTTCTTCTTTCTTCTTTCTTCTTTCTTCTTTCTTCTTTCTTCTTTCTTCTTTCTTCTTTCTTCTTTCTTCTTTCTTCTTTTTCACTATAATAAAAAAAGAAAAAGGAAAACATCGAACTTTCTTACATACATTCGTGCATTCTTACAGTTTTGTCATTTTTCTCGTCACTTTGTAAATGTGTTCATCGCCTTGCCTTTCGCTATTTTCAAAAACTCTTGTAACTCTGGTTTTATATTCGTCTTTCGGTATGCAACGGCTAGTTCCGCAACAATTTTAGAATCACATATTTCTTTGTAGACAACTTCTGATTGATATAATTTATTTGCAGACACCTATCCGCTGTTAATTAAATAAGAAAAATTATATGTTTCTAATACATGTTTTTGATCGAGCTTTAATTTAAACCTACAAAGAAACAAGGAAAGTACCCAAATAGAGAAAAATACTATTCACATTCAGTTTCAAAACTCATTAACAAAAATAAAAGCTCCTAACATATTAGTCATATATAATATGTTAGGAGCTTGATATTTTAGGTTTTTTGTGGATTTAGGTCTTGATAACGTACACTAAGGGATAATCGGTTTTTTACTATTAATTTGTCTGCAGCAATCGAAGAAAGATAACTGAGGGGGGCTAAAAATTTATATGTATGGGTTGAGCTTTTTTGTACAGTAACATCATACATTTGTTACTACCTATATTAATCTAGTTGATAATATGAGCTACCAAAAACATCCTGCATGTTTGAAGCATACAGGATGTTTTTGGTCTTTGTTTTTTATCATAAATGCTCTTCACAAAAAAAGGTAGGTTTGTGTATAATAAGAACTAATGTTCTTTCTAGAAAGACACTAAACCTGAATTACACTCATATATCAAAAAGAAGAGGATTGATATACTATGAAAATTGATAGACCAAAAATTTCACCAGAGTTATCTTCAAGGAATTTTCAAGATATTTTTTATGAAGAAGATCCAACATTAGAAATGTGTGAAATTATAGACTCCACTTTCGAAAATGAATCTGTAGATAAAGTGCGCTTATATAATGCAGTAATAAAGAATTGTAAATTCACTAATACAGAGTTTAGCAATATTGATATCACAGATGTATGTTTTGAAAACTGCGATTTATCAAATGTTAATTTAAGCAATTCTTCTGTTCACAGAGTTGAATTTAAAAATAGTAAATTAATTGGAGTTAACTTTACAGAATCTAGCTTAGGAAATGTTAAATTTGAGAATTCAATTTTAAATTTAGCGGCATTTGGAAATTCTAAGCTAGAAAAAATTATATTTAATGCAACTTCATTAAATAATGCAGATTTTTTTGATTGTAAACTAAAAAAAGTTGAATTCCAATTATGTAGCCTTGACGAAGCTAATTTTGATCAAACATCACTGAAGGGGATAGATATTAGTTCTTCTAATTTTGATACACTTACAGTTTCAGTGAACGATTTAAGAGGATGTAAAGTATCAACATATCAAGCTGTTCAGTTCGCAACTTTATTGGGACTAGTGATTAAAGATTAGTATTTCCAAGGTAGCATAGAACTCTATCCCGAATCATGGACTTTTTTAAGTATCCACGATTCGAGGTAAAGTTCAAATAAATTAGTGCTTACCTTTTTTCTTATTATTTAACTACAACCTGATTTCCCTTTATATGTTCATTATTTTCGCTCATAAACTCTTCGATTTCCTCAACTTCTCTAATGATATCTTTTGACAAGTTTTCATACCCGTCTTTCGTTACAAGAATATCGTCTTCAATACGAATACCAATTGATTCTTCCTCGATGTAAAGACCCGGTTCTATCGTAATGACCATACCTTCTTCTAATACTCTATCTTTGTATGTACCTACATCATGCGTATCTAAACCAAGGAAGTGGCTCACACCATGATAATAATATTTAGATAGTTCCTCGTCTTCTTGAATTAAACCAATTGCTTTACACTCTTCTGCTAGTACTTTTTTTGTATGCTCATTTAATGCAGCGAATTTCAAACCTGGCTTAATAAGCTCCGTTGTTTCTTTCAATGCTTTTAACACGATATTATACATTTGCTTTTGGCGACTAGAGAATGTTCCGCTAGCTGGGAATGTGTAACTAATATCAGCGTTGTAATAGTCTTTTTGAGCACCTAAATCAAGCAGTACTAAATCGCCATTTTGAATTTGTGCATCATTGTCTTCATAATGAAGGACGGTAGCATTTTTCCCACTTGCCAAAATTGTATTGAACGCATGATGTTTAATTCCAGATGATTTCAATGTGAAATCAAAATGAGCTTCTAACTCATATTCCATCATATCTGCTTTTGCATGCTTCAGCACGTTATAAATACCCTCTTTAGTAACAGCAATCGCTTCTTTAATGATTTCAATTTCTTCCTCTGTTTTAAACACTCGTAATTCACAAATGTCCGGGTATACATTACCGATTGTAATGTGTGGATATTGTTCTCTTACATGTTTAGCAAACGCTAACGTTTTCGTCTCAGTACCGTTCCACTCACGAAGTTCCAAGTCTAAATTCACATGTTTCACATTTTCTACGAAAAGCGTATTCGTCATCGTCTTTTCAAAGCTATCTAAATACACAACTTTCTTTATACCTGATAATTTCTCTGCTTCTTCTTTAGAAACTGTTTTTCCAACCCACTTTTCAAGCACTGGATCTGATTTTTCAATGAAAAGAGTCTCTTCTACACTATTACCAAACTTTTTTAACATGAAAATAACATTTGGCTCATCGATTCCCGTTAAGTAGTAAAAATTTCGATTCGGTACAAATTTATAATGTGCATCGGCTGACATATGTGGCGCCTGTCCAGCAAATAAAATAGTAATAGATTCATCATGTAATGTTTTCGCTAATCGTTCTCTATTTTGAGAAAAAAATGTTGACTTCATAATAATCCCCCTTGCGTTCTATGTATGTTTTTCAAACTAATTATCCAATACAATTCATTCTATTATTGTTATAATTTTTCGTCAATTAATAGTGTTCATTTTGAAAATAAAACTTTCATTACCGGGTTTCTTACCACGCATATATGCGGGATAAAATCTTCATTACTATTCCACTTGAGATTATGCATACCACTCCACAATTTCTTGACATTTATTCCATATACTTAAAATCTCATACATATAGGAAAGGAGCCTACAAACGTGAAACATTACGTAGGACTAGCCATTACTTCATTATTTATAATTACAGGATGCTCTAATAATGTAGAAACACAACCAACAAAAAAAGAAACAGTTCAATCTCAGCCAAAAAATAAAGAAACAGCAAATACGATTCCGCAAAACTTCTATAAAGAAATTACATCTGGAAAAATCGAACACATTCATGGAATTGGTTATGCAGGAAATATGCCTGGGGTTTCTATCGCAACTCACAGTGGTATAAAAGTTTATCAAAATGGCAAATGGTTTGAAACTACGAATGAGCTACATGATTATATGGGATTTCAAGCAACAAAGAATGGATTTGTTGCCAGCGGTCATCCTGAACCAGGTGCAAATTTAAAAAATCCTTTAGGGTTAATGAAAAGTTCTGATGGCGGAAATACCCTTGAAAAGCTAGCCTTTTATGGAGAATCTGATTTTCATAACCTTGCTGTCGGATATAATACGGAAGCAATTTATTTATATAACGAGCGTCCAAATTCTAAATTACAACAAGGTTTTTATTTCAGTACGAACAGCGGACAAGAATGGAAAAATAGTAAGTTACAGGGGCTTTCAAGTACAATCCACTCCTTTTCAGTGCATCCGGATCAATCTAGTGTAGTCGCAGTAAGTGCTAAAGACGGCGTTTATTTATCTACAGATTACGGGAATACGTTTGAATTATTTTCTAAATCACTTGAATCAACCGCAGTTACATTAAGTAATGAAGATGTTGTTTATGCCTCTATTAATAAAGAAAACAAACAAATGATAACGAAGCAATCTATCGCTACAAATGAAGAGACAAACATACAAGCTCCATCTTTAGATCCTAAAGATAAAATTATGTATATATCACAAAACCCTCAAAATTCATCTAAAATGGTATTTGCTACAATGAAAACAAATGTGTTCCTTTCCACAGATGACGGTAAAACGTGGAAACAGATTACTAAAAATGGCACATTACAATTTAATTAGAAAGGTGAATATAACGTGTTTTCAACAATTAGCGAGTGGAGTTATCAACTCATGTCTCCTTTAATGGATGTCGCGAATGCTACGAAATCAATTCCTCTTTTATTTGCGTTTTTATTAGGCATAGTAGGTACCCTTGCTTCTTGCCAATTAACAGGAAACATTAGCGCTTGGACTATTAGTATGGGTGTTAGGAAAAGAAATTCAGCAAACATTAACTTTGTATTTCCCATGATTACGCAAACTAATCGGACCTTTATTAATTTTAATGGGGCTAATATTATCAGGCATGATAATAGGAAGAAATTTCTTCTCTACCCTCTTCCCTATCACATTTATACGAAAACAAAATGAAGTCAGCTCATTTTTGCTTAGGTTCTTCTTTTCGTTAGCTTTCTGCCCTACTATGTTTGTGCTATTTTTCGGAACATTAATACCACTCTCTTTAACATCTAATTACGGGTATTTTTATCCTACCTTTTTCTCTATAGGAACTGGTCTACCTATCGTTGTATTAATGTCCATCATCTCCTACCTAGGCTTAAATGGGACACTACTTAAAAAGAGCCGAAAAATAGGAAAAAATATTCAGCGTATAGCTGGTGTACTTCTCATTTTAATCGGACTTTATGATACCGCTCTATATTGGTAATACATACAAAAGGTAAGCTTCAGTGAAATGAGCTTACCTTTTGTATCATTTTATTCATTTTTCTTTTGTTGTAATTGCGCTAACAAATTCGTAACAAATGCGAGAAACAATGGATCTTTCTCTTTTTTAGGCGACCACTGCATAATGAGTTGTCGCGAGATTTTAATTTCTATCGGTTGCACGATAAAGTCATGAATGATTTGTTTATGAAGTCCTGATAACGGAACGATTGTTATACCGTTAACTTGTAAAGTAAGTGCTAATGCCGAGCTAATTGACTCTGACTCCATCACTTTATTAACTGTTATTTCATTTTTCATCAAATATGGTTCAAGTACTTCTTTACAACCAGAAAGTGGCATAATAAAAGGATAATTTTTCAACTCTTTACTAGTAAGGTTAGGTGGAATAGTCTTTGAAGAAACTATAACATAAGGATCTTCACCAATAACTTCATAGTGAAATCCTGGTATTAGATTTTCTTTTATAGAAATAGAAAAATCAGCACTTCCAGCAGACAGCCAATCTAAAACTTCTTGATAGCTTCCCTCTCTAACTGCAAGCACGTACTGACTTTGATTAATATTACCTAATTGGATACACTCCGCCAAACAATATACAGTAACGGAAGGATACGTAGCTAATACAATCTTATACAAACTTTTATTTTTCAATTGTAAAGCTGTTTCTTCAAGATTTTCATACTCCATTAGAAGTCGATCTACACAAACTAAAAATTCTTTTCCATTTTCAGTTAACATTGTTCCTTGTCTAGAGCGATCAAATAAAGTTAAAGCATATCGTTTCTCTAATTTGTTTATAATATGGGTTATTGCTGGTTGCGTCATATGTAATTCCTTAGCTGCTAAACTAATGCTGTTCAACCGAGCCACATTTTTAAAAACTTTAAAATCAAAAACGTTCATTCTGTTCTCCTTATATAAAAGATATTTATATCATCTATAAATAACCTTCATTATATTTATCAAACCACTTCCTATACACTAAGTATACATCATCAATTTTACAAAAAATAAAGCATATAAACATTAGAGGAGTGTTGATTAAATGAGTACTTACGTTTTAGTGCATGGAGCATGGCAAGGTGAATGGGCATGGGAATTAGTGAAACCTCAGCTAGAGGCTTTCGGACATACAGTTATTACACTAGACTTACCTGGAAGCGGGAAAGATGTAACTCCCTCACAAAATATCACGTTAGATTCCTATGTTGATGCAGTAACAGATGCGATACATCAACAAAATGAAAATGTTATTCTCGTTGGACATAGTATGGGTGGCATTGTTATTACACAAACAGCTGAATATATACCAAATAAAATCGATAAATTAGTTTATCTTTGCGCATTCTTACCACAAAACGGTGAAAGTCTTGGTAGTAAATTAAATGGAGAAACCGGACCACAATTCTCTATAAATGAGAATGACTTGACTGCAGAACTTATACCAGAGTTGATTGAACAAACATTTTTAAATGCTACAGAAGACGGTTCTATTAAAGGAGCATCTTTTAATCAAATGCGTCCTCAACCACTAGGACCGTTCCAACAAGAGCTAAAAATATCAGAAGAGAACTTTGGAACTGTAAATCGTATTTATATCGAAACAACTCTAGATAGAGCGATTCCGATTGATTTTCAGCGCCGAATGCATACAGAAACTTCTTGCACAAAAATAATTACTTTGGAAGCTGATCATTCACCATTCTTTTCTAAAACAACAGAACTTGTTAATCACTTACATGAATTAAGCTAAATCTTATATCTACCTTGTAGACACCCGCTTACTTTAATACGGGTGTCTACTTTTTTACACTTCTTGACATAGTCAAATAAAAAAGTTAAAATAACTATAAATTAGTAAGTAACTAATTTAAATTAAAATAAGAGGTGAACAAAATGCAAAACATTTTATTCCGTATTAACGAATTATCAAAAAAAGAAAGAACATCTGGATTAACTGTTGATGAAAAACAAGAGCAACAAATGTTAAGAATAAACTATATGAAAGTATTTCGTGGAAGTTTAGATTCCATTTTATTAAATACAAAAATTGTCGATTCAACTGGTATTAACGTTACACCAGTTGCATTACAAGATGCTCAAATTCGTTTGAAATTAAGCAAATGAAATCAAGGCTAAAAAAACAATCGTATAAAACATAAAAAGAGCCGGAATTCCTATTTAGAAATTTCAGCTCTTTTTATTGTCTTTTCTAATTTAGTAAACGAGCGATACATCGCAATTCTCCACGATACAATCATCGCAAAAGCGAGTAAGAAAAACATTCCACTTAATTGGGTTAAATCAATCGACTGACTTAAATATGATTTTAATGCTACCCGTACAGCTAATAAACCAACTAAAATAAATATGAACGCTTTTGACGGTTTCATATATATATGTTCGCCTCTTATTTCAAACTTAGTTGTTTTAATAAGAAATATAGAGAAAATAAGCCCGACAATAATTGCCTCTACTATTTCTAACGATGTTAACCGAAACTCTGGTAAGAAGTACATCGATGCGCCAGTACTCATAAAGATTGGCGGTAATATAATTTTCTTTTTCGATACCGGTTTTTTCGCTGACTTAAATCGAAGAAACATTACTCCAACGGCCATACAAACTGCTACGATACTTGATAAAAGTGCTACACTCATATTCTCCACTCCTATCTATTTAAAAGACTTTTTGAGCAAAATCATAAACCAAACAAGCCCGACACTTATAATGACATGAGCTAATCCAGCCATATGACTTAAACCGTTAAAGTCTGTTCCATTTACTTGTAAAATACCTCTAAATACCATTGTAGCGATTGTAAAAATTAATCCTATGTTATACATAACAAACCATAGACGAAAACTTTTTGTTTCACGGACATTAAATACTTTAAATAGAGCCAAAGCGACCAAAAAGAATACGAAGCCGAGCACTAATACGTGTGTATGCACTAATTGCAACATAGTGGATCCTTTAATTCCTTGTGCTTTTGTATACTCTCTTGCAAATACACCTGATAATAAACCAATAATTAAGTAAATGAATGCTGCATTATATAATTTCTTCATTATATTCCTCCTGCTGTAGAACGACAATTCATATTGTCATTTTCTTTATTCACTGCAATCATTTTACGCAAAGTTTATGAACGGAATATGAACAGAAGATTACATTGCAATTTTTATACATAAAAAAGCCCTTCCACAACTATGAGTTGCGGAAGAGCTTTTCACCTTATTTTAAATCTTCAATTGAGAAGGCGCCAGGCAGTAACTGTTCCACAGTCACTTCTTTTTCATCGCCTTTTACATTCGTTAGTAAAACTGGCATTTTCGGATTACAAAATTCAGCAATCACTTGTCTACAAGCACCACATGGTGAAATAGGTCCGTCCGTTTCGCCTGTAATGACTAAGTAACTAAAGTCGCGCTCACCTTCTGATACTGCTTTAAATATTGCTGTTCTTTCTGCACAGTTACATAAACCGTAAGAAGCGTTTTCTATATTACAACCAGTATAGATTTTACCTTCTTTCGTAACTAATGCTGCACCAACAGGAAATTTAGAATACGGAATATACGCTTTCGATAACATCTTATTTGCTTCTTCAATATATTTTTTCTTATCCATATTATTTCCTCCTCAAAATAAATGTAATATTGATTAGTCAGTAATAACTGTATGAACTAATTTAGGAGCCACTGCTGTTTCAGCGATAGAAATGTTCTCATAAATTTTTGCTTTTACATCTTCTACATTTTCGCGATTTGCATAAATCGTTACGAACGGCTCGCCTTCTTTTACTGCATCGCCAACTTTTTTACGTAACATTAAGCCTACTGCTAAATCGATTTCATCTTCTTTTGTCGCACGACCTGCACCAAGTAACATAGCTGCGATACCGATTTCATCTGCAACAATGTTTGAAATAACACCTGAAGTTTTTGCAGGTACATCAATTACATACTTCGCCTGTGGCATTTTTTCTGGATTGTCTACAATCGAGCTGTCTCCGCCTTGATTGCTTAAGAACTCTTTAAACTTCTCAGTTGCTTTTCCGTTTTTCATAACTTCAATTAACATTTCACGAGCTTCTTCTAATGTATTTGCTTTTTTCGCAAGTACAACCATTTGGCTACCTAATACAAGTACTAATTCTGTTAAATCTTCTGGACCTTCGCCTTTTAAAGTATCAATTGCTTCCTTCACTTCTAGAGCGTTACCAATTGCAAAACCAAGAGGTTGTGACATATCTGAAATTACTGCCATCGTTTGACGTCCAACATTATTTCCGATACGTACCATTGCATGAGCTAATTCTTTTGCATCTTCTTCGGTTTTCATAAATGCTCCAGCACCTGTTTTTACATCAAGTACGATTGCATCAGCACCAGCTGCAATTTTTTTACTCATAATTGAACTTGCGATTAAAGGAATTGAGTTTACTGTTCCTGTTACGTCACGCAATGCATAAATCTTTTTATCTGCAGGTGTTAAGTTTCCTGTTTGTCCGATAACAGCCACTTTATCACGGTTTACAATATCAATGAACTGTTCTTTCGTAATTTCAACGTGGAATCCTTCCACTGCTTCTAATTTATCAATTGTCCCGCCCGTATGTCCTAAGCCACGACCAGACATTTTTGCTACTGGTACATCTAAAGCAGCAACTAATGGTCCTAATACTAATGTTGTTGTATCACCAACACCGCCAGTTGAATGTTTATCTACTTTAATGCCCTCAATTGCTGATAAGTCGATTGTTTCTCCAGATTCAACCATTGCCATCGTTAAGTCTGCACGTTCACGATCTGTCATATCTTTAAAGAAGATTGCCATTGCAAGTGCACTCGCTTGATAATCAGGAATACTTCCATCTGTATATCCGTTAATAAAGAAGTTAATTTCTTCAGTCGTTAATTCTTTTCCATCACGTTTTTTCGCAATAATATCTACCATTCTCATTGTAATCACCATTCCTTTTTATATTATATGAATCTGTTAAAATAATAAGCCAACGATTGTTGCTGATAAGAAACTTACTAACGTTGCACCGAAAAGTAATTTCAAACCAAATCTTGCGACTACATTCCCTTGTTTTTCATTTAAGCTCTTAACTGCCCCAGCAATAATTCCAATTGAAGAGAAGTTTGCAAATGAAACTAAGAAGACAGATATAATCGCTGTCGTTCTATCTGAGAAATTAAAGTTTCCTTGTGCTAAATCTGTCATCGCAACAAATTCATTTGATACAAGTTTTGTCGCCATAATATTACCTGCGTTAACTGCTTCATGCCATGGAACACCCATAATGAATGCAAATGGTGCAAATACATAGCCAAGAATTTCTTGGAATGAGATACCGATTACACCTTTAAATACTGCATTAATAAAGGCGATAAGAGCAACGAAACCGATTAACATAGCTGCTACTGTAATCGCAACTTTAAATCCATCTATAATATATTCCCCTAATACTTCAAAGAAGGTCTTTTTCTCTTCTTCTTGTACTTCTAACATATCCTCTTCTTCTGTAACTTCATACGGGTTAATAATAGAAGCTATGATGAAGCCACCGAATAAGTTAAGCACTAAAGCGGTTACAACATATTGCGGTTTTAATAACACCATATATGATCCAACGATAGACATAGAAACAGTAGACATTGCAGATGCACATAATGTATACATTCTTTTCTCTGGTAATAATCCTAGTTGTTTCTTAACTGAAATAAACACTTCAGATTGTCCTAAAATCGCAGAAGCTACTGCGTTATATGATTCTAGTTTCCCCATTCCATTTACTTTACTTAATGCTAAACCGATAGATTTCACAATAATAGGTAATACTTTAATATGTTGCAAAATACCTATTAAAGCTGAAATAAATACGATTGGCATTAATACACTTAAAAAGAATGAAAACTCTTTTTGATTTACTAATCCACCAAATACGAAATTCACACCATCAGCGGCATATTTTAACAATTCACCAAAACCATCTGCTATTCCGCTAATTAATATATTCCCTACACTTGTATTTAATAATAAAAACCCCAAAATGAATTGTAATATAACCATCGTTATGATTGGACGATATTTGACTTTCTTTCTATTATTACTAGCAAGCCAAGCGATACCTAAAATCAATACGAGGCCAAAAACACCGATTAAGTATTTCATAAGCCGTCTCCTCCCATTCGTATCCGCTTACATCTTTTTCAATTGTTAAAGCAATAGATACACTTTATTTTAAACGTGTATCTATTGCTCTTGACTTCATTATTGATTAGTAGTTATCTGTAGCACCTTTTGCATCATTTAATACGATTGCAACACTAGCACTTGCTCCAACGCGAGAAGCTCCAGCAGCTACCATTTTATCTGCATCTTCACGTGTACGAACTCCACCAGATGCTTTTACACCAACGTTTGGTCCTACTGTTTTACGCATTAACGCGATATCTTCAGCAGTTGCTCCGCCAGTTGAGAATCCAGTTGAAGTTTTTACGAAATCAGCACCAGCTTTTACTGATAATTCACAAGCACGAACTTTTTCTTCGTCTGTTAGAAGGCAAGTTTCAATAATTACTTTTACAAGAGCTTTTCCTTTTGCTGCTTGTACTACTTCATAAATATCTTTTTCAACGAACTCATTGTCGCCATCTTTTAAAGCGCCTACATTGATTACCATATCAACTTCAGTTGCACCTTTTGCGATAGCATCTTTTGTTTCGAATGCTTTTGTTTCAGTAGTGCTTGCTCCTAATGGGAAACCGATTACAGTACAAACGTCTACATCATGTCCAGCTAATTCTTCAGCAGCTAGTTTTACCCATGTTGGATTAATACAAACTGAAGCAAATTTGTATTGCTTTGCCTCTTCGATTACTTTCATAACATCTTCTTTAGTAGAATTTGATTTTAAAATTGTATGATCAATTAATTTTGCAATGTTCATTATCTTCACTCCTCATATCTTTTAACAACTTCATTCTAACTCTTAGTTGAACAAATGTAAATATACTTTTGAAATTTTGTTCATTCTTTTTCGAAAGGTATTTTCTTTTAGTACATGAAGCACATTCTAACTAAGAAACAATTCATATATGAAATCAAAACTTTTATGTGAATAATGGTAGTATGTATCTCAATATCCATAATTATTTTTTAAAAAAGAAATTTTTTCCCAAGCAGGAACACCTTCATTCATACACAACTAAAATAAAAGGCTTTCTCAAAATTAATATTTTGAGAAAGCCTTTTATTTCTAACCTTTTTGATAATGTAACAATTCCTTCGCCGTATGCTGATCAATAATTAATACATTTGCATACCCGCCACGTAACGCACCATCAATTGCTTTTACTTTTCTATTACCACCTGCAACTAAAATAGAACGTTTCTTTAATTTAAGTTCCTCTAACTCAATTCCAATTGTACGCTTATTAATTTCTTCGCTACTAATATTTCCGTCTCCATCAAAGAAACGTGAACAAATGTCACCGACAGCTTGTTGTTTCAGAATGTTCGTTTCATCCTTATCTAAATATCCTAATCGGAATAATAACGCTTCATCACGCACTGTTCCAACAGTGAAAATTGCAATATTTGCTTGTTTCCCCATTTCAATAATGTGATGAATATGTCGATCCTGCTCTACTAACTCTTTTGTCACCGCATTATCAAATATAACTGGGAGCGGTAAATTTCTTGGTGTCGTTTGAAAAGCCTCTGCAAATAAAGCAATGGTCTCATTCGCATATGTATTTACACTCGAATGACTAATACCACCTTTTAACTGGACAACTTCTACACCTTTCACATGTTGCGGTACGATTTTCCTAGCGATTTCATACATCGTCATTCCCCAGCTTACACCGACGATATCACCGTTTTTCACTGTCTTTTCCATATACTCAGCTGCATATTTACTAATATACTCAGTAATCGTTGCATATTCTGGCACTGGAGAAAATACAACATGCGCCTCTAACAAGTTGTACTTTTCTTTAAGTAAGTTCCCAACGTTATCTAAATCAGCAAATGGATCCGCTATACTAATTTGAACAAATCCTTTTTCTTTCGCGTACTTTAATAATCTAGAGATTGTCGGTCTTGAGATATTTAATTTATTAGCAATTTCTTGCTGACTATAATCTGATTGATAATATAATCGTGCAACTTCAACGCTTAATTGTTGTTTATCTTTTTCCATAGTAACTTATTACAAACCCTTTCCTGTATTTTCCTTTCGTTACAAGCATTATACAGCTTTATGCAAGAAATTTCGACTACCGAATTTTATCCACCTAAACTTCTACTCAACTTAGTATATACAATGAAACTTTATTGTGTAGCTTCATAAACTCAATACAGATGCTCCTGAAGCATGTAAATCAATTTATATTTAATTCATTCTTTTTTGCTTTTTCTGTAGTAACGATAACAAAGCCGTTCAATAACAAACATTAGATATCATTTATGGAACTTCCTTACTGTACGGTAAAATCAAGTTTTTTAACATAGAAATTCCTTAGCGTGCGAAATTCGCATTTTGATGGTGATCCCATTCCCATCAGCTTAGAATGAAAACAAAGTGAACTTTCGTTTAAATAAACTAAAAAACCCTTAAAACACTTTTTCTCCTTAAAAATGAGCATGCCAAATAAAATTAGATAGGTATTATTTTCAAAAAAAGATAAACAAGTTATCAAGCATGTAGGCAACACCGAAGGAAGTTCATGAAAGACCTAACCTTAGCTTGATAGGCATGTGGCGATACCACATCAAGCTAAGAAAAGCTATTCCCCCCAAAACGCAAATTTTGTATTTATTATATCCCTGCATTCTTATTAAATAAAAATGAGAATGCAGGGATACTCGATTTGTAATATTACCGCAACAATCGTAGTGATTATTCCGAATATTAAAAATACCAATCTAATTCTAAGGTTATTTCCGTTTTTTTGATTGGATTTTGAGAAAGTTTAAGGTGAATTCTTTTAAACAATATAAAACAACGTGGGATAAACCAAATCCAAATACTGTATTCTACGCTCTATTTTTTTACTTTTCTAAAACAATTGCTACTATTTCATTAGCATATTTTTTAGAGTCAAATTCATCATAGTTACTTAGTACCGCAACAGACAAATATTTTTCTGGAAATCGCATGAAGTGTGAACGATAACCTGCCCAACCTCCTGAATGTTCCAAGTATCGACAGTTAAAACCTTCTGCAACTCTCAATCCAAAAGCATAATCTTCATTGTCAATAATCATTTCTCCAGTTGGAGAAATTTTCGGACCTATTTCGCTCATTCTTTTAACAAGGTCTTTTCCACCAACGGTACCTGTTGTTAAATTCTCTCCCCATTTTACCAGGTCTTCAACTGTTGTATGAACTGCCCCATCCCCTGTATGTTCCCAAGGGCTTTCATAGATTTTATATGTCCCTTGTTCATTCTTCGAATATCCGCTAGCAATTGATATAGTAGTTGGGTAGTAATCCACAATTGTTGTGGCCCTCATATTTAAAGGGTCAAAAATACGCTCCTTTTTAAACTGACGTAGAGACTTGCCACTTACTTTCTCTATCACTTGTGATAATAAAAAATATCCTGTATTGCTATACTCAAATTTTGTTCCAACTGGGAACCTTGCAATTTGATGATTTTTAAGGTGTTCTAGCGATTCTTCCACAGTTAATGTATCAGTATATTTAATATTTGCTGCTTCAGCCAATTCCATATAATCAACTATTCCGCCAGTGTGATGAATTAGTTGTCTCAATGTTATAGGTTCAGCATATGCTCCTATAGACGGAACAAACTTTACAATTGAATCATCTAAACTTAATTTCCCCTCTTGTTCTAAGAGCAATATAGAAAATGCTGTAAATTGTTTAGAAACTGAAGCAACATTAAAAATGTTTTTGGTATTTATTGGTAGATCCCCCTCTATAGAAGCTAAGCCAACTGCACCTTTATAAGTTATTCCGCTATCGAAACTAGCAATATATGCAAAGCCAGGAGCTTTTGATGAAAACTTTTTTAATAATTGTTTAATCGATGTATGCGTCTTTTCATTATATGTATTATTCACCTCAATCACATACCCTTCCCTTTAAATGATTAGAAATATATTAACCTGTTATCTTTCTCATATTGAATCCAATTGAACTCCGTATCGGATTATGAAATCCAGCAATAGGATGGCCATCTTAAGGCTGGTTGCGCAGACCTACTTGTATACTTCAGTTTTAGATTATCTTTTGCATCATTCTAATATAATTTTAATTTTAGAATTATATTACACATTTTACTTCAACTCAAAACGACATATTTTAATTTGACTACAATAAAGTACCCTCACACTAATTTCTTTAGTTTCTAAATTCTTCTCTTTATAGAGAACTTGAATTTAGTGAGTGCTATTATCCCCGACTTTACGGAAGTAACTCTTTCAATTCCAAAACCACTCATGGAAACGTAATAGATATTTTCGAAATGGGGTCAATAACATCTAAATCACAGATGTTATTGACCAAAATATCTATTTTACTTTCAGATTTAGGACCGATGTACTAGCGAATATGAAAACTATTTACCAGTCCTCTGTGAAGATAGGTCTTAATAAAATATTCATCTACCTTTTCCCGATTTCGGTTATAGTCTACAATTTTTATAGTCATCGACATCTTATTCCATAGTGTTTTACCTTTTCGATATAAAAATCCGAATACCCATTTTAAACAACTAAATTATATTAGACTATATTCACAAAAAAGCAGGGGGTTTCCAACTCTTTATTTTTCATTGTAGTTTCAAATGTAGTATTGGGTAGTGATGCCCTGCATTATCTGTAAGTTTCCCATTGACTTCAGCTAACTAGTTCAAGTGAGAGTGTCAAGAAAGTAATCCTGTATCTTTTGCCTTTTGTACGGCTTCTTCTCGATTTTTAACTCCTAGCTTCTCATAGAGATTGGAGGCATAATTTCTTACCGTTCCATTTGACAAGTAAAGTTTCGAAGCTATTGTTTTATAACGGCTTCCTTGTGATAATAGTTCCAAAATCTCTAATTCTCGTTTCGTTAATCCATACTCTTTTCCATCTGATCGTGATTCAAATGATCCTGTCTCTTCATTTTCTTCCCACATTCTATGGAACAAGTCATGATTAATCATCGTGCCTCCTCGATAGACTAGACGAATTGATTCAGCTAGTTCACGCGAATCTATGGACTTCAATAAATATCCATCCGCACCATTTCGTATGATTTCTTTTGCCCTTTCTGTATTCTGAAAGGTTGACAGAATGAGTACACGAATGTCCGGCCATTTTTCCTTAATCATTTTAGTCGCATGAATTCCATCCAAATTAGGCATCTCTAAATCCATTAATACTACATCTGGTTTTAGTCTTTCACACAATTCCATAGCCCGTTCTCCATCTTCAGCCATTCCCACTACTTGTAAATCCTCCTGTCCATCCAAAATTGTATGAAGACTTTCTCGAATAAATGAATGATCATCGACAATACACATGCGGATTTGTTCATTAGACAGTTGTACTTGTTTCGGTAAAACACATGAAATTAACGTCCCTTCCCCCTTTTTGGAATAAACAATGACTCTTCCTTGTGACTGACTCATACGCTCTTTCATTGCAGTTAATCCAAAGCCATCCTTCCACTCTTCTACCCCACAGCCATTATCCTGTACATCCAATCTTATCTGTTGTGGTTCAAAGTGAAGTGACACAATGATTTCTGTGGAATGCCCATGGCGAACAGCATTTGTTAGTGATTCCTGCAAGCTCCGATATAGTGTCATTTTTGATTGTTTGGAGGCCATATACTCTTCCCCTATTATTCGAGTACGTACATTTACTTTTGCATGTTTCTTAAATTCCTCTGTCAATTGTTGTAATGTGACAGCTAAGGGAAGCGATTCTTGTGATAAATCCAATTGATGTAAATACAGTCTTACTTCCTCCATACTGTTACGGGCCAATTGTAATAACAAATCGAGCTGTTGCTCTCCTTCTTTAGACTTTAATTCCATACGTAATGTTTCCATCCCCATAATAATTGAGGTATAGGAATGCCCCATCGTATCGTGTAAGTCTTTTGAGAGCCTATCACGTTCCTCGAGTAATGTAATCCGCTCAACTTGGGATACGTATTGTTCCAATACATGTTTCTGGTTCCGAATAGTTTCACTTTGACGGTAATTAGTAGCCAGTAAACGAAAGAAAGAGCCCATAGCAAAAGCTAAACTGATTTGTAGGATGATTCCCCATAAATCTGTTACTTTGGAAAATATCGCAATGAGCAATGGGAATAAAATAATTGTGATAGGACCCGACCAACGGTAAGATTTATGAGCACTATTTGCCGCAATCATAAAAGTTGGCATTAAAAAAGCAAGATATGCTGACGGAAATAATAAAGTTAAATAGAAACACACTCCGCCAAATAATATTATTTCAGTAAACAAATAATAGCGATAACTAAACATTAAACAAATCCAAGGTACTGAAAATGAAACTATTTCCCAAAGAATAATGATCCCAAGTGGTACTGTCAAATAATCTTGTTGTTGGATAGTCATCGATATCAATGATAGCCAAATAATAAAACGTATACAAAGTAAGGCCCAATCATACCAAAACCATATTTTCAAAGTATTAAACAAATTATCACTCCTTTATAGCTTTAAACATGGAACGCGTGTACATTCCAATAATTCGAACTAAGCCGTTTCCAATAAGATTATGTATCCAGATGAGAATGAAACCAACAATCATGACAAAAATTGCTGTCTCCCATGAATTCACAGCAATGCCCAATAAGTATATATTAAAATATCGAAAAAGTAAGGGTGTAACGATACATACTAGCGGCATTACATACAGTAAAACAGCACATATAAGACTTATTATTCCGATAAAAATTTTCTGCATGAGCCAAAAAATAGCTCTCCAGTTGCTATTATTAAGGATTGTATCTCTCGCTTTAATCCATTTATCTCCCTCCTCTTTTTTTCTTGGTTCGAATAACCATATTGATATATCTGTATAAACCTTTGTCTGAATACGTTCATACTGAACAAACGTGTGAGTTGTTTGTAGCACCCAAGCCAACAAGGGAATACCCAAAAAGATAATCGTCATTACTAATGCAAATGTAATGCTGACCAGATAGAAACAAAAGTAAAAGAATCCGGATACAAAGGTAAATAACAAGAAATAAAAATCTTGCAAAGTTTTTTGAACTGATGCTTTCGTCATTAAAATCTCTCCTCCTCTTTCATTGTTAATGCGTTAAAAGCTACTTTTTGATTCTAAGTATTTTTCTGTCACATACGGTAGTGTCAAAATGTCATGGTTTCTATGACATAACTATTAATACAGCCGTATCCCACTCAATTTTTGTTGTTCTTTATAAATATGACAAAAGTTCACTATCGACTATGACTCGCCGCTTGCTACACTCTTTTCATACGCTAACGAGCCGCTAACTCGTTGCGCTAACAAAAAAATTCCAACCAAATAAAGGAGCGTACAAAAATGAAACAAGCAATTAACAAATTGGGGATCGTTGCAATTCTTCTTTCTTCTTCAACCATGATTTCTGCGTGTTCCCAACAATCGTTAGAAGCAGGAAAATCAAAACCATCGGCATCCACGACTAATATCCAAATGACGAAAGGACCTAATAATAAAAAAGAAATAGAATCTTTTGCTGATCCGTTATTTGAAGAAAAAATGAAGAAGTACAATGTGAACGGTTCTAGTTTTGTCGTCGTTCATGATGGAAAAGTCGTTGTCAATAAAGGGTATGGATATGCCGATAAAGAAAAGAAAATCCCCGTCACTAAGGACACGGTCTTTCAAATTGGTTCCGTCTCGAAAACTTTTACTGCTTTGGCTGTGATGCAGCAAGTCGATAAAGGAAAGCTGAAACTTGATCAAGACGTACAAAAATACCTTGGTGGATTACAAATACCTAATAAAACAGGAAAACCCCTTACCTTGTTTGATATGCTCACTTATACCAGCGGGGTAGATTTTCCCGATCTCACAAATATAACCGGACCTGAATATATTAATGATAGTATACCAATGAAAGAATTTTTCTCTAAACATATGCCAACTGTGGTACGACCACCGGGTGAAGTTTATACGTATGACAACGTCTCATTTGCGCTCGCAGGGTTTGCAGTAGAGAATGTTACTAACAGCCCTTTCTCCAAATATATGGAAAATAATATTTTCAAACCATTAGATATGAAATCTACAAGTATGAGCTTTACGCCTGAACTTCTAGAAAGAATGGCTACACATTATGGTCCCACTGGCGAACCGATCCCAACAAGTGGGAGCGGTTTAAGGGATACACCACAAGGAGGCATTTTATCTACTGCAGAAGACATGTCAAAATACATGATTATGCAACTACAGAAAGGAAAGTTTAAAGACAAAGAAATTATAAGTAAAAAAAGCATAGATATGATGCATGCCTATCAAGTTTTTGATGATAAGACCAGCCCTGTTGCGACAATTGGATTTGAAACGCCTTTTAATAAATTTGCTAACGGTCAACACGTTGTAATGAAAGGGGGAAGTATGCCTGGACATCAATCACTGATGATTTTAGTGCCTGAACAAAAAACAGCATTCTTCATGTCTTATAATAATGATTCAATGATGAGTATAGACGTATATGAAGCTCTCATGGATCACTATTTCCCTGCTAAGAAGAATGAAGTAAAAACAAGTTATCTCCCGTTAGAGGAAAAAGAAGCTCATAAATACTTGGGCTTATTCCAAAATACGCGTTTCGCTGCAATTCGCACTCATTTTACTTATGAAAATGGGAATTTAGTCATGGAGGGTGGAATAACTGGAAAACAAGTTCTCAAAATGATTCATCCGTTGTTATTTGAAGATTCGGAAGGCAACAAAGTTGCTTTCAAAAAGAATTCAGCTGGAGAAATCACATATTTTCACTACGATTCTCCTAAAAGCCTTGATTTTGTAGCAGATGCCCAGAGAATTAACAACAAACCACCTTTTGATGACGTTCCACAAAAGAGTAACTATAGAAGTCACATTGATAATCTTCATGCCCTAAATATTATGGGTGCTAAAACAGGTAATCTATTCAATCCGATGGAAACCATGACACAAGGAGAGTTTGCGGATACGTTGTTACTTGCTCATGGATGGAACGGTTTTCCAGACGAATCAAAAGAGGCAAGGGAAAAAATTATGAATGGAATTCCAGAGTATAACCGTGCTACTCCGATTACCCGACAGTTCGCAGCAAACATGATTCAAAACGTAAAGCAAATTCAAGACTTGAAAACGATTCAACCTGACAAAGCTATTAAAGTTAAATTACTGGATGCCGCAGATGACTGGGCAGTCCAATCGATTCAGGCACTTGCCTCCCAAGGAATTCTAGACCCTGATACTTCCATTAATGCTGACGGATCCTTTATGTTCCGTCCGAAAGACCTGTTACTGCGTCAAGAAGCAAGTGCTTTGCTGGATTTAGCTTTTGGCTATTCTGCATTGCCTATTAAACGACAGTAGATATTTATCCTAATTTGAATCATAAAAAATTTGGATGCTAGTATCTTATCAGCATCCAGCTAAAATAAAATAAGAAATTTAACTTTATAAGATCTTTATGGAAACGGAAACGATTTGAAGCATAACCTGACACACTTGAAGTTTTTGCATTTAAAGAAGGAACCTATCAGGAAGTATGATAGGTTCCTTCTTTATTATATAAATAATATCAACTTTGATATAAGAGATTAATAATGCCAATCATCTGAGAAAAACATCAAATTTCCTACCTTAAATTGATTATAAAATTGTGAAACAAAACCAAATTACATTTTAATAAGCTTCTTTAGTATGCCTATTTTTCTATCAATTACTAGATATGAAACAAGATAAAAAAATAAACAGCAGAACTAGTCCACTGTTTACTTCGCCACGCCTTCATGTAATTTTTCTGTATAATCTTTTACATCCTTCCAACTATCTTTCGCTGTATTTAAATCTTCTTTTATAAACGTAAATTCTTCTGGACTCATTCCTTTTACGTTTTGTAGTAAATTATTATATTTTGCACCTACTGTATACCATTGATTCGATATGTTTTGCAATGCTGTAATTGCTGCATCAATTGTTTCTGTCATATTTGTTGTTTTATTTTTTACATCTGTCAAAATTGCGACTTCCGCTTGCGCTCCAGAAATTCTATCTTTTAAATTGGCTATTTCTCTTTCTGCATTTGCGATATCTTTTTTCGCAATCGCAATCATCGGTCCGCCAGCAAGACATGTTATTAATGCTACGCAAAGTACACCACCAGCGATAACCATATCATTACTCTTTTTAATCGAATCGTTATATGTATTTATTTGTTGCTCTAATGCTGGAATACCAGCATTCGTACTCGCCAAAATCGAGGTTAATTGGTTTGTATCTTCTTTAAAACTGTTTGTGTCTTTCGCCATTCTATCGCGAAATGCTTTTAAATTCCCTAATAAAATATCTACTTCATTTTGATTCTTTAAAATGTCCGCATACAACTTTTCTAAATCCGCTTTTAATTTACCGCTATCTTTTTGATCAATCGCTACTAGCATGCTATTATAGTACGCTTGAAAAGTATTATTGTAATTAATAATATTTTGATCCGTTTTCATAATTTGAGGCTTCATATTATTTAACCAATATGCCGCATTAATTTTTGCATCTCTTTGATGCTGAACCATATTTCCTTTAAACTCACTATTAATTGAACTTATTTTACTCAAATCAGTCTCTTGCTGATTTTGAATTAATTTTGCATATGAATCCATCGCAAATATGCTCGATGTCGTTTGCGCCATTACATCTTGGAATCCTGCTGGTCCGAGAGAATAATTTTTCGCATTTTCTTGTAGCACCTTTACGTTTTGTTCTGCTGCGAAAGGATGTAAAGGAAACGCATTACTCGTTGCCACTCCAGCAATCATTATCGTTAAAAGGCATTTTTTATAGAAATTATTACGCATACTTATCACCTATTCTTTTTATGAGGATATGAAACGTTAGAGGTAAAAGAACTCCTGCTCACTACTGAACAGGAGCTCTCTATTTTATGATAATCAATTATCTATACATAATGTTGTAAAAGTTTAGCCGCTATTATGCTTTTTTCGTATCTACTACTTTAATATCTTCAGCATAAATTTTTTCTGCATAGTCTTTAATGTTCTTCCAGCTATCTTTCGCAATGTTTAAATCTTCTTTAATGAAAACAAGGTCGTTTGGACTAATTGAATCTACATTTTGAAGTAAAGAATTGTATTTTGATCCCATTGTATACCATTGATTTGAAATGTTTTGCAACGCTGTAATTGCAGTATCAATTGTGTTTGTTAAATACTCAGTTTGCGTTTTAATGTTCGTTAGTCCTGCCACTTCTAATTGGGCAGTTGTAACTTGTCCTGTTATCTTTTGAATTTCTGCCTGTGCATTATCAAGCTCTTTCTTCGCTAATACGATTCCTGCTGTTCCACCACCTACTGCTGCTGTTCCACCTGCAATTAATGCGATTCCTAGCGGAGTTCCTGCTCCCGTAGCAATTACAACCGCACCACCGATAATTGCAATTGGGCCTAAAGCTGTCGCAACAGATGAACCGATAATAATTGCATTATATTTACTAATTGCTTCATTATACGTTGTAATTTGATTTTGTAAGAGCGGAATTCCAGCATCTTGACTAGCTAAGATAGATGTAATTTGATTTGCATCTCCCTTGAAATTTTGAGTATCTGTAGTCATTTTATTTCGGAATTTCTTCAAGTCTTCTACTAACTTATCTACTTGCGCTTTATTTTCATTAATACTACTTGATAATCTAGTTAGACCTTTCGTAAGAGTTGCTTTATCCTTTGCATCAACCGCAGCAACTAAAGTATCATAATAGTTTTGGAACTTCGTATTGTAGTTAATGATATTTTGATTCGTTGAAATAAGCTGTGGCTTCATTACATCTAACCATTGTTTCGCATTTCCTCTAGCTGTATCTTGATGCTGAATCACTTTTCCTTTTAAAGCTGCATCAACTGACGATACATTACCAAAGTTAACATTACCTTGTTTAATAATTGTTAAAGCGTACAGATCCATTACTAAAGCGTTTGAACCTGTTCTTTCCATTGCATCTTTCAGGCCTTCTGGTCCTAATGAGTATTCTTCATAGTCATTATAAACTTTTGCTACAGCATGAACTGGAGCTTGTTTTACTGTACTTTCAGCTGCATAAGTATGTGCTGGCATAATGTTCCCTGCTGCAAATACTGCCATAAGTGCTGATAGAGCCATTACTTTATAAGGTTTTTTCGTCATTTCTCTTCTCTCCCTATATCGTTAATTATTTTTCTGTTTAATGTACTTCAACGTTTGTAACGTAATCTTCAAATTGATTTGTTTGCTTATTCATTTCATCACTTACTTTTTTGAGTTGATTGAAATGTTTTTGAAGTAAACTACTGTCTGTATACGTGCCTTCTTCAATATTTGTTTGAATTTGGATCATATTATTATTTAAAACTTTCCAATCCGTTAATAACGTCTCTAAAGTTGTAATTTGACGATCAATTAGTTCTGTAAAGCTACTTACTTGATCTTCAACGAATGTAATTTGAGTCGCCTCTGATTCAGTTTGTGATAACTTTTGAATAAGTGGTAACAGCTCTTTTTGCTTTTGTTGAATACGAAGAGCTGCTTCCCTCGTTTGACTATCTGCAGCATTTACAATTTCATTACTTAAAGTACCGATAGATACAAAATCGATTGTTTTCGTTTGTGCAGTTTGATTTGTAATTGTAAATACTTGTTTACCGATATTAATAGAACCTTTAATAATTTCTTGAGGTCTATTCAAAATAATAGTTAGTTCAGCTTGAATTTCCCCTTGAATTCTTTTAATATCTTCTCTTAATTTCACAATATCCCCATTTGATCCTTGCAATGTTTTTATTGCTTCATCAGCTTTAATTGACAAGTTGTTACTATCTTTGTCTAATACCGTTTTAAATCGATTTAACTCTAATAAATCTTGCTCCATACTCTCTTGGATGCTTTGTACTTGCAATTGTAATTTTCCGTATGCGCTTGTAAAATCTGCTTTTGCCTGTTCATCTTCATTTACTTTTCCTGCTAGTTCATAGAGCTTACTATAATAGCTATTAAATCTAGTACTATATCTCATCATCTCTTGATTTAAGTCGATTAGCTTCGGATTATATTCATCAATCCACTCTCTTACATTCGCTTTTGCAAATTTTTGATGATTCGTCAAACTACTCATAGCGTTTACCTTAATATCTGGCTGTTGTAAAATAACTAATCCGTATGCTTGTATAAGCGGTGACTGTGATCCTAACATTCTAATTGAATTAGATAATGTATTTGGAGCAATTACATTTTGCGCATATACTGCTTTCACTTCTGTTTGCCCCCCCTTAGCGTAAGCGCTTACAGGAACGAAGCAACTCGTAGATACTGCTGTAACCAATAACCCTGTAATTAAAGTCTTTTTCACTTTAACTCCTCCTATGTATTAGCAACTATTACTATCGCATTTTATTATTCTATTTTCTTGCAATTGATTGGAGATGGTTAAAATAGAGAACATTCTCACCGTGATTCATGTACGAACCATCTCTCCTAACTTTTTCTACAGTACTTACTTATTGTTATAAAACATTTCATAACTTTTCATATATGCTTAGTATGAATAAGGTTGTATAAATTTTCTATCCCATTGCAATTTCCACATTCGTACAGTGAATATATTACATAAAAATATTATTCATTTTAAACTAATTCACGTATAAAAGTATGAAATTTCGTTTTGTTTTCAAGTAAATTTTGTACTGTAAGGTCATTTAAACACAGCTATTCATCTACCGTAAAGAAGTATTTTCATTCCCTTTATTTTCAAGCTCTCATGTCTTTATTCCAAAATAAAATCCACTTAACTTTCTCAATTAAAATATCCATATACTACAACAGAAAACACTACTTACTCATAATTAATAAAATTATACTAATATATCTTTTAGAACCGTATGCAATTATGCATAGTATACATACAAAAAGGATAACTTCACTTTTGTGAAGTTATCCTTAAAAAATTTCCTTACTTTTTCAAATGATATGGTACTGTCGTAATAACAACATTTCTTTTATAGAGTAAATACGCACGAATGAGTAAACTAGACTGATTATGAAGAATGTTATGCCAACCTTTTTTCGGAATAAACTGTGGTATAACGACCGTAACTCGGTAATTTGATTCACTCGCTTTATATTGCACTGTATCAATAAACTTTGTTAGCGGCTGAATAATACTTCTATAATGAGAATGTAATGTAACAAGCCTTACTTCAGGTTGCCACTTCTCCCATTTCTCTTCAAATTTCTTTTCCTCTTCTCTGTCAAAAGCAACATATACAGCGATAACTTGATCTGCTGAAAGAGCTTTAGCATAGTTCAATGAGTTTTCTACTACATGAGTCATACCAGCTACAGGAACGACAATTACATTCCCCTCTATCGGAACAATCCGTTCACAAGTTTTTAAACTTAATTGATCACCCACTGCATCATAATGTTTCTTAATGCGATGGAACAAGAAGATAATAGCAGGTAAGAAAATAAGGATCGACCAAACTTGTGCAAATTTAGTTAAAAAGAACATGCTCATTACGATAAAACTAATGACTGCACCAATTAAATTAACCGTTAATCTTAAAGCCCATCCTTCAGGTTTTTCACGAAGCCATTTTAATACCATTCCAGTTTGAGAAAGTGTAAACGGAATAAATACCCCTACCGCATATAGCGGAATTAAATGTTCTGTTCTCCCTTGGAAAGCTACAATTAAAATAATTGAAGAAATTCCAAGTATAATAATACCGTTTGAATAACCTAGACGGTCTCCTCTAATCGTAAACATTCTTGGTATGAATTTATCTTTCGCAAGGTTAACCGCTAATAATGGAAATGCAGAATAACCAGTGTTAGCAGCAAGAATCAATATTAAAGCTGTTGTACCTTGTATGAAATAGTACATGAAATTACGTCCAAATGTTTGTTCAGCAATTTGTGAAACAACTGTTACTTCTTTACTTGGAGTAATTCCGTAATAATAAGCTAAAAAAACAATTCCTGAAAATAAAACCGCAAGTAATGCACCCATTGCAAGCAATGTTTTTGCTGCATTATTAGGTGCAGGATCCTTAAAGTTTGGAATTGCATTAGAGATCGCTTCAACACCTGTTAAAGCAGAGCTTCCTGAAGCAAATGCTCTTAACAGTAAAAACAAACTAATTCCCGCAACTGGTGTTCCAATTGGCGCATGTAAAGTAGGTGAAACGTGCCCAGTTAAAATATTATATATTCCTACACCAATTAATATAAATAATGCTAAAACGAATAAATAAACCGGATATGCTAAAACGGAAGCTGATTCCGTTACGCCTCTTAAATTTAAGATGGTAATCAATATGACAAATATAATCGCAATGATTACATTATGTGCATGTAAGCTAGGAAAAGCAGATGTGAGCGCATCTGTACCTGCAGATACACTTACTGCAACAGTTAAAATATAATCGACTAATAAAGATCCACCAGCTATTAAGCCTGGATTCATCCCTAAGTTTTCTTTTGATACAACATATGCGCCCCCACCATGAGGGTAAGCAAAAATAATTTGACGATAAGATAAAATAAGAGCTGTCAATAATACTAATACCCCTACAGCTATCGGAATGGAATACCAATAAGCTATTGCTCCAAGTCCTGCTAAAGCAATTAATATTTGTTCTGGACCATATGCAACTGATGACAATGCGTCAGAAGACAAAATTGCTAGCGCCTTCGTTTTATTGAGCTTTTGCTCCCCTAACTCAGTTGATTTTAACGGTCTTCCAATTAAAAATCTTTTAATAGATGAAACCACTGCTGTCCACTCTCCAATAATTTTGTACGAACTTTTCTGCTAATTACAGCGGATAAACTATTTCTTCAGAAAACAAAAAATGTCTACAAGCCATAACGAAATAGACTTGTAGACATTATTTTTTTTGTCGCACAAGCTCCACCTTCCTTCTCAATATAACGCTTACGAGGTTAGCTGTCGGATTCGGGCCTTTGAGTAGCCCTACCTTTTTTCAAGGATTCACCCCATTGAATTATGCACTAATTCATTAAAACGGGTCCCCCGCACCATGCGGTTTCAGCGATTTAGAAAATTGAAACTGTGGATTATATTACTCCTTTATTTTTAAAAAGTAAATAAAAATTTTCATAAAATAACTCAAATTTTAAAAAGCTAAAAAAATTATGATGATTATGTATGATTCCAGAATAAATAATCATAATTAATAATATTACATCCATTTAGGAGGCTCATATGTCAAAGAAAAAGAAACCAATCTTATCAGATTCTTTTTTAGATGAAGTTAGAAAAGAAATCAACCATCTATACGGTAATATGGAAAAAGAACGAGATATTACACAAGAAAATAAAAGGAATCGATAATTGATTTGAACTAAGTTACAACATTAAAAAAGTCTGTTTTTACATAATGTAACTTAAAACAGACTTTTTTATTCTTAAACACCGATAAATCTATTGCGTATAAATTACAACAAGCATCCAAATGGCTAAAGCAGAAATAACTGCAAGTACTATACGAGTAGATAGTACACGTACTTCAAAATTTGTCTTTTTTGATGGTTCAGGATATGCAATAATATAGATTCCTTTTAAAAGTGATAACCACCCTATAAGTGTTACAAAGCCTTGCCAATTGAACTCCCATGCATTATGCAAAATAACTGTGCTTACGCCTAAGAAAATTGATAAAAATCCATACATAATTCCAGAACCTCTATCTTCCACAACTAGCCTTTTCAATTCGCGTAACACGGATGGCCGTATAAAAAGAATTCCGGATACAATTAATATAATCCAGCCCCAAAACAAACCTAAAAAAGTAATTATAGTCATGCTCTCCTCTCCTTTCCATCATATTTATATTTCAATAAACACCATTTTTAGAACTCACTTATTTATCTATGTATTAAGAGCAAACATCCAATTTCACCAAATGCTGTTTTTATTATTTTCCGATAGAAAACTCCCACCTCAAGGAATGGATAGGACATTGTCCAATGAGTAGGTGGGAGATGAATGGAGGTTAGGCAAAAGCCTAAAGGTTTTGCTTGCTGAAGAATCAGTATAAGGTATCAGTATTAGTTCGTTCCTATAGAAAGAAAATGCTGCATATCCGAAGCATCCTTACATCTACGGAATTGTTTCCATTGTAAAAGTTTCTTTCATTTGTATATTTTTTTGAATGGGACAGAGGATTTTTGACAAAAAAAAGAAACAATACGTGAGAAGTATTGTTTTTGCTATATTCTGATATCGTTTCCACACATATTATGAAAACGATTGTAAACAAGTAAAAATAGAAAGAAGTATAGAAAAAGCAATAATGCTTTCTCTATACTTCTTTCATTTCACTACTACAAATAAACTATACCAATTCTTTATTTAAAAACATTTCTTGATATACTTTTAAGTTTTGATATACTACTTCCAATAATGGAGTATCTATATGAAGTTGCTTTGCTAGTTCCAACAAGTATCCTTGCAAATGTTTCCCTTCAATGAACGAACCTTTTTCCATATCCCGCTGCATAGAGGACTTCATATCATAAGAAATTTTATCAATTGTTTTCATATGTTCCTCAACAATATTATCCTTAACTGGAGCCCCAAATGCCCTCATGATTTGCATGGATTCCTCAAATACATTTCGGATAAATTCACGTCCACCTTCACTTTCACGAATTGGTCCTATTGGCGCACGCATTAATGTGGTCACTCCTGACATTACAGTGATAAATAAATATTTGTGCCACATATCTTGTGTAATATTTTCACTTAATACAAAACTAGCTTTCGTACCCGCAAATACTTTCGAAATACGTTGCATTCTCTCTGCATCTTGAGGCTTAATTTCCCCAAATACAAGTCTGTTGGCAGCACTAGTTTGCACGACATCTCCTTCACTATTTAATGTCGTTTCAATAAAGCATAAACCACCAATTACCTTTTCTTCACCGAATTCCTTTTGTAATAGTGCTAAATGAGCGATACCATTTAATAATGGGATTATTACTGTATTCTCTCCTATAAATGGTTTCAAATCTGTTATTGCTTCATTTAGGTGATACGCTTTTGTTGAGAATAAAATTACATCAAATGGAGTGGTAATATCTTCTTTCGTTATTAGTTTCGGTTGAAATGAAAAATCACCGTTAATACTCCGGATAACAAGACCTTTTTCCTCTAATTGCTGTTTCCGTTTACTACGCACGAGAAAGGTTACATCTTCTCCCTTTTCTACTAATCGTCCGCCAAAAAATCCGCCAACGCCTCCAGCTCCTAATACTAAAATACGCATATTACATCCCCCTTTTTCCAAACACAATTATACTATTTTTAGTATACATAATATTATACATGTCCCCTAATGAATAAGCTGGATTTTCACTCTTACTTATATGAAAATTCAGTGGTTATTTTTTAGTAGATTGGGGCATGTTGTTTCTATAGCTTAAATTGAAAGGAAACTATGTGAATGGAGGCAATACAAACGATCGAAGAAAAATCTGTAACAACAGCTATTTTTCAATTTATTTTCCCATTTTCGTTCAAAAGTGGATATGAACAAAATATGTTCCCTTTCTTACAAAAAAACGATTTCCGGCCTTTTCGACTCGATCATCTCGAAGATGAAAATACATATTATGGACAGTTTAAAGTTTCACATCAAAACATGGAAGCATACTATCTTTCATTTACAAATAAAATTCTCTTTCCTCCTTCAGAGCATCAAAAAGGATTACAACGCTATTCTAAAGATCTTAATTTAAACGGACATTTAACAACAAATCTTATCTCCGTCCCGTTCACAGTGCACTCAATCGATGTAACATTATGCCCTTATGAACTTGGGTTTCTAACAATCCGAACAGAAGTTAACATTTCTCCTAATATGACATTATCAGAAGCAATAGAATTCGCTGCTCGCTTTCGCGTACTTGAAACGCGAAATGAAAAGGACGAAACCATTTGTATAGAATGTAACGGAATTAGGTATTCACAAGTTGAAAAGTTCATTTTTGGTTATTTATTTAACGGTTTAACGGACTTTTTTGAGAAGAAAAGAGTAAGAAGTTCATACTTTCAAACCTTCCCCTTTTTCGAAGACCAAAGAATGTACGTACAAACTTTATTATCCCTAAAAGAAAGTATGGAACTTAATGTAATTGATGTTTATCGTACTTCCAGTCTTTCTGGATTAACAAGTGATGGTAAACCGTATGTGAGCGCAAATAATCTTCCTTATATTCACGATTATTTAAAACAACATGCTTACCAACGATGGGCTCCTAATCGTTATTTCATAATGGAAGAACATATTTTTACATGTGTAACGAACGAAGATGAGAGTAAAATAACTAAACTTGCTAGTCAAATGTATGGGGAGTTTTATTACGCTTTATTATTAAACCTATTTCATAAAATTGTTTTATTAAAAATGGCAAACGCTTATGCTGAACTAAATATTGAACAAGATACAAATGAAATAGAGAAGTTAATCTACTCTATCAATTCGTTTACAGCTAATTATTTTTCCTTAGAGTTAGTATCTCAATCACAAAGTGAAGATATTTTCTTTCGTTTAAGAAAACTTTTCAACATTGAAATACTATACACGAACGCTAAACAAAATCTTGATAGTTTGTTTAAATATCAAGAAAATGTTGCCTCTAAAAAAGATAGCCTTTTATTATTAATTTTAACTCTCTACTCTGTAGTGGGCCAAATGTTAGGGTTTACTATGATTGACCTTTTAAAAAACACCGATTCGAATCATATAGCTTCACCCTTTGAGTATTTTGCTCTTTTAATAGCTAGTAGTGGCATAGTCATTTCACTTATTTTAGGTGTACAAGGTTTATACCAATGGGCTATACAACATAAAAATCGAAAAGCATGGGTAAAACAAACTGTATTATCTGCTGTGAAAGAGAAAGATGGTACAAAGTAAATAAAAAAACAGATGGCAGCATGATGCTACCATCTGTTTTCTATTATGCTTACTTCCCTGCTTCGATTTTTTCTAATGCAGCAGCTACTTGCTCTTCTGTTAATTCATGTTGCACTATATAACGATTACGTGGGTGTACACGACATTCATGAGAACATGCACGTAAATGTTTTGCTTCACTTTCTTCAGAACATAAAATTTTCTTGTTACATTCTGGATTTGCACAATTTACATAGCGCTCACATGGCTCTCCTGTAAAATGATCTTTACCAACGATAACATGTTCTTTTTGGTTTACTGGTACAGCAATACGCTCATCGAATACGTAACATTGACCATCCCAAAGTTCACCCTGTACCTCTGGGTCTTTTCCGTACGTTACAATTCCGCCGTGAAGCTGACTTACATCTTCATGGCCTTCTCGAACTAACCAACCAGAGAATTTCTCACAGCGAATTCCACCTGTACAGTACGTTAAAATCTTTTTACCTTCAAGTGTTTCTTTGTTTTCTCTAATCCAATCTGGTAATTCACGGAATGATTCAATATCTGGTTTGATCGCACCTTTAAAGTGTCCTAAATCAAACTCATAATCATTTCGTGCATCAATGATAACTGTATTTTCTTGTTTCATTGCCTCATAGAATTCTGTTGGTTCTAAATATTTCCCAGTCATTTCTTTTGGGTTAATGTCGTCTTCCAAACGAAGTGTAACTAACTCTGGGCGAGGACGTACGTGCATTTTCTTAAATGCATGCTCATCCGCCTCATCAATTTTAAAAACGATTCCAGTAAAACGTGGATCATTGTTCATTACTTCCATGTATTTCTCTGTTTGCTCAACAGTTCCAGAACAAGTTCCGTTAATTCCTTCTGTTGCTACAAGAATTCTTCCTTTTAACTCAAGTGAATTACAAAATTCTAAATGCTCTGCAGCAAATTCTTCTGGGTTTTCAATTGTTGTGTACATGTAATATAGTAATACTCTATATGGTTTTGTAATTGCCAATGTATTTCTACCACCTATCTAAATTTTAAAATCATGTATAAGTTAACGTTCATATCAAAACATATATAATAAGAAAATATATACAAAATTGTACTTAGCCTATTTTCTTCTATTTACAATTTTTTCTATAAGTTAACAGAAATAAAAACAAGATTACAGAACAAAACACTACGGTTAAGTTGTAATCCCAATATATTATATATCATACAATTTCATTTCCATCAATTAATATGCTGTAATATAGGCTGTATGTTCACATAAATTTCAAAAACAGCCCTTTAATTTATTATCTTCCCCCTTATTCAGCAGCCATAAACTCCCAAAATATTTTTACATCGTCACACCATTCTTTGCACGAAGTCATATAATTTGCATTAAGGAAACTTTTATGTTCAAATGAAATTGCCACATAATATATCTAAATGTATTGAAATAATGAGTAAGAATAAATACAATAATTTCATCAAGTTAAGATTTCAAAGGGGAATACTATTATGAATAAAGATATAACAAAAGATGAACAAGTCTCTTCTCAAAGTACAACAGTTCAATCAGCCCATTTAGCGTTAAGTGGACAAACAAAAGGCTTTAAAAGACTGTTACCATTCTTAGGACCTGCTTTTATCGCATCAGTTGCTTATATTGATCCTGGGAACTTCGCTACAAATATCGCGGCTGGGTCACAATATGGGTATTTATTGCTTTGGGTAATACTCGCTTCTAATTTAATGGCTGTATTAATTCAAACTTTATCAGCTAAATTAGGAATCGCTACTGGGAAAAATCTTCCTGAAGTAGCTCGCGCAAACTTCCCCAAACCAGTTTCCATTGGTTTATGGATACAAGGGGAACTCGTTATTATGGCTACAGATTTAGCTGAATTTATCGGGGCAGCACTTGGCTTATACTTACTATTTGGAATTCCGATGTTACCAGCTGCTTTAATTACAGCAGTTGGATCATTTATTATTCTTGAATTTCAACGCAGAGGCTTTCGTCCATTAGAAGCTATCATTACAGGGATGATTTTTATCGTTGTTATCGCTTTTGGTATCCAGGTCTTTTACGCAAAACCGGAATTAAGCCCTCTACTCTCAGGACTTTTCACTCCAAAATTCCAAGGTGTAGATAGCATCCTTTTAGCAGCTGGAATTTTAGGTGCGACAGTAATGCCGCACGCGATATATTTACACTCGGCCTTAACGCAGCGCCGTGTAGTCGGAACAAATGATGAGCAAAAGAAAAAGATTTTCCGCTTCGAATTCATCGACATTATTATTGCAATGGTTATCGCGGGAGCTATTAACGCAAGTATGCTAATTGTTGCCGCTGCACTATTCTTTAAAAATGGTCTACACGTTGAAGATCTAGATGTTGCTTTTAACCAATTCAGCAACTTAGTCGGCCCTGCATCCGCTGCTTTATTCGGAATCGGACTCTTATCAGCGGGATTATCTAGCTCTTCTGTCGGTACAATGTCGGGTGATATTATTATGCAAGGATTCATTCGAATGCATATTCCGTTATACTTACGCCGATTTATTACGATGATTCCACCGCTTGTTATTATCGCTTTAGGCGTAAATCCGACTTACGCTCTCGTAATGAGCCAAGTTGTATTATCATTCGGTATTGCTTTTGCATTAGTACCACTCATCATGTTTACAAGTAATAAAAAGATTATGGGCGCACTCGTTAACCATAACATTACAACATTCATCGCATGGTTAATCGCTGCTCTCGTTATCGTTTTAAATATTTTCTTGCTGTATCAAACATTTGTTGGTTAATGAAGAAGGGTATTCCAATTTTAATTTGGAATACCTTTTTTAACGAAATGATTCTCTTCTAATTTCCACTTATGTATGTACCTCTTTCTGGCATCGTCGCTCCTTTTTCAGTTCTAAAGTAAAGTGGTAATCCTTCTGTAAAAAACATACTCACCTTGGATGGATCCTGCCTTTGATGATGGATATGTAAATGTGGTTCACTTGAACTTCCTGAGTTACCGACTTGGGCAAGAACTTCCCCTTCATTTACATATTGTCCTTCTTTAACTTTAATTGACCCTTTCTTTAAGTGAGCGAGAATCAAAAATGTCCCTGTTTCATCTAACCTTAAATAAATATGATTCCCCGCCATTGACTGAAAATTATCCGATCCCGGAACTAAATCTTTTTCATCATTATTAATTGATACAACTGTCCCAGAAGCAGGTGCCATTATTTTCGCTCCATATATTCCATAATCCTCCAAATTACTACTTTTCACTTCTGCAGGTGGAATGAGAAGATCGTATGCCCATCGTTCATTTGGTTTTATAACGTGATAGTTCGTTTCTAATTGATTACCGCCCCATCCTACTAGCGCTCGTTCATTCAAGGGAAAACGAACGACTATTTTAGGACTCATAGACTGTACATCTGCTGGATAAGCAATTCCACCTATATTAGCAAACCACCCCACGGGCCAAGCTCCAATGAAAGAGAAAAGAACTGTTAAAAGTAGCGTTCTATCTATCCGCTTTCTAAAAATACCTTTCCAAACAAACATTACTACTGACTCTATTAAAATAAAAACTGAAATTAAGCTAAAAGCTTGTATACTCCACCAAATAAAGACTGATATAACACCATTAGCTAAATAAACTACACTCCAACTTATAATTAAAAAAGCAACTAAAATTGCTAACAAATATTTCTTCCACATATTGTACCCCTACTCTCATATCTTTGTTCTCCATGATACAAAGTAAAAATTACGACATATGAAAGAAATACTTACGACTTTCTTACATTTATGTATAATGCGGTAAAATCACAGTAAAAACCGTTTCTTTATTGTTACTACGTACAGTTATATCTCCTTTATGGAGCTGCGCTATACTTCTCGCAATTGCAAGTCCCATCCCTTTTCCACCCGTATGAGAGCTGCGTGATTTTTCAATACGATAAAACTTCTCAAAAACGTAAGGAAGGTTCTCTTTCGGAATGCATTGTCCAAAATTTTTAATTTCTACTTCAACATTCCTTTCTCTTTTGGAAATTCTAATTGAAATTTCTTTTCCATCTTTCCCGTACATAATGCTATTACTAATTACATTTTCAAATAGTCTCACTATAAGTGCTACATCAACTTTTACATGTAGCTCCTCATCACTTTTAATATAAAATTTCATATTGGCATTATCTAGTTGTGGTACAAAATCAATCATGATTTGTTCAATTAATGCTTTTATATTTACTACATTTTTATGTAATTCGATCTCTCTATAGTTTATTTGACAGTATTCTAATAAATCATCAACTTGATTTTTTAATTCATAGCTTTTTCGCTTTAATACACTTACATATTGTTCGCATTCTACTACATTTGAATGAAGCTTATTTTCTAGTAGGTCAACATAACCGATTAGAGATGTTACAGGTGTTCGTAAGTCATGAGAAATATTACTAATCATTTCATTTTTCATTTTCTGTGATTTTTTTTCATTCTCGATAGACTCTTTTAAACTTTTGGCCATTCTATTAACATTCGTCGCTAACTCACCAATCTCATCGTTTTTCGAAATAGGTATATGTATTTCTAAATTACCATTGCTTACTTCCTTCACGTTCTTATTAATTTCAGATAACCTTCTCATCATTGTTTTTGTCATGAATGCAAAGTATGTCGTAGTAAAAATCAAAAAAACTATAAAATATAAAAATGAATATTTTTCCTCTAACGCAGAAGCGTGACTATATATATTTCCAATCAAAATTTGAAACGCTATTATACTTACAGTTGCTAACAAGATGCTACATATGAATGCTATAAAAAACTTAGCCCTAATGCCTTGTAATGATTTAATCTTCAATTTTATATCCGACTCCCCAAACATTTTGAATAAACTTCGGTTCTTTTGGATTCTCTTCAATTTTATTTCTTAATCTTGCGATATGAACTATTACTGTATTATTACTTTCATAGGCCCTTTCTTTCCAAACGCTCTCATATATTTCTTCAATAGTGAACACACGATTCCTCGTAACTGCCATTAAGTACAAAATATCATATTCAGTTTTCGTAAGATTGATTGTTTCTCCATATAACATTACTGTTCTCGACACTTCATCTATTTCTAAACCTCTAATGTTTATCTTTTTTTCAATTACTTGGACATTATTTTGATTGAAATATGTATATCTTCTTAATTGAGCTTTCACCCTGGCTACAAATTCAATCGTGCTAAATGGCTTCACAATATAATCATCTGCCCCAGTGCTAAATCCAATTACTTTATCTACATCTGATGATTTAGCGCTTAAAAACATAATTGGTAAACTATGTTTCTCTCTAATTCTTCTACACAATTCTATCCCATCCATTTGCGGCATCATAATATCAAGGATAGCAAGTTGAATGCTGTTATTATTTATTATCTCTAATGCCTCTTTTCCGTTGTCAGCAGTGAAAACCGTAAAACCTTCTCGTATTAAATTCACATTAATAAATTGAATAATATCTTGATCATCATCTACAATTAAAATTGAGTTTTTCTCCATATCTAAACCTCTTTTTGAAATATATTCCACAATCAATTTTAACATAAATTAAAATCATCATTACACCTTGAATAATCTTTATTTTCAGATTAAATTATATAATAACAAATACATTCTAGTTTCATATGAACAGGAGTGAAGACATGTTTCCTATATTAAAAACTGAGCGACTTGTATTAAGAGAACTTACCGAAGAAGATGCACCGAGTATATTACATTGCTTTTCTAATACCGATGTCCTGCGCCATTATGGCCAAAAACCATTGCAAAATTTGGATCAAGTAAAACAAATCCTTAATAATTTCAAGTTGAGTTACAATGCAAGAAATGGTATAAAATGGGGAATCGAATTAAAAGATAAGAAAGAACTCATTGGCACAATTGGTTTTCACGATTGGTCTTCTGAGCATAAACGAGCAAATATAAGTTATGCCTTTCTCCCTGAACACTGGGGAAATGGCTATGCTACTGAAGCGGTTTCTGAAGTTATATCATATGGTTTCCACACGCTACATTTAAAACGAATCGGTGCAATTGTCTTTCTTGAAAACGAAGCGTCAAATAAAGTGCTTTTAAAATTAGGATTTGAAAAAGAAGGTGTTCTGAAAAATTATATGTATCAAGATGATATTCCATATGATACGAATTTTTATTCTTTATTAAAATCGGTTTAATAGAATTTATGTGTAAAAAACCCTTACTTTTAAAAGTAAGGGTTTTTTACAGACTGTGAAGAAAATCTTCTCCACAGCCTATTTTTGTGTCTGAACCTCTTTTCATGTGTCAACAGTGATAAAAAAGAGGAAAAGATCGCGCCCGTTTGTTGAAGATCTTAATTAGCAAATGATAATCTAAAATTCAAATGGGAACTTCGATTAAAGCCGCTTTATGTTCGGCTGTTTAGACATTTCCTAGATAGCTTCGCGTAATGTTTTGGAGAACAATTTTTCCCATTCTTACTGTGTTTTTCGAATAACTCTGACAGGAGAAAAACAAAACTTTTATACTCTTCGTCATTTTTTTCGGAGCATAGGATGCTGATAAATTCCTCCCCAAAAATCCGTCATAATCAAAAAGTAAATCATTTTGATATTTTTTAAACTCATACTTTCTAGCCTTAAAAAAGCTGTTAAATACTTCTGGAGTTTCCTCCATTCCCCCGCTAATATACCGTAATTTTTTTGATAACTGACCAGTTTCTCAGTATTTAAATTAAGAAATTGGGCTTTGTTCGTTACTCTAAAAACACTTTCTTTAGCTGAAGATTATTAAATTAAGGATTTTCTTTACAACGCCAAACTCAAAGTAGTTGTTCGTATAACTTGCTTCCATACCGATCACACACTTTTGTAGAGTAGTAGTATCAATATGTCCAAGGTTGATAGATTTTTTGCACCAGAACCATTTTTCTTATATTTTTTTAATAATCCTATTAAGTTTTTTGTAAAATTCACCTTTTGTTTTTACATGATTAAACTGATTCGGATTAATATTAGCTTTTTGTGAGAGTGCTACAATCTCTTCTTTTGTAATTGAATCTTTAGTATTTATAGATGCTATAGTTGTATATTTTCCATCTTCTGTTTTTGGAATTTCTAAAATCCCTTTATTTACAAGATCAACTACAGCCTTATGCTCTGAAGAATGTGTATCTATTCCAGTAATTTTCCAATTATTCATAACTTTTGGCGTGTATACACCGTTCTTTACCTCTTTTAAATATGTAATAGCAAGGTTACGAATGGTTCCACCTGTTTCTCCGAATGCATTCTCTTGTTTAGATGACCAAATTTGTTCAAACTTACGCCCCTCTAAAGCTCCCCCTTTTGCCTGAAGAGCCTCCATTCTATATGCATTCATTCCCAGCGTCATAACATCGCTCATTTTGATTGGTTTATTTGTACGAATAGAGCGTAAATTTGTAATTCTACTTCCATATGGTTTTGTTAAGTCAATTTCGTATTTTACGCCTCCAAAGAAATCGTTCGTACTGTATTTAGACGCACGGCGGTTTTTATCAAAGCTAACTGTTACATCTCCGGCACGAGATGAGTTAAAATATCCTGCTGCCCATTCCATATAGTCTTTTAAATCTTTTCCAGTTATCTTATATACTGTAATTTCTCCCAAGGCATATTGGTAATTGTACGCAATATCTTTTTTCTTAATAGGACCTATATCCAAACGGGCATAATCATTATCAATTTGATGGGCTACTACATCTGCTTTGCTGTAGTAAAGCATGACTTCATGAAAGAAATCTGATAAAGGTGTCTCTTGAATCTGCACACTTGGAATACCCTTTATTTCATTTTCAGGAACAAGGTTCCTACCCTTTAATTGAGCGACTACAACATTTGCATCTCCTCTCGCATACTCGTGAAAAGGTGTTAGTGTTTCTTCAAGTGTAGGATCAGATAATACCGTTGTTCCATCAGCATTTTTTACAGGTATAGCGGTAGCAGTTTTATCTTTTAAAACCAGCTTTCCATCTTGCTTTGTAAAAGTAAGGTCAATACGTGAGATATGTGTTCCATATTTATCTGGTTCTGTAATAATTACGCCATTTACAACTTCTTTTTTTACAAGTTTATGCATATGAGCTGCAAAAATAGCGCTAAGTTCCGGGCAAGCATTCGCAATATCTTGAACCCCAGTACCAGGGATGCCATTCTCATTTTCGAGGCCCATATGCATAACTCCTACCATTACATCTACTTTACCTTCTAATTCTTTAATTGCCTTTTTTGTCTCTTCTACTGGATTTTTCACCACTAAACCATCCAAATGATTTGTCCCTTTTTCAAAATCACTAATCATTGGTGTATTCATGCCAATAATCCCGACTTTAATTCCATCTTTTTCAACAATCGTATATGCAGGAAGAAAACGCTCTCCATTTTCCTTGTAAATATTTCCTGCTAACGTCTTTCCCTTATATTGCTCACTAACTTTTTTCAATGTATCTAATCCAAAGTTGAATTCATGATTTCCAAATGCCCAAGCATCATATCCCATTGCATTCATCGCTACCATCATTGGCGATTGTGGCTTATCATTGAATAATTCTACTGAGTTTCCTTGAATTGTGTCCCCGGCATCTACTAATATGGTATTTGGATTTTCTTGACGTACCTTCTTTATAACCGTATAAAGCTGCGTTAAACTTCCACTCATATTTGCACCATCAAGCGCATAATCCCAAGGCATAAATCTACCATGAATATCTGCAGTACCCAACAATGTAATATTAACATCAGATTCCTCAGCTTTAGAGATAGCTGGTTTGACTGTTACTGCTGTTACAAGAAGCATAAGAATTACAAAATAACATACATAGTTCTTCCATTTCATTTTTTGCATAATAACAATATTTCTCCCCTTTTTGTAATGTCATAAAGTTGCTTGAACTTTAAAAATGTAACTTATTATTTGGAAAACTTCAACTACAAAAATTATCACTATCCGACTGGAATTATGCCTTCCAACTCAGTAATTTCCTCACTAATTAACTGCTCTATTTTTTTTATAAAATCATCAATTTGATTAAGTTCCGTAAGAATAAACAGATTTGAACGCATCCAATAAGGTTTTGATTGCTTATTGTCAGCTACTACCTCAATACCTACAATTCCTCTTTTGTCATGTAAGAAGAATCTCATAGATAAGAAATGAGTTACATTGTCTATATCCTCACCTGAAACCCATTGAAACTCATGTAGTTTAAAAGTGGAAAGCTTGATTATTCCCTCTTTTAAAACTTCAAGTTCTTCATTGGTGGTATATATATTAATGTTCGCAGTGCCATAAAATCCAGTAAAATCAAAATTCAATTCAAAAAAATCGGTATCTTCCCATATTCTTTTTATTTTCATATTCGGTTCAGGCATTGTGGTCTATCCTCCCATAAATTGCACTTTCCAATTGAGAATATTATAACAAGTTTTCCTTAACAAAACGGTTCGTTAGATAAGTAAAAAATAATGTATATTCTATATATGTGAGGTTTACATAACTCCACTTATCGGTAGCAAGGAAAAAGCAGATCCTACTCTCATAAAGAATCTACCTCTTTCTCTTTCTATCAATCCATGCAATTTTTTATACATTCCTATCATAGTGTGGGTTCTCGTTTGTTACTGGATTAGCCGAAAAACTCTATAAAATCCTGCATGTTTTTAGCGTGGGTTTTTCCAAAATACTGGTGATGGCACACCGCAATATTGCACGTCAGCAATACCAAAAATGGACTTCACCTTCGGTAGTAAGAATCCCACTGACGTTAGTCAGCTTGCCTTTTTAGGGGTGGGAATGTCAATATATATTCCACCATAATATAAATTCAAAACAATTTAATTAAAAATGAGAAAACTATTTTTCTTTTTTCCATGATATTTGAAATTCCCCACCATGTTCTTCCGTTTTAATTTTAACCTTATATGTATCATCCTTAGGTACTTTAATATTATTTTCGCCTTTTCCACTATTAAACTCTAATATTGTATTATCATTTGAATCTACAACATAAGCAGTTATAGTTCCTTGTTTCGTTTTATCGTCAAAAGAAAATATCCAATTCTCACCTTTTTTAACTTTCATATCTTGAGTCGCAGAGCCAGTAAATTTTTTATACTTCCCAGATATACCATCTGAAGCACCATGGACTTTACCACCAACGATAGTTCCCTCTCTTGTAAAACAACCACTAAGAACTACTAAACATAAAACAAATAAAATTGTATTTTTAAAAACTTTCAACATCATTACCTCTTTTCTAAAACCATAAAGAACGTACTATCCGGTAGCGCAACTGCATTCCCAGACTCATCTTTAAACTCAATTTTCTCGTCTAGATGATTTGTATATCCATCCTGCAAATAGTTCATAGCTTGAATGATGTTTACTTGATCTCCAAAGATACCCTTTACGAAATCCTTATAGTCGTTTGGTGTAAAGATTCCAAACTGCTCCTGCACCTCATGAACGAAGGAATCCTCGCCCCAGGTATACGTATATAAGAACTCCATCGCATCGTTAACAGGCATTTTGACTGTATTGTCTGCAAGTACCTCATACTGGATTATACGCCCCTTAAATTCATGGACATACTGCTCTAAGAACTTCATTCCGCCCGCATCTTTAAAACGAATCACACGCATTAACCTTTTATCTTCATTCATGATGCCATCACGAATGATAATACGACCTCCTGGCTTTAACACCTCGTAGGCACTCTGCAGCCCCTTTTTAATTACTTCATGATTGAATTTCTTACCTTCATACTCGATATAAGAGAACAGCTCATGAAGGATAGAAGAATATACAATCGTATCAACCGATTCTTTATCAAACGAGCTGCTTAAGTTGATTGCATCCCCTTTAATGACGTCCCAAGAGCGACCCTCGTTCTGCTTCTTCTTTTTCAACGTATCAATCACGTTTTCGGAAATATCGATACCGTAGATTCGTTTATCCTCGGTCTCTTCTTCAATCATGTCTAGCATGACACCACCACCGGCTCCGACATCTACAACCGTATCTCCCTTTATATAATCAAGAATAATTCGTTTATCATCAGCCGAACTATTCATATGCTCCAGATACACTTCTTCGTTATGGAATCTATCATACGCATCCTTACGTAACCCGAAGAAATCAAACAGCAGCACATTTGCCCGAGCATGCATCATATCTATCTTTTCTGCCTCTACACAGAAGGTAATTAACGCCTCACCTACAGCAGAAAACTGAAACGACACATACGCAGTCTTCATATCTTCATCGACTTTAACCTCAAAAGAAACATGCGTTGTATCCGGCTTCTCGTTCTCACGGTACTCCCGTAGATACTTCTCAATAACCCGCTTACGATATACGTTGTCCTTCTTCTCGCCTTTGAAATCATAGTGCAACTGCTGCATCAATTTCTCGAAATGGATATGCTGAACCTTTCCAGTGCCTATCTCGTTCTTTAACATAACAAAAACTGTCCAAATATCCTCGAAGCTAAGAGCATGCATAGACGGTTCTACATACCACAAATCCTTATCAGATAAGAAGGTTTGAACGCCACTCTTCTCATTCCCCATAATTATATCTTTTTCAAATGCTGACTCCTTATGTTTTGGCGTGAGTCTATGTATGCGAGAAGTAAATGGCTCCACATAGCCATCAAATAGACCATCAATTGTAATCTTCACATCGTTCTTTACTTCACTCCACAAGGATTTTGATACGCCCTCAATAATACATTGGTTAAGATAGTATAGAATCTCCTTTAACCTAACGTCCCCGTACTCTTCTTTATACGTGTTAATCAAATCAACATGAGAGTCCAAACGAGCCTCCCCGCGGATATACTGCCCGATTAATCCATGTGTTCTAATTAAGTCTCGAACAAACAAATACTCAGTAGAGTTTAAGTTTGTCTCTATACGTTCGATAAACTGAATATCACTAAAGATATCAGCAGAACCCTCGTTATGTACCAATAGGTTAATCCCGTTTTTCTTCCATTGCTCCCGCTGTTTTAAAGAGCCTACCTTTGCAAGCTCACTATGCGTTAGTACCTTTTCAATAATGCGATACGCTTCTTCATCTAAAGACAACCCATCTAACACTTGCAGCGTACGGTGTACATAGTACAACACCGCATCTGTCTTTAATGCACCAAGTACCTGTACATTCTCATAGTTTTGATGTATCTCCTCTGCCTCGATTAGATGCTTTAACCACGTAGGGAGAGCATCAGAAAACCCTTCAATGTATTTATTTAGAACTTCAATGTTTTTCAACTTATTTACCCCCATATATAATCAATATCCTCGCATTACCCTAACGCCCGTAATCACATTTCCCCCTCGATGATACGGGCTATATATATTCATGGATAACCATTTTAATTATATCTATTTCTCCCCTGTCTGTTTATCATTTTAAATACTTTTTTTAATTCTTATTCTTTATTTACTCTTACATTTGTTCCAATAACAAACATTAACATCCATATATTTTATTGTTGGAATTAATCCCTTTACTTTAAGTATATAAATTTTCCTAACCAAAACTAAGAAAGTACTAAATCATATCTGATAAAATAGAAGAAAAACACGTGTTTTGAAAAAATTGATTATACGATTAAGGATAAGTTTCATATCGCTTTATTTTTTTACAAAAAAATTTGATTATTCCATTAACGTTAGTTTACAATATTTATATATAATGAGATCGGGAGGTTAAAAGATGATAAGAAATGAAAAAGAGTTGAAAACTCAGCTGAATAAGTTGATTAGTGATCCGGATTTCTTGTGTTTACAAGAATCTTTTGAAAAAGAAAGTTTGTTTCAATTATTGGGTTTTGGACACCGCGAAACGATGCATAGTTCTTTTATCAGTTGGTTACTTTCACCAATGTCTTCGTTGAATTTAGATACTTTCCCACTGAAGCGTTTTCTTTACTATATTAGTGAGGAGAATTTATCAAGTAAGAAAACAAGTGTTGATTTTGATTTAATCGAATCGGGCTCACTTCAACTAGAGGAATTAGAAGTTGCAACTGAGGTAGCGGCGTCTGTAGTTATTCCTGAAACAAACCAGGAATTACGGGCTCGATTTGATTTATATATGACGAATGATTTGATGAGAATCATTGTGGAGAATAAGGTGTTCGCAAGAGAAAACAAAGACCAAACTGAAACCTATACAAAAATCTTAAATCAGATGGATGACTCGTATCAACATGAACTTAAGATCTTTTTGTCTCCAGATACCACAGTAAAACCAAAATGTCCTGAATTTATTCAAATTGATTACCAAGGACTATATGATTTCGTCATATTGCCTTGTTTGAATCACCCCAAAATTACAACAGCAAATAAAAATATTTTAGAGGAATATATCCATAATCTTCGCATGGTCTATAAAGGAGTGAATAAGCCGATGGCAAGAGTAAACGATGAATTGTGTGTAACCATATATGATAAGTATAAGGACGTATTAGATGAGATATTCGATGCGGTTAAAAATGAAACACCTGCAGACAGAAAGGTCAAAACATCATCTCCAATCCGTAAATCAAATATTTCTTGGAAAGAGGTATATTCAAGACTAACCGAGGACGAAAAATACCTAGAGACTACTTATGGAAACGCCGTAACAAAGGCAGAAATCGACTTAACAAGTGGCCAGATTCTTTTTGAAGGAAAAGAATATAGTAGTCCTTCGGCTGCTGCCATTGCCGCAGTAAACTATGTTAAAGGTGATGAAAATTACACAGATCGTTACAATGGATATGCATTGTGGAGTATCGTGTATCCAAATGGTGAAAGGAAGAGACTGTCTATTGTACGTGATGATATCTCTTTATCTTTAGCTCAAGAGGAAGAAGATTAAAACCTTTCAGAACTACTTGTGCAATCTAATTAGTATATAGTTTTAACTCGAGTGTTTTCATCTTCAGGTGCTAGTAATAATAACATCCAACGAACAAATGTATTTCCCACGGGTTTACTTTTTCTTCACGCCATTGTTTTACCAATTTCGGTATCTCTACAAAATGAATTTCAATATCGTCACTTAATAGTTGGTGCATTGTTGTATTCCATGTGCTGGGAACAACCCTAAAGGGTTTCCCAACACTCTGTAAAAAAACCTTACTTTTAAAAGTAAGGTTTTTTTATTTACTTCTTATCAAGATAAGCATTTTTATAAGTATAAACGCCACCAAATTGATGCTTTTCAATTCCTTTTACATAATCCTTTTGTACATAAGCTGAACCAATATGGTAAAGCGGTGCTACCGCAGCGTCCTCTAATAGGATATGTTCAGCCTCTTGCAGAGTTTCCCACCTTTTCTTCTGATCTTGTACTAGGTCGCTTTTAGCTTTTTTTATTAGTTCATCGTAGTGAAGGTTAGAATAATTCATTTTATTATTCGGATTACCCGTCGTAAATAACTCTAAATAACTAATTGGGTCTTTATAGTCAGGTCCCCAATTTGCCATAGATATATCGTAATCGCCTGTTTGTTCTAATTGTAATTTTTGCTTAAATGGCTGTTGTTTAATTTGTATCGTTAATCCTTGCAGATGCTTTTCTAAATCACCTTTTATATATTCCGCCATACGTTTTGCGTTATCTTGTTCAAACGTTAAAAACTCGAGTTTTACTTCTTCTACTCCAAGTTCTTTTTTCGCTTCTTCCCAAATCTTTTTCGCATTTTGCAAATCATATGAAGAAATATCTCCGTTTTCTCTTCTAAAATCTTTGCCAGTCCCTTCATTCATATGACCAACTGGTACAAGTCCACTTGCAGGTTTTGCCCCGTTATTAATAAAGTGGGCAACGAAATCATCTTTATTTAATGCTAATGAGATAGATTGACGTATTTTCTTATTGGCTAACGCATTATTTTTCTCATTAAAACGTAGCATAGCGATTCCAGGATCACTTGACATATGTAATTCCTTATTCCCTTTATACTTGTCTACAACTTGAGAATTAATAGGTACTCGATCCAAATCGCCAGCCTCATATAAATTTACAGCCGTCATTGTATCCTTTACGATATGAAATTTTATTTCGTCTAATTTCACTTTCTTTTGATCCCAATATGTAGCATTCTTCTTTAATTGGAACTCTTGTTCATGTTTCCATTTTTCTAATACAAATGGGCCGTTATATATGAGATTACTAGGTTCCAATCCGTATTTATTTCCTTGTTCTTTCAAAAATGATTCATGCTGTGGTAAGTATATAGGCAGTGCTAACAACTGTAAAAAATACGGAATTGGCTGTTCAAGTTCAACTTCTAACTTATAATCATTTATAACTTTAACCCCAAGTTCATCAAGTGACATTGTTCCCTTATTTATTTCTTTCGCATTTTTCACATGAAAGAGCATGTCTGCATATTGAGATGCCGTTTGCTGGTTAACTGCACGTTTCCATGCAAACATAAAGTCATTTGCTGTTACTGAGTCTCCATTTGACCATTTTGCATCTTTACGCAAATGAAATGTATATTTTTTACCATCTTCACTTCTTTCAAACGATTTTGCTACAGCGGGGATAGGATTATCTTGATCATCTAGTACATATAACCCTTCAAATATGTTTTGCATGACGTGTGCTGATGTACCATCCATCGTTTTAGCAGTATCAAGAGAAGGAATTTCTTCTGATACCGTTACATTTAACACTTGTTTTTTAGCCTCTGTATCACTTTTATTCGCTTTATTATTACAAGCTGTTAATAATAAAGATGTAACAAGTGCCATTACCATTAAATGGCTCTTTTTTCGCTTCATGAATTGTTCTCCTTAAAAATAAAATATTATAAACGTTATATATTATAACAGAAATATTAACAGAAAGATGCGACATTATATTGAATATTTATTCGTTCAAGAAAAAAGCTGCCCTTTTTAAAAAAGGACAGCTTTTTTCACCCAACATGTACATACCTATCTTTGTAAACCTCGTTTATAACGACTCGCTTCAAATATAATACGCTCTTCATCTAATGTTTTACATTCACCATTCCAAACGACACGTTTTCCGTTAATAATTACATCGCTTATATCTTTTCCACTAGCAGCATATACAAGGTGTGATAACACTTCATCTGCTGGTTGTAAATGCGGCTTATTAGATGGGTCAATCGTAATAAAATCAGCACACTTACCAACCTCAAGTGATCCCGTTTGTTTCATACCAATTACTTCCGCAGCCCCTTTTGTCGCTAGAGATAGCGCCGTTTCCACTGGTAATGCTGTTGCGTCTTGATGAATACCTTTTTGTAATAAAGTTGCAATGCGCATTTCTTCAAACATATCTAGATTATTATTAGACGCAACACTATCTGTTGCAATCCCTACTTTAATTCCTGCTTCTAACATCGCTTTTACATTCGCTATACCAGATCCTAGTTTTAAATTACTATTCGGATTATGAGCTACTCGAACATCATGTTCTGCTAAAAATGCACGCTCATTTTCATTTAATACTACACCGTGTGCAATAACTGTTGGGCGTTTAAACAACCCGCAACTTGCTGCATATTCTACTGGACGTTTTCCGTACTGTGCTTCAATATCACGTACTTCACGCTCTGTTTCCGAAAGGTGAATATGAACCATCGTTTGGTTTTCTACTGCAATACGTGCACACTCTTCTAACAGTTCAGTAGAACATGTATATGGACTATGTGGTGCAACCATCGTAGTTAACATACCACTTTCCTTATAATAACGCTTCACATATTTCTCAGCTTCTTCAATTGCTTTCTTTTCATCTTCTTTCGTTCCAAAGCTAAATAAAGTTCTTGAAACAGCAGCTCGCATTCCACTCCTTGATACCGTTTCCATAATTGCATCTTGATCTACTCCAATTGGATTAAACATGTCAGAGAATGATGTTGTACCACTTTTCACCATTTCAAGTAATCCTAATTCCGTACTAGCGACCGCAATTTCTGGAGTAAACTGACTTTCGAGTGGCCAAATTCTCGTCTCAAGCCATGGTTGTAATAACATATCATCGCCAATACCTCTTAAGAGACTCATTACAACGTGTGTATGTGTATTTACAAGCCCTGGTAAAACCCACTTTCCTTTCATGTCAATTACTTCATCTACTTCAAAATCATTAGCGAATTCTCCGATATTCACATCTATAATTTGATCATTTTCTACAATGATATATCCATTTTCTATCACTTCGTTTTGTTCATTCATCGTTACGATTGTAGCGTTTACATAAGTTGTTTTCAAAAGTATTTCCCCTTTCAACTCTATGAAGTTCCCTTTAATAAGTTACCACCATTATAGTAACTTATTAAAGATTAAGAGTCAAAAGATAATTTTAACTCTTTCATTACCTTTTCCTTTAAAATGTCATATTGTATTTCATTCGTATCTGCAAATGCTTCTTCACGGATTGACTTTATGTCCATATAATTTACTTTTTCATGAAATTGGCTCCAAGTAAAATCATACCTTTTCCCATCTACTATATTGTAAAAATGCCATACTTCTCCTACTTTCGTCTTTTTTATCTCTCCCCCGCATAATTCTTGAACAATAAGGGCCGTTACACCACATTGTCCCTTTGCTGGGCTTTCGCTCGTCCACTTAGAACTCGTTTCTATTGACCAAGATTTTCTTAATGCTTCATATAGTTGTTTAATCTTTATGCTATCCATATTCAGCATCTCCTGACATTTGCAGTTTTACACATCGTTTTGTAAAAGTGGTAAAGACCAAACTTTATATAAAGTTGATGAAGTTTCTCCGATTAACTTTTCTCCCATTTTTATATAATACCCTTTCGTACTCTTATTTTAATTGATTGTTATCTCCTCTTCATATTCCATACAAAAGTAACGGTACTTTACTATTACTTTATCAATCTCTTTATTATCCCACACTGTAACAGCATAGATTTTCTCTTTCTTCGTTGCTGTGCCTTCATTCACTCTATCTAAGCGTTTTTGTGGATCTGTATTATAAGGAAGATGAAATGCATGTAAATCTCGAAAAATAATTTCATTTTCTTTATCATCTCCTACCGTAAAACCTTTTCCTAAATTACTAACTTGTATTTTTGTAGTTTTCGGCTCATCATCATTATTAATTAAAATACTTTCAACTTGGATGTCACCAAATTTCATTTTGTTTCCGACTTCAACTACTACAACTTTCCTATCTCCCGAATAAGCTATCGCCCCAACAGATAACGGAATCATTGATTTTAATATAATGAATGATACACCTATAATAATTAATGTAAAAATGATAGTAATACGTAATATTTTTTTCATATGCGTTCCCCTCTCTATACCGTCATTCATATCCACGAACTTTAACATATATTCTAATATTATCTATATTCATATTTAGCGAAAATATCGTTATATATATAAAGCCCAAACCACATACAGTTTGGACTTAAAAACTTACATTTCACTTTTATTTATTATGCGCATCTAACCACGAAATCAAATCCTTAAATACTTCATCTCTATTCACTTCATGGAACATTTCATGTCTACCATTTTCATATAAACGAAGTGTTACATCTTTCACACCACATTTTTTATAGTTTTCGTATACTTCTTTTACACCTTTCCCCATATCCCCAACAGGATCACGATCTCCAGAGAAAATATGTATTGGAAGTTCTTTCGGTGTCTTCTCATATTCTTCTAATTTGTTTACTTCAAGTACACCATGAAATAATTCTCGATAAAAACTCGTCGTACAAATAAATCCACATAACGGATCCGCAATATACTTATCAACTTGATGAATATCTGAAGATAACCAATCAAATTTCGTACGATTTGGCTTAAAGTGTGAGTTGAAGTTTCCGAAAGATAAGAAGTTCAGCATCGGACTTTTCGTTTTGGGCCCGCGTAGTTTCATCTCAATTGTCGCTACTTTATGACCAATACTTCCTAAAAACCCTGGATTTCCACCAGTTCCTGAAATAAGAAATCCATCATATAATTCGCCTCTAAGTTGTACAGCTCGTCTAGATAAAAAAGAGCCCATACTATGTCCAAGTAAAAACAATGGACCTGTCTGCTCTTCTTTTATCATTTCCGAAACAAAGATAACATCAGACACAGCCTGATTCCAACCTACATTTGGTTCAAAATGACCATAGTCTTCTTCTCTTTTCACTGTTTTCCCATGCCCTTTATGATCATGAGCATAAACACCATATCCTGCTTCTAATAAAGCATCAATAAATTCTGTATAAACACCTGCATGTTCTGTCATACCATGTGCAATTTGAATAATCCCTCGCGGATCTCCTTCTGGTAACCACTTACGCAAATAAATTTCCGATTTATCTAATGCCGTAACGAAATTTTCCTGTATGCTCATTCCGACAGCCCCCAAATCTATTATGTATCTCTAAAATAATGAATATGCATTCATTATTCTTATTATGTATTATATGCAATAGCTTTCATTATGACAAATGCCGCACTTTTCCAATTAGCTCTCAAACTATTATGTTGACGAACAATAAATAAAATTATATAGTTACTTACATAAAGTAACTATATAATTTTAGGAGGTTTCTATTATGATGCCATCATTATTTTTAGCACATGGTTCACCCATGCTTGCTATTCAAGATACAGATTATACACGTTTTTTAAAAACACTTGGAGAAACATATAAACCGAAAGCAATTGTTATTTTTACCGCTCACTGGGAAAGTGAAGTATTAACGATTTCCTCATCAGATGAAGAATATGAAACAATTTATGACTTTGGAGGATTCCCCCCTGAATTATATGAAATAAAATATCGAGCTAAAGGTTCTTCTCGCATTGCAACTATGCTGGAAACAAAATTTAAAGACAAAGGAATTCAAGTCAATAAAAATACGACAAGAGGTTTAGATCACGGCTCATGGACACTCCTGCACCGTATGTACCCAGAAGCAAATATTCCTGTCGTACAAATATCAGTAAATCCATTCCTTCCTGCAAAAGAACAATTTGAAATTGGAGAGGCACTAAAAGGACTTGGACAAGAAGATATTTTAGTAATCGGTAGCGGAGTTACTGTTCATAATTTACGAGCATTGAAATGGAATCAAACCACACCTGAAAAATGGGCAATTGAATTTGATGATTGGATTATTAACCATATGCAGACTAATGATAAAAATGCATTGTTTAATTGGGAGAAAAATGCGCCTCATGCACAATTAGCAGTACCAAGAGCAGAGCATTTTGTTCCTTTATTTATCGCTATGGGCAGTGGTGAAAGTGACGGAAAAGTCATTCACCGTAGTTACGAACTTGGTACATTAAGTTATCTTTGCCTTCAATTTTAAAGAAAAAGGATGAAGCAATCGTTGCTTCATCCTTTTTCTTTTTCATTCACTTAGTTAACTAACTTCCAAATACTGTTTCTCTGATATCTCTTCGTTCTTATTATGAAAATAAACCCAAATGCATGCAATAAATAATAGTGATGATGTAGAGAAGAAAACATATTGGAAGCCTGCATGAGCTGCAATTTGCCCCCCGAGCACTGGACCAATCATATTTCCTAAAAACTGAAAAGACTGATTATATCCAAATATTCGTCCCGTTATAGGGGTTGGCGTATGTTGTTTTAGTAGAGTTTGTACGGAAGGTAATAATCCTGCTTGTGCGATACCTAATAAAAATCGAAGAATTAATAGTTGCCAAGCTGAGGTTACAAATGCTTGTGGAATAAAAATAATTCCTGCAGCAAACAACGCTACAACTAACGTTTTTTGAGGACCGATATGATCGGATAATCTGCCAAGTCTTGGTGCTGCCAAAATAACTGCTAATCCTGTCGCAGACATGACTGCCCCTGCAATCATTTCGATATGAGATGTTCCTGTTCCTTCCAAATTCTTTACGTACAATGTAATAATAGGTTGAATTGACATATTCGCAAGTTGAATAATAAATGTTGTTACAAATAAACTAATAATTAAATTCTTAGCTGGGACCATCGTCCATACTTTTTTCGGCTGTGCTTTTTTTGCTTGAGCAGAGTGATTTTCTTCATGTAGGAAGAAAAAGACGATGAGAAAGGAAAGGAATAAAAAAGCTCCTGTAACAAGAAAGACATGACGCATTCCAATTAACTCAGACAAATAACCTCCAAGTAATGGCCCAAGTAATGAGCCGCTCACGCCACCAGTTGAAATTGTGGAAATTGCCCAACCTGAATGTTCTTGCGGAGTTTCTGCTGCAATAAATGTCATCGCGGTTGAAAGGAAACCAGATACTGCTCCCATCAAAAATCTAAGTGCGACTAGTTGATACACGTCCGTCACAAACCCCATAAGCGTCATAATTACCGCCATACCAAGGCTAGCACGTATAAGCATCAATTTCCGTCCATGTATATCACCAAGCTTGCCCCATATTGGTGATACGATCGCACCCATTAAAAATGTTACACCAAATGCAAGTCCCGACCACTGTGCAATACTCGAAGTGCCAGTCACTCCTAATTCCTCAATATAAAAAGATAAAAAAGGAATTACTAAACTCATACCGGCTGCAGTGGTAAAACAACCTAGCCAACAAATCATTAAATTTCGTTTCCAGCTGGCCATTTTCACACCTTCTTTCATTCGATACCCATTCTACACCGTTTTCTAGAAAAAGTTTAGTAATTTGCTTTATACATAATAAAACTCTATCCCTTTGCATTCTTAGCAAAGGGTTAGAGTTAATTATCTCCTATAGGTATTAAACGTGCATTGCAGCATCGCTCATAAAACTCAACCGGACCTGCTTGTCCTATAATTGCATACTCATATCCGTTTTTCTTCATGTTATATAAACAATGATTCAATAACGTCTTCCCAACACAGTTCACACGATTATGTTTCGCTGTACCCATCGGGCCAAACAACCCTTTTTTTCCTCTCACAACATCGTAACAAGCGAAACCAATGATTGCTCCTTCCTGCTCAGCAATAAAAATAGGTAACTCCTCTTTATATGTCCGAAATCCATAGTCTAAAGATTTTAACCAACGCTCACCAAATTCATCCTTAACAAAACGTGCTAACTTTTCAAAATCAGAAAAGATCGCTCTTCTAATATTACAGCTTAAATTATTATAAATAGGATTAAATCTTTTTAAAGCAACGGTTAAGTCTCTTGGCTCAGATGTAATTTGCAATACCTCTTTTTGCACGTTTTTACTTATAACCTTTTCAATAACTGTATCAACTTGAAACAGTGCATATAAAACATGCCCTTCATTTATTAATACTTGCTGAAAACGGTCCATCCGTTTCTTTGCTACTTTTAAAACTTCTATTGTCTTATTTGAAACTTTAAACTCCCCAACATTTATGTATTCTATTTCATTTGCATAATATTGTTGGAGCAACGATATTTTTGCTAAAAAATCCATACCCACCGTGTGAAATAAATACATATGTAACTCCGCGCAAACTCCAGTACCTTCCTTACAAGCTCCTATAAATAGATGAACTGGATGGATAATACCTTTACTACACTCAGCCTCTTCTGCTGCGATCTCCAATATTTTATATGCACGTTTTGTAAATTGGAATTCCACCATCTATATCCCTTCCCCTAATGACTTATTATCAAAGCATAACCATATATAATAGAAACAATTACTCCAACCATTAATATGCCTGGAAGTAAATTTGCCACTTTAATTTTAATAAATCCAAGTAAGTTTAATCCGATTGCGAATATCATAATACCGCCAGTAGCCGTCATTTCCACTATAAATTGATTCATTAATTCTTTTGGAACAAAACTATTAATTTGTGTTGCAAAAACTGCAATACCTCCCTCATATAAAATCACTGGAATCGCTGAAAATACTACGCCAATTCCTAGAGTTGTCGTTAATATAATAGAAATGAATCCATCGATAATCGCCTTTGTAAATAAAATATCATGATTTCCGCGAATCCCACTGTCCAATGCACCAAGTATCCCCATCGCACCAATTGCAAAAATAAGCGTGGCTGTTACAAAGCCTTCTGATATGCTCCCTTTCCCTTTCGATCCAACTTTATTTTCTAGCCAATCCCCTAACAGTTTTAACTTTTCTTCTAATTGTAGCCATTCCCCGATTACCGTACCAATAACTAAACTTAGTATGACAACAAGAAAATTTTCACTTTTTAATGCCATTTGAAGTCCAAGTACAGTAACCGCTAAACCGATTGCATGCATAATTGTTCCCTTCATACTTTCTGGAATCGCACTAAATAATTTACCAAGTAAAGTACCAAATATAATACAAATCCCATTTACAACTGCTCCTAATATAACCATTTACATTCTCCACCCTCTGAGTTCTTTATTACTACATTCTGGATTACACATTGATTTAAAGGTTATCTATATGTTAACTTAATATTGAGAATATTAACAAATGATTTCTATTACTAAAAACCCGCTTTTTTAACATCTATGAATCTGTCTATGCGTTATTTTCACTACATTCATTGTGGAAGTTCACGATTACGGTATACAGGGAACCTTTAGTCAGTGATAGATTTTTATCAGTTGAACAAAGCGGGATAAAACCAAAAGGGACGGTAGCTATGAAAACTTTATTAAAACGACTTATTTTAATAGCCTTTTTCATTACACCAATTGTTTTATTAATCAATTACACTTACATTTCAAAAGCAAAAAATAAACCAGATGTACAAAACACATCAAGCAAAGCAAATTCAACGACCGAAAAGAAAACCGAAGACCCTGAAATTACACTCACCTTCTCTGGTGATACAATGTTCGATTGGCAATTACGTCCCGTAATCGAAAAAAATGGGGCTGATTATCCATTCCAACATGTAAAAGAAGAAATAACAAAAGCTGATATTTCTTTTGTTAATTTAGAGTCAGCATTTACAACGAGAGAAAAAAAAGTACCTGGGCAACAATTTTGGATAAAAAGTGATCCATCCACACTACAAGCCATTAAAAACACCGGATATGACATCGTGAACATTGGGAATAATCATACGCTTGATTATGGGCAAGATGGACTACTAGACACCATTTCTCACGTCGAAAAATTAAAACTACCTTACACTGGAGCCGGAAAAAATGCTGAAGATGCTTATACCGCTCGTGAACTAACTGTAAAAGGAAAAAAGTTTAAATTTCTTTCCTTTGTACGCTTTATGCCTAACTTTAATTGGGTAGCTGGTGACAATAAACCCGGCGTTGCAAACGGATATGATCTAGATCTTGTAACAAAGACGATTCAAGAGCAAAAGAAAGATGCTGATTATGTAATCGTTTATATGCATTGGGGCGTTGAAAAATCAAATCGCCCAATAGAATACCAGAAACAATATGTTCCGAAAATGGTAGAAGCGGGTGCTGATGCAATCGTTGGAAGCCATCCACATTGGTTACAAGGGTTTGAGTATTATAATAAAGTTCCTATCGCTTACTCGTTAGGAAACTTTTTATTCCCAAGTTATGTGAATGGAAAAAGCGCCGAAACTGGCGTGTTAACTTTAACTTTCAAAGGAAATGATGTCCAAATGTCATTCAATCCTTACATCATTCGCAACAATCAAGTTTCCCCTGTAAATGAAGAAGAAAAGAAAAAAGCACTACAATATTTACAAACGGTTTCAACTGACGTAGAAATTGATGATACTGGGAAAATAATTAACAAACGCAACTAAACAGCGCGAGATTCATTTCTCTGTAACATACATTACGGAATAGGTGATGAATATGCTGAAAAACTTATTAGAAAATATAAGTCTGTTAGAAAACGTATATGAAATATCTATAGCGATCCTGCTTTTATGTTCAGTTTTTTCTGTTAGACTTCTAAGAAAAATAAAGCGAGAGAGGAAACTTACTCCCTTTGAATTTACAATGTACGTAATCATTCGTATTGCAATACTTTTTTGGTTAACTAGTTTTATCCTTCTTGAATATGGAGCATATTTCGTTTAACTTTCAAAGAATAAAAAAGATAGAACAAGCAGGATTCCCTTCCGCTTGTATCTATCTTTTTTATTTCAAGTAGAATTGTATGTTAACTCTTTTCTTTTATTAAATAAGTAAATCAAACAACACAGGATTTTTATTAAGCTCCACAAATTGAATGTTATTTTCTTGAAAACGAGTAATTAAAGCTTCATAGTCCTCCCTATGTTTTAATTCTACCCCCACTAAAGCTGGACCATTTTCTTTATTATGTTTCTTAATATACTCAAAACGAGTAATATCATCTTCCGGTCCTAATCCTTTATCAAGAAACTCTCGCAGTGCCCCTGAACGTTGCGGAAATTCAATGATGAAGTAATGCTTTAACCCTTCATAAATAAGAGATCGTTCTTTCATTTCTTGCATTCTATCAATATCATTATTTCCACCACTTAACGTACATACAACTGTTTTTCCCCTTATTTCATCTCTGTATAGATCAAGTGCCGCAATAGAAAGTGCACCAGCCGGCTCTGCTACAATCGCATTTTTCTTATACAATTCTAAAATCGTTGTACAAACCTTTCCCTCCGGTACTAAAACAATGTCATCAATTACATCTTTACATGTTTCAAATGTTAACTTTCCTACTTTCTTAACAGCTGCTCCATCAACAAAACTATCAATCTTTTCTAATGCAACATTTTCATTTTGAAGAAAAGCTTCTTTCATAGATGCAGCTCCCATCGGTTCTACACCGATTACCTTTGTAGTAGGACTAACCCCCTTTACATATGTACCAATACCAGATGCTAATCCACCACCGCCAATTGCTGTAAAGATATAATCAACTGGTTTCTCCATATCATGCATAATTTCAACAGCGACTGTTCCTTGACCAGCAACGACATACGGATCATCAAACGGATGTACAAATGTCATCCTATTTTCCACACAATAACGCTGCGCCTCTTGGAAAGAACTATCAAATGTATCACCAACTAATACAATCTCTGCGAAATCACCACCGAAAAATTCAACTTGTGATACTTTTTGCTTAGGTGTCGTTGTCGGCATGAAAACCCTTGACGGAATCTTCAATAAATTGCACGTATAAGCAACTCCTTGTGCATGATTACCAGCACTTGCACAAACAACACCATTTTGTAACTTTTCTTTCGGTAAACTTTGAATTAAATTATATGCACCACGAATTTTGAAAGAACGAATAACTTGTAAATCTTCTCGCTTAACATATACGTCACATTCATATTTCTCAGATAAAACTGAATCTCGTTGTAACGGTGTTTTAATAACGATATCTTTCATGCAATTATGAGCCATTAAGATATCTTCAATTTTCACTCTCTCCTTTACATTTTGCACCATTTCATATCATCCTTATCTCTTTTTATATTGGCTCAATCCAAATTCGGAATTTTCAGAACTGCACCTGTATTCGCCGATGTTACCATTTGTGCATAACGTCCAAGCCACCCAGTTTTCACTTTTGGTTCTGGTCGTTTCCATTCTTTTTTACGCTTCTCTAATTCCTCATCGCTAACTCTCACTTCTAATAAGCGTTCCTCAACATCGATACAAACTATATCTCCTTTTTCAAGAAGTGCAATCGTTCCTCCAGCAGCTGCTTCTGGTGAAATATGCCCTACTGAAATACCACGTGAAGCACCAGAGAAGCGACCATCAGTTAAAAGCGCAACATCTGCTCCTAATCCCATACCAGCAATTGCTGATGTTGGTGCTAACATTTCCGGCATACCAGGTCCGCCTCTTGGTCCCTCATATCGAATAACAACTACATCCCCTTTCTTAACCTTCCCAAGCATAATGCCGGCAAGCGCCTCATCTTGTGAATTAAAAATAACGCAAGGCCCTTCAAATCGTTTTACTTCGGTTGCTCCGCTTTTAATAACCGCGCCGTCTTTCGCAAGGTTTCCTTTTAATATACGTAATCCCCCTTCTTCACTATGAGGATTTTCGAGAGAATGAATCACTTCCTTATCTTGAATCTCTGCATGAGCGATATTTTCTCGTAACGTTTGCCCAGTAGCAGTTATACGATCAAGGTGAAGTACCCCTTCTTTTCGGCTCATCTCTTTCAAAATTGCACTAATCCCACCTGCTCGATCGATATCTTCCATATGCCAATTAGAAGCTGGACTTACTTTACATAAATGCGGTACACGCCTTGAAACTGCATCAATGCGGTTCATATCATAATCTAACCCTGCCTCTTGTGCGAGTGCTAACGTGTGTAATACTGTATTCGTTGATCCACCCATCGCCATATCAAGTGCAAACGCATCATCAATTGCTTCTTCTGTTACAATGTCGCGTGGTTTAATATCTCTTTCAATTAAAATTTTTAATTTTTCTGCTGCTTGTTTAATTAACTCCTCACGTCTTGGATCAATTGCTAAAATACTCCCGTTACCAGGAAGAGCTAAACCTAACACTTCGCATAAACAGTTCATAGAGTTCGCTGTAAACATACCGGAACAAGAACCACAAGATGGACAGCCATGATCTTCAATATCCTTTAATTCTTCTTCTGAAATTTTCCCGGATTGGTAGGCTCCTACCCCTTCAAAAACAGAACTTAAATCGACAACTTCCCCTTTGGATGTTTTCCCAGCTGCCATCGGTCCACCTGAAACAAAAACAGTTGGAATGTTTATTCGAAGTGCAGCCATCATCATACCTGGCGTAATTTTGTCGCAGTTTGGAATACAAATCATTCCATCAAACCAATGCGCATTTACAACTGTTTCTACTGAATCTGCAATGATCTCACGGCTCGGAAGTGAGTAACGCATACCGATGTGCCCCATCGCAATTCCATCATCTACTCCGATTGTATTGAATTCAAATGGAACCATGCCTGCTGCACGTACTGCTTCTTTAACAAGTTTCCCAAACTCATTTAAGTGCTTATGACCTGGAATAATTTCAATAAAAGAATTACAAATTGCTATGAACGGTTTATCAAAATCTTCATCTTTTAAACCAGTTGCTTTTAATAAACTACGATGCGGAGCTTTATCAAAACCTTTTTTAATCATGTCACTTCTCATCTTGTCAAATCCCTTCTTACACATTTTTTCTCTTACTTAATATATTTTTTAAAATAAAAACTCTCACCTCAGCAATCAACTACTACTTAATAGTAGCTTTGATTGCTGAGGCGAGAGTTTCGCGTTACCACTCAGCTTCCTTACACTTCTCACGAAATATAAGCTCTGTAGGTCCAACCAGACCCCCGTCCTTTTACCGGAGACGATGCCGCCGCCCTCTACTCAGTTTCCCTTTCGCAAGCGATGCTCCGAGGTGATATTCAATGATTCGATGGTTACTACTCTCACAGCCTTGGAGTAGCTCTCTGAAACGATCATAATCATCTACTTTCCTCTTCTTTGCATATACAAAATATAAAGTCAGAAAATTCTCAATTAACTTTTATTTATTAAACGTATTATAGGACTTTCTTCTTTTCATTGTCAATATATTTTCCGAAAATTTATTTTTCAATCTCAATTCATATACTAAAAAGTTATTTATTTTTTCTCAAAACAAAATTGGAATGAACTTCTTACACGTACTCATATATTACTTAAGTATGTTTGCTTTTCTACATAAAGAAAAACAACTTAAAACATATAAAAATTTCATGAGGAGATGAGGGAACTATGTTAAAAGGTAAAATAGCATTAGTTACTGGAGCAAGCCGAGGAATTGGACGTGCTATCGCAAAACGTTTAGCAAATGACGGTGCATTAGTTGCTGTTCATTATGGAAATCGAAAAGAAGATGCTGAAGAAACTGTTCATGAAATTCAATCAAATGGCGGATCAGCTTTTTCTATCGGTGCAAATCTTGAATCTTTACACGGTGTAGAAAACCTATATAATTCTTTAGATACTGAATTGCAAAAGCGAACTGGCGGAACGGAATTTGATATTTTAATAAACAACGCTGGAATTGGACCTGGTGCTTTTATTGAAGAAACGACTGAACAATTTTTTGATAGAATCGTTTCAGTAAATGCAAAAGCACCATTCTTCATCATCCAACAAGCTCTACCGCGTTTACGTGACAATAGCCGGATTGTTAATATCTCATCAGCCGCAACTCGCATTTCTTTACCTGATTTCGTTGCATATAGTATGACGAAAGGTGCAATTAACACAATGACTTTCACTCTAGCAAAACAACTTGGCGCACGAGGTATTACTGTAAATGCAATACTTCCAGGCTTCATTAAAACAGATATGAATGCGGAACTCTTGAGCGATCCAATGATGAAACAGTACGCTACTAACATTTCAGCTTTCAATCGATTAGGTGAAGTAGAAGACATTGCCGATACCGCTGCATTTCTCGCTTCTCCTGATAGCCGCTGGGTTACTGGACAATTGATCGATGTGAGCGGAGGATCTTGTTTATAAAAAACATATATTTTCAAATCTTTTTTATTGCGCAATAAAACAATTTATATAATACTGTATAAAACATATACATTTAGGAGGATTACAGCAATGTCCGAAAAAACATACGAACTCGCAACCTTCGCAGGTGGATGCTTTTGGTGCATGGTAAAGCCATTTGATGAACTTCCTGGTATTCAAAAAATCATTTCTGGTTACGCAGGAGGTCATATAGAAAATCCGACATACGAACAAGTAAAAGCTGGAACATCAGGACATTTAGAAGTCGTTCAAATTACATTCGATCCTTCTAGTTTCCCGTATCAAAAATTACTAGATTTATATTGGCCACAAATTGATCCGACTGATGACGGCGGACAATTCTTTGACCGTGGTCCGTCTTATCGCACTGCTATTTTTTATCATAACGAAACACAAAAAGAGCTTGCAGAGCAATCAAAACAAACTCTAGCGGAAAGCGGTATGTTTAAAGATCCTATCGTAACAGAAGTTCGTACAGCAGCACCTTTTTATGAAGCAGAGGAATACCATCAACATTTCTATAAAAAGAATCCAGAGAAATATGCTACCGAGCAAAAAGAATCTGGTCGTGAAGATTTTATTAAAGAAAATTGGCAAAAAAAATAATAAAAACGCATCGTGCTTTCTTTTAAAAGCACGATGCGTTTTTATCTTTGAGAAAAGTACCATACAATTAAAAGAACAATCGCTGTTAAAACTAATTACAAGGCAGTCGAATGCCGCGCCAACTGCCTACATCGCATTGGCCATATTCGTTATCACCCACTGCTACCACCGTGCCGTCTGATTTAAGACCGACTGTATGGGCACAACCCGCCGCTATCGCTACAATATCGCGCCAATCACTCACATCACATTGACCATGTTTATTATTACCCACAGCCGTCACCATGCCGTCTGATTTAAGACCGATTGTATGATTACTACCCACCGCAATCGCTACAATACCACGCCAGCCACTGACATCACATTGGCCATGTTTTTTATTACCCACAGCCATCACCATGCCGTCCGATTTAAGACCAACTGTATGAAGATAACCCGCCGCGATCGCCACAATATTCCTCCAGCCACTTACATTGCATTGGTCATACCGATTATTCCCCACAGTCGTCACAGTGCCGTCCAATTTAAGACCAATTGTATGCCAGTCACCCGCCGCGATCGCCACAATAGCATGCCAACCGCTTACATTACATTCACCTTCTTTATTTCGCCCCACCGCTACCACCGTGCCATCCGATTTAAGACCAATGGTACGCCGCCAGCCCGCTGCCACTGCTATAATATTATTCCAGTCGTTTACATCGCATTGGTCATGCTTATTCCAACCCACAGCTACCACAGTACTGTCAGTTGTAAGACCGATTGTATGAGCATTACCTGTGTTCGTCGCCATATGAACATTCCCCGCCGCCACCGCTATCGTATCTTTAGGCCATCGTTTCACCTTTAACACCTCATCTTTCGGTGAAATGTAATCCATGTTTTACCTCCTTCAAAATAAGCAACTGTATCGAAATAGATATTTTTATCAAACTTTATTTTTAATCTACATCTACAAAGGAAACCTATTACTACTTCTTCAAAAATAAAAACCTCCAGTTTAAGTACTAGAGGTCTTCTATGTTATTTCTTTAATCGCTCAATAAAATCCTGTAATTTATCAAGCGATTTCATGTTATGGTTACAAGCAACACCATCTTTGCAAATATAATTGCCCTTTTTAACAAACGTTCCTGGGATTTTTCCTTTTATTTCAACTAAAAACATCCCTACTTCTTCATGCCCATGACATAATGAACAAATACTTTTTTTATTTATGCTTTGGAACGTTCCTTGTAGACCAACGAACTTATTATTATTTTTTGCAATTATAAATTTCCTGCTTGTTCCTTTATCAATCCAGCTTAAATAAGACGTTTCTTTCATATTAATTTCTTCCATATCAGGAAGTTTTAATTTTTTCGCCTTAGGAAATAATTTTTTTAACGTTTGTGCTGTAACTTCCTGAAACGGTATTACATACGGATTTATTTTCAGTAAAAACGATTCTGCATCTTCTCTATTTTCAACTGTTAATACCGTATCAATTAACTCTTTCTGTTCATCCGTTAAATTCTCAAATACATGTATTATCTTTTCAATTGCAAGTGATTTTAACGCTTGAATTACTCCTCTATCATTTGCCGTCGCATGTCCATTTGCTAAAATATATGCTTGTGACTTTATAAAATTGTATTGATCACTTCTAATAAAAGCTTCCATCTTTATCACTCCATACAAATTGTTGAATTAATTTTATTGTATACAATGATTCAGTTTTTTGATATGTAAAAAATAATTTAGAAATGAATATTGCATAGACATGCCTCTAGGAATTGTTTTTTTATTACTATTTTAATCTTTTCATCTCCTGACAAAAAAATCCATCATCTGTTTTCCATTCCGCATATAATACATCCTCAAATTTAGTAATCCCTTTTTGCTTAATTTGCTTATAAAGCCACCCCTCATCAAAACCTGCTTCCCTCAAATTATCCTTAACTACTTTTCCGTCACTAATTAATGAAATGGGTAAGTATACTGGCTTATGTTTTAAACTTAAATCATTTATATTGGGAGTTTCATATTTACTTTTTTTCAGAACGCTTATGTTTCCGTTAGGTTCCAATATCATATATTCAACTTCTCGGATTGAAAAAATATCTTTTTGCTGTCTCAGCATTTGTTGTAATTGGTTAATATCCAAATGATTTGCACTTAATTGCTCTCTGTCAATATATCCATTACGAATGATAATAGAAGGATATCCTTCAAAAAACCTTCTTGTTCCTCTTATTTTTTGCGTTAACACTTCTATTGTGTAAATTAAGATCACCCAAACAAATACCGAATATAAAATAGACCATACTTTCACCTCAGGATCATATATTGAATTTCCAGCAAGCTCTCCAAGGACAATAGCAGAAATAAAATCAAAGGGAGTTAGTTGAGATATTTGTGTTTTCCCTAATATTTTAGTAGCAACCAATAGAGCAAAAAAACCAACTAAAAGCTCTATCGTTATTTGTCCGATATGATTCATATATGTTCACCTTTCTGTCATATGAAATATAACGTTTTTATTTCCCATTCACACCCCTATACGATACAATTACGATTCATTTTTGCTATTATCATGCCCATTCATACCCAATATATCCTATAAGTACAAAGTAAAAAGAGCCTGGTTCAAAATAACATTTGAACCAGACTCTTTTATTTTCATTTAGAATACACAATCTTTTTAATCGTTTCTCCGGAAAGAAAATATTCTTCTGCTAATTGATGAATTGCAATTCCACTTTTAAAAGCGTCTTTAATTGCTTTATTTCTTTCATCCAGTTGTTTTCTTCCGCCAGATCGTGTACCCCATTTATAATGTTTTGTTTCTTGTTTTGGAATGTAAATTGTTTCACCTTGTATATACTTTTGAATTTCAGCAATTAAACTTTCCGGTAAAACAGTCGTAGCTTTTACGTATTTCATTTCTGCTCGCCCCTTATTTTTTATGGTTCATTTCAATAAGGTGCAAAGCCAAATATAAAAAATGATACGAGCTCATTTTGGCGATTGATTGTATATTACTTGTCTACCTCACGCAAAGTATCGCCATTTCCATACTTGGCTTTGCATGAGACGCTGCAGTGTCTGGCAATTGAATTGTAATCGCCATATAAACACCTCCTAATATACCTTTTGCATTTTATTATATGATAAATTTCCTCTCCTTGCATCTTCATCCCTTTTCAAAGCACCAAGTTACTTAGTTTGATATAATACTTTTTAATCAAATCAAAAATAAATGTGAGGTTGTATTATGAAGAAAAAAATAATCATTACATTAGTTACACTACTTATTATTGTTATATCATTATTCGGCACGTACAAATTAATGAACGCAAGAAGCTTTCAATTATTTGGCGAGCTGACAAATCGCATTGAAACAAATGAAAAGATAGTTGCCTTAACTTTTGATGATGGCCCTACAAAAAATGTAGAACAAATACTACCACTGCTAGATAAGTACAATGCTAAAGCTACTTTCTTTGTTATCGGAAACGAATTAGAAAACAATTTACCAATAGGTAAAGCGATTGTTCAATCTGGACACCAACTTGGAAACCATACATATTCTCATAACAGAATGGTTTTTAAATCACCTTCTTTTATTAAAGAAGAAATAGAAAAAACAAATTCATTAATTCGCCAAACAGGATTTACCGACCAAATTGATTTTAGGCCACCCAACGGTAAGAAACTAATAGGACTATCATACTATTTAAACAAAAATAATATTGAAACTATCACATGGAATCTTGAGCCTGATACTTTTTATAAATCCGCGGCTGATAAAGTTGACTACGTCAATAAGAATATAAAACCTGGTTCTATCATTTTATTGCACTCTATGTACGATGAATCTAATGAAAATCTGCAAACCATTGAAGGTATTTTAGACTCTTTATCTAAAAAGGGGTATCAGTTCGTGACAGTAAATGAACTGCAAAAAAGAGCAAAATAAAAAGGTAGCGTATCATACCACGATACGCTACCTTTCTTTTCATATAATTCCAAGTACATTTAGGAATACGATAATAATCGCAATTGGTGCAATATAACGAAGTAAGAATAACCATAATACGAATAGTTTATAGCCTTTATTTTTACTTACACCAAGCTCTTTCATTAATACATCTTTCTTCATTTTCAACGGAACAAAGATGGAAACTAATAAAACACCAAGCGGCATTAGTATGTTACTAACCGCATAATCTGCTAAATCAAAAATTGTTTTCCCAAATGGTTTCACATCGCTTAACAAACCGAATGATAATGCTGATGGTACCCCAACAACGAAAATTAATAATCCTACGATTAAGGCCATTTTTTCACGTTTCCCTTTACCTTTTGCAGTTAAAGATGCAACGCTAATTTCTAACATCGAAATTGCTGATGTAACAGTAGCAAAGAAGAATAGTAATAAGAAAACGATGAAGAATAATTTTCCGAACGCCATTTTACTGAAAATAGCTGGCAATACGATAAATAATAGTCCTGGTCCTTGAGATGGTTCCATTCCAAATGCGAACACAACTGGGAAGATCGCAAGTCCTGCAAGTAATGTAATAACAAGTGTTAAAGCTACGATAGAAAATGCTGAACGCGGTAAACTTTCTTCTTTCGGTAAGTATGAGCTATACGTTACCATAACGGCTACACCGACAGATAGCGAGAAGAACGATTGCCCCATTGCATATAAAATGATTTCTGATGTTACGTTTGAGAAATCAGGTTGTAAGAAGAATCGAACTCCTTCTCCAGCACCGTCTAACGTAAGTGCACGAACAATTAATACGAAGAATAAAACGAATAGTGCTGGCATGAAATATTTATTTACTTTTTCAACACCATTTTGTACACCTTTACTTACGATAAAAATAGTAATAAGGATGAATAATAGCTGTGATCCAACTGCTAAATACGGATTGGAAATGATTTCACCAAACGTAGCTTCGTATGCTCCAGTTCCTTCCCATAGTCTACCTGTAATTGCATTCCATAAGTATAATAATATCCATCCCCCTACAACACTGTAGAAAGAAAGTAATATGAAACATGTTACAATCCCTAATTTACCTAACCACGGCCATAACGTTTTAGGAGCAATCTCTCTATACGCATCAACAGCCTCTTTTTGTGTACTTCTTCCGATAACGAATTCAGCTAATAATAGCGGTAAACCAATTAATAATGTGAAACCGATGAAAATAAGGAAGAACGCGCCGCCCCCTCCAATTCCGGCCATATACGGAAACTTCCAAATCGCTCCAAGACCAATCGCTGAACCTGCTGCAGCTAATACGAAACCTAATTTCGATGTCCATTGCTGTGAATTCATCTTTTTATCTCCTCTCTTTTTCTATTTCTTTTCACTATAATTCGCTCTATGTTCATATTGTTCTATTACTAGCCCGTTCTAATCCAACCACTTCCTCTCAAATAAAAAACGCCCCTACGCAAATACGTAGGGACGACAAAAAATATCGCGGTACCACCCTAGTTATGAAGATACAACAAAAGTAAGACCTAAATAAAAAACGCCCCTACGTAAATACGTAGGGACGATAAAATATCGCGGTACCACCCTAGTTATGAAGCCACAACAAAGTTAGGACCTAAATAAAAAACGTCCCTACGTAAAATACGTAGGGACGATATATATCGCGGTACCACCCTAGTTGTGAAAAAATCTTCACCACTTTATTTGATAACGGTATGAACTACCGTCTTTCATTTCCTCACAATGTGAAATTTATGAAAGATGCTCCAGGACGAACTTCATGAATAATCTATATACTGATTCACACCAACCATCAGCTCTCTGAAATAGGGAGATTTTCACTACTATACCCTTTCATTGCTCAAATATTATTTTCCGAATTGATTACTATCATTTTTATCATACATTAAAAATAGTGTCAACTTATATTTTGAATTTTTATGTATTACATTCTATTTTAAAATTCAAAATATGACTTTTAAATGAATAGTATTAGAACATTTATGGTTTATACTGTATTAACTTCTCTAACAGGTTTATAGTAGTATACGATAAATGCAAGGCAGCACGAGTAGGAGGAAAGAATTTTGTCTACTTCAAAAGTTTTAAAAGGTACTGCTTTATTAAGCGGTGCAACAATGATTTCACGAATTTTAGGTTTTATATACTTTTTCCCCTTTCAATTATTAGTTGGAACGCAAGGAGTCGCTTTATACGGATATGCATACTCTTGGTACGGTATTTTATTAAGCTTTTCAACAGCTGGTATTCCCATTGCCGTCTCAAAATTTGTTGCAAAACATAATGCGCTTGGTGATTATAGTACAAGTAAAAAATTGTATAACTCGAGCGTAAAATTGATGTTGTTTATGGGCTTTTTAGGATTTTTAACTTTATTTATTGGAGCACCGTACATATCACAATTTATTATTCGCTCGAAAACGCCAGATCCACAATTTATCGCCGACGTAACACTTACGATGCGAGCATTAAGTTTCGCGCTTATTATCGTACCAGCTATGAGTGTTACACGTGGTTATTTCCAAGGTTTTCAACATATGAAACCAAGTGCTGTTTCTCAAGTTGTAGAACAAATCGCACGCGTTGTTTTCATTTTAGTTGGTAGTTTTATCGTCTCAAAACTATTAGGAGGTTCAGTAGCTTCTTCTGTTGCAGTTGCTACGTTTGGTGCTGTTATCGGGGCACTTGCAAGCATCTCTATTTTAATGATGTACTGGAAAAAATATAATGGATTAAAACCTCCTGAAGGTGAGCTAAAAACAAGATCATCAAACATTCCGTTAAGAAGTATTTATATGGAATTACTGCGTTATGCAATTCCGATTGTATTTGTAGGCATTGCAATCCCTCTCTATACGTTAGTAGATCAATATACCGTTGCTGATGTCCTTAGAGCAATGGGTGAGCCTTTAGAAACCGCGAATGCCGTTTTCGCTTATATAACGAACTATGCACAAAAGTTAATTATGATTCCGGCTTCACTTGCAACTGGATTCTCATTAACGATAATTCCAGCTATTACGAAATCTTATACAAGCGGGAAGCTAGATGAATTACAAGGACAAATTTCAAAGATATTTCAAGTATTGCTATTCTTCACCATCCCAGCAGCATTCGGTTTAGCTAGTATCGCTTACGATGCATTCCGCATGGTTTATGTAAATCCTGAAATTGCACTTGATGGATCACAATATTTAATTTCATTTGCACCGTCTGCTATATTAAGTGCGATTTTCACCGTTTCAGCAGCTATATTACAAGGAATTGATTATCAAAGAAAAACAATGATTGCATTCTCAGTCGGTATTCTCGTTAAAATTCTGTTGAACACACCACTTTTACACTTATTCGGTGGACATGGCGCTGTGCTTGGAACAATTCTTGGATACCTCGTTTCAAACATTATTATGTTGTACTGCATCGTTAAATTTGCGAAATTTAACATTGGCGAAACAGCAAAAACAGTATTTCTTATTACGGTTTACTCCGCGGCAATGTCTGCTGTTGTAATCGCATTAAGAGCATTTATAAGCTGGATTATTCCTGGCCAATCTTATATAGAATCACTGGTTATTGTGTTTATATGCGCATCAGCAGGAGGACTTGTTTATCTTTTATTCGTATTAACGAGTGGACTTGCTTCGCATATTCTCGGTAATCGTATTCAACGTTTGCCTGTATTAGGAAAGTTAGTAAAATAAAAAAACAAGAGATGTAACTCGTTGTTACATCTCTTGTTTTTTCACTTCGCATATTGAATACGCTTTTGTTGTTCAGCAATATTTAACTCCGGAGCATATTGTTCTACTAAATGTAATACCTCTTCGATTAACACTTCTAACTCCTGTACACTATACTCCGGTTTCCCTATTAACGTATTCGCCATACGCTCATATAAATTTTCAGGCTTAATACTCATTCGTTCCACATTATATGGCATCCATTTAAATGCAGGATGATGCACGTACATTCGGTTCAAACCGAATAAAACACCGAATAAATCCCTTTGCACTTCACAAATGACATCATATAGCATAAGCCAATCTTTCCGTTTTAAAAGCGCCGCTCGATTATGCCAACGATTACTAAACCAAAGATTTTCTGAGATCATCCTTTTCGCCAGTTCTTCTGGATATGCTTCAACCCTATCTTTTAGAGCATGTACTTTCACTTCTCCATACAAACTCATACCATCATGAACCGATGATACAATACATTGTTTCTCATAATTTATATCATACTGCTCTACAACTTCTGAAATAACCTTTTCTACTGTCACTGTTAAAAAATTACTAATTTCTAGTTTAATTCCTTCTTTCGTCAAATACGTTTCCGACCATTCTTCTTCCTCGTATGGATGATATGACAAAATTGTTCCACCAATATTGTTAATCGGACCTAGACGATCTTCATCCTCTGGTGGTGCTGACCATAAAATATGTAATTCAATATCTGAATGTTCATCTTCTAACTTTCTTGCTACAGATCCTGCTAAAATAATAGCTTCGACTTTCGGGTTTTGCCTATAAATCTCCGACATTTTTATCGCTTTCTCTTTTAATCCCATTTCATTTCCCCCTATAACTATACCCTTCTCCTTTATTTACATTTATTTATTTCGATATTGCATCTTGTATTCCCTTGACCACTTTCACTTTTTTGAAATTCACTTAATCAAATTTCTACCCAATAACGCTGAACAATTTCGCCAGAATTAGAAGAAACTACTTCATTTTCTAACACACCGCCAACCTTTTGGATTGTTTTAGCCGAACCAATATTTGCTTTATCACAAGTTATTAAAACTTTCTTCAATCCTAATTTTTGCGCCTCAGCCAATGAAAGTTGCAGTTGCTTCGTAGCGTAACTTTGGCGACGCTTATTCGGATGGACACTATAACCAATATGACCACTTTCCAGCAATAATTCTGGATTTAACCGATGTCGAATATTCACAAAACCTATTAATTTTCCTTTCTCCAAACTTAAAAACTGACTAGACGGCACTCGATTAAATGGTAAGTTTTCGCCTGCTTCTTGTATACTCACTTTTTCAAACCATTCATCAAGAGAATCAAAATTTTGTATAGAACAACTACCGTGCGGTTGTTCTCCTGAATTTAAAAATGCCTGCCGATACTCCATAATTTGTTCGCTATATTCATATGTTGGTTTCAATAGTTTCATTGTCATTCTCTCCACTCACCCATTCTCTATTTTTCTAAAAGAAACACCTTAATAGCGGATTTTCATCCTACTATTAAGGTGCTTCTATCACTTTTATTCAAATAGCCCCATACTTAAATAACGTTCCCCTGTATCAGGTGCAATACATAAAACCTTTTTACCAGCACCTAGACGCTTCGCTATCATAATTGCTGCGTAAACAGAAGCTCCTGAAGATGGCCCTACTAATAAGCCTTCTTGTTTTGCTAAGTTTCTCATTGTAGTTAACGCTTCTTCATCCGCAATTTGAATAATTTCGTTATACACTTCTGTATTTAAGTTTTTTGGAATAAAACCAGGACTTGTTCCTACTAGTTTATGAGGGCCTGGAACACCACCAGATAACACTGGTGATCCTTTCGGTTCTACTACTGCAATATATAAGTTTGGTAGTCTCTCTTTTAACGTTTCACCTGTCCCTGTAATTGTTCCACCTGTTCCTGCGGTTGCTACAAATGCATCAAGCTCTCCATCCATTTGCTCATAAATTTCAAGCGCAGTCGTATAACGATGAACATTCGGATTTGCTGGGTTTTCAAATTGCTGCGGAATAAAACTATTTGGAATTTCTTTTTGTAATTCTATCGCCTTCGCAATTGCTCCTGGCATTCTTTGTTCCGCTGGTGTTAAAACTACTTCTGCTCCGTATGCTTTCAATAAATTAATGCGCTCTTTGGACATATTGTCTGGCATAATTAAAATAGCTTTATATCCTTTAGCAGCTGCATTCATCGCTAAACCAATTCCTGTATTTCCGCTCGTCGGTTCAATAATTGTATCACCCGGCTTAATGAGACCGTGTTCCTCAGCAATATGAATTAAATTATAAGCAGCACGATCTTTCACACTGCGAGATGGATTAAACATTTCCAGTTTTACATACACATCAGCTGCGTCTTCTGGAATAAATTTAGATAATCGAACGACAGGTGTATCTCCTATTAATTCTGTAACGTTTTCACATACTTTCATAGCACATCCCCTATTCTATCGTTTTCTTGTCATTTGGCAGTAACCATGAAGTCAGTCCAATTAATGGTAAACAACTACATAATAGCATAATAAACTGAAGACTATACATATCAGCCAATTTCCCAAGGACTACAGCACCTAATGCTCCAAGTCCAAACGCAAGGCCGACAATTAAACCAGACACCATTCCAACTTTCCCTGGAACAAGTTCTTGTGCATATACAACGATTACACTAAAACTACTAGAGCTAATAAATCCAATGCATAAAAATAACGGTACAACCCACATAAGAGAAACGTGAGGTAACAATAGTGCTAGCGGCGCTGAACCGAGCATTGAAAATACAATTATCTTTTTCTTACCGAATTTATCTGCTAACGGACCACCAAAGAAAGTACCTAATACACCAGCAATCATAAAAGCGAAGACGAAATACTGTGCGTTTTTTATAGATAAGCCGTAATGCTCTATTAAATAAAATTGATAGAAATTCCCGATACCAGCACCGTACCAAGAACGTACGAATGTTAGAAAAACAAGAAGTATAATAACAAATTTAATGTGCGTACTTACAATCGCATTTTCAGCCTCAAGTGCAGCCCTCTTTTTCCTTCTTACAGCACCAGTCGCTAATTCATTTTTATACCAATTTGAAACAAAAAATAACAATACAATCCCTATCGCTGCGAAAGCAGTAAAACCTAGAGAACCAATTTGACCTAGCGGAACGAAAATGAGCGCTGTAAAAATTGGTGCTAGCGAATTCCCTGTATTTCCTCCCACTTGATAAATCGCTTGTGCTAAACCACGTTTGGCACCTGCCGCCATATAAGCAACTCGGGCACCTTCTGGATGAAAGACTGCGGAACCTAATCCAATAAATAAAACAGAAATAATAACAATAATAAAATTCGGGGCAAACGCGAGCCCAATCATCCCAAGCATGCTCGAAAACATACCAAGTGGTAATAAAAATGGTGACGGCTTCTTATCTGAATACATACCAAAAACCGGTTGCATAATCGATGACGTCATATTTAACGCGAACGCTATCCACCCTACTTGCATGTAGGATAAATTCATCGTTTTTTCCAAAATAGGAAACAATGCTGGCACAACTGCTTGCATCGAATCGTTCAAAAAATGTCCGAAACTAATCGCAAATAATATTCGATATATCGTCGGTGTTTCCACTGCACTTTTTTTTGAAACCGCCTGCATATACGAATCTCTCCTTCCTGTACAAAATATATTTTTATTACAGTAAGTGTAATAAATTCTGAGTTTTGAAACATTTCTATTCTATACTGGTTTCGTTTCTATTTCCAGAAATTCAACTTCTAAAAAAAATATATTTTTTCTATATGCTTTGTCGGATTTATTTATATGAACTCTTTGTATTTTCTTTTATACTGGGACAGGACGAAAGGAAGGCTTGCAACTATGAAGAAAAAGACGATCCTAAAACATATTAGGATCGTCTTTTTTTATTAAATAGAAAAACGCTTATACTTCTCATAATCACTCGTCTTACATTCTAGTGCCATTTTCGTACCTTCATTTTCATAACTCGTAGATAAAACGTGTGCATGATTGTTGAAATACGAAACTACCTGCCCTTGATCATATGGAATTAACATTTCACACTTCGTATACTCTTTATAAATGTGTGAGCGAACCATTTCTACAAGCTCTTCAATTCCAACATGTTTCTTCGCAGATAGATAAACGCGATCTTCTTGCACTTTCGGAATTTCAACATCTACCATATCTGATTTGTTATATGCATAAATCGTTGGGATATTTTCCACGCCAATTTTCTTTAACGTTTCATTTGTAATATCAATTAATTGCTCATAATTGGGATTTGAGTAATCTACGACGTGAATGAGTAAATCTGCTTCCGCCACTTCCTCTAGCGTTGAACGGAATGCTTTCACAAGATGATGCGGTAATTTACTTACAAATCCAACTGTATCCGTTAATAAAAATGATTTATTATCTGGTAAATCAATATTTCGTACAGATGTCTCTAACGTAGCAAATAACATATCTTTTTCAAATACTTGTTTTTCTACAGTACCATTAAAAATTTCAAGCATTGTATTCATTATTGTTGATTTACCTGCATTCGTATATCCTACTAATGACACAACTGGAATTTCATTTTTCTTTCGTTGTTTACGCTGCGTTTGACGCTGTGCAACAAGTGCCTCTAATTCTTTATTTAGAGCTGCAATTTGTTCTTCAATTTTACGACGATCTAATTCCAACTTCTTCTCACCGACACCTTTATTTTTCGTGCCAACTCCCCCGCTCTGTCTTCCTAAAGATTCACGAAGACCGATTAAACGAGGCATCATGTACTGAAGATGTGCCACTTCTACTTGCAACTGCGCTTCTTTCGTTTTCGCACGTTGCGCAAAAATATCCAAAATTAAAATAGTACGATCAATTACTTTACAATCTAAATCCTCTTCTAAATTTCGAATTTGTGAAGGAGATAATTCATCATTAAAGATGACCATATTTGCATCTGTTTCTTTCACATACGCTGCTACTTCTTCAATCTTCCCTTTTCCAATATAATGCGACGGATTTACTCGCTGTAAATTTTGCGTCACTTGACCGATTACTTCCACATCACAAGCTTCCGTAAGATTTGCTAACTCTTCCATCGAATATGCAAAATCAGCTTCATTACCTAAATTTACTCCAACTAATATTGCTCTTTGTAATAATTCTTCCATATATTTATTCCTCCATTTCGATTACGCAAAATAAAAAACACAGGTCACTGCCTGTGTTTTCGTAAACGGATAAGGGTTCACCAAAGAAATAGAAGAAAGCAGTGCTTTCGTCCTATAACATGGTCAAAAAGTCCCAAGATAGTATACGTATCCAACAAGTGTTCGCCTATACTATCCCGTTCTATTTATAAAGGCAAAACAAAAAGAGGGCGTATTCGTCCCTCCCTCTTTTTCACATATAAGCTTAATAAAAAGGGTTCCTTTAAAATAGGCAGACCAATCCCGTTCACTCTGTACACAGACAGAGTCTTTGAGCGCTATTCAATTATCGGCACAAAGTATTGAGACGTAATCTGATTAAGATCAAAGGAAGCCCCTCCGTTCATTTTAAGTTACATAAAGTGTAGCATAAGTAATTCGCTTTCACAAGATTAAACCACCTATAGAAACAGAAAGAAAATCTTTGTATTTTTACTTTAATCGTCATTTTTCGCGAGTTCTTCTCACAATGAAAATAACAACAACAACAATTATTAATAACACACCTATAGAAATGATAGTCATTTGCCACCAACTTAAACCGCTCACCATTTCATCTTTCAAATCGACTTTCTTCGTCGGAATAGCTTCCTTCGCAATATGACTTAAAGTATTTCTCTCCATCTCTGCCTCATCTAATCTCTTCGTTCCACTGCAGATAGATGTCTCTAACTTTTTCTCTCCTCTATAAGAAGAAAAGACTAGATACTCTCCTCCCTCTGCAAAACGAAATGCACAGCTACTAAAACTTGTATATATAATAACTTGCGAAGAGCTTGTCCCTTTCCAAATTTTCTTCACTTCAAATAATGTTTTCATTTCTCCATCTTTCTCTTGAACTTCTAATACCTTACCTTCAAACACTACATCATTTTTTTGTAACCTCTCTTCTGGTGATGCTTTAGTACAATCACAAGCATAAGACTTCTCTGGTAAAATAAAATAAGTAAAGCTACAAATTAAAACAAGAGACAATACATATACGATTCTTTTCAAGAATCTCAAACTCCTTCATTATCAATTTTAGAAGCTTTTCGTATATTATTTTTACGTCATTCGCCAAATTCCTCCATAGTGAATTAAACATTATCGTTTCAATACAGTAAAAATTCTTATCGACATTTTCATAATCTAATATTAGTATCAGATTACAAAAAATACAGGAGATGTTCTTATGAATTCTCAATCTCTCATTACTGCAATTGGTACTTATGTTCCAGATCAAATATTGTCTAATAACGATTTAGAAAGGAAGGGAAGGGAAATTAAATAATGGAGATACACTTTTACTGTACGGATTTGGCGATGGATTTTCGCATTTAGGGCTTATTGTAGAGCGGGATTTAAACTAAAATTTCCTTTTATACAACTAACATTACGGTAAATGAAATCATATTAATGTTTTTTCGAATATATCTATCACAACTCATAATATATCAACGATTCCAGTTAGACTATTAGTTAATCACAAAGAAGCGGCATTCAAAGATTGATTATCTCCCTTTGAACGCCGCTTCTTTTATCTAAATTTTATTTACCTGTCCGGGACCATATCACAACAGGGATTAGCAATAATGCTAACACTCCTCCCGCTAATGATAATGCGGCATAACTGGAATTAGCTACTACCATTCCTGACATCGCTCCACCTGAAGCTCCGGCTAACGCAATAAAAACATCTATTTTCCCTTGTGTTTTAGCACGTGTAGAAGGAGTTGTGGAATCAACGATTTGTGCTGTTCCACTTATTAAACCGAGGTTCCATCCTAATCCAAGTAAAGAAAGAGCAACAATTAATAATAGTAAAGAATCACTTGGTGCTATCGCAGCTATTACACCCGCTGCAAGTAAAATCACCCCACCAGCTATACTCATCGTAGTTCGGCCAATTTTATCAATTAACATTCCCGTAACGAGAGATGGAAGATACATTGCACCTACATGAAAACCGATCACAAGGCCTACTGCACTTAAACCATGACCGTGGTGTCCCATATGAACTGGCGTCATCGTCATAATCGCAACCATCACTATTTGAGTAAGTATCATAACGATTGCTCCAACAATAACACCACGCTTATTTTCTATCATTTCTTCTGTTACTGGTTGCCCTTTATATGTATGTTCCTGTTTATATCTTTCTATTATGTTAGCAATAATTAACGGATCTGGACGAAGCATAATAAAAAGGACAAGACCCGCAAGTATAAATGCCGCTGCTGATAATATGAACGGACCAGCAAGGTTAGGAATTCCAATTGAATCGGCAAAATCTCCCATTACGCCTACTAAATTCGGACCAGCTACCGCACCAAAAGTCGTCATAACCATCGTAATACTAATAGCAGTTGCTCGCTGCTTCTTATCTGCTAAATCGGTACCAGCATAACGAGCTTGTAGATTCGTCGCTGTACCTGCACCGTATATGAGTAAAGAAACTAGTAATAGAATAATACTATTTGTTAACGCAGCCAATACAACTCCAATAGCCCCTAGTCCCCCTACTATAAACCCTGTTGCAAGTCCTATTCGGCGACCATATTTTTGCGATAACTTCCCTACAAAGAAAGCCGCTACCGCAGATCCCATTGTAAACATAGCAGCCGGTAATCCTGCATATGCATCTGTCCCAAGCATTTGCTGTGCAAGAAGTGCACCTACTGTAATTCCAGCAGCTAACCCCGCCCCGCCAAACATTTGTGAAATACTTACGATTATTAACGTTCGTTTATATAATTTTTGTTGCTCTTCTTCTGTATACATATGGTTATTTATTGAAGTATCTGCTGTATCTATCATTTCCTCACCCTCCCTATGAAACTAATATCTCTTGTTAATGTACTATAAAACAACAAAATCCCAAAATTTAAAGCGCTTAAATTTATCCATATTTCGTTACTCCTACACCTTAAATAATACTAAGTTCCTTTCGTGAAGAAACTTAGCAAAAAAATTATTGTTTCCAAATAATGATTAAAGTGCGATTTATTATAAATACCATTCCAAGAATAATAGCTAAGGTTATTTGATCAACAACATATAGAGCAACTGAGGTAACTCCAAACAATATGATTTCCAACATAAACCTATATGGTTCTGGCAGTTTTAATGATGCTTTAGGTGCAATGAAAATCCCCCATATTGTCGCAAAAAGTAGTGGTGAGCCAATGCAAAAAATAAATTTCACATATACACTTTCCCAAAATTGAAAGCCCCAATAACATAGTGATGCAAGAGCACATAATTCTAGAAAAAATCGAATCGTTAAATTTATAGGTTTTATAAACATTTAAAGAACACCCCTTTGAAAAATATGTTTAAAATCCTATGAAAATAATATTATGCATCCGTTATTTGAACTTGATACGTGCCCATTCATGACATGTAAAAAACAATTATACAACTTATTAATATTATTCAGTTTATCTTTCTAAACTTCGAAAACTTGATCTTGACGGATAATGAATGAAAGCAAATACTTAATGACAGTGATACATATGCCTATAATCACAAAATAAAGAACTCCACGGTTTACGTTTCGCCCATTACCGAGGAGTTCCCAAAATAACTCTATAAATTTTTTTGACAGCTAACGTTCCATAATTAAAATGCGATTCATATTTAGCCTATTCCCCTTACAATTCCCCTACTACTCTTTCCCCTCTTCTCTTTCTTAAAGCTTCCCCTTCCCAAAACAACAAACTTACTAAAGCACAAACTAAAATAATCGGTACACTCGCTTTATATAAATATATAAAATACTTCCAACTAAAAAGCTGTCTTGTAATTTGGTAAAATCAAATTACAAGACAGCTTCCCTTCATATTTCCTATACAAACCTTTTTACTATTTGACTCCTGCATCTTGCACAGATTCAATTTCCTTTTTCTTACCTTCTTTTATTTCATAATAATACGAAGGTAATTCTATATTATGTTCTAAGAAATAATCCTCAATTAATGAAATAATCACTTTCAATGTTTTCAAACGAGCGTATAATTTATCATTACTCGCAATAATATGCCATTTTGCATTCGGCTTATTTGTTTCTTCAAACATGTCTTCCATTGCTTCTACGTACTCATCCCATTTTTCCCGATTACGCCAGTCTTCATCTGTAATTTTCCATCTTTTAAGAGGATTATTCTCTCTTTCTTTAAATCTCTTCAACTGTTCGTCTTTACTAATATGATAGAAAAACTTCCCTATTATGTAATGATCATCTGTTAATAATTTTTCGAAATCATTAATTTCACCATACGCTCTCGTCCACTCTTCGTTTGTAGCAAAACCTTCTACACGTTCAACTAATACACGGCCGTACCATGAACGATCGAATATAGTAATTTGCCCGTACTGAGGAATTTTCCGCCAAAAACGTTGCAAATAATGATAACGTTTTTCATGAAGCGCAGGCGCGCCAATTGGATTCACTTGGAATCCACGCGGATCAAGATGTTCAGTCACTCGCTTAATCGCTCCGCCTTTACCTGCTGCATCCCAACCTTCCATAACGAGCATAACCGCGATTTTTTCTTCTTTTAAAATTTGCTGTAGTGCTAATAAACGCATTTGATATTTTTCAAGTTTCTTATTGTACTTAGATTTCGAATCAATTCTTTTCGTTAAATCTACTTTAGCAAGATGCTCTTTTTTCATAAAATAAATCCCCCTTATTATATGACAATGTTATTTTAACATACTTATTGGAAATTTTTTCATATTCACATTCCTTTTGATTAATACTCGTACCTCTCCACCTGTATCTATCCTTTGTAAGTTGGACTCTCTTCTTTATATTGATAAATTAATCCTCCTGATATGCTTTTTAGTATCCATTAGCAAGCACTTATTATTAATCACAAAACAAGGAAACTATGCCGAAAAATCTCTACACAGTTTCCTTGTTTTGTTTTTATGTGCGTGTGGCATACTTAGGAAGATTAATAACGAAAAAATAGGGGCTCTATCGAGTTACTTATACTACAAACGAATGACAGGCGGAATACCTCCTTCTGGTAAAAAGTAAGCAAACACTGTAAATCCAATAATTAATATTGAAAATAATGTTATTCCAATTCCACCTGGTAGTGTTAGAAAAATAGTATTCGATCTTCTCTTCATAGAAAAAAACATCAAGTATATTCCTAGAAGAAGACTTATTATAGCATTAGCCACATAAACCACTACCGCACACCATGGATTGAGCTCCAATAATACACCAGAAATAAATATATACAAAAATAACAGTTGTAGAAAAATGCCGTTTCCCATACTTACTAGTTCTTTCAATATACCTTCCCCTTAAATCGCGTGGTATATTATCTCAAAAAGAGAAGATAATAACAATTAAATCCATTAAAGAATGGGAGCTCTCAAAAAATGAAACGAAAAATAATAACTTTCTTTACGCTTATATGTTTAGCACTACCAATGCAAGCTAGCGCATACACATTTCACTCACTACCAATTGCGTCAAAGTCTAAACAGTGGTATATCGAAATTGACAAATCTCATAACTCAAACAAGCAAGCGGCGCAACCAAAACACGGTGTATATGATACATATAGTTTATTCGTAAAAAACATCGGTAATGATGTCTCAAATGTATCAGTGGAAATACTTGATAATAACCCTACATCTAAAGCTACTTTTAATCCTACTACAATAAATAACAACGTTTCAAAAAGTCATACAAGCTTTGACTACATGGTATTCCCATTAGACTTTAATAGCCATAATTTCAAAGTTGTCATTACTTGGGAAGAAAAGAATTTCTCTTACAACGGTCATCCAGTAAATGAGGGTAAAAAAATGAAGCAAACATTTGTGTTTAATGAAGAGTAAGTCCTAATTTGATTAGGGCTTACTCTTTATTTACAAAACCCGATTGAATTGCTTCTGTCACTTCTTTTGCAATATGTATTTTTGTAGCGTCTACACAGATTTTTTTGTCCCAAACGTGTACGGAAGACTCTTCATTAGACAAATGCTTAATTAAGATGAATCGATTATATGTCATTTTATTTTCTATAGGAGTAGCAATATACACCGTAAAATTCTTTGCTTCAAATACCTTTTCTTCCAAAACGTATTTACATCTCAACTCTGCTACTACTAAATCATTTAGGTTTTCTATAGTCATATACCATATCCCCCTTTTAGCCTACATAATCAATCGAATCGCCGAATACTTGGTACAGACAATGCCATTCCAATTGTTATGAGTACTAAAATAGCTAGCATTATAATTGTTATCTTTCCACCTATTACAGTAGCTAACCAGCCTACAACCACATATCCTAATGGTAATAAAGCAAATGAACCTAACATATCAAGGCTTGCCACTCTTCCAAATGCTTCTTCTGGTACAAGATCTTGTAAACTTGTTTCCCAAATGAGCCCAAATATCATAATACCGAATCCTTCAATTGCCATTAAAGCTATTAAGGCAGGCGCCCAAGAAACGAAAGGCTTAATTAATAACGCCATTCCACTAATTAAAACACCACCATACGCAAATAATCCTCTCTTATGCCACTGCTGCCTCCCACCAAAAATTAGTGCTGCAATTACAGCTCCAGCACCAGAAGAAGCCATACCCAATCCATACACGTAAGCTTCAAAATGATGATGAACATTAAACAACCATGGAATTAATACAACGATAATGCCTGCATAACAAATATTAACGAAAGAAAAGACTAGAATAGTAATCCACAACCACGGATGACTTTTTAGAACAAGAATCCCTTCCATAAAATCTTTTTTGTAATTGACTTTATTTCTTTCAAATTTCTGTACTTTATTAAACTTTATTTCTTTTAAAAATAATAAACATAAAAATGATAGCAAATATGTTACTGCATCCAATCCAAATCCTATTCCGGCGGATGTAACTGAAACGATTAATCCTCCAAGCGCTGGGCCAATTAATCGTATGCCTTGATTACTCATTTGCGTTAATGCGTTAGCTGCATTTCGAATTTCCGGTACAAATACTTTTGCTCTTACAGCCGCATACGCCGGCTGAAATATCCCTTCCATAAGTCCATATAATGCAACAAGTACATATAATAGCGTAATCGTTAACAAATCCATAAATATAAATATAGCAAGTAATAGCATTAATATGCAGCGGATTATATCTGTAAATAACATCAATTTCACCCGGTCAATTCGATCTACGACTAATCCAGCAAACGGTAACGCAAGAATATTAGGAAGCATGTACATTGCCATAGTCATTCCCATTACAACTGTTGAACCAGTTAATGAATAAACAACGATAGGCAGAATAACCATCGTTATTGAACTGCCTAATGTCGAGAGTAATTGTCCGATCCATAAAAACTTAAAGTGTGGTGATACTTTAACTGGTAATAATAATTTACCGACATAACCTAAATTTTTCTCTGTTGGTATTTCTCCTTGCATAGCTCTCTCCTCTTTTCAAATTAAGTTAATATCCGGTGACAAAAACAGAAAATTCAATCTTTTATACCTTTAATTATATATGAAACTGTTAAATTATTGGTAAAAATATAAAAAAGAAATTTATAATGAATCTACAAATATTACACGTTGAATATAAATTAAAAAGGTGTTTTCATATATGAAAACACCTTTCCACTTTATAATTTTAAGTTCTTCTTCAATGTCCAATATTTTTCTGGAGCATTTTCAAGTGAGAATTCTACCCAGCCATTTGGATCTTCACGATATACATTTACTTTTGTACCATTTTCTAATTTTCCAACTTCATTTTGTGTAACGTTTGGTACACTCTTAATTGGGTTGTTAAACGGGAATGGAACTTGATAGTAAGATCCTACTGATTGAACAGTAGCTTTCGCATCTTTTGCGTAATCTTTATATGGAATTGTTTCGCCTAATGCATCTACATTTAATGTATTAGGGTTTTTCGGTAATCGTTTTACATTTTGATAATCTTTGTTATTGAAAGGCTTAATACGCTCCATAATATTAGCAATTTTGCCAGCCCATTCTTTATCAGTTGAATACATTACATTCATCGCAGGTAATGTGTAACCTTTGAAATACTTAGCACCTTGTTCTAAGTAATTCTTTCTCACATAATCAGCATTGTATGAAATACTTAATCCATAAGATGGTAAATATTTTGCATGTGCGAATGGGTCCCAATCATACGCTCGTAGTCCAAATAAATTATGTTTACGATATGCAATTTCTGATTTCCCGTATCCAGACTCTAAGATTGCATGTGCTGCTAAATATAAAGAGTTCACGCCATACTCGTTTTGCGCTTTAATAAAGTCTTGTCCAACTCCAACAAGCGGACTATCGGGATGATATCTTTTAATATAATTATCAATCTCTTGAGCTGTTACATTAGAAGGTAATGTTACATCTAAATCGATATATGATGCCATAGCATTAAATAAAAATTGTGCATATTCTTCACGTGTTAAAACACTAGTTGGATTAAATGCACCTGCTCCATTACCAGCAGCAACGCCGTTAGACTCTAATGCACTAATCGCATCATTTGCCCAATGATCTTTCGGAACATCATTAAATGTATGATTAGCTTTTACTTTTAGTTTAAAGGCTTTCTGTAAAATTACAGCCATTTCAGCACGAGTTAAAGATTCTTTCGGTCTAAATGTTCCTTTACCATCACCTACGAAAATCCCCATATCTGTTAAAGTTAAAATTTCATTTTGGAACATTGTTGTCCCTTCTTTAATATCAGAGTAGGGATTTTTATATTCGCTTTTCGCTTCTGGCTTTAATGCACGATATATTAATGCGGCTACTTGCTCACGATTTACAACATCCCCGAATCCAAACTTACCATTATCATATCCTGCAATAATTTCTTTTGACGTTAAATTAGTAATTGCTTTATACGACCAATGATCTTTCGGAACGTCTGGAAATTCTTTTTCAGCTGCAAATGCAGTTGCTGGAGCCATCACTACTTGAAGTGCGACTGTCACTGCTAACACATTAGAAATAACTTTTTTCATATTTTTTTAACACGTTATGTATATGCTTGTCCCGTGTTAACTTGCCTCCCTTTATAATAAAATTTTCCCTATCAAACTAACAAACTCTTAATTAGTCAACAGTAAAAGTATACGTGATACAAATAAACTAATCTACCATTATTTTATTTATAATCAGCATAATACGATATATCTTTTTATTTCGATACAAAATTATATAAACTCATATAAAAAGTCCATCATCTCTATATAGATGATGGACTTAACAATTAATATTTTTTATTTAGCTAAACGATATTTTGAAACATCGAAACCTTTCCACTCATAATAATCTAAAATCCCAGCATAAACTGCCTCTGCAGCAATTTGTCTTCCTGATTCAGTAGCTAATTTACCATTATCTATATTATTATCAATAAAAGCAAGCTCTGTTAAAACTGCTGGTACTGTATTATTATTTACTACATAAAGTGAATGATTGTCTTTTATATTTCTATCTCTTGTATGTAGTGCTTCTACTACTCGTTTTTGAATTTTCTTCGCTAATACTTCGCTATCCTTTTCAATCTGTGTCTCTTCTCCACGCTTGGATTTTTTATAATAATACGTTTCTGTTCCATAACCATCATGATTTTCAGAAGCATTTGCATGAATGCTTACAAATATATCTCCATTGTTCTCTTGACCAAATTTCACTCGATTCGCAAGAGATTCATTTTTGTTACTTCCTGGATTTCCGTTCTCTTCACGTGTTAACAAAGCTCTTAAAGGTGTATTTTTCTCTAACAACTTCTGTAATCTTAAAGATGTATCAAATACAATTTCACTTTCCTCTACACCTTGTCCTGGATTCCCTGGATCAAATCCTCCATGACCAGGATCAATAATAACTACCTTTTCTACTAAAGGGTTACCTATTTTAAGAGAATCTGCCTTTTTAATAAATTGAGCTGCCTCTGCTTTAGTTAGAATTTTTTCAGGCTCCTATTTATCACCAGTACCAACAGAAATCCCTAATTCAACTAGGATGTTAGCTTTTGCTTTACCCCAGCTTTTTTCTAAATCACTGAATTTAGTTGCTGGAGTACCATTTACTTTAGAATCTAATTTGTAAGCTTCTACAATAAGAGAGGCCATTGAAACTCGGTCAATTTTCCCAGTTGGATCAAATACGCCTGGGCCTTTCCCTTTAACAACACCAGCTTTTTCTACAGCTGCGATGTATGGGGTATACCATCCGTTTTGAGAGTCACCGAAAGATGGTTTAGCATCTTTATCGAATGGTAAGTTTAAGATTTTAGCCATCATTGTAGCTGCTTCTGCACGAGTGATCTCTTTTCCAGGCTCGAACATTCCTTTCTCGTTACCTGTAACTGCGCCTTTTTCTGCTAAGTAGTTAATAGAATCTTCTGCCCAGTGCCCTGCTGGGACATCTGGAAACGTTTTTGTTTGTGCGAAACTACTAGATGAATAAGATAATATACTAGCTGCTATTACTCCTGCTGCGATTATTCTATTTTTCATAGAATATATTCCCCTCTCAAGTACAAGTTTTTATATAACAGAGTAATTATAGTTCTGAAAATTAGTAATAGTCAATTTTATTTTGTATAATTTTGTCTTATTATTGTATTTTTTGGAACAAATATCTATAGTTAAAAACTATAAGATTCTTATTATATCCCGCATTAACGGGCAGTAAGACCCCCACCTCAAAATTCAGCGAATGCAAAGAAGTTAGGTGGGTGATCAACTGCCCGTAAAAGCCCGATTGGTTCAACTAATAATCAGTGGGAGATGAAGAACCCCCCACTGATTAAAGTTTCACTTTATAAGAGGAGAGATTCGTATGAGAAAGAATTGGAAAAATATAGAACACCGTATTTATACAATGTGTATGATTCAGCGGAATAACGAAGTATTGCTAATACAGCGCCCCGATCATCTAGGCTTCCCTGGTTACATCGCTCCGGGCGGAAAAGTAGATTTCCCAGAAAGTATCGTTCAAGCCGCTATAAGAGAAGTAAAAGAAGAAACTGGATTACTTGTTTCAAATTTAACTTTTAAGGGATTAGATGAATACGTAAATCCGAAAGAAAATGTTCGATATATGGTATTTAACTATTGGACAGATTCATTTGAAGGTGAACTCCTTTTGAATCCTCCTGAAGGCGAATTATTATGGGTGCCAATTGATACAGCACTCAATCTTCCTATGCAAGATTGGTTTAAAGAGAGATTCCCATTATTTTTTGAAAAAGGTAAGTTTGAAATTCAACGTGTTTGGGACCGAGACTTGGATAAACAAGTTGCTATGACAATTACCCATACGTAAAAAAGCTTGGAATCTCTCCAAGCTTTTCTTACTTTCCCTCTATTTTCTTAATCTCATAATCAATTTCTAAAAACTTAACTCCAAATATCCACATTCTATGGTTAGCTGTTAACATTTGATCCGTTCCCTCTTTGATGATAAAAGTCTCTGCTAATGGTAAGCATATTGTAAAGAAGCGAGTATGTAAGTAAATCCCTTCATCTCCCTTACGACTCTTTCTTAGCTTACTTGTAATTATTAACTGGTTCGTATCATTGCACAACTTCAAAATACCAGTCATATTCGAGTATGGTAAAGGCAATGCGATATTCATATATGTCTCGTTTTTGTATGCATGCTTTGAATAGAGGGCTACAAAAATTATTTGTCCCTCTTCATTCTTTCTTAGCCATGCCCTCACGTTTTCCCTACCATCGCTTTCATCTTTTACACTAACGATAGACCCTTGCATTGCTTCCCACTTACCACCCATCCCTAAATGTATTTGCCCTACACGCTTACTCATTTTTGCATAACAAAATGCAAATGGCCGAAACCAACGAGCCCAGTTAATGTTTGCTTGTAAATGATACTCTTTCGTATGCTCATAAAAGTGAATAATACTTAAAGGTATTTTCGTTTCATCAAAGGTATCACTATGAAAATTACTCATTTTATCAACTAGTCCACTATATTCCTTACTATCTACTAATCCTCGGCTATGTAAAAAACGCTCTCCGACTGTTACATTCCCTCTTAATTTACTCATTGTTTTCCCATAATACTTATATTTCGGAGTACTCTTTTCAATCATCCAACCGAGAAAAGCTGGTAACGCTACTCCAATTCCATTTACAACACCGTGAATCCAAACCATTTGTGCAATTGTAATCGTCATTACTTGTTTGAAATTTCCGTATGAATATATGAGTGAAAACATTATTGTTACCATAAGTGTGCTAGAAGAAAGAACTAAAAGTACCTTCGCACTTATAGTATTGAATTTCGTTCTCCACATGTAAACTCCATATCCATAAATCGCACATAAATATATGAACACTACAAAAAATTCAAATATCCTTGAGTATGTAATTCCTATCGCAACTGTCATAGGTGAAATAACTATGATAAACATAATAGCATCATATACTTTACTTCTCTTTTCTCTTTTCCTCCCTATTAAACCCGCTGATAATGGTAATAAAAACGCCGAATAATGAAAGTGTGCCGCTGTAAGTAAAACAATGTCAGAACTAAAGTGCATAATTGAAACCTTTGCTAATGAAGCAAAAAACCAAAAACCACCTAAAAACAAATAAATAAACGCACTATCGATAGCCGTCTCTTCTATCGGTTTCCATCCTCTTTCTAACAATCTACTTACACCAAATAACGCAATGATTCCTGTATATGCAAACCAAAGTAGCGCAAAGAAATAGTGATTTGTTACGAAAGCTAGCATTGCACTGATTGCTGCGATTGGATATAAAAACGATACAAATTTATAAAATAATACATACGATCCATTTCTTTTTTTCTTGTCAATCATACAAAAAGACATCGGTATAAATAACAAAATAGATAATAAAATAATTGCTTCAACTGGGTTTACATTTGACCACTCACATATTAGAAAAATAGTATAGCAAGCAAGTCCAAATATTATATTTTTCATCTCGTTTATTCCCTTTCCACAAATGTTCCCTTATATGAAAATAATGAACCAATTAACGGATTTCGTACTTGTACATGAATTCGAAAACATTGTAGTGTTTCATCATAACTTTCTACAATTTTTGCATCTCCGTATAAAAATCTAGGTAACGGTATTTTTCTTCCAAACATAAAAAACCATTGTTTCTTTGAAGAAATATGCATCCCGCCTTTTTCATCAATATAAAAATTCAATGTAGAAACGAGTAAATGTGGCTCACCAAAATAATCTACAATTTCATTATTCTCTTCATCCAACTGCATAACGGCGTTAAAATATCTTTTCTTATTATGAAAATAAAAAGTACGATTCCACCGTACAAATTCTTTCCCCTGTTCATCTCGCTCAGCGGTATTATGTATCGTAAATGGCACTTTCTTTCCTCGCTCAGAGAAAAACATTCGAAACTTCGATGCAATTTTCAAAATCAATTTAACGAAAAAAGAGCCACCGTAAATTTCATCCATTTCCCCTTCCCCAATAAAGCTATTTTCCTTTGTTATCGCATATCGTTCCTGCAATTTTGGATGAAGCCTTTTATAAGAATCCCCTAATAATCTTTCATAAATATTAACCATATACTTATCCCTTTCTCGTCCTCTTACAATTTTTTGCGCTCGGCAAATTAGTGCTATTCATATAACCGACAATCGATAACCCTATTAGAAGAAAATTTAATGTAATCGGATTAAACGGTTGCGTAAAACTTGTAATATTCGTAACTCCTGCCACTATAGTTAAGCCTATTAACATAACAATATGTACTATAAACAACTTTCGCTTTTGAAGTGGCAATAGCCACATAACACCCCATATTATTTCTAAAAATCCAACTATTTTAAGTATAAAAATACTACTTTCATTCGATCCGATTAGTGCAGAAAGCATCTTTACTTCTTCTGAATGAGTAAACATCAATTTCGGTACAATCCCTTGATATAACCATACGAAGGCAAATAAAAAGCAAACGAGCCAATACGTCATCGTTCTTCTAATTAGCAACTTAGGATGAAGTCCCTTTTCTAACCATAATTTTAAAGCATCAAAACTCCATGCTGTCGCCCAACCTAATAAAGGCCGAAAAACATATGAATCTATCACATTCCCTATGAGACCAAACCTTGTATCATAATCATATTGCGTTTCAAAATGAATATGTTCTCCATTCGGTGTATACTTCCAATAACCTCGTCCTATTTGTATAAGTGATAACTTATTGTCTGTCCAAAATTTCAATGAGGAAATGCGTTCTCCAGTTTCTTTTCTTATTTCACCTATCGATTCTCCTTCTCCGGATATTTCAAGCCCAAATCCAATCTTTGTTTTATATAAAAACTTCTGTGGTTCTCCTTCTTTTTTCTCTAAATACGAAATTTCCGTAAAACGAGCATCCCACTCTGTATGTATATCAGGCTCTTGTGTATATTCCCACAGTTTTTCCATTGTTGTGTTCATTTCTGTTGCTACATAAATAGGCTTTTTCTTCTCCATCCTTCCACCTCCCAAGCGCTATATTTTTAATGTACATGCAATGAATTGATTTTGCTACATTTTTCACAAACTAATCTGAATAAAAGATAGTATTTTAAAAATATATACAAAACACTTGATTCCCTGAAAAATTTAAATTATTATAAAACAAATGTTACCAACAACTTCATAAATCATACACTCTCGCCTAAAACGTGAGATAGAGGTTGCAACGCTTATAAGTATTCTAAAGGAGACACAGAGATGTCTATGATCTTAGAGGAAAGGAAGTGTTGCCGAAATCGATAAATTTCTCTGCATTTATCGATTGGGGCTGTTTTCGAATAGAAACAGAACTGTCATATGTACAGACGTGTACGTATGAAGAGCTATCTACAAAAAAGAGATATCATTTTTATGATATTCCTTTTTTGGCGGTTTTTTTATTAGCTCCGTTTTCTGTTTCCCTTTTCCTGTAACAGCACCATCCTCACTTATTTGAGATGGTGTTTTTTGTTTTTCTCTCTGGTAACTACAGGAATATTGGGATTTATATATGTCCTAACCTATTCTTAAAAATGGACGAAAGAAGGAATTCGTAATGGAAACAATTGTACAAAAATTTGGTGGTACTTCTGTCGGAAGTATTGAACGCATTCAACATGTAGCAAATTTAATTATTGAAGAATATGAACGAGGACATAGTATTGTCTCTGTCGTTTCAGCAATGGGAAAAAATACAGATGAACTTGTAGCACTCGCCAATGCTATTACAGAAAATCCAAGTAAACGTGAAATGGATATGCTTCTAACAACAGGAGAGCAAGTAACGATTTCTTTATTAACGATGGCACTACAAACAAAAGGTTATAACGCAATTTCATTAACAGGATGGCAAGCTGGTATTACGACTGAATCTGTACATAGTAGTGCACGGATTACTGACATTAACACAAGCCGTATCCAATCCTATCTTGCTGATGGCACGATTGTTATATTAGCTGGCTTCCAAGGAATAAGTGAAGAAAATGAAATTACAACTCTTGGCCGTGGTGGTTCCGATACAACTGCTGTCGCACTAGCCGCTGCACTAAAAGCGAAAAAATGTGATATTTATACAGATGTGACAGGCGTATATACGACCGATCCACGCATAGTACAAGATGCCTATAAATTAGATGAAATTTCTTACGATGAAATGTTAGAGCTTGCCAACCTCGGTGCTGGCGTATTACACCCACGCGCTGTTGAGTTTGCTAAAAATCATAATGTAGTTTTAGAAGTACGATCAAGCATGGAACAAAAAAACGGAACAATTGTAAAAGGAGAATGTAACATGGAACAACAATCAATCGTTAAAGGTATTGCATTTGAGGATAATATTACACGCGTCACAATTAAAGGATTAGAACAAGGTGCACTTTCAACAGTTTTCTCTACATTAGCAGCAGCACATATTAATGTAGATATTATTATTCAAAGTATTACAAATGAAGGAACTGTTCACCTCTCCTTCTCGATCCATTCTAATGATTTAAGAGAAACATTAGAAGTGTTAGAACAAAATCAAGAAGCACTTCACTATGAATCTGTAGAACATGAAAATCATTTAGCAAAAGTATCAATTGTAGGATCTGGTATGGTATCTAACCCGGGTGTCGCTGCGAATATGTTCACTACTTTAAAAGAAGGCGGTATTCATATTAAAATGGTAAGTACATCTGAAATTAAAGTGTCAGTTGTAATTGACCGTATTCACTTAGTAGATGGTGTTGAAGCACTACATCAATCATTTATGGCGAAAATTGAGCCTTTAGTGCAAATGATTTAATTTCCGCTGGTGAAATTTACAATAAATTATATTAATCTAATTCCTTCCTATATAAATAGAAAGCTGTCTACATAGAATTTTAAAACTCTATGCAGACAGCTTTTTATCTTGTTATCAATATCCAAAAATCATTATAAAACAATTGAAATATTCATTATACCCTTTCCTAGGAAATATAAATGACTCTTCTTACTTCTTATCACATATATCCTTTCGCTCTTTCCCTTGAAAAAACGACCTGAATTCATTCAAAATAACTTTCTTCACATCAGAGTAAAAAACCATCATGAATAGTGCAATTCCTAATAAAACCTCTTGAATTCCTTCATAATCAATGAAAGCACTCATAATTAGCAAACCAAAGCCAATATAAAAACCAAACTCATTCTCTTTCTCAAAATCTTCATCTTCTTCATCAATATGTATTTTCTCTTTAAAGTTTTGATTACCTTTTATTAACTCATCAAGCGTAATATTAAACATTTCGCTCAGTAAAATTAAATTATCAATATCAGGGAAACTCTTATCATTTTCCCACTTGTACACAGCCTGCCTCGTTACACCGATTTTCTTAGCGACATCTTCTTGTGAAAACCCTTTTGATTCTCGTAATTTTTTTAGTTGTTGCCCTACGCTCATAACGTTCCCTCCTTTAACAAATTATTACATAAAAGGAGCAAGAAAAGAAAGTAACCATTGGTAAAACTCACTGTAAACTATTCGTTTACACAACAAAAAAGTGAGAGAAGCTCCGTGTTTGAGCTACTCTCACTTCTATTAAAACAAATGAATGTTTTCTTTCTTGCAAGCTTCACGTAAATCGTTAGGCCATACAGAAGATTGAACTTCACCGATATGTGCTTTACGTAAGAAGTACATGCACATTCTTGATTGTCCAATACCACCGCCAATTGTTAATGGTAGTACGTCTTCTAATATACCTTTATGGAAATCATACTCACGTTTGAAGTCATCACCAGTTTTCGTTAACTGTTCATCAAGTGATTTACTATCAACACGAATTCCCATTGATGATAATTCGAATGAAGCTTGTAGTACTGGGTGCCAGAATAAAATGTCACCGTTTAATTTCCAATCATCGTAATCAGCTGCGCGTCCATCGTGCTTTTCACCTGAACGGAGTGCATCACCAATTCCAATAATAAAGACTGCACCATGTTCTTTCGCAATTGCGTGTTCACGATCTTTCGGTGTTAACTCTGGATATTTGTCTTCTAGTTCTTGGGAAGTAATGAAAACAACCTCTTCTGGTAAATATTTTCCAAGGAACGGATATTTTTCAAATAAGTGATCCTCTAACTCTTTGAATATTCCATAAATTGTTCGTACTGTTTCTTGTAAGTAATCTACAGTGCGCCATTCTTTTTGAACGATTTTTTCCCAATCCCATTGGTCAACGTAAATGGAATGTGTTGCATCAAGCTCTTCATCACGACGAATCGCGTTCATGTTTGTATATAAACCTTCACCAGCTTCATATCCGTATTCATGTAATGCGAATCTTTTCCACTTCGCTAGTGAATGCACAATTTCTAATTCTTCTCCTGAATGTAACATATCAAATTCAATTGGACGTTCTACACCGTTTAAGTGATCGTTTAATCCTGATTTCTTCGTTACGAATAATGGTGCAGATACGCGGAATAGTTCAAGGCGTTTTGCTAATTGGTCCTCGAAAAATGTTTTAACTTCCTTAATTGCGATTTGAGTCTCTCTTACTGTCATTAATGATTGATACATGGTGGTTTCCTCCTAAAATGTTTGGATGTTGTGAAAAGAAGCCAACAAAAAAAGCCCTTCTTTCCCAAAAAACTGGGACGAAAGACTTTGGTTCCGCGGTACCACCCAAATTAGCAACAGAGGTTGCTCACTTATACAGTACGGAGATTAAAAAATCTCGATACTGTTCTTCTTGTAACGGCGAAGTTCCCGGCTAAGTCTACTTTCCTATAAAGGATTTCGGTTAGCGACTCCAGGAGGTTCTTCATAATAGGCTTCGTATCAGGCTCACACCGTCCCTGACTCGCTTAAACTACATCCTACTACTACTCGTCCTTTCATAGTCGTTTTGTTGTCACATCTCTGAAACATTTTATTAATGATTATTCTATACAAAAAATAGATAAAGTCAACAAAAAGTTTTAAAATATTTTTCAATTCTTTATTTTATGCCTTTACCGACTGTTCTTAATATAACATTTTTATTTCCTTTGTCTCTTCAATCCAAAAAACATTTCACTAATTGAAACTAACATATATACAACAACTAGTGTGATTGTTCGAAAAATAGAATCCGCAGTATTTCTTATTATTTTCATTTTATTTGTAATTCCTTTCAGTTTACCCGCAATTTCATGATATACTATAGCATTCAAGCAGTTTGTTTTTACTTAAAGCAAGCATAGTCATTTATCGATAGTATTTTTCTAAAACATTGGCTATTATCAAATCAGATTTTTTATATAACGGAGTGATCATATGAGTAAAACGAAAGCAAAACCGAAAAAAGGTGTAGGACAAGGTACAGGAAGTAAAGGATGGAACCGTTGGCAATCAAGTGCGAAAAAGAAAGCTGCAAAACCATACAAAAGTAAAGGTACAAAGAAATAAAATAAATAGTGGGAGATGAACAACTCCCACTGATTAAAGTTTCACTTTATCTCTTTACTTTGTACAAAACAAAATATAATTATTACAACAAAAAAGCTATGCTTTCATCTCTGTGAAAGCATAGCTTTTTCCATATTAAATCATAAGAATATCACGGATTTCTTCCTCCGTAATAGAAGATAACTTCTCTTCTCCTGGCTCGATAATTTCAGCGATTAAGTTTTTCTTACTCTCTTGTAACTCGTGCATTTTTTCTTCAATTGTTCCGTGGGCTACTAACTTAATAACTTGCACTGTATTTTTTTGTCCCATTCGATACGCCCTATCCGCTGCTTGTTGTTCAACAGCTGGATTCCACCATAAATCATACAATATTACCGTATCTGCACCTGTTAAATTCAAACCGGTACCACCAGCTTTTAACGAGATAAGAAATAAATCCCCTTCTCCTTCGTTAAAACGATTGCATAACTCTACACGTTCTTGCGCTGGTGTACTCCCGTCTAAATAAAAGTACGGAATGGCTTGACGGTTTAATTCTCGTCCGATTATTGAAAGCATCTTCGTAAATTGAGAAAAGATAAGAATTCTCTTTCCTGTACTTCTACATTCCTCCAAAATTTCTAGAAGTTGTTCAAATTTAGCTGAACTTCCTTTGTAATCGTCAACAAATAAAGCAGGATGACAACAAACTTGCCGAAGCCTCGTTAAACCAGCTAAAACCCGAATTTTATTTTTACGTAACGTATCTTTATCCAAATGTTTTAACGTTTCTTCTCTTAACTTTGCTAAATAAGCGGCATAGAGCCTTTTTTGGTCCGGTAATAGTTCTGATGATTGTAAGTGCTCAATTTTTTCTGGTAGCTCCTGTAATACATCTTCCTTTAACCTTCTTAACACGAAAGGTTTTACCCGCTTCGCAATATCTTCACGTCTTAAATCGCCAAACTCTTTTCTTCCTGGTAATAATTCTGGGAAGACGACGTGGAAGATAGACCATAGCTCTTCTAATGAATTTTCTACAGGTGTTCCTGTTAATCCAAAACGGTACTCCGCCTGAACTGTTTTTACCGCTCTTGCAGTTTGCGTCGTATGATTTTTAAATGCTTGTGCTTCATCAAGAAATAGCGTATGAAATGGCTGCGCATATAACCTTATATCTCTTCTCAGTAAAGGATATGACGTAATTACTACATCAAATTTCGTTACATCTTTTAAAATTTTTCGGCGCTCTTCTTGATTTCCATCTGCAATAACAGCTCTAATATGCGGAGTGAATTTTTTTAACTCGCTAAGCCAGTTGTAAACAAGGGAAGACGGAGAAACAACTAATATAGGCAATTTCTTCTCTTGAATTTCCGGCAAAACAGAGTCTATAAAAGCAATACTTTGCAGCGTTTTCCCAAGTCCCATATCATCTGCTAAAATACCACCAAAACGGTAATAAGCGAGTGTTTTCATCCACTGAAATCCGTATGTTTGATACTCTCTCATTATCGCATCTAAGCCACTTGGCACCGCAAACTTCAGCTTTTTAGGGTTTTGAATGTTCTCTACCAATTCTTGAACGGATTCATCTAAACTTAAAACATTTCCTTCTTGCAATGAATTCATCCATTTCACACTACGAATAAGAGGGACATCAATTTCTTCACCTTTTAGAAATTCTTTTCGAATACTCGACTCTTTTATAAACTGATTAATGTCATTAAACTCTTTACTCTCAAGTGATAATAAAGAACCATTTGCTAGTCGGTAATATTTACGCTTCTCTTCAAGCGCGACTAATACCCCTTTAATTTCTGCCTCTGGAATACCTTTTATATCAAAGCGGAATGATAACCAATCAATTCTTTCTTTCCTTCTAACTCTTATAAGAGGAACAGTGTCCCCTTTATGAATTCGTAATTTGATGGCTGTCGTCGCATAAATATCAACTAAACCTTTTAACGTTGGAACAGCGTGATATAAAAAGTTATATTCAGCATCTTCATTATGCATAAAATAACCACCTTCAGTCTTTGCAAAGGCGCTATCGTTCATAATGTCTAAAATCTCTTTTTCCTTTTTCTCATCACGATTAAAAACAGATGGTTGTCCATCCTCTTCTAACGGGTTAATTATGACGTTTCCATAGTGAAATTCAAGACCTGCTAATAAACGATTTTTCACTCGATCTAAATATAATTTCGCTTTTAGTGCGGGCGTTTCAACACGATCGGATATTATCTCATCTATTCGCACAGTTCCAAGCTTCATTAAACCTGGAACAACTTTCGCTACAAAGTGCTCCATCTTATCCGCCGGAATATACAATTGATTACTACTAGAACGATTCATCATTTTTTGTAATTCAATAAGCCGCTTGCAATCCTCGGCGTTCAACTGATACAGTTTCCCTTCGAATAGAGCATAGCCATACGTATCCATTACCTCAACTTGTTGTAACCCATCAATATAAAGTGTAAATCCACTGTTACTGCCTTTATTAAACTCAAAATGCAAAGGAAGTAGTCCTTTTGAAATATGCAAACCATGGAACGATTGTCCACCTTGATTAAGTCTCACACACTCAACTTTAGAAAGTAAAGAAAGCATATCCGTCCATGAAGCTGGCGGTATTAAAATCATACTATCATCTTGTTTTGCGTGTACTTCCAGCGTATCTTCATACATTTTTTCGTTATGATAAATTTTAATTAGTTGCTGAATAATCGCATCCGTTTCTTGCCTGAAGCTATGTACATCCGGTGTATATGTAAATTCATTCGAACAATTAAAAGACTCTCTTTTCTCCACTTTAGAAAGAAATTCTCTAATATGATTTACGAAATACGTTTTGGCAAGTTTCAACTGAATTCCTAGAAGTGCCCCACCATTTTTCGTAACTACTGGTGTACAATTAAACTCAATATCAAGTATTTCACGTGTATCAAAACGGTGTTTTTTACTTTTTGGCCTCAGTGGTTGTTCTGCAAACAACTGAAACATCCCGCTTGTTAATTGTTCATTTTTGCTCATGTTTCCGCTACTAACAGGCAACATTCCACCGGTTTGCTGATTATAATTTATTTGTATCAATACTGCCGCAACATGTTGACAGTACGTTTGAAAAGAAGCTAATGAAGGACAACTACATTTCGCAACAACATCACCTTTTTTAGCTTTTTCTACTGTAACATGAAAATCTTCATTCCCTTTTACCGTCGCCTCGCAAATTTCTTTATTTTCATCATAATGATTTACTATCACTTTATTTGATTTATAATAAGCTTCGCCTCTTTTATATGAGGTCTCTCCACATACTTCTTTAATAATCGATTTATTTAATGTAAAACCCATTGTTTTGACACTTCCTTAATTTAAAACCAGTTTCTCTTAACTAACATTTTACATGCTCTACGAGAAAATATAAAATGTAGATTTAATAAAAAAAGATGCTCATTTATAAGCACCTTTTTTCACTCTATCTCCATCAACCGTTTCGCCTCAAAATACAATACTTGAATAAACTTTTTCGTATTAATGCGTGTATGTCCAGAAGTTGCTACTTCTTCCTTTGTCATTTCTGTCATCCGTTTTCTAACTACAGTGAAATCAAAAAATTTCGGAGCATAGCTTTCAAATTTCGGATTCGAAAAGTCCGTTAATCCTAAGGAAGCTAAATGATTTAACGATTGATAAATCGCTCTACGTACCCTTTGCTCAGATGCTTTTTTCTCTTTATCTATATCCGTATCTAAAGCTATAGCCCCTAATTTCCTTATCGTAATATGATGAAAAATATCTTTTAGCGCAGGAAATCCAAATTCAAACGTTTGCTCTTTTTCTTGCCCATATAAATATTCCAGCATACTAAGTAAGTCTTTACTTCCATTCTCTCCCGCAATACCAAGTTCTGATAATAAATAGCGTCCTGAATCCGCTATTTTTTTCCCTTCTTGCATTGGCTCATTTCGAACTTGCGGCTGTTCCCACTTGAAAACGTTATTCAATGATTTTTGAATATCATGTATAGACCGCTCTAAACGAATACGTTCCATTACTTTTCTTACAACAGATACAACCTCAATTTTATTTAATGGTTTTGTAATATAATATTCCACTCCAAGTGTATACGCCTCACCAATAAGCTGTTTCGATTCAACTTGAGAAATCATAATAATTTTCCCTGTAAAGGAGGACGCAATATGGCGAACTGTTTCAATCCCGTCTCGCATTGGCATTAATAAATCAATAAATAAAATATCTACTTTTTTAAAATTCAATTGATCTGCTTCAATAAAAGCTCCGTCTTCCGATTCTCCAATTACTTCCCCAAGATCGCCATCTTCAATAATTTGCGAAAGCATAGAGCGGAAAACTTCATCATCATCTACGATATAATAAAACAACTTTATTCCCCTTCCCGCTTTAAACTGCACTCCGGTAAACAAACGACAAACTTACACCCTCTGCCAGTTTCTCGGTCTTCTAATCTTACTTCTCCTCCGAGTTCTGTTACCATTTCGTTTATGTAAGAAAGTCCAATTCCAGTTGATGGTGTTCCCGTTTGATCATACTTTGAAGTAAATCCCGGTTTAAATACTAATTTCTTATATTTTTGCGCAATACCAGGGCCATCATCAATTACTTCAAAGAATATATGTTTATCAAGTTTATATAGCTTAATAATAATAGCCCCACTATTCTCAATTGCTTCGACTGCATTGGCAACTAAATTATTAAAAATGGATAAGACCGTATACACATGATATTCTGCATGCTCACCTTCTATATGTTCAGAAAAACGTATATCTTTTTCTAACATTTCAGCGTACTTCTCATTTATTCTCACAATCATTTCCGCAAGCTCATGACCTTCTACATACTCAGCCACATTTTTATCTAATAACAATTTAGATAATCCTGCAAAAATCCTTTGATTATCCTTTTTTATTTCGTGTACTTCCCCCGCTATTTTCAATGCTGTTTTACTGCTCGAATCATCGTTCGCTTGTAAATTACGATATAATTGATACGCTTCTTGTGTAATTAACTCCGCATTTTGTAACGTTTTTTTCAAATGAACAGATTCTACATATAAATTAGAAAGGTGCATCAACATTTTTTCATTTTCTTTTCGCACTTGTGATTCTTTTAATTTCGTTTCATACAAATTCATCATATTTAAAAAACCAAGCGCAAAGAAACTACGAAAAATAGCAATAATGATGAGTTTATTCACTTCAGAATCGGTTATTGTTGTACCGAGCACTAACATATGATAAAACGCAAGTTCTGACATACTTGCGATAATTTCAATTGTAATCCCAAGGCAACCAATAACGATTGGCTTCTGATGAAACTTATTCACCCTACAAAGCGAAAAAAGACTTCCATAAATAAAATAATAAAAGAACACAGGATAGCGCAAATAAAATGATTCTGTCATATGAAATGAACCTTGCATGATCCAATCAAGAGATACACGGAATAAGACTACAGATATACCGACAAGAATACCTGCAGCAGCTGCTGGTATTTTTCTTAAAAATAATAACAAAAAGAAGAAAAGCGGTGTCCCGAAGCTAACGCGAAACGTATCATTAAAAGGATGAAAATTCAGCTCTCCAGCAATCGGAACAACAACCATTAAAATAATTAAAAGAGACATATCTTTCTTCCATAATTGATTCCAATTCAAAGCTGCCACTTCCTATGTATTTTTTCAAAAATAAACAAGGAAAGCCCGCTTATTATTATAAACGGGCTTTTTTTCTATATTCTAACCTTTTCTACCGCTTTTATTTGGCGATACTCCGGTTCCCATATTGCTTCTTTTACTGCAATCTTAATATCGTTATCACTTAAGTTCTCTCTAGCAACACCTTCTGCAACTGCAACTTTCGCTACTTCAATTGCAACCATTTCAGAAATATTACGTAACTCTTCAACTTCTGGCAAAATAGGTGCTCCTGGCTGACTTGTATCTACCATACTTGCAACTGCTTCAGCTGCTGCCGCAAACATACCGTCTGTCATTACGCTTGCACGAACAACAATTGTACCAAGACCTAGTCCTGGGAAGATAAGTGCGTTATTTGACTGTCCAATCACATACGTTACACCGTTATATGTAACCGGTTCAAACGGACTTCCTGTTGCAACTAACACTCTTCCTTCTGTCCACTCGATTAAATCTGCTGGTTTCGCTTCAGCAAGTGGCGTTGGATTCGACATCGGTAATATGATTGGTCTTTCTACGTGAGAAGCCATTTCTTTAATAATTTCCTCTTTAAATGCACCCGCAACAGTAGATGTACCAATTAAAATTGTCGGTTTTACATGTTTCACAACTTCAGCAAGTCCGATCACATCATTTTGTTTCCACTCACTTACTTCAGCTTCTTTTCTTGCATATGGAATTTGGAAATCAAGAAGATCTTCCATATTATCTGTAACTAATCCATTACGGTCAATACACCAGAAACGATTATGAGATTCTTCGTCTGATAATCCGACGCGAACCATTGCATCTCTTACTTGATCTGCGATACCGATTCCAGCCGTACCAGCACCAAACACAACGACACGGTGTTCACTTAACGGTACACCAGAAACTTTTACTGCCGATAATACTGCAGCAAGTGAAACTGCACCTGTACCTTGAATATCATCATTAAATGTACAAACGTCATGACGGTATTTATCTAAAATTTTTCGTGCATTTCGAGAACTGAAGTCTTCCCAATGTAAAAGTGCTTTCGGGAATTGTTTATTTACCGCTTGGACAAATGTATCAATAAATTCATCGTAAGATTCACCTGTTATACGAGGGTGACGATTTCCAATATAAAATGGATTGTTTAATAGCTCCTCACGATTTGTACCTACATCTAAAATTACCGGTAATACACGGCTAGGATCGATTCCAACTGCGGCCGTATATACAGCTAATTTCCCGATCGCGATGTTAATTCCACCAACACCCCAGTCACCAATTCCTAATATACCTTCTCCATCTGTTACAACGACTAAATCAATGTTTTCAGCTGTTGCACCGATATTTGCAAATGCTTCTTCAATACCTGATGGATCGTTAATTGATAAATAAACCCCACGCGGTTTACGGTATTCATGACTATATCTTTGAATTGCTACACCTACAGTTGGTGTATATACTACCGGTAACATTTCACGTAAATGATCTGTTAATATACGATAAAATAATACTTCATTTCGATCATGTAACGCTGTTAAGTATACATTCTTTAATAAATCATCCGGCTGAGAACAAAATTGTTCGTATGCTCGGCGCGCTTGTTCTTCTAACGTTAAAACCGCTGGCGGTAATAACCCTTTTAAGCCTAACTCTTCTCTTTCTTCTTGTGTGAAAGCTACCCCTTTATTTAAAAGTGGTGTTGATAATACTTCTACTCCTCTTAATGTTGTTTCTAATGAACCATTAGAAGCCACTGTAAACTTACTCATAACATCCCTACCTCTATTCATATATAGCATTTCTATATTGTAAACAAAAAAGAGGGGATTGTCCCCCTCTTCTTTTAATTTTTCTTTAAAAGAGTTGCTCCTGCAATCCCTGGATGTGTCATTTCGAATGGATCTAGAATTAACTCTAAGTCTTCTTGTGACAATACACCATTTTTCACACAAAGTTCTCGAACGGATTGACCTGTTGCAATTGCTTCTTTTGCAACACGAGCTGCTGCTTCATAACCGATATGGGGGTTCACGGCTGTAATAATTCCTACACTTTTCTCAACATACTCTTTTAAGCGATCTTCATTCGCTTCAATTCCTTTTAAGCAATTATCTGTAAAGGCACGGAAACCGTTATTCATAATGCTAATAGATTGAAGTAAGTTGAAAACAAGTACTGGTTCCATAACATTTAATTCTAATTGTCCTGCTTCTGAAGCAAGGCAAATTGTATGGTCGTTACCAATTACTTGGAACGCAATTTGATTAATTACTTCTGGCATAACAGGGTTTACTTTACCTGGCATAATAGATGAACCTGGTTGACGAGCTGGTAGCATAATTTCTGCTAATCCAACACGTGGACCTGATGCCATTAATCGAAGGTCGTTCGCAATTTTAGACATGTTCATCATACATACTTTTAACGCTGCAGATACTTCAGTGTACGCATCAGTATTTTGCGTTGCATCTACTAAATCTTCAGCACCAACAAGCGGTAATCCACTAATTGTAGCTAAATGTTTTACAACTGCTTCAATATACTCTGGGTCTGCATTTAAGCCTGTACCAACTGCAGTTGCTCCCATGTTTACTTCATATAAATGTTGACGAGACTGCTGAATTCGTTTCATATCACGCTCAAGTACGCGAGAGTATGCTTTGAATTCTTGTCCAAGACGAATTGGCACAGCATCTTGTAAATGCGTACGACCCATTTTAATAACATGGTCGAACTGTTCTGCTTTTAATTCAAATACATCATGCATATAACCCATCGTTTGTAATAAGCCTTCTAATGCATTTAATGTTGCAATATGAATAGCTGTTGGGAATGCATCGTTTGTTGATTGCGCCATATTCACATGACTGTTTGGACTAATATAATGATAGTCTCCCTTTTCCATTCCTAATAATTCAAGGGCACGATTGGCAATGACTTCATTTGCGTTCATATTCATTGAAGTACCTGCACCGCCTTGGATTGGATCGACGATGAAATGATCATGCCATTTCCCATCAAGAATTTCTTGTGATGCTTCTGCGATAGCACCACCCTTTTTCAATTCCAATCTTCCTACATCTGTATTAGCAAGTGCTGCTGCTTTTTTAACAATTGCGAACGCTTTAATCAAGCCTTCATGGACTTTGTATCCTGTAATTGGGAAATTCTCTACTGCACGCATTGTTTGTACGCCGTAGTACGCATAATTTGGCACTTCTTTTTCACCTAAAAAATCTTTTTCAATTCGCACTCCATTTTTAACTTCAGTTAATGTTGCCATGACTTTTCACTCCTAAACGATTTCTTATGCTGCTTTTGTTTGTTTGACTGTTTCTACATATTGTTTTGCTTTCTCATCATCGAATTCGCCTTCCCACTTCGACATAACAATGGCAGCTAATGCATTTCCTAATACATTGACAGATGAGCGAATCATATCTAAAATACGGTCAATTCCCGCAATTAATGCGATGCCTTCTAACGGTAATCCCATTGATCCTAACGTTGCTAATACAACAACGAATGATGCACCCGGAACTCCCGCCATACCTTTGGATGTTAACATGAGAACGAATAATAGCGTTATTTGCTCCGTCAGTGACATGTGAACACCGTACATTTGTGCAACAAACAATGCCGCTAACGCCTGATAAATAGCTGATCCAGTCAAGTTAAATGTATAACCTGTCGGAATTACGAAAGAGGCAACTGCCTTTGGACAACCGAACTCTTCCATCTTTCTCATTATATTAGGTAAAACAGCTTCTGAACTTGCTGTCGTAAATGAAAGAATAAGTTCTTCTTTTAAAATTTTCATTAATGTAAAAATGTTTACTCCGACCATTCGTGCATTAATACCTAATACAATCACAACGAATAGTATAACAGTTACGTATACAGCTAGCACTAGTTTTCCTAAAGGAAGTAGTGTGCCTACACCAAATTTTGCAACCGTAACAGCAATTAATGCGAATACACCAAATGGTGCAAACTTCATAACTTGATTTGTGACCCAGAACATTGCTTCGAGTACACCTTCGAAAAAGTTAAAAACAGGCTTTCCCTTTTCACCGATTGCTGCAACTCCTAAACCGAATAGTACTGAGAAGAATATAATCGGTAATAAGTCACCTTGTGAGATAGATTCAAATACGTTTTTCGGTACGATATGAACAATCGTTTCAGCAAACCCTTTCTTCTCTGTTGCATCTGCAGTTTGTTTATAAGAAGAAATATCACTTTGCTGTAAATTACTCATATCAACGCCAGTACCTGGTTGGAATATATTCGCTGCAAGTAATCCCATTAAAATAGCAATCGTCGTAATAATTTCGAAATAGAGAATTGTCTTACCGCCCAGTTTCCCAAGCTTTTTCATATCACCTACACCAGCTACCGCAACAATTAATGCTGAAATAACAATCGGTACTACAATCATCTTAATTAAATGAATAAATATATCCCCAACTGGTGTGATATAAGAAATCGCCGTTTTATTGCCATAAAAGATTGCCCCTACTACAATCCCTAAAACAAGTGCGACAAAAATTTGTGTTGCCAATCCGAATTTTTTCATTTATGTTCATCCCCTTTATGCGAACGCTTTCATTTCGTATTTATAAAAGCTTACTCACACATCATATAAGCGAACCTACAAAATCATACAAAAACCTACAAGTTTGTCACAAAAAATTCGAAAATTTTTCTCACCTTATTCATTGACACCTTTTCTAAAAAAAGAAATAAAATAAACTTGATAAAACATCAGATTATTTCGTATAATCAAAAAGATATACGTATTCAAAATAAATGGGGATGAAAAGGAGTGGATGTTATGAAAAATCATGCGAAGAAGTTCATCATATCTATTTCTTTTCTATTTCATTTTCTTACGAAGGAACAAAGGCATTCGCCTTTGTTCCTTTTTTATTGCGATCTATATAGGGGGAATTGTTATGAAACCATATAAACGCGTTTTAATTAAGCTAAGCGGTGGCGCACTTGCCGATCAATCAGGAAATAGCTTCAACTCTAAACGATTAGAACATATCGCAAACGAAATTTTATCCATTGTTGATTTAGATATCGAGGTATCCATCGTCATCGGAGGCGGTAACATTTTCAGAGGTCATCTAGCTGAGGAATGGGGAATTGATCGTGTAGAAGCTGATAATATCGGTACGTTAGGTACAATTATTAACAGCTTAATGCTTCGCGGCGTTCTAACAAGTAAAACAAATAAAGAAGTACGCGTAATGACTTCTATCCCATTTAATGCGGTAGCTGAACCTTATATTCGCCTACGTGCAGTACATCATTTAGATAACGGTTATGTTGTCATATTCGGTGGTGGTAACGGGCAACCATTCGTTACAACAGATTACCCAAGTGTACAAAGAGCAATTGAAATGAATAGCGACGCCATTTTAGTCGCAAAACAAGGGGTCGACGGCGTCTTTACAAGTGATCCGAAACATAACAAATCAGCGAAAATGTACAGTAAACTGAACTATAACGATATTGTTAGGCAAAACATACAAGTAATGGATCAAGCGGCTTTATTACTTGCCAGGGACTATAATTTACCGGCACACGTCTTTAACTTTGATGAACCTGGAGTGATGAAAAGAATTTGTTTAGGTGAGCATGTTGGGACATTGATTAATGACGATGCGTCGATGCTTGTGCATGAAAAATAGTTATTTCTCATTAACAAAAGGGTGTCTTTTATAGACACCCTTTCTTCGTTAATCATCACAAATAAAAATCAATTAATCCAACTACTTTCTCCTTACAACGCTCCCAGAAAGATAAGTTGTCAAAAAATGCTTCTGTCATTTCTTTCGAATCATCAATGTCTTGCGTTAACGCCTCATTCACTTGCGCTATAATAGGTCCACCGTGAATATACAAATTCATCTCATCATTTATATAAAAGCTACGTGCAGTAAAGTTTGTTGTACCGATAACAGTTAATTCATTATCAATCAGCATTAACTTTCCATGAAACATCCCTTTTTTATAACCATACACAGTAATCCCGTTTTTAACAGCTTGACGGATGTAAGGATATGCCGCCTCTTTAATAAGAGGAATATCTGGTTTATATGACCAAAGTATTTTTACTGTGACACCGCGTTTTTGCGCTCCAATTAAAGCTTTCATTAATTCTTTATTTTTCGCTATAAAATATGGTGTTGTAATGACAATCGAATGCTTCGCTTGTTTTATTAACTCTATATATTTTTCAGCAACATGATGCCCATTGTAACTGGCCATAGTATGTAATGTATTCCCTTTACTAGCCTTATTTGTACTTCTTTTTATATCTTCTTTCGTGTCTCGTTTCCAATCTAAAGCGAACTGTTCTTCTAAATCTTTTGCTCCTTCTCCTCTTAACCGCACATGATAGTCACGCCAATATCCAAACCGCTTATCCTTTCCTAAATACTCATCCCCTATATTAAAGCCACCCGTATACCCAATCTCTCCATCTATTGCCGTAATGCGTCGATGATTACGATGATGAAGGGAATAAAATCCGAATAGCAATTCTTGTTTTCTACTATATGTAAAATGAACACCGCTTTCCTGTAATTCTTTTTTCATCTTTCTTTCAAATGATAAATCATTAATTAAATCAACCGATAAATATACGTTTACTCCTTCTTTCGCCTTCTCTTTTAATAAGTTTAAAAAAGTGTGGCTACTTTTATCATCCGACAAAATAAAAAAATACGTGTAAATGGAATTTTTCGCTTCTCTTATATCAGTAAATAACTGTTTATAAAACGACTTCCCTTCTACATATAATTGAAAGTCACTATAGTGAGGTGCATACTCTGTCGGCATATTTTTCCCAGCTTCCATTTTCCTGCCTACAGTAACATCGATATGCATCCAAATTAAAATAAAAACGAAAATAGCAATAATAATAGAAGTAACTCGCAATATCTTTTTAATCATTTTGATTTCCTTCCGCTCATATTACTTACTATTTCGTAGTGTTTCATTAAATTATTTTTTCATACGAAATGTCTTTCTTACTTTTTGTCGGATGTTAAAAACTTAAAGGAGAGCAGACTATGAAAAGAGCAAAAACTCCTATTATTTTTATACCAGGTCTTTTCGGTTCAATGAGTAATATTATTATTCCTGGTACCGGTAATTGGAACTTTGGGCTTTCTTCGTTTATTTATGAACCATTCATTATAATGTTAGAAAGTATCGGCTATGAACGAAATAAAAACTTGTTTATCTGTTTTTATGACTGGCGTCAGCGTATTGCTTTTTCCACTCAAAAATATTTATTAAAAACAATTGCCTATGTTAAAAAATTTACAGGGTGCGACAAACTAAATTTAGTTTGTCATAGGATGGGTGGACTTCTTGCACGTTCTTACGTTCAAAGTGAAGAATATGAAAATGATGTGGTGCAATTTATTTTACACATGTATGGTCCTCCCTTTATGTAGTTTTATATATAAAATTAACAATTTGTGTTCAAATTGAACATACAAAAAAAAACTGCTTCATCAGCAGCCTTCTTCCTATCTATTATATTTTCTCTAATTCACTACCAAGAACCTTCGCAATCTCTAGCATACCGTATTTCCCAACAACTGCTTCGGCGTCAGCATTGTAGTTCGTGTTTGTATTAATATCATAAGTAAAAATTTCACCATCGGCATTTCGAATAAACTCAATGCCCGCTATGGCGATATCATTTGTAGCCAAAACAGCCTCATATTTTTTAATAATTGGGTCATCAAAGCCCTCAATAATTTGAAACTTCGGTTTTTCAGGGGCTTTCTCTCCAACAGGACAGAACAAATCGCCAATTTGACAAGCATCAGCTGGGCACAATTCAAAGCCTTTGGATGTATCGACTTGAACTGCATAAACAAATTTCCCGCCTACAAACTCACAACGTGTAATGTAAGGCTCAGGAGATTGAATGTATTCTTGAATTAATGTAATACCATCTACTGGTTCTTCAAATGCTGCACTTTCTACGTATTCTTGTAAAGAAGCAACAGACTGAAACAGTTGAACACCTAGTCCTTTTCCAGCACGGTTATGCTTCGTAATGAACAGGCGTCCTTCAAATTGCGTTGCCGCTTCTATAATATGATCCTTACCAACAGCTGCAATTGTCTTAGGTGTCCGGATTCCTTCTGCATTCAGTGCCATATATTGCGTAACTTTACTTACTTCAAGCTGCAATGCTCTGCTTCCGTTGAACACTTTTTGATTATGCATCTCTAACCAAGCAAGGACAGCACCCGTAAACTCTGATGCAAAGCGATGATTTCTTGTGTGAGAAGAAGCGCTCATACGGTTATAAAATACGCCCTGCGGCGGAACAGACGAAAGATCAACATTTCCTTTGTCCAAATGCCATTCTTCATAAGGAAGATCGAGTTCTTCTAATCTTTTCGTTAGATGTCTTATCCACTCTGTGTTTTCATGAATAACGTGAATCTTCTTCAAGGGAATACCTTCTTTCAAAAATGTAATTATATTCATTATACTAATTTTATAATAATTCAATCTTAATTTAACATATTTGTGGTTAGCTATATGAGCTAGTCCAACATGAAGAAGCGTTTTTAAACCTACGGCTCCTACTAATAATGATGAGAAATTTGATATGTATATATCAAATTTCTCATCATTATCCAGATTATCCACTACACTTGCAAATCCATTTTAAAAATAGATAAACGTCTCTCTCACATTTGTAGTATAAAATTCGTCAGTTACTGTATATATTCTAACAAATCTATTTGGCAACTTAGAGCATCACTACCACCTAAAGAGGGGGACAATGGAACTGGGTAGTCACCTATTGAATCAATTCAGAAGAAAGGGGTCAATCCATAACCTTGTTTAGACCGGATATCCGCCTGTTGGCGGTGGCCAAGCACTAAATAATCTGCGAATCAGTACAATTTCTCCTAAATGGTAGGAGTTGTGAGATGCAATATTGCGTAGCACACCACCTGGGGTTTCACCAGGCCAACTCTCCAATGGTATGTCCAATTGAATATTTTGGGCAATCGTGCATGCCTGATCGATCCCCTGAAGAAAATACTGAATAGTCTGTTTCCATTCTTCCTCACTGCCAGGACATTCTTCTTCTGGCCAGCTCTCACTCACATGGGCAGGCAATGCTGGCTTCTTGCCCTGAGCGGATAATAAGAGAAAATCTTGCCAGTAGGTCATGTGTTTCACTAATTGATAAATAGAATAAGGCAGTTCCTCTCTACGCTTTCCCGCAAGCGCCAAGTCTATATCCGACAAAGCATTCTTGATGGGAAGATGTCCTCGTTCTCCTCTTAATGATTTTACTATTGCCTCGCTAAACGCTTGATTTGCTTGAAATTTATCCATGATTTTAAATCTCCTTCACTATCTAAATCGCATTTTTTCCGTATCTTTCTTGGTTGAACTATGAGTTGATTATAACGATTAGAGTATACTCTAAGTCAAGAGAAAAATTGGGGTACGGAAACGATTCTGATGATGCTATGCGATGTTCTTTAAATCAAATCTATTTATCTCATTTGTAGACTTCACTTCAAACAGTCCATGAGGATATTAAATGGTGAGTAGTTCAAAATGCCCCAAAACAAAAAAATGAACATTTTTTTGTTTTGGGATACTTGCTTTTCTTATTTTGATAGTGATGTGGTGAGACGCTTTAATTGTAATCATCATTTTGATAATCGCTATCTAAGCTGAACACCCTTCCATGTGGACGGCATTCTATGTGAAAGGTATTATGTGTTATTACTTGTACTGAGGTTCTTCTTGTTCAATTTGCTGAAGACGAGGATTCAAAGATTCAATAATTTCTTGAGTTTGTTGTGCTGCATCTTTATATAATTGTTTTGCTTGCTGATTATCAGTATCAAGAACAAATCCTTCTAGGCATGCTTGAGCACCCTTTAAACCAGCGATAGTTTGTTTAAGTTTAGTGCTTACTGTCATGTAGTATTTCCTCCCTGTAAAAGTACTTCAAAATATAGAATGCCTATTTTGTTATCACAGTACGATTTCCAATTTTAGGGTTATGTGAATGAGAAATTTTACAGTTAATTATTCGAGGATGATTTTTTTTAGCTAATAGATACATGGAATACCGTTAAGTGGTGTTATGTTAACTTGATGTAAATAGAGTATTCATAAGAAAAATCTACCCTTTAAGAACGTAGTTTATTTATATATCCTATGGTAAAGATTAACTTCATGAATGGCTATGGAATATTTTTTTCCCGATAACAAAAACTAACAGAAAGAAAACGATAATATATAAAGGAGATTAAATATGCTGAAAAAGATAGGGGAAATTTTCCGAGTACTCCTCTTTGTATTTATCGGCGTATTTCTTGTTTTGCTTGTTTGGGGTGAAATCGAAAGAACAACAGCTGGAAAAAACGGGGGATTTATCCAGCAGTCTAGCCAATACCCTATTCGTCAAAGTGATATTACTATGTATGCAGACGGGAAACAGTTAAACAATCAATTATTCTCAGATATAAAGAAAGCAAAAGATTATGTACATATTAACTTTTTCTCTATTGCTGATGATAAAGTAAGTCATCAGTTTCTAGAGTTATTGAGACAAAAAAGTCAAGAAGGTGTAGAAGTATACTATGCATTGGACAGGCTAGGTGGAATTTTACTAAAGAAAAAGGAAAGAGAATTATTAGTTAAAAAAGGCGTGCATTTTACGTATTACAATAAACCTGCTTTCCCTTATCTTTTTTCTTCTTTGGATCATCGGAATCATCGCCGTATTTCAGTTATTGATGGAAAGATTGGGTACATTGGCGGATTTAACATTGGCAAAAAGTATTTAGGAGAAAAAGAAAAACTTGGTTACTGGAGAGATTATCATCTTCAAATACGAGGAGAAGGAGTTCAAGATCTAGAACACCAATTTGTATTAGACTGGAAGAAAAATTCAGAAAAACCGATTCCGATACACAGTTCGGTAAAGGAAAAGGGAGCAACCTCGCATCGATTTACTGCATATTATAGCGGAGAAAAACTTGGGCAAGATTATGCAATGCTGTTTCAACAAGCAAAAGAGTCCATCATTATATTAACACCTTATTTTATACCAAAAGATAGAACTATTTGGAACGCATTAGTAGCTGCAAGAAAGAGAGGAGTTCGTGTCAAAATTCTGTTCTCACCTCATTCAGATGCACTGTTAGTTAAAGAAGCAGCGTATCCATATATCCGAAAAGCATTAAAACAGGGAATAGAAGTATATGGTTATAAAAAGGGAGTGCTACACGCTAAATCATTCTTAATTGATGAACGCGTATTGATGGTTGGGACCGTAAATTTTGATTCACGTTCGTTTCACTTAAATGAAGAAATAAACTGTTATATCCATGACCCTGTCTATATTTCAAAAATAAAGCCTGTCATTAATGCAGACTTACAAAATTCAAAGCGAGTAACATCCTCTGACGTCAATCAATTATCTATAAAAGAAAAAATGAAGGAAAAGGTTGCAAAAATATTTGAGTATTATTTATAAAAAGATAAAACTGCACTAGAAGTTTCACCTCCTTTAGTGCAGTTCTTTTTCGAATGTTTTAATACCCTTCTGAATGACTTTGATGCCATTTCCATGCTGTAGCGATAATATCCTTAATAGAAGTATATTTTGGTTTCCATTTCCCTTAATATCAAGCTCATTTTGAATGAGTTTTTCTTCTTCACACTGAACACCATCTCTTTTCTAGATTGATAGTATCAGTATGTCTATGTTTTAGAGATTATTTTCGAGTCAGCTGAATTTTCCGCACCAAAATCCAAGATTTTATTTCGACGTATTATTGCTAGTTCACTTAACATCGAACAGGTCTTATAGCAATCAAAATTAGACAATTATAGCTATTTTTCGACATTTTTTATCGGATTACAAAAATAGTGATTCTGATTCAAAAAGATAATAAATTGAAAAAGAATAATGGATGATTCCTAATGGAGTCTGTTACAGCCCTTTCCGAACGAGAAAGCCTATCGCCTTTAGGCATGGGATGAAAGTGAGGTTAGATACGGAGTATCACTAAAAATCGGAAGATTTGTGGTACTTAAAGTATCCAAAGTGTTGGTATCTTTTATTTTTCATCCTTTTTGTATCAGTCTAGTAAAGAAACTGATACAACGTAACTATGATAAATGATTATAGAAGAACTAAAACAACCGTATCATTCATTAACTATCATTTTGTGTTTTGTCCACGATACAGAAGAAAGATTTTTCTAAACACAAAAGTAGAAGAACGCTTCAAAATGTTGGTTCAAGAAATATGTAACGAACTGGATAATGGTAGTTTCCTCACCGTAAACCCTTTAATCTAATATTTTGAGACACGCTATATTTACCAAACCGGTCTAGACCTCAATGACATTTTACCTTCATTTGTTTCATAAACTAATTTTGTTAAATCTTCTTTGAGCATTTGCATGCGCTCAGCACCTATATTTTCAATCCAGCGCCTCTCAATATCAGTTAGTATTTCTTCTTTTGCCTTCAATACTAACCAACCTCGTTCGGTCAAAACGATAATCTTCCCTCTTTTATCAGTGGGATGAGTTTGGCGCATTACATAACCACTTTTCTCAAGATAATCCACCATTTTACTTACAGCTTGTTTTGTAATTCCTAAGTATTCCGCCAATTCTATACCGGTTGCTCCATCAGGGGTGATACATTTAAACATAAAACCATGTGCAGGTCTAATATCTCCAAACCCCAATTCATTCAATCTGTCATGTAGTTCATCAATCACCGTACGAAAGGATAATGAAAAAAGTGATGTAAGATCTAAATCACTAAATTCTCGTTTATTCATGTATAAAACCTCCTTGAATAAAGTCAATCAGGTTGACTTTGCACGAAGCTCATTGTACTATACGCAATATAGTATTTCAATGATTCACATTGTTAAAATTAAAGTAAGTATATTTATTCAAATGTCTTGGACTGAGAACCTATGAAGGATACTCAAACGGGTAATATAATTCAATTCGAAGATGATTTACGTGAATTTATCCCTTATACTGCAAACACTATGCGTTCAAGAGTTGAACAGGAGGTAGTTGTAGATTTTATAAAAAAAAAATTTTCTCATATGCAAAAACTAGTATCACAACAGAAAAAATCACAATACTAGATGGTTCTGTTAATAAAAGAACAGGAAGAGCTAGTATGGAAGGTGTTTTGTGCACTGGTATTGCATTGAGTTCTGATGAGATCAAGTTTCAAATGCGTACAAGTTCTAGTCAACCATTAAATGTACAGTGTAGATACCTTATTAGACAGGTTCTGGTGCAAATACTTGGGGAGGGCGAAACGTTTCCTAGTGAAATCTATTTTATGAAACTAGATAACGTGATAAAATGCTAGTTACTGTGTTTGTAATCAAAAAAATAAGTGTCTTTGTTAATGAGTTTTGTAATATTTTTGCAATATTTTTATTTCATGAATAATTCATAATTTTCAAATGATGTGAAATGAATAGATTTTTATAGTACAAGTATTTACCGGATTTTTAGAGAAACATAGGGGGTGACTGTGAATGCCCGAACCATTAAAGAAAAATAGTCGCTATATGGTTGGATTGGACAGTCTAAGGGGCCTAGCCATACTAGGTGTTATTTTATATCATATCAATTTTAATTGGATGCCCGGTGGATTTTTAGGTGTCACCGTATTTTTTGTACTTTCCGGTTATTTAATTACAGATATTCTAGCTATAGAATGGAAGAATAATAAGAGAATTGACTTAAAGAAATTCTGGATCAGTAGGGCAAGGAGATTACTTCCCGGAATGCTGATCATGCTCATCGTCATCATAGCATGGATTACAATCTTTCATAGTTCTTTACTTGTAAAGATGCGAGGAGACTCATTAGCCGCTTTATTATATGTTAGTAATTGGTGGTATATTTATCATAAATTATCTTATTTTGATAGCTTTGGTCAGCCCTCTCCGCTAAATCATTTTTGGTCGTTAGCTGTTGAGGAACAATTTTATGTGGTTTGGCCGTTCGTCATTAGTTTAGGATTTTATTACATAAAAAAACAATCACGCATGATCTTGTTTATTTGTATAGGAGCAATTGTATCCGCTTTAGCAATGGCAATTCTATATGAACCAGGCTCTGACCCAAGTAGAATTTATTACGGTACTGATACACGGGCTTTTTCTTTATTAATTGGGGCGGCACTTGCCTTAATTTGGCCAAGCAGTAGGCTTGCGAAAAAAATTATTCCGCAAGCACGTCTTATTCTTGATGTTATTGGGGGAATTGCTCTTAGCATCATTCTCATTATGTTTTGGAAGACGAATCAATATGAGCCGTTTCTATATCGTGGGGGAATGGTCCTTTTATCACTTGCTACAGCCTTATTAGTCGCTAACCTTGCGCATCCGGCGAGCAGAATCGCACAATTTTTGAGATTTAGACCACTACGTTGGATGGGTGTACGATCATATGGAATATATCTCTGGCATTATCCGATTATTACATTGACGACTCCGAAGGTAAATGCTGGGGAGTTTTCGATTACAAGAGCAATTCTTCAATTTCTCCTAATTATAATTGTTGCACAAATTTCGTGGAAGTTTATTGAAAATCCAATACGAAAAGGCGCATTGAAGAATATTCAGATTAAGAACTTGAAAATAAGAAACTTAACTGTAAGTGGTAAGTTAGCTTTAATATGTGCAGTATTTATTTCTTCGATAGCTACTTTTGGATTAACAACAGCTAGTAAAGCAAAGGAGAATCCTCAAAAAGATAAGGTGGAAGCAGTGCAAGAAGAGCCGGCTAAACATCCAGTTGCAGTTTGGGAAAAACCAGACGGTGAACCACCTCAAAATAAAAAAGAACAAAAAGAAGCGAATTCCGCACAACCTAAAGATCCTATAACAGTTACAGCTGTAGGCGATTCAATCATGATTGATATTGCTCCGTATTTAAAAAATACTTTTCCTAATATTAGAATTGATGCAAAAATAGGGCGGCAAATGTCAAAAGCAATCCCTGCCGTGGAACAGCTAAAGAATGAGGGGAATTTAGGAAGTCATGTCATTATTGGATTAGGTACAAATGGAGCCTTTACCAAGGAGCAATTAGCAGAATTAATAAAAGTGATTGGGAATGAAAGAAAAATTATATTAATTAATACGAGAGTACCACGTCCGTGGGAATCGTTGGTGAATGAGAAGTTAAAAGAAGCAGCATCAGCTTACAATAATGTGGTGTTAGTCGATTGGTATGCAGCAAGTGCCGGAAATCAAGCATACTTTGAACCAGATGGCGTACATTTAACGAAAGCAGGTGCAGAAGCATATGCTGCCCTTGTAGCAAAAGCAGTAAATCAATAAGGAGCATAGAAACGATTCTGATTATGAGGGGCTAATCTGAAAAAAATATCCTGACAGATATGATAAATATAAACAAGAAACCTACCTATCTACTGTAGCCTTGGAATAAAGTTTAATTAAATTAACTTAATAAACCTTAATAAAATAGCAAATAGCAAAAGCGTGTTTTGAAAAAAGATTGATCAAAACACGCTTTTGCTATATTCAATTGAAGCATCCTTTTATAAAAAAGTTTGATATTTTTATAAAAGGACAATAAAGTTATTTAATTATAAAAGCTCAAACAAGCAAAACCCCGCTCTAAATATAGGACGGGGTTAAAAATATAGCTGTTTAATCTTGATATAAGATACTTCAAAAGCTACTCTAAATTATAAACAAAAAAAGTGTGGCATTACGCCACACTTTTTTTCATTAAATGAAGTTCCTCGCATCATTATTTCTTCCAAACTTATAAATAGCAATTAAGAAGAACGCTATCGCAAAGGCGAATAAGATTAAAATGTTTAAATACAACTCTGAAAATGGAATTCCTTGCTGTAGTTTTGAAATCGTGTCTAGTAACCAGCGCTGCGGAAGGAAATCAGCTACTTTTTGTACCGCTTTTGGCATAATGTCATATGGAAAATAACATCCAGCAAGTAGACATGTTGGTACTATCACTATATTTTGCATCGCATTTGAAGCAGCTGAACTTTTTGAAAAGGACACAATGACTAATGATAAACCAATTGCGATTAAAGCGAATATCATAAGCACACCAATCATCACTATGAAAGGCATATTTATATTTGTGTGAAAAACATTCGTCATAAATAATACTGCAATGACAATTTGCACTGTTAATATCATCATATTTACTGCAACATTAGATAATATAAATTTCTTTCCATCTATCGGTGTTGATAATAATCTAAAATACGTTCTATTCTCTTTTTCTTTTAAAATAAATCCTGATAAGTTCACTGCTGAAAATAGCATAAACATGATAAGGTAACCCATAGTTTGGTTTGTCATATCCTTATTTTTCGAAGTATCTTCAAGTGTCTCAGCCTTTACTTTAAATGAACTTTTTTGATACCCTGCATACATGTTATCAAACGTACTTTGATCCGTCCCTGCCACTTTACTAATTGCGGCAATATTATCAACATAGTTATATAAATATGATTTTATAAACCCCGTTACTTGATCGCCTTTAATCGATGAAATTTCAATATGACTCGGTTTCCCTTCTCGAACACTTTCCGAAAAACCGGACTCTAATGTAATAACACCATCAAGTTTTTTTGAAGTAAGTTTATCTTCTACTTCAGACTCCTTCACTTTACTTACATTTACATGATTTAATCCTTCTAAAAATTTCACTGTATCATTTGCTATTGGCTGATTTTCTTTATTTATAACCCCGATATTTAACGTTCCTTGCCCTACATTTCCGTATATCGAAAAGGAGATGAGTGTTCCTATTATCGGCAAGCTAATAATAATGAGTAACCCTTTTTTATTTTTCAGAAGTACAGATAACGTTTTTTGTATGAGCCATAAAATATCTTTCATACTATAGCCCCTCCCGTCTACGTAATGCAATAATCGCAATTAATAAAAAGAGTGCTGAAATTCCTAGGTTTAAAGATATTACCGGAAGCGCCGCCCCTATGTCATTTGCATAAATAATTTTCATAATGGCTGTGTTGGCCCACGTTAATGGCGATAAATTCGTAACGACATTTTCTTCCACTACGAAATAAGCACCGCCAAAAATAGAAGCTAATTGCACAACAACCATAATAATTGCTCTAGATGCCTCACCTGTCTTTGTAATATATCCGATCCCTAAACCGAAGCTAATTGCTAGAAAGACTTCTGTTAGTAAAATAATAAATATGATTCCAAGATGGTCGCCCCAATTCGCTTGAAAAACAAATTTACTAAATAAAACAACGAGTAATAGACAAAGTGCATTTGCTACAAGACTACCGAGCACTTTCCCAATGAAAATTTCTGCCTTACTTATAGGTGCTGCAATTAAACGATCTCCTGTTTTACGTATTCGTTCTCCTCGAATTAAAAAACTCGCCCCCATTGCAGCATACAGTGCAATCATTGTCGTCATTACAACCGCATAGTAATCCATAGAACCTGGTTTTTTAGCAGCTTGTAAAGATGTTTCTTTAATATAATTATTATGATTTCCATTTGAAATAACTGCGCTAACCTTACTTGGATCTACTTTTGCAACTTCGGTCGCTACATTGTACTTATCAACAAATGTCGTAAGCATTCCTTCAACAATACTTCCTTCAATACTACTTCTGTCACTTCCGTAAAATTTCGCACCATCTTTACTCAATTCTACATATGCAGCATATTTATCTTGCTTCACTTCCTCTTTCCCATCTATACCTTCGGAAGCTTTCTGAAAATGAATGCCTGCTTTATCAACTTCTTTCGTAAATGCTTCAAATGATTTAGAAAATGCGCTACTTGCTTCATCTTTGTAGAGCACTTGTATATCCTTAATCGATTGACTATCGCTATTAAAAGCATTACTTAACGCTGTTCCTAACACAAGCATAAGCACAATCGGAAATGCTAACATAAAAACTAAAGTTCTTACGTCCCTGAAATCTCTTTTAATGTGCATCACTGCAATATTAAAGATGTTCAATTGATGAACCTCCCTTTACCTTTTCTTCATTTACCTTTTATTTATCTCGTAAGTTTCTTCCAGTCAACGTAAGGAATACAGTTTCTAAGTTCGGAGCCTGCTCCTCTAACGAACGAATTTCAATGTCATGATTAATAAAGTGTTGAATAATTTTATTTAAATTATTTAATCCTGCATCAGAATTCACTTTAATTACGCTCTCTTCAATTTGAACAGCTTTCACACCGTTTATCTCTTTTAATTTTTCTACGTCTAAATTTTCTACTGACTTCACTTCAATCCAAATATCTTTCGTATCTGTAATAATCGCTTTTAACTGTTCTTTCGTTCCTTCTGCAATCACTTTACCATGATCTACAATTGCTATTTTCGTACAAATCTCTTCTACTTCTTCCATGTAGTGACTTGTATAAATGATTGTGCTTCCCATTTCATTTAATTTCCGGACAGACTGGAGAATATAGTTTCTTGACTGCGGATCAATTCCAACTGTCGGCTCATCCATAATAATTAATTTCGGTCTATGTGCAATTGCACAAGCTATATTCAATCTTCTTTTCATCCCGCCAGAAAAGTTTTTCGGATAACTTTTATGCTTATCACTAAGCCCTACAAATTGAAGGGCTTCCTCTACTCTCGCTTTTAGTTCAGCGCCTCTTAATCCGTACAATCCGGCAAAGAATTTCACATTTTCATAGGCAGTTAACTCTTCATAAATCGCAATATCTTGCGGAACGATACCGATATTCATCTTCGCAAATCGATTATGTTTCTTTATATTTTTTCCTAGTATGCTGATTTCACCTTCATTACTTCTTAACAACCCAGCAATCATATTTATCGTTGTACTCTTACCAGCACCATTCGATCCTAAAAATCCAAATATTTCTCCTTCTTTAATAGATAAAGACATATTATCTACTGCAATGAAGTCACCAAATTTTTTCGTTAAATTTTTAATTTCTAATGTATTCATCATTTCACCCCTATTTCGGTTTCTCTGCTGTTATCCCGCTATTTGCGGTCAGTAAGACTCCCGCCTCAAAATTCAGCTGAAGCGAAGAAGTTAGGCGGGAGTCGGGCTGCCCGTAAATGCCCGATTGGTTCAACTAACAATCAGTGTGGGATGAACACCCCCCCCACTGATTGAAGTTTCACTTTATTATAAACAAAAAGAATGAACCTGCTCAGTGCAGAAGTTCATTCTTTTCACATGAGATTATTCACTTTTTTCATATGAGATGATTCATCCTCGTCCCATTTCCTTATATCGGCAACAACATTGTCACTGAAAAACCACTTGTCCCATCTACAATAATTTTTCCGTTTACAGATGCTGTTCGCTCCTCCATCCCCATAATACCAAGACCTTTCTTAACAAGAGCTGCACCTTTTCCATTATCTTTCACTTGTACTTTAATCATCTTATTAAGTACATGAATATCTATTGAAATGACTGTAGCATCAGCGTATTTCAGCGTATTTGTAAGTGCCTCTGTAACATTTTCACCGATAATTTTCCACTGAATGGGAGAAATCATATCTAAGTTCCCTTTATAGACGAAAGGAATATTCACATCATGCTTACTAGCAAATTCCTCTATGAATAATTTCATACGATGGATGCCAATTTGCTCTGTTGGTGGCTTCATATTTTTTAATGTAATACGAATACTTTCAATTCCATCTTTTGAAATATGAATGGCATTTTGCAATAACTCCGCAGATTTTTCTTTATCTATTTCCATTAATCTCTTTGCTGCTTCCATTTGAATTAGTGCACCTGTCATCGAGTGACCAATTTTATCATGAATTTCTTGAGATAATCGATTCCTTTCCTCTAACTTGAATGTGTATTCAGATTGTCTTATGTACTCTTTATTTTCATTTAAGCTTTTCGTAAGTCTTTGTATGTCTTTTCTCATTTTATCATTTTGCATTTCGAGTTTTAATAATCGTGCTATATAGCGGTGGGCTATCGTTAAGGAAAAAAAACAAAATGCACTAATAAGTCCATACGTCATTTGAATACCTTCACCTATAAAAATAATAGGAAGGATCATAATGAAAAAGATTAACCATTTCTTTTCTATATAATAATTTGCAATTTCATATAAATTCAAAGGTAAAAACAAAATAAAAAATGGATGAACCTTCCATGTAAATAACATAACTACGCCAATTGACACGCAGATTAATATTTTTTTGTATAAATCTTTTTTAAATATAGAGATCAGCACGTTTACAGAAAGATACAAAAGCAAAGTAAATATAACCCACGATAAGTTTGCAATATTTGAGTGAATGTAACTACACACAATATATATAAATACAATTAATTTACTTACAGTTAACCAAAATTCCATAACATTAATCTACTTTCCCTGTTAAGTAATAAATCGCAATTTGCGTGCGATGTTCTAGTCCAGTTTTCCCTAAAACTGATGTAATATAATTTGCTATGGTTCCTTCTGATATGAAAAGTTGCTTTGAAATTTCTTTATTTGAGAACCCTTTTGCAATTAACGCGATAATACTAAGCTCCCTTTCTGTAAAAAGACTCTTATCTATTTTAGATTCTTCCTCTTTACTTTCCATTAAATTAGACTTAATTTTATCAAGAACGACATCTTGCATAACAGTTTGACCATTATACACTCCTTTTATTGCATCACGAATACGCTCTGGATCATTATTTTTTAATAAATAACCTTTTGCTCCGTTTTTTACTGCGTCTAAAATATATTCATCATCATCAAATGTCGTTAAAATGAGCGGCTTCGTTTTTGTCTCTTCACAAATTATTTTCGTCGCCTCTACCCCGTTCATGTTTGGCATACGAACATCTAAAAGTGCAATATCTACTTCATGCTTTTTACAATACGCTACAGCCTCTTTCCCATCATTTACAGTATCTAATACTTCGAACTCTTCGTATGTATTTAGAATTATTTTCATGCCTTCTCTTATAAATGAATTATCATCGGCTATTAATATTTTAATTTTCATGTTTGTTAGTATGGACATCCCCCTACTAACATTCACATCCTTTCTCCATGTAGCATTTCCTCTTTGCTCATTATATACTTCTCTCTACCATTTTTTCACACCTTTTTCATATAGCCCTCCTGCTAAAAATATATTATTCTTTTTTTACAACATGTGTAGGGTGACTTATCGTTTCTGACGTCTATATAATAGAATGCGTCAAAAAGGAGGGAGAGACCGATTGAGGAAAAACAATTAATTGAAAAAGCACAGCAAGGAAGCGAACATGCTTTTCGTATCCTTGTACAAACATATCGTCATTATATTTTTCAAGTTATCTTTTCTATTTTAAGACATGAAGAAGATGCTAAAGATGTTACACAAGAAGTATTCGTAAAAATTCACACCTCTCTCCCTAATTATCAATTTCGCGGATTAAAAACGTGGATGGCACGTATTGCTACCAATCACGCTATTGATTATAAGAGGAAGAAAGCTAGAGAAAACGAAGAACTCTCCTTATGTAAAGAAACTGAGGAAAGTATAAAATCCTCTCATAACATTGAAGCTTTACTATTGACGAAAGAGCAAAAATTACTCATTGCTCAAAAACTAAGAGAACTGCCGGAAAATTACCGTGATGTTGTTCTCGCACATTACTTAGAAGAAAAAAGCTATCAAGAAATTGCTTTCCAGGAAAACATCGAAGTGAAAACGGTCGAAATGAAACTGTATCGGGCAAGAAAATGGATTAAAAAACATTGGAAGGAGGAAGAGTTTCTATGATGCATTATTCAAAAGAAGATTGGCACAAGTATACATTAGATGTTATAGCAAGCAATGAACGTGAATTTATGGAAGAACACCTTTATAAATGTGATCATTGTTTAGCACTTTATATGGAAAATATTGATGAACAACATGAAAACCTTCCAATGATAATTGATGATTCATTTACGAACGAAGTTATAGCGCAAATTAATTTTGAAACGCTAGACTCTAATGAAAATATAAAAACAAACCAACTAAAGCGTACGATTATTCACTACATAATTGCGACGGCGGCTACAATTATTTTTATGGTAAGTGGTTTATTCCATTATATTTTTACAGCGACATCAAATTTCGAAAAATCTTCGAAATACAATGAGACTTCTATATCACAACAACTTGTAAACAAAACGATTCACACATCCAAAAAGGACGGAGGTTTGAAGCATGAATAAAAATCCCTTTTTAGCACTTGTGTTAGGGCTAATTCCTGGGCTTGGACATTTATATTTAAAAAAGATAGGACGGTTTATTTTATATAGCGGAGGGGCTTTATTACTATTTATTGCAGCAGTAGGGTTTACCGTTCTAGGAAATCACCAAATTATTTTTCTCCCCTTATTTCTATTAACAGTACTATGGGTGATAAATATAATAGACTTAATCATTACAATAATGAAGCAATCACAGAAGCCGAAAACTGGGGAAGATCAAGAATCTGCTAAAGAAAGCGAACGATTTTATATCATTCTCTTATCAATCATCCCTGGACTTGGTCATTTCCAATTAGGACTTATGCAGCGTGGCCTTACATTTTTAGTAGCTTGCACAGGAATCGGGAGTATGATTATATTCGTTGCACTCTTAACATCTCAAGAGAGTTTCCTTATCTTCCTTATTACGCTACCTGTTTTATGGATTTATAATTTCTTCGATGTTGTTCAACAACTCCAGAAAAAAGAACGTGGTGAGCAACTAATTGATCGTACTATTTTTGAAGACTTTGAAGAGCACCGTGAACAAGGAAAGAAAAATAAAACATTCGCTTCCATTTTAGCAATGTTTCCTGGAGCAGGACATATGTATTTAGGCTTACAGCGCCGTGGTCTTCAGCTTATGGCAGCCTTTTTACTATCAATTTATTTACTCGACTTATTAAGACTTTCTGCGTTTTTATTTTTAGTACCAATCATTTGGTTTTATAGCTTTTTTGATGCGTTACAACAAACAGCAAAATATGGAAAAGAACGCGTAAATGACGAACCAATTATCGATTATTTCATAAATCATCAAAGATGGATCGGTATCGGATTAATTGCATTAGGTGGTTATTATTTATTAAATCAAACAGTCCTTCCTATTTTGAATGATTATTTTGCAACTATATTTAATATTCATCTTAGCGAACTATATTATCGTTATTTCCAAACATCTATCGTTGCTCTCCTTCTAATTGGTGGCGGCTTTAAATTGTTACTTGGAAATAAAGAAAACAAAGGTGGTACAAAAGAATGAGAACATGGCGCGTTGGAACATTTTCAATGGGGCTTTCCATTATTACATTAGGTTGTTTCTTACTATTTTCAGTCATTAAAGGCACTCAAGTATTGGATACATTAACAGCATGGTGGCCGGTTTTACTTATTATTCTTGGCGTGGAAATTTTACTATACCTTCTATTTTCTAAGAAGGAACAATCATTTATTAAATATGATATTTTTAGTATTTTCTTTATCGGCGTTTTAGGAAGCGTCGGAATTGCTTTTTACTGTTTATTATCAACTGGATTACTAGATGAAGTTCGTCATTCTATTAATACCACTCGGCAAACGAGTAATATTCCAAGTGGACAACTTGATATACCTGAATCTATCAAAAAAATTGTAGTGGATGCAGGGCATTACCCTCTAACGATAGAGGGTAATAATACAAATCAAATTCACCTTCTTGGAACATATGAAATGACAACGAAAGATAATGAAAAACTCAATTTAAAACAAGAGGATTTCCTTTCAGTTCAAACAGCTGGGGAAACGATGTATATCACATTAAAACCATTACCAGTTCAACATACGTTATGGAATTCAGCACCACAGGTAAAACCAACACTCGTTCTTCCTCAAAATAAAAATGTAGAAGTTCGTGCTTCAAATAACGAACTATCCCTTTATCCAGGTCAATTACAAAATAATTGGTTTGTACAAGAAAGTTCAAATGTATCTGTCCATTTAACAAAAGAAAGCGATGTATCTTTAATCGCCATAACAAACAAAAAAGAAGCGCACGGAAACACACCTTGGGAACAAGTTGAAGATTTAACGAAAAAAGAAGATAATACTTCAGAAGAAAATCCAGAATTCAACGGGCAAGAACATTGGTATAAAAACTCGATTAAAACAGGAAATGGGACGTACAAGTTAAATATTGAGAAAGCTTATAATATAAATATGAGTATTATTGAAAAATAAAAAACCTTCCACAATTGTGGAAGGTTTTTCTCATATAATCGCTTTTATTCCTTCTAAAACTAATCCGATCATAAAGCCACAAACAGCCCCGTTCACACGAATCCACTGCAAATCTTTACCGACATTATTTTCAATCATTTCGATTAATGTTTTATCATCTAACTTATCAAGGTTTTCTTGCACGAGCTTTCCAATTTTTGAATGATTTTTTTCAACAATAGTAACAACTTGTTTTTGTAACCAATCTTCTATTTTTTGAACAGTCAGTTCATCTTCTTTTATTTTATTCATTTGTGTTTGTAAGAATGGAACAACATATTTATCGGCAAATTCTTCATTCTTCACAAAGGTAACTGCCCTTTGTTGTACTTGCTCTAGCATTTCTTTTATTTTGTCAGTAGCATTCCAGTTGGCAATCCATTTTTCTTTCCAATTCTCTAATTCCTGTAATAAAGATTCATTTTCTTTTACATTTATAATTTCTTGACGAATTTTCGCTAATATAAGTTGTCTTGTGCTATTATCAGCATCTTGCAAGCTGTTAATATTGCTAATAATAAACTTCTGCAAAATGCCGCCAATTTTATCTTCATCAACAATATTCATAAACGATTTCAAAGTAAACTGTAGGAATCCATCTACTTTTATATTCTCCATTGCCTTCATACCTAAGCTTCCGAGCTGGTAACGAGCTTCATCTTGCGCTGTCCAATCTTTCACTTTTACTAATATGTAATCAAGTGTTTTTTCATCATATTCTTGCACTACTAATTGATCAACGAGAACTTGTAATATGTTACTTGTGTTAATTGTATGCAAATACGTTTTTAATTCTTTTTCAATTATAACTGCTAATTTTTCCGTATCTATTTGAAGAATCGCTTTCTCAGCAATTGTTACAATTCCTTTTTTCACAGCATCAGACTGTAACTCTTTCTCAGCAATTTGCAGTATCATTTGTGCTAGCTGCATTTCTTTTACTTTACTTGTAATGCTGTCTTTCGTCAGCCATTCATTTTCTAACGTAGAAACGAGCCCCTTTGTTACCCGCTTACGATTTTTTGGTAATAATGCTGTATGTGGAATTGGGATTCCCAACGGATGACGGAATAAAGCTGTAACCGCAAACCAATCCGCAAGTCCACCAACTAACCCAGCTTCAAATCCCCCTTGAATAATCTCCCCAGCTACCGTTCCTTGAAAAGGGATTGAAGCCGCAAAACCTACGCCCATAACCCCAAGCGAAATACCCGCTATATATTTTGTCTGTAATGACATCGTATACACACATCCTCTTAATTATGTAAAATAAAGCTTTTTTGTTATATTTATTCGATATTAGCAATCCTTTATAACTATACTATAAAGAACTAGTGCGAAAATAACAAAGAATTTTATGTACATGAAAAAAATGAGGCTGTAAATAGCCTCATTTTTATTTTAACATTAATTCCACACCTGTTTTATAATACCCATTCATCACGTCTTCTGGAACCATACTCCCACCAGTTCCCCACACAATATGAGTACCTTTCTTCACCTTCTCTGTTAACTGTTGTTTTTGTAAATACTCATTTTCAGCTTTACATACATTCAGCGGACCTATCATACCCGCTAATGCAGAAGGCTCTAAATAAATATTTTCAGTATCAACCAGTTCCTTTAACAATCTATACAACTCTTCATCACTTACTGTGTAATTCCCGCTCAAAAATGGTTCCATCGTTTTCCCAACAAACCCAGATGGTCTTCCTACCGCAAGTCCATCCGCATCTGTTACATTATCAATACCAATATCTTGAACGGCAATCTTGTCATGAAGTCCTGTCATTAAACCGAGTAACATACATGGAGAGTGCGTAGGCTCCGCAAAGAAACAGTTTACGTTGTCTTTATACAATAACTTTAAGCCAAATGCTACTCCTCCAGGTCCTCCCCCGACACCACATGGTAAATAAACGAATAAAGGATGTTCTTCATCTACTACAATCTCTAACTCTTCTAATTGCTTTTGTAAACGTGATGCTGCTACTGCGTATCCTAAAAATAAATCATGTGAGTTTTCATCATCTACAAAATAACAGCTAGGATCAGCATCAGCTTGTCTTCGTCCTTCTTCTACTGCTTTACTATAATCAGCCTCATATTCAATAACGTTTACACCTTTACTTCTTAATAAATCTTTTTTCCATTGTTTCGCGTCTGCTGACATATGAACAGTCACATTAAAACCTAGTTTCGCACTCATAATCCCGATGCTTAGTCCTAAGTTCCCTGTCGAACCTACCGCAATAGAATATGTTGCAAAAAACTCTCTACATGTATCGCTATCTAAAATGGAGTAATCGTCTTCCTCCGTTAACATTCCGTGCTGAAGTGCCAATTGCTCAGCATGTTTCAACACTTCATATATGCCGCCCCTAGCTTTTATTGAACCTGATATCGGAAGTTGACTATCACACTTTAATAATAGTTCTCCCAATATTGGCTGTCCGTAATTTTTCTCTAAAGATTGTTTCATAGAAGGTATTTTCACTAAAGGTGATTCTATAATGCCACTCATTTCTTTTGTTTCAGGAAAAACTTTCGAAATATATGGTGCAAAGCGCTTTAATCTCTCTTCCGCGTCTTTTACATTTTCTTCATTAAGTGGTGAACCTTTTATTGCTGTTTCGTACTTTTCTATATTCGGATTTACCCAAAATACTTCTTCCGTTGCAATAAGGTTGTTTACTAATGGAAATCGTTCTTTTAATACCTCTATCTCCTTCATTCCTCTTCCTCCTCATATCCTTGTAGCTAGCCATACAATAAATTATAATTGAATTAATTTTAATACAGTTTAACATACATTTTAGTTTTAGTTAATTTTAATTTAATTTATTTAAATATAATTTAATAATTATTAAGGAGAATGTTCTATGGAAAATATAGATATTGGTAAAAAAATTGAAAAACAAAGAAAAGAAAAAGGTTTAACTAGTAAAGAACTAGCAAAGATGGCTGAAATTACACCATCTATGTTAAGTCAAATTGAACGTGGTTCTGCTAACCCTTCCATTCAAACATTAAAGGTACTCGCAAAAGCTCTCGATGTTCCAACATTTAGTTTTTTGCTCGACGAAACAAATACAGACGATTTAATTGTGCGTTCTAATAAACGAAAAAAAATGATTATCGATAATTTATCATATGAATTGTTATCACCTGATTTCACAGGAAATTTAGCAACAGCAATTATGACTGTTCCTCCAAATACTTCTTCATCAGAAAATCTTCTAGAGCATAAAGGAGAAGAATTAGCATTTGTATTAGACGGGAAAATTACATTGTATTTAAATGAAGAAGAATACATATTAGAAACTGGTGATAGTGTAAAAATACCAGCTTATTTAAAGCATAAATGGGTGAATTACTTCGAGAAAAATGCAATTGTTTTATTTTCTGTTACTCCGCCGATTTTTTAATTCATGTGATGATAAAAAAATAACCATGCATGGATGCTCTCCGTACATGGTTATTTTTATTTTTTTGGTACTAACAAAATCCCTAAACTAATAACAAAAAAACTGAGTATTTGCTGTATTGAAAGACCAAATAGAACTGAATTTTGTTCACTAATAAGCGAAATAATGATATGAGCAATTCCTTCGCAAATTAGAAAAACACTTATATTCTTTCCATTTCCTAATCTTTCATTTTTAATCCATAACGAGCCAATTATACCGAGTGCAAGTATAATCTCATACACGAAAATAGGATGATATGAAAATTTAGATTCATATATTTTCATCCCCCATGGCAGTGCCGTTTGTATGCCTACCTCTTGATGGAATAGAAAATAAAAGATGATACTCACACACAATCCAAAAGGTAATGCATCAAGTAAAATACAAAGCGAAAATTGCTCTTTTTTACTTTTCCAAACAATGTATATACTAGCCATAATAAAACCTACTATAATATGCTGGATACTTCCTACAGCTAATAATGCTTGCATTGGCGCCCCAATGGCCCATACCGGATTTAAAATTGCTGGTGCGAATTTCCATATGAATACAATGATGAGAAGACCATTCGTTACTGCATCCATCATTTTTTCATATTGAATATTTTGCTTTTTCATCCTTAGTTTCATCAGAGTAAATCCAAATAGACTTCCTATTATAAGAGAAACTGGTTGTAACCTCACCATCCACTCCATCACTATGAAATCCCCTCTTAATTCTCAATTATTTTCTTAAACTTCTCTTCTAATTGATCTGGAGGTAATACACCTCGTGCATGATCTACAATAATTCCATCTTTATTAACAAAAAATGTCGTTGGTAAAGAGAATACTTTATAATCTATTCCAGCTACTCCATCCATATCTAATAGAACAGGAAATTTAAATCCGTGACGATCTGCAAATGCGCTCGCTTCTTGTACTGGATCCCCAATTGTTGCATTTACCGCAAAGATTTCAACATCCTTTTTATATTTATCATACAAACGAACTAAGTCAGGAGCCTCCATTTCACATGGGCCACACCATGATGCCCAAAAATTAATAATATATGGTTTTCCCTTTGCATCATTTAACGAATAAAGCTTCCCGTCCAATCCTTTTAATGTTATGTTCGGCGCTTTAAATCCCACTTGTGGTAATACTTCTTTCTCTTGTAGCTCCGCTTGTTTCGCTTTTCTTTCTTTTTCTTCTTTCTTTGTATTATAAAAGTTAACCCCTGCCCAAATTAGTGCCCCGACCAGTATAATAGCAATTAGTTTCTTCACTTTTCTTCCCCCTCATTTCTAAAATCCTGTAAATCCACCAAATATACGAATAAAGAACGCTGTAATTTTCGTCATTTGATTTGTATATAATAAAACCCCTGTTACAATCATAATTCCACCGCCAATTTTCATCATGACATTGGCATATGTAACAATCCATTTTACCTTTCCGATAAAAAATGCCATCACGAAAAACGGAACTGCAAATCCAAGGGTGTATGCTGTAATATACAGAAGCGCACTTTCAGGATTGGTCGCACCGAGCATAAGCACTGCAGAAAATATCGGTCCAACACACGGTGTCCATCCTGCTGCATATGTCATGCCGACCAAAACTGAGCGAATATATCCTGTCGATTTACTTCTATATTGTACTTTTTTCTCTGCCATAAGCCACTTAGGCTGAATCAATCCAGTCATAAATAGCCCCATCAAAATAATAAATATCCCACCAATTTGCTGAATCAGCCTTTGATTAGATGAAAAAGTGATCCCAATCCAGCTTACTGATAAACCTAACGCATAAAAAATAACCGAAAAACCGATCATAAAAAATACTGTATGTATAATCGCTGACTTTTGCATAATTCCACGATTTTCTTTTAAATCTTGAATAGACACACCTGTAATATATGATAAATAAGATGGATATAGCGGTAAAGAACATGGTGATATAAATGAAAGTATCCCCGCCCCTACTACTAGCCAAATTGTTAAATCCGCCGCATTCATTTTATTCCTCCTAAAAACACTACAATGCGTAGTGTTAACTATTAAAAAAAGAGGCTATATGCACTCTCCAACAATAAGTACAATCGACATACAAAATAGCCCTAACGTTACATATACTGAATTCGTATGTAATGGTATATTCAGCTTAACAACTTTCTCATTTAACACTTGCTCAATCCGTAAATTAATTGCAGTTTTCGCAAACGAAGCTGTAATACATTGATTTTCCATCGTCTTTATTTTAATTAATTTTAATAATGCACTACCTAGCTCAAATGAAGATTTCATTTTTTGCATCGCATATTTATCAGCTGCTAGCTCCTGATACACATGATAACGCTGCAGCATTCCTTTTAATATAGGAATGTACATCATTCCTTCAGCTAACAATGTAAAGAAAAATAACTTTAATGGATCTCGATTTTTTTGATGATATTCCTCATGTAATACAATCGCATCAATTTCTTCCTCTGAAAACGCCTGAAACATTCCTTCTGAAATAACAATTTTCGGTCGAAATAATCCAATTGTAAATGCCGTAATCTGTAACGTTGATAATACGTACACTTGCTTTCCTTTTCTAGTAATAGACACGAGATTTCTTTTCAATTTTTTACTATAAAAAAACTGCTTCCAAATTCTTTTACTTATAATGATTACAGTAAACAACAGTAATCCTGCTATCATAATGCGGAGTGTTGACAGTTCTCTCATATGTTGTTGCAATTCAAATAAACAAAATTGTGAAAGAAAAAATGCTTTATTTTGAAAAAGAAATGGGTATGTGACGTAGTATACTAACATACTAAAAAAAAGAACACTAATAGTCACTGCTAACAAAACGATTTTACGCATTTGCCACTTCATTTTATCGGTCCTCTTTTTTTAGCTGACTTAATTTCGCTTCTAATTTTTTTATTAAAGATGGATCAGCTTGTTCTAACTCATCTATCATATGGTTCACAACAAGATCTCCAAATTCACCCATTAATTCCTTTGTCATTTTCTTCGTTTGATTAGATAAAAATTCTTCTTTCGTTTGTGTAGTACGATACATACCACTTCTTTTCACGATATGCTTTTCTAAATGTGCTTTCTCTACTAATCTGTTCATAACTGTCATTACAGTATTAAAATTCACCGGGGATTCTTCACTTAATTTCTGTTGCACATCTTTAATGGTAATACCCTCAGTAGCCCAAACAATTTCCATTATTTTCGCTTCAAGCGGTCCGAAAAAGTGATTTAACCCTTGCTCATTTAACTTATAGTTTTGAGTAAACATCGTATGGCCCCTTTCACACTACAGATTGTAGTATAAAATATATAGAAGGTCAAACATGAATGATATTAACTGATACTTAAATGGATCCTAATCTCCACTAATTAGTTATCTGTACCGCGTTCGATTCATTGTAAGCCTAACTTCTCTCCAAATGTATCAAAGAGATAATACTCTAATATTTGCACACTAAACTTCTCATTACGCCCGAGTGCAAATAATTCCCGATCTTTAGCTACGATAGTATCTAATGGAATCACCACATTATCCACTATTTTTGTAATTTCAATTATATTACTTTCTACGTTTACTTCTGTTTTAAATTCAATATTTTCTAATACTATATGTGAACGTCTTCCTGATGCAAAAAAAGTAAAGTTAGGATTTTTAAAAATTCCAATTTCACTCTCCAACGGATATAAATATTTATAAATTATATCTCTGTGTCCATCTTTTATTATTTTTTCATCTTTTTCATCATCTAAATATTCTTTCACCTTCGCTGCGAACTCAAATCGAAAATCCACTCTTTCACGCTCCCTCTTTTCAGTCTACGCTAATAAATATATTAATATAATTTAACCATATTATAAAATAACTTCCTATAAAAAGTAAAATTCACTATTGTAAAACCTCTGGTACTCCAGCACTTTTTAAATATAAACACTCTTTCAATATTAATTAGTACGTCGTTATATTCATTTAAACATATTGTTTCCGTACTTTAAAACAATATTATCCAGTATTATATATCAATAAACTGCTTCTAATTCCTTTCTATCCACAGCTACCGACTCCTTATGCTATTCCAATATATTGTTCACTTTATTTCCCCTTAGTCATTAAATCACAGAAGGAATGTAACTCCCCGCTATCGAATTTTTACATAACAAATATTATTAGGTGGTGCTTTACTATGAAATTAGCTGTCATTGGTGGCGGTGATTTACAAGATCCAAATCACTTGCATATTAATGAACGACTTATAGAATTAACAAATAAACAATACCCAAAAGTATTATTCATTCCAACAGCTAGTCGTGATGATGAAGGATATATAAAGTTATTTTTAGAAACGTTTGAAAAGCAATTACATTGTGAGGTTCAAATTTTACGCATTATAACCGAAACACCTACTAAATATGAAATAGATGAGATGATTCATTCTGCCGATTTAATTTATCTTGGCGGTGGAAATTACGTTCACATGCTTGAACAATGGAAAGAACATAAACTAGATGAAAAGTTACTATTTGCTTTAAAACGTGGAACACTTATTGCAGGATATAGTGCCGGCGCTATGTGCTGGTTCACATCTAGCCTACGTTCAGATTATGAAGGTTCCGGTTATATAGAAAGTAGTGGCTGGAGTATTGTTAACAAAAGATTTTGCCCCCATTACAATCAATTAAATAGAATGAATGCCTTCCATACGTTTTTACAAACTCACCAAGGTAATATAGAGGGCATTGCATTAGAAGATAATTGCGCTTTATATATTACAGAAGGTTCATTTGAAATTATCGGTGAGCCAGATACAGCTTGGGAGTTTTATATGAATAATGGAAAACTCATTAGACAACATTTTGACATAACTTTAAAAAGTTATTTATAAGCATTCATTAACGAAAAATGTCCCTAAGTATAATGACTTAGGGACATTTTTATCTTTTAACTCACTAATCGTGTAATTCGTTTCTTCTGCCATGAAAGCTTATAATATGCATACTGTAATATTAAGCTGACGATGAATGCCGCTGGATACCCAATCCATATTCCTTCTATACCAAGGCTCGTATGATAAGACAGGTAATACGCCACAGGTACTTCAACAAGCCAGATTGATACAACACCAATCACAGTTGGCCAAAGTACCGTACCACTTGCTCGCATTGTCGCACTAATAATTTGTGCATGACCGAAAATTAAGTAACTCCATAAAGTAATCATTACTAAACTATGAGCAATTTCAATTGTAGTTTGACTTGTCAAAAATAGTGCTAAAATATCTCTTGAGAATAAGTAAATAAGCGATATTAATACACCACCAATGATATAATTCATGATAATTCCGGCCTTAACAACTTTCTGTAATCGATCAAATTGGTTTGCACCAATTGATTGCGCTGCAAAAATTGATACGGTAATGCCGAGGCTAACTGCTGGCATTTGTACATAACTTGCAACTTGGTTCACAACACCATACGCCGCTGTTGCATCCGAACCGTAACGATTCACAAATGCGATTACCGCAATTTCTGATAATGAAACTAATATCATATTAATACTCGCTGGGATACCAAGCCGTAACAATAACTTTAATAACTCCCAGTCCATACGAAGATATTTTCTTACTGTAGCGTCTAATTGCAGTGGATGATTTTTCTTCTTTAAATACACTAGCATGACAATAAACGTAATAACTGTAGATATAACTGAAGCATAGGCTGCTCCGTAAACATCTAATTTCGGAGCTCCTAACCAGCCAAAAATAAGAATTGGTAATAAGATCATATTTAGCGCTGTACTTACGATTAAAAAGTAAAATGGCGTTTTAGAATCTCCTGTACCTCTCATAAATGTTGTGTATGCAAAATATAAAAATAATACTGGCATAGATATAAATAAAATTCTTGCGTAATGCACACTTATTTCAATAATATTTTCGGGCGTTCCCATAAGGCGCATAATATCCATCGCAAAAATACTGCCTATTATCGCCAACACGACTCCGATAATAAAAGTAAACGTAAGCGTCGTACCAACGATAGCTTTTAAGCGCTCTTCATTTTTAGCACCAAATGCCTGACCAATTAAAATTGAACTACCAGAACCAATTCCAATTACAAATGAAACGAGTAGGAAAAATAATGGAAAGAACGCTGATATAGCTGCTAAATCATTTACGCCTAGCCATCTCCCTACTACTACCATTCCAAATAACTGTCCAACCGATTGTAATACATTACTTAAAAGTAACGGCACTAAAAACATGGACATCGATTTCCATATCGGTTTATGATCCGCTTCTGACTTCTGTGACTCTACACCCTCTTTATTGTTATCTGTAGGTGGTTTCAAATTTCATTTCTCCTTTTATTAATTTCTGCACGGTTATATCTGTGCGCTCCGTACTGTTCCAACTTTTCCAATTCTACTTTCGATATTGAAATGCCCAGTCCCTTTCTTTTTGAGACCTCTGATGCTTCAAGTTCATCATACATTTTTTTGTATTTATAATGCGCTACATATTTCAATCCCTATCTCTTTGTATAGTTGTTTTTATTCTGTGCTTCTATTCATTTTCTTTGCTTAGCACTTATAACTTCACCCAATATTGGCTTCCATCAGCTGTTCTATCTAAAAAACCATACTCGATTAAATATCTTCTTAAAGTTACAAAATCCGGATATACATTTTCTAAAACTGTATTTACTTCTTTTTCCGTATACTTTTCATTGCTATCAAATTTCTTCACTAAATGACGCAATATAATTAATTTACGCTTTTGCTTTTTCGGAAATTTAGAAAGCGGTCCATCCAAACCTTCTGTAAAATGCGCTGTTAAAACTTCAGCATTTTCTTCCTCTGTAATATTGTATCGATCATCCACCATCGTAGCTGTTCTATGAATCGGTACAAATTTAGTTTGAACTTTGGATTTTTCTTCTGACAATTCCATTAACGCTAAAAATACTTTCGCTTGCTTCATTTTCTCTCGTAATGTAAATCGATGATTGCGAATCGTCGACGTGCTCCCGCCATCCATTTCTTTTACAATCTCTTTATCGTTAAGTCCCATATGGAAAAACTGAACCATTTTCTTTTGCAAATCAGTTAAACCTGTAAACTTCTTATCAAGATTTAATAAATATTCAAACATAGACGTATGTTCATTTTGAATATGCAACTGTACAAACTTCTCTGCTTCATACAAAACTTGATTTTCTTGATAAATAACCCCTTTAATAAACGTTTCTCCACAAGCTAAACAAATATACTCCTCTGCTGCCTCGTCAAATACATACCCTTTCTTTAATTCCTCTACCGACGCATCCCAAAACTTCTCTGAAATATCACTCATACTAAACATTCCTCCAAAAAGTTTATTTTAAATACAAACAAATTATATTTTCGTTTATTATGACCTCACCATCTTAACATAAATAAAGCAAACATTTCAATGTTTCGTTTACCTATTTTATAAACCTTTATAAAAATGTTTGTCTAAATATAATAAATAGGACTTATCACACCGAAAAGCGAATGTATTTTAACAAACTAATTATTATGGGATGTGAAACAAAACATGACTACTATTCAAGATCCTTCCAGCATTCAATTTTAACTACAAAAAAGGTGTTTCCATATATGGAAACACCTTTTACCTTTTATATATTTTATAAACAACCTCTACTAAAACTTTACTTGCTTGTACAAATACATGTTTTCGATTTCCATCCTCAACGAATCTATTTGAACAACCACTAATCATCATCATACAATTAATTAGGACTATTACTTTAATGCTTTTTCTGCAAATCATTTTATGCAACTCCACTTTTGAAAAACTTCATTTAAATTTACCCCATCAAAAAAAGTTTACACGAATAATGACACACAAAAATATGTAATGTTGCATATTCTTTCGGTTTATTACGATGTTGTGATTTAATTTATTTAAAGAACACGTATACCGAGGTGACTAACTTGAAATTTAAAGCGAAAAAAAATCCATTTCACGTCATTTTCATTACATTATTTATAATTATTTTTTTCATTTCACTATTCTTACAAAATGAGAATTCTATTTTTTTCACTTTCATGATGCTCCTAAACATCGTGAATCTTTCTTCTTTCTATTTTTCTCATTACAAAATAACGGAATCGTCTCTTGTTGTGAAACATGGTTTCATACTCCAAACGGAAATTCCATTTAAAGATTTACGCCACATAAAATACACAGGCAAAAAACTTCATTCAGAAAAATGGACAAGACAGCAATTAGAAATTCATTATAATTTATTTGATTCAGTAACAACTTTTGTACCACAGGAAGAGGAAAAATTTATTTCACTCTTAAAAGAAAACTGGCCAAATGTGAAAATAATCAATAGCACCTCAAATGAATAATTTTGTTTGAGGTGCTATTAGGATAACTATATAAGAATTGAATATCCTCCCCAAGCAAAACCGCCGTTTACATAGTTATTCTCCCCTCAGACTAACTACTCAATAGTTAGTCTATTTTTTATTACATAAAGATACTACCCCTCCATCACAAACAAACGATACGAACATACACTATTTCTAGAAAAACAAACTACTACACAAAATGAATGAAAGGTGCTTATTATGTATGAGTTAAGTTATGAAGGATTAACAAGTGAAATTATTACAAGATATGATTGTGAGTATGAAGAAGCTAGACAAGAATGGAATCGGGCTATTCAAAAGTTTCCCTTATCTATCATTTATTGTTTTACGAAATGGGATGTTAGTAATGCAATTATTTGGGCAAGAAAAAATGAAATTACTATTCGCATTCGTTCTGGTGGACACCATTACGAAGGATATTCTGTCGGAAACAACGTCCTCGTAATTGATATAAGTAAAATGAACTCTATGCAGCTTAATGAACATAAAAACACATTAGTAATTCAAGGTGGTGCTCAAAACAAACAAATCTATGACTTTATCTCTTCAAAAGGTTATCCATTTCCAGGAGGAACTTGTCCAACTGTTGGAGTAAGTGGATACACTTTAGGCGGCGGTTGGGGCTATTCTAGTAGGTATTTCGGCCTTGGTTACGACAATTTAATAGAGTTAAGGTAAAATAATTACAGCTAATGAAACTTGCCATAAAGATTTATTTTGGGCTTGTCGCGGGGCAGGTGGTGGAAACTTTGGTATCGTCGTTTCACTAACTTTTAAGCTTCCTCCAAAAGTTGATAAAGTTACTTTAGTTGAACTATATTGGCCTAACACTTCAGTAGACATCCAAAAGAAATTTCTTCATACATGGCAAAAATGGTTAGTAAATTTGAATAGTAAAATGACAATCGGCGCAAGCGTATACAACTCCGCCGAGGAAGGACTAGCAATATTTGGACGAGGTTTGTATTACGGTACCCCTGAAGACTCAGCATTCATTTTACAAGATTTACTCCATATAAACGGTGTGAAGATGAATTTACAATATATCGATTTTCTTGAAGCAATGACCATTGTACAATCTTCATATCCACCGTCTGAACAATTTAAATCTACAGGCCGGTTCGTTCAGAGACAGTATAACGAAGAAGAAATCGATAAGATTATTAGTCTTCTTAAAGATAAGGCTTCCGGCAGTATTTTTGCAGCAATAAGTCTCTATCCCCTTGGAGGGAAAATTCAGGATGTAGATAAAGATGCGACCGCTTTTTATTACCGCGATTCACATTATATTCTAGGCATCCAAACTATATGGGAAGATCCGATTTTTAAAAAGGATAATTCCCAATGGTTAGAAAAACGATTTGACTATATAGAATCCATAACAGAAGGCTCATTCGTCAATTTCCCATACAGCAATTTGAAAGATTATATGAACGCTTATTACGGGACACACGCGAACAAATTAAGAAAAATCAATAAAAAATATGACCCTTTATGTGTATTTACTTTTCTACAAGGAATTAAAAATTAATATGCAATAAAAAAGCCAAGATTCTAAAGTAAGAACCTTGGCCTCTTCTATTATTCTTTCGGAGCAATCATTTTTTTCGGGTCTACAATTTCATCAAATTGCTCTTCTGTTAGTAATCCCGATTGCAATGCTGCTTCTTTTAAAGTTAACCCTTCTTTATGGGCATGCTTCGCAATTTTCGCGGCATTTTCATACCCGATATGTGGGTTTAGCGCTGTTACAAGCATTAATGAACGATTTACATTTTCATTAATTACTTCTTCATCTGCTTCAATACCAACTGCACATTTATCATTAAATGAAACGGTTGCATCAGCTAATAAGTGAGCAGATTGCAGGAAGTTGTAAGCAATAACTGGTTTGAATACGTTTAGCTCAAAATTACCTTGGCTCGCAGCAAATCCGATTGTTGTGTCATTCCCCATAACTTGTGCTACAACCATTGTTAGTGCTTCGCTTTGCGTTGGATTTACTTTCCCTGGCATAATAGAGCTTCCTGGTTCATTTGCAGGAATAATAATTTCTCCAAGACCACTACGCGGACCACTTGCAAGCCAGCGCACATCGTTAGCTATCTTCATTAAATCCGCAGCTAATGCTTTTAATGCTCCGTGTGCAAATACAACTTCATCATGGCTCGTTAACGCATGGAATTTATTTGGTGCAGAAACAAATTGTTTACCTGTAAACAGACTAATTTCTTCTGCTACCATCTCACCAAATTTAGGGTGCGCATTAATTCCAGTTCCAACCGCAGTACCACCAATTGCTAATTCTTTCATATATGTATTGCTATCTGCAATCATACGCTCTGTTTTTTCAAGCATACGGTGCCATCCGCTAATTTCTTGTCCTAACGTTAACGGTGTTGCATCTTGTAAATGTGTACGACCGATTTTAATAATATGTTCAAATGCAGTTACTTTTTCTGCTAATGTTTCTTTTAATTTCGTAATAGCTGGCAATACATGATTTTCTACCGCAATTACACACGCTACATGAAGTGCTGTTGGGAACGTATCATTTGAACTTTGAGACATGTTCACGTCATCATTCGGATGAATATGAACGTCAGATCCCTTTTCTTTCAAAATTTGATTACCGCGGTTTGCAATTACTTCATTTACATTCATATTCGATTGTGTACCACTACCTGTTTGCCATACGACAAGCGGAAAATGTTCATTCCATTTTTCTGTGATAACTTCATCAGCAGCTTCCACAATTGCTTGTGCTTTTTCTTCTGATAACTTTCCTAATTTTTGATTGCTAATCGCTGCACTCTTCTTTAAAATCGCAAATGCTTTTACAATTTCAAGCGGCATATGCTCTGTTCCAATCGGAAAGTTTTCCTTACTACGCTGTGTTTGTGCTGCCCATAATTTATCAGCTGGAACTTTCATTTCTCCTAATGTATCTCTTTCAATTCTGTACTCCATTTTTTCATCCCCTTGAAAATAAAATACCTACATTTCTCATTTTAACAGACTTTCATCCAAATGATAAGAATTCTCACTCGTATATATAAAAAAAATACCTTCCGCCATCGCAGAAGGTATTTTTTTATGATGCTTGCTTTCCTTTTTCAACGTCATCTACATACCAAATGAATTTTCCTGTATATCCGTAAATAACTGCCAAAATTAATGAAACAAAGCTTAACCACATAAACGGAACGTATGAGAACGTTGCTACACCTAAAATACCAGCCATAAAAATACCATTATCCGACCACGGAACCATACCAGAAGTTAACGTTCCACCTACTTCTGAGTTACGCGCTAATACACGGCGGTCTATTTTTAATTTATCATAGCTATCTTCCATAATTTTCGGTGTTAAAATAAGTGATACGTACATCGCACAACCAAATATATTAGCTAAGAATGCCACGATTAATGTAGACACTGTTACATTACCTGCAGAATTTAATTTCTTCTCAAATTTTGATACGATTACTTTTAAAACACCTAGCTTTTCAAGTAGTCCACCAAAACCTAAGCCGAAAATAATAACGGCTACTGAACCAAGCATACCGTTAATTCCACCACGGTTTAATAACTTATCGACAAACTCGACACCAGATTGAATTGAGAATCCGTTATATGCTGTTCCAATTGCCTCTCCAAAGTGCATCCCTTGGAAAAGAGTTGCCCAAATTGCACCAATTAAAGCTCCCATAGCAATTGTTGGCATAGAAGGTTTCTTCAGCGCCAATAGCACAATAACCATTACAGCAGGAACAAGCATCCATATTTTAATATCAAATTCCTTTAATAAAGCCTCTTTTAAAAACTCTACTCTATTTAAATCTACATTATCTCCGCCATACATCCAACCAGCAACAGTAAACATAATGCTGGTAATAATATAAGCCGGAACGTCTAATACGAGCATAGCTCGAACGTGGGCAATAACATCTACTTTCGCCATAGAAGCTGCAAGAACTGTGCTATCAGAAAGTGGTGATAATTTGTCTCCAAAGTAAGCTCCTGAAAGAACTGCACCTGCAACAAGCGGCAGTGGTAATCCAAGCCCTTCACCAATCGCCATCATAGCAATACCAGCTGTTCCAACTGTTCCCCATGATGTTCCTGTCGCAATAGAAGTTATTGAACAAATAATTAAAGTTGCCAATAAGAATATGCTAGGGTGAATGAATTCTAATCCATAATAAATTAATGTAGGTACAACCCCACCAGCAATCCATGTTCCAATTAAAGCTCCAACTGCAACTAAAATAAGAATTGCTTCTAATCCATTAGAAATCCCTTTTGTAATTGCATCTTGCAATTCTTGATAACGAAATCCTAACCTTAATCCAAGCGCAATAACTAAAAACCATGAAATAAATAGCGCTAATTGAATTGGGAGATCAAAAATCGTTTGGAAGGAAAAGACGACAGCAAGAAATAGGAATAAAAGAATGATGATTTCTAGCATCGAGGGTAATCTTACACTTTTCATTTTTTTCTCTCCTTACAAGTCGATAACATGATGTATGTCGTCTTACGTGTATGTAGTATACAATTTGCGAAGACAAAACAAAATTTTCATATTATTTCGATTTATTTTTTCAGTATAATATATTCACAACCCTTTCTATTGTAAAAGTAGATTGTGCTTTTCGCAATGAAAAATATAAAAAATGTTATATTTTTATTTCTTTTGAAAAAATTATCTAATAATAACTTTTTAATATTTGCCACAACAAAAATTTCCACTGCTGTTCTCAGCTCATATGTAGTACTATATTTCCCCTTATCCAAAAGAACACACATCATTTATTACAATACAAGGTGCTGGTGAATGGATTGCGGCATTACCTGCAGCTTAAAAAAATCAAATTAAAAATCCTGCTAGCATTTTAACACCAACCGCTCTACAATATTTTTCTATAATCAAAAAAGAGCATGTTACACTTTTATGTAACATGCTCTTTCTTTACTACTCTATATGGCTATGCCTGAATGTCTGCAAATTCTTCAATATGCTCGTACTCTTTTTCCAATTCCTCTAAAGAAAGCTCGTATAATTGCTGATCACGAACTTTAAACACCCCTGCTCCAATTAACTCATCAATTAAGTGCCTCTTACGATTTTCAACAGCAAAACGGAGTTGACTACTCATCTTTTAAAAAACTCCTTTCTACGATCATTGAAAATGATAATCCTTATCAATTACCACTTTTGATTATAAAAGATGATTCTTAATAAGTAAAGTAACCTTATGAAATATTTACCTTACAAAGTATTTGTGGCCACATTATATATATGTATGCCACGTGAAAAATGTTATGACACTTTTTCATACCTTTTTTCTTTCATACTTTGCAAGTTGTCTCACTATGGTTAAATTCATCTTCTATTTCAACTTGAATGGTGACATGTTCTACATGAAATTTTTCCTTTAATACATCCGTTGCTTCTTTCAATACACTTTGCGTTTCATTACCTTCGATAATAAGATGACAAGTTAGTACTTGAAAATCTGATGTTACAGACCATATATGTAAATCATGAACTTCTTTTACAATAGTAATATTTAATAATGTATTTTTCACCTCTTCAGCATCTATGTGCTGCGGTGCACCTTCCATTAATATGTGAACTGTATCACGTGTTACACGCCATCCACTTATAATGACTAAAATTGACACAAGAATACTAGCAATCGCATCTGCAGCAGTCCATCCGAAAAATTTAATAAGCAGTGCTGCAATTATCGCTCCTACAGAACCTAATAAATCACCGAGTACATGTAAAAAAGCACTTCTTAAATTCAAATTACCTTTCACATCTCCGCCTCTCATTAATATCCAAGCGGATAGAATATTAATAAGCAAACCAAGTACAGCGATAATGAGCATCCCATTACTAGCAATCTCCACTGGCTCTTTAAAACGACGAATTGCTTCAATAAAAATGTATACTGAAATGACAATAAGAACGACACCGTTACATAATGCCGCTAACATTTCGACACGCTTATACCCGTATGTTTTTGCAGCCGTTGCTGTTTTCTCTCCAAGCTTGAAGGCAAGTAAGCTTAAAGCGAGAGATACTGCATCACTTAACATATGCCCCGCGTCAGATAATAGTGCTAAACTATTCGTTACAAATCCGCCAATAACTTCAGCAATCATAAAGCTTGTCGTTAATAGGAAGGCAATTAGTAACGCCTTTTTATTTTTTGAATGACCGTGATCATGTGAATGTCCCATACTTATACTCCTTTAAGTGCAATATCTGTATGTTAGTATGCAACAAATTCCCCATTTTTATCCCGCTTCCTTCTATACACAACCTTCGCTACTTTTTCAGCAATTCCTTTTTCTCAACAAAAAACAAGACTACTTCTTTTCTATTTTCATATTGTTTACTATTGAAAGAAATTTTAAGGAGGGTACTAAATTGAAAAGATTATTCCTCTGTATGGAACGTGAACTTGTTGTAGTAAAAGAACAACATGGTAACTATGAAACCACATATCACTTACAAAATATGCAACCTACCTGTATTGCAGTTGATCCATTTCAAAAGAATCGTGTATATTGCGGGACATTTGGACGAGGTTTATGGTTAAGCGATGATGGTGGGGATTCATGGCGACCAATTGGGGACTCTTATCGTTATTTTGATTTCCCGAAAGAAGATGGCATTTTACATTCTTCTATCACTTCCATAACGGTAAGCTCTAATGAACAAGTTAACGGATATGGCGTCGTTTATGCAGGCACAGAACCTAGTGCTTTATTCCGTTCAGAAAATGGCGGAGAAACGTGGACTGAACTTAAAAATATGAAATCATTATTATCTTCCTATACGTGGGCCTTTCCGCCTAGACCTTTTACCCATCACGTGCGCTGGATTACAGTTGATCCAAACAATCAACGTACAATTCACGTTTCAATCGAAGCTGGTGCTGTTATTCAAAGTAACGATAAAGGGCATACATGGATTGATAAAAAATTCGGTGCTCCTATCGACGCCCATCAGTTACTTATGCACCCTGATGCCCCAAATCGCCTTTATGCATCATGCGGTGATGGGTTTATGGGCGGACCTGATCGTGCATATCTTGAAAGTTATAACAGTGGAAACAGCTGGATCTCATGTAGTGAAGGACTTGAACATCATTATTTATACAGCATGGCTATCGATCCAGCTGATTGTAATACGATTCTCGTTTCTGCCGCACCGAGTGCTGATCTCGCTCATCACCGTATTCCTTATGAATCTTATATTTATAGAAAAACGAAAGATACTCCTTTCCAGCAAGTACAGCAAGGACTACCATCTGCAATCGGTACAGTCATTTCGATGTTTGCGACAAATCCAGCAGAGCCACATACATTTTACACTTTAAATAACAACGGCATCTTCCAATCTGTAGATAGCGGCGAAACGTGGGAACAACTAAATATTCCGTGGAAAGATGAATATAAAACGCAGCATCCCCATGCGTTACTCGTTACTAATTCTTAACAAAAAGAGACTGCCTATGATATTATCCCCTTTAAGTAGACAGTGTAAAAAGACCATGTACATACATGGATGTTACACTATTACTTGGAGGGGATTTTTCATGACTAAAAAAGGTTCAATATTTATTACATATTCAGAAGAATT
>NZ_LXLV01000022.1 GCF_001757995.1 Bacillus mycoides | reverse complement strand
TATTTTTACAGTTGATAATGCATACTGGGCAATCTATGAGTTAGAAGATGGAACTGATGAAATTGTTATATTAATCATCAGTGCAGCTTTATTTAACTCATTAAGAAATTCTGGTGTTCATCAATGTGTACCCCAAAATCTCATTTAGTAAATTGATTAGGCCTCAACTGGAATACCCTTTGAAAAAAATGCCCTCTCGTAGTTTTCTACAAAGGGTTAAATTGTTATGTAAAAAGTTTTTTAATTATTAGTGGTTTTTAGTTATTCCCTCTTGTTTTTGGGTGTAAGTACAATGGCTGGGGTGAAGCGAAGCGAGAGGCTAGCCCCTTCCAGTGACGTAAATACATAGAGCAAGAGTTTATTTATGAACAGTTGATCCAGGCGGTTCGGGAGGTATAATTGCTAGTCCAAGTCGTGCTACCTAAATCCTCGTTTTTGGTATGTTCGGCTTGGCAACATGCCTATACCTGCCGAAAAAAGTTCTGCAAGGACGAAATGAAATGGGGAGAGTGGAGATTTTCCAAAGCATAGCGACGAAAAATACGACCTGTTCCTTGTGGAATCTTTTAGCCAACAAGTTGTCGGGATGCTTTATATCAATAAAAATTTTGTAACTAGCAAAATGAAAGTTACTATTTTTGAAGAGACTTTGAAAGTAAACTTTTGAATATTAGTTTACTTTCAGTTTCATCAATAAGAAAAACCACAGCAATCGCTGTGGTTTTGACCAAAACTATATTGTAAATGCTCATAGCATTGTATGTTGGATTTCAATTGTAAGTTCCAATGTAAACTAATTGATATTAGTTTACATTCAAAAACCCGTAAATATTGAATTCAAAACGAATCCTCTGATATCCTCAAAACACACAACAAAAGTATACATTCAAAACATGATGAATAAAGATATTAGAACACCCGTGATCAAAAAAGAAAAAGCTGGATTCATGCTAGCTTTTTTACATAATTTCCGTTATCTGAAGTTTACTTAGGATACGCTACAGTCTCTTCCTTAAGAATGTTTCCATGATATCTCTCTTAAAACTTTCGTAATTGAACTGAAAAGCGACATTATGTGTTTTATAACCCGGATTTGTCACAAAACGAAAATCTGCAATACTTTGACCGAATCCTTCTCCTTGATCGGGGATTACTTTGATGGGTACTTTTGAAAGGAGAACTGCATCTGGGTTCAACAAATACCAGATTGTTACAAAATCATGCATAGGACTTCCCCCTATACCAGGGTTCGATTTAGAGTAGAAATTATAGTAGTAGTCTAACATGGGCTTGATGATAAGCCCTGCAAGGTCCTGTGTATTACGGTGAAACGCGTCGATTTGTTGGACCATTTCGGGTGTAACAATTGCGTGTTGGGTGACGTTTAACGGAATAATTGTCAAATTCTTTGCATGCTGCAGAATTAAGTTTGCTGCATAAGGATCTGCATAAAAGTTAGCTTCAGCCACAGCAGTCACGTTTCCAGGATAAAAAAAAGCTCCTCCCATACAAATGTATTCATTCACGTTCCGCATTGTTTCTAAATTTAGGACAAATGCCGTCGCCAACGATGAGAGCCTTCCCAAATTGATAATTATGAGATCATCTAAATTAGAATCTATAATCCGATAAATATCATTGATAGGGTAGATCGGATAAGAAATCTCAGGCGGGATGATAGGTCCTAATCCCACTTTCCCATGCACTTCAGGAAAATACTGGACCAATATGCCCGTTAAAGGTACAGAAGCACCCAGAAATACAGGTATCTCTTCTTTTCCCCCAATATACTTTAAATAGTTAATATTTCTTATAACATTCTCTCTTGATACATTTCCATAATCAGCTACAATCCCTACAAGTTGGATATCTTTACGAAAAAAGGTATACAGAACAGCAAAGGCATCATCAATTCCTAAATCTGTAAACAGAAGAACTTTTTTTGGCATATATCCTCCCCCAAAAGCAATAGAATCGTAATTTCATTGAGCCTGTATTATATATATTTCATGTGTTCCTGAATAGTACGTTCTGGTTATCAGTCACTGCATACATCCTATATGTTTTTACACCTAAAAAATATTTATTTGTATATCCTCTACATGTGAACTTAACATAACACCACTTATCGGTAGCAAATAAAAAAACTCACTCCCTGTTATATAGAAGTGAGCCTTTTTGTTTATTTATTAAATAAACGATTCCAAAAAGAATTTTTTTGTTTTGTAATTGCAAGCTGTTGAATACTTCGTATATTTTCCATCAACATTTTATCTCTTTCATTTGCTCGGTTTTCTTGTCGAGTAAGTTGATGTTCCATACGTTCTAGAATTTCTCTATCACTTTTTCGTTCCTTCTCCATCTCTTCAATTTTTTCTAATAGGTGTCTATTAAGTTTGTCTTGCTCTTTTATATAATCTATTAAACTTTGTATAGATTCATTTGTCACAGGAGTTAGAGAACGGCTAGAAGAGTGGGTTTCGCTTTTAAATTCTTGTTGTATTTCTTGGAGAGCGTCCCCCGTTCTTGATGAAGAGCGGTTTCCTTCACGCTTAGATATAATAACTTTTGCAGCTTGTTCTAAGTTGAATTTTTGCTCTTGTACTAAACTTTTAAACAGTATAAGTGTATCTTGATCATAGTGAGTATAATAGCGAGTACCATCATCATTTTTCTCCCAGTAATATCCGTTCTTTTCTAGCGCGGCAGCCCACTTTCTTAAAGTACTTACCCCGATATTTAATCGTTCACTCATTTCTTTGTTTAACAAGACATATTCATATTCTTTCAAGCTATCACCTCACTCTTTAGAATATCATAAATTTTCTTGTGGGCGCTCGTTCACCCGCTCTTCAATGATTATTCGAGAATTTAAGAGAATTCCCTTTGATTTTAAAATTGGCCGGAGTAGAACACAGTAAATCAACTATCTTTTTTATACAAGATTTTATACAAATTTTTGTACTAATACAGGATATTCGTAAACCTGAAAAAACTTAGTATCTCCACAATGTATAAAATCATGCATAACACGATACAAAAATTAAACGAACAAACCTAATTGTATAAATGATTTGTTCATTTATTTGCTACCGATAATGGGACGTTATGTTAACTAATAATGAATATGGTATGCTTTTTTCAATTCGGGCTTACAGTTCAAGATCAATTTAAATCCTTTTGAATATAATAAATCAGGAAAGAAACATCTACTTTATTGTATGAAGGGGAATGATAAAATGGGCTACTATGACAATAGTAGTAAAGGTAACTACAAATATTGTAAATCAAAAAAGGATGAAAAATTTGATTGTTGTTGTTGTGATACAGATAGTTTAAGAGATTTGTTATTATTTTTCAGGAGAAATAATACTCCTATTTTTATATTGAGTGAAACTTTCCCATTTATTGAGAATCCTACTCCTACTCCAGTATTTATTAATTCTATAGTAGGCAACTTAGTCTATATTTCCAGGGGGTCAAATAGTGGACAAGTTATTGCTCTTATACCTCTATATAAAATAGATTATGTTCTAGTATCAAGCACTTCTCCTATTCCTGGTTTAGTAAATCTTATAAATGAAATTATTGCTGAACCAACATTAGAAAAAGATGATTGCTGCTATATAAAAGGAGTAGGTGATACTATAAACAGTGTATCAAACATTAGCTCACTTTTCCCTTTGACAAACGCTATATTATCAGAATCTTTTCCTTTTGTTTTATTTATCCTACTCATTATCCTTTTAGCGGATAATGCTACAGCAGTTGCTAATGATGATCTTTATATATTATATTCCGAAACCCAAAACTCAAGTTTATATTTAATAACACCAGTTTGTAATATTGACTCTTTAATTGCTGTAGAAAATTTAGGTGATGCAAACGGAACAGCAACTTCATCTACAACGCTAAATAGTTTTCTATCTTATTTAAATAAAGATATGAAAGAAAAATTCAAAAATATAGATACGGACAAGCTTTTTAAAGAAATTAGTGAAATACCTTTCACTGAAGCATTGAAAAAATTAAATTCAGCACTATCATAAAGATATTAAAGCTTCCAATTTGATTTCAGACAATATTTTCACCACTAAATGTTGCTATTACTTAAAAATGAAATGTAATAGAATACGTTAGCAATTATCAAAATAGGCTGTCGACAAAGTCGACAGCCTAAGCTGATACTAAAGCAGCCATTATTGATATGTGCCTAAAATTTTATTTTCCTATGATTTAATTATGGAAGTTCTAATACAGGTAATTTGGTGATTTATTTTTGGTTTTTCTTTTGGTCTCCCATTGCTTTTTGTTTGGAGTGCTGGCTCGTCGTGTGGGGGCGAGACCCCACGGTTTAAAACGTAGCGTTATAGCGGATAAGAGTAAGTCTAGGACGAATGATCTGGCGGTTCGGCTCGTATAATTACTAGTCCAAGCCGAGAACCATTGCATTGCTTTTTGTCTTTCGGCTTGGCGAGAAAAGCAAACGAGCCGAAAAAAGTTTCGCAAGGACAACATCAAAAAGAAAAGGCGGTAGCCTTTAGGTGAGGATTAACGAACCGACTTTTTAATTTTGAGGGTGGAGATTTTTGAGTGTTCTTCTCAAAAATACAACCCGTTCCTTGCGGAACTTTTAGCCTTTATATATAGAGTGAGAAGAGAGAGAGTTTTAAAAGTGGTATAAAAGGTTGATATAACTAGGTTTATGACGTTTTTCGTGTGTATCGAAAACAATACACATTCGTATCGAAAACAATACACACGAAAATGAGTAAAAAAATAAGATTGACTAATTGTCAATCTTAAAATAATTTATCTGGTAGCTCTTTCAATATTTTCATTTTCATAGCTTTATAAAAGATTGCTTTAAGTGCTTCATTTACATTATCCTTATCTCCTGCATAAATAATGTGCGGATTTACAAATAATGAATAAGCTTTTGCATTATTTCCTTCAATTCCACTTTCAGCTTTCGCTAATATCCCTTTTTTAACCAAAGAATTTACTGAAAGACTTGTATTCGCTCGTGTTAATCCAATTTTTTTTGCAAGTCCTGAAATATTCAATGGAACTGGATTTTTTGATTTCACATCATCAACAATACAGTTAGAATTAAAAGCAATCGAAGAAACAATATCAATTAAAAATGCTTTTTCTTTAGCCGTAAAGTATTCCCTTTCCCTTAAAAATTCATAATTACTTTGCAAAATTTGAGCAAACCTCACTTTCGACTGAGGACTTTTTTTAGTACCTATGTAAAGTTCTTTACCAGTAGCTTTAGCCATAGTTTCCATAGCTTTTTCTAATTCAACTTCTGAAACATCATTATATAACTCTCGAATTTTTTCACTTTCAATTTCTAGATCTCTTTTTCTAGCATTTCTTTCAGCTTGTCCAAAATCTACAACTTTTGTCATAAAATAATTCTCTCCCTTAGTGGAAGGAATCAACTAACCTATGCTACAATGTGTATAGAATAATATATTAGGTTGATTCCAACCTGAGTATAAAAAACCGCCTGTCCGCCAAGACATTGGGCGGTTTTTTCGTCTTTCTCTATAATAACATGGAATCCCTTACTAAGGATTCCCATCTGTTGCAAAAACACAACATTCAATCCTCTTTTTCATCGTCATATAACACCATGTTACAAACTGCTAGATTTAGATTTCGCCTCTCAAACGCTTCAGCATACTGTTTTAACGCTTCTTTCTTGGCTTCCCTATACTTTGGGTCGTCCTTTCCTTCCCCAATCGCTACGACGAGTTCTCGTTGCTCATATGTCTTTTCGTCTTTATGTATTTTGTCATAGTAGTCTTTAATCTTACGGTTATTCCATTTTATTTCTAGTTATATTTGTCCACCGCTTCTTGAAAGACATCCTTGTATACACTTCGGATGTCCTTTTGAAAAAAAATAGATATTCTCGTCTAATCTGGATGGATCAATGCCAAGATTCCCATGAATGTTTTCCCTATTATTATTACTCAATGAACTTTGATGAAATTGAGTAAATAAGATAGAGAACAACATAAAGTGCCACCACTTCCCCTAGATTAATTGATACCATAAGTCTAGCAAAGCGACGAAAAGGAGTCAATTAGAGTAACCTTATACGTATTTTGACACTTTGTTTCAAAATAGATAGGGCTCTGCGAGGCTATTCGGCTTTGCCGAGCCATGAAACATCATGGCAAAAACAAAACTATCCGACTAACGTCGGACTCGTTTTAATGGAATTTGGCCAATCTCATTCTTCGATCAGCAACACTCCATTAAAACGAAAAAATTAAAACCTTTGTCTCCGACGGGTTAAGGGAAACTCTTCCCTTAACAATCCCCCTTAATAAAACCAATCGAACTCCCCAACCCCTCAAATCCTTGAGGGACTCCCTCGCCGGTAGGCAGGTCAAAAGGTGAACTTTTGACAAACCAAGAGGGTCTTGGTGTAGTGAGTCTATCAACTCCTTAATGCTCCCTTCGGTCCGCTTACCGTTGACAGACACTAGAAAGGAGTTTCTCGCCTTTTAATAGATTTCAGCTTGTTTTATTATTATATTCAGAAAAACAAAAATGCCTTAAAACGCAAAATAGATCGTTCTAAGGCACAAGTATATTCCGATTTTGAAAAGGCTCAGTTCTCTACACTATTAATTTCCTATAAGCACAAACAGATTGTCCAATATATTCATAGAATATATTGTCAAAATGTTCTTTATGAGGGACATTTGACAAAGCTCAGATTTTGCATGTTAGACATTTTAGTAGTAAAGAGAAGAGGAGGTGCAGATAAAATGCCTTGTACTATAAAAGGTTTAACTCAACCAGTTTGTTTAACTCTTATTTACAATTTAAGTTCTGGCTTACTTGTAAATTCTTCCATCGGTTGTGGAGACTGTAAACTAGAAACTAGTTTAGATCCTATTAATAAAAATCTAACGATTAAAGTACCTATAACTATTGGAGGTGAAGTTACATTTACTGATAATTTACAATCAGGTTGCGTTACAACACTTGTGAAATTAACTGAACAATCAAAGAAACGGAAAAAATGATTACAATACACTTTATAGCAGGAACTACACGTATCTCGACTGAATCCTAAGTTAGTAATTTATGTAGATACGAGCCGTAACCAAATTTATTAATCTAGAATATTATGTAAACGCGACTTTGAATCTATAAAAAAATTGTGAAGAAGGTGAATATAAAATGGCAACGTTTGAAATTGGGGCAAGATGTCTTTTCAATTTTCGAAACGAACGCTTTTTCCTATTAGTTGAAGATGAAATTGAAGTTCCAGATAAAGGTGTAGAGCTTGATCCACTTAATATCTATGAAATTGACCAGCAAACTTTCGAATTCATCAGAGATGAAGGAGATACAAACGTATGTGAACCAGTTATTACACTTCCAACTGTACCACCTGGATTTCACTTAGAACGAAAATGTATTTTTACAGTTGATAATGCATACTGGGCAATCTATG
>NZ_LXLV01000021.1 GCF_001757995.1 Bacillus mycoides | reverse complement strand
GAGTATATTTATTTTTATAACTATAAACGGTTCCCAAAACGACTCAACCACCGAGCTCCGATAGAATATCGAATCTCGATGGCTGCTTAGTCTTTTTAATATTGTCTACTTGACAGGGATAAGACCACTATTTATTTCAGGCAGTCTCACTTTTTATTTCTTTAAATCAATTACAATATCATCTAATACAATATCTTTACTCTTCGCTTCTTTTTTCGGCACTTCAATTTTCTTCTCTTTTCCATTCACATACTCCACTCCACCATGATTTTCAGGTGTATGCACTCGCAAGTGCACGTGAGGTGTAACGATAAGCTTTGTTGCATTTTCGTTCAACTTTTGGAAGGTAGCACTCCAACTACTTTTATGTGGCTCTGCTACTGTACTACTTCCGCCATTTCCTTCACCTGCATATCGATTTCCTAAATCATCTTTTATTTCTAATTCCACATCTGCACTATCCCATATACTTCTTAATGCCTTAGACTCTTCCTGATTGAAAAAAACGATAAATGACATAGGGGTTACTTCCATTTTGTCTATATTTACTTTTATGCCTTCTTTCTCGGAAACACCATTAACCTTTACTTCCTTACTATCCATTGCCTTTAAACTAAGTGCGAAATTCCAATTTCCCTTAATTGAATTACCTTTATAATCCATCTCAATTGCTTCTATATCCCACCAAACGTTTGCAACATCTAACCTTTCATTCCTATGACCACTCATTGTAGTCATACCTACGTACTTTTTCTCTCCAACCTTTGTTACTTGAGAACTACCTCCCGCACCATTAAAGCCCATAACTTGCGGGCTTCCAAATAGGAACGGTTTCTCTCCTAAATCTTTATCACTCTCAATAGAATAAGTAATTGTGATTGTTCTACCATCGAACACAGCATCATTAATTGTGACCTTAACCCCATTACTCTCCCTCGTCATATTCAACTCAGTCGAAAACTCTTTATAATTTTCATATAGCCCTGTTCTACCATTATCTAAAAATCGGAATATATCCCCTACTATAGGCAGCCCTCCGGCGTATGTAGGAAATCCAATGCCTAGCGTTGCAACTGATAATCCTACTAAAATAGACGCAGCAGCGACACCTTTTTTCCAAGTTTTCATCTTTTTCTTCGTACGTATCGATTGTTTTAAATTACGTTTTACTTTTTCTTTTTCAATTTCAGAAGTCTCAATTTCCTTAAGTTCTTTTTCATCTATATCAATCTCATTTAATAGTTCATAAATGTCTTTCATATTACACTACCCCCAAAACTAATATTCGTAGCATTTTGTTGTAGTTTCTTTTTCCCACGATACACACGATTATCTATCGCTGCTCGAGTTAATCCTAATTTGTCTCCTATTTCTTCTGTCTTCATACCGAGGAGATATTTCATAATGAATACCTTTTGATCTAAAGGCTCCAATTGATTAATGAGATTCAATAATTCTTCCCTATCTTCCATAACGATTAATTCGTCTTCTGCCGATTTTTCAGTACTTATATGAAATTCATCTGAAATGATTTCTACTTTTTTATTTGCTTTTCGGTAATAGTCAATTGCTTTAAACTTAGCAATCGCCGCAATCCACTTTTTAAAATCATTTGGTTCTCCATGAAATTTATTTGCGTTATTCCAAATGGAAAGAAATATATCATTTACACATTCCTCTATCAACCCATCATTTTGAACCGGAAGAAGAACTTTATGCGTTATCCCCTTTATGAGTGGTAAGTATGTATCAACAACAAATTCTAGCGCATCTTCTTTTTGCCGCTGTAATCTTTTTATAAAATTTTTCTCATTTGATTTCATGTAGCGATTCCCCTTATTTTTTTGTAAAAGCTTTTACACCCTATATAACGTCCAGAAAAAAGTTTTCTCTCATCTTTTTTATTATTTTTTGTATGTAATGGAATACTCTTCCACATCTATTGTCTCATATAACTTTGAATTTGAAGAAAATTTTCTCAAGTCTACAGTTTAATTCATGTAGTACACTATTTATGTAGTCGTTCTTTAACTTGGTGTATATTTTATTTTGTTAATCTACTATTTTAAATTAGGAGATGAACTGTATATGTGTGGAATTACAGGCTGGGTAAATTGGAATAAAGATCTTTCTACTGAACATGTTATTTTAGAAAAGATGGCGAATAGTATTCAGCATCGCGGTCCGGATGCTGAAGGATTTTGGTTTTCACCTCGCGCGGCTTTTGCACACCGTCGATTAATCGTAATTGATCCTAAAGGTGGCACACAGCCAAAAACATTCCGTGCTGGTGATTATACGTATGCTCTTACCTATAATGGTGAAATTTATAATTTCCGTGAGCTTAGAGAATTACTTCAAAAACAAGGTCATACATTTGAAACACACTCAGACACAGAAGTGCTACTACATGCTTATTTAGAATGGCGAGAAGATTGCGTACAACATTTAAATGGAATTTTCGCTTTTGCTATATGGGATGATCAGAAGCAACAATTATTTTTAGCACGAGATCATTTAGGGGTAAAACCACTCTTTTATACAGAAAGAAATAACAGCATTATTTTCGGTTCTGAAATAAAAGCCCTATTAGCTCACCCATCTGTTCCTGCTGAACTTGATACGGATGGAATAAATGAAATATTTGGATTAGGATTATTTCGAACTCCAGGTTGTGGCGTCTTTAAACATATTCAAGAAGTTCGCGCTGGACATTCTATAACATTCACACGTGATAAAAAAGTAGTTAAGAAGTATTGGAATTTAGAAAGTAAGATCCATACAGATTCTGTTGATGATACATCTTCACACATTTTATCTATTTTACAAGATACAGTAAAAAGACAATTAATTGCCGACGTTACCCTCGTTTGTATGTTATCAGGCGGATTAGATTCTAGTGGTATTACTGCACTGGCAGGTAAAGAATTTGCAGAGGAACACAAAACACTTCATACGTATTCAATTGATTTTGTAAACAGCGCTAAAGATTTCGAACTTACATTTGCTCGCACTGGTCTAGATGCCCCTTGGGTAAAACGTGTTTCTGAGCACGTAGGGACGTCGCATCATGACATTATTGTCAATGCAGAAGAATTAGCAAATCACTTATTTGTTCCCCTTCATGCAAGAGATTTACCGAGTGCTGGTGAAATGGAAACTTCACTATATTTACTATTTTGCGAAATGAAAAAAGATGCAACCGTGGCTTTATCTGGCGAATCTGCTGATGAAGTATTCGGGGGATATCCTTGGTTTCATCAAGAAGAACTATTATATGTAGATAAGTTTCCGTGGTTAACAAACTGGAAAAACACATCTTCTCTATTATTAAATGACGTAACGACTCAATGTAATCCTGAGCATTATATTAATAAACGATTCCACGAGGCTGCTCTTGAAGTACCTACTCTTGAAGGTGAAAGTAAAAAAGAAGCGAAACAACGTCAAATGTTTTATTTATTTTTAACACGATTCCTTCCCTTCTTACTCGACCGTAAAGATCGTATGAGTATGGCTGTAGGTTTTGAAGTTCGTGTACCGTTTTGTGATTATAGACTAGTTGAATATTTATGGAACGTTCCTTTCAACATAAAAAGTATTGATAATATTGAAAAAGGTATTTTACGTAGAGCACTGAAACCTGCTTTACCTGATGACGTACGAAATAGAAGAAAAAGTGCTTATCCAACTTCACAAGATCCACACTACTTACAAACAATCCGTAATTTAACACTTGATATGTGCAGTAATAAAAACAATCCTGTTTTCTCACTTATTAACCATTCCATATTACTTGCAATTGCTGATCAAAGTAATAAAGTGGTTAACAATTTTGAAGCAAGAAGTGCTATGGAGTATATGCTACAAGTAAATGAATGGTTAAAAACGTATCATATTCATATCGCTTAACAAAAAAGAGTTCAAGGACAAAAACCCTTGAACTCCCTTTCATTTATTAATTGGCACATTGTCTATCTTCAGTATCGATGGACCATCCAATAATAGTGGCACAATCTCTACCTTTCCACTGAAGTACATTTGTTAATACAGGCTCAATCTGTAAACAAGTTCCGTCGTGTAATATTTCTACTAAAGATTGATCATCGTCAAACTTTCGTTTATCACATTCTAAAATACCATCCGTTGCCATTACAATGTGATTCTGACCTTTTTCTAATCCCCTTATCCCTGATGTAAAGCAAGGTGTATTCGCTGCAAAAATATTTTTTCTTCCTATATATTCATAGTTCTTACGCTTATTTAGCCTACCTTTTCCATTTTTCGTTTGCTCTGAATGGAATAAATACGCGAAGCAATCACCAACTGATAGCCAATATAAGAACTCGCCTTTTCGTAAACAAATTAAACATGCAAGTTCCTCATCATCTTGGTCACATTTCTCGATAAATAACTCATCTGTAAATAACGCTAATAAATACATATGTGTATGATGAAATGCTAAATGGATTGGGTATGAAAATAACTCTTTTAGTTTTTCTTCTCTTTCTGAAATCGCTTCTATTATATAATGTATATTTTTCGTTTTATGATGTGTATCAAAAATCATAACAAATTCAAATTCTAATTTCGGATCCCACCAAGCTAGCACTGCATCTCCTCTTTCATATGCATCACTCTCTTGATTTCCTCCATATACGCCGACTGAAAGAGGACCACATTTTTCAACATGTATTTGATCTACATACATCTTTTCATGACTAATCCATTTAAATGTATTCACAGCTATCATCCTCTCTCTTGCTAAATGTATACCTTTACACATAGATTACCTTATATTTCAATAAAAATAAACTTTTTCAACATTTATTATGAAAATAACAGGATTTTAATTCTTACAAAACGAATATATCTTATAATACGATATAAAAAACAGGAGGATTTATTTTATGAAAGACATTAATCCACATTGGGAGACAATTTACTACCACTTGCGCTATGAATATGAAGACAATCTTACTCATCAAGCAATTCGTATTTTACAAATCACTTCCCGGGAGAAAGATATAACAATTGGAAAAATTGCTTCTGAACTTGGTTTATCTCATAACACAGCGTCCGAACATGTAAAACGCCTTATTCAAAAAGGATTTATCATTAAAGAAAGAAATAAACAAGATGAAAGAGTTGTGAACCTTACATTAACGACAGAAGGAATTGAAGCATTAGAAAAACATACTTTGCTAGATAAAGAAAAGATACAAATATTAGAATCACAGTTATCAAAAGAAGAGCAACACCTAATAGAAAAAGCCTTTTCGTTATTAGCTAAGGAGGCAAAATATGCATTTCCTCGTTAAAGTTATCGTTTCGGCACTTATTATCGGCGTTATTACTGAAGTCGCTAAACATTATAGTACGATAGGCGGCTTTATTGCTGCCCTTCCTCTTGTAAGTTTACTTAGTCTATTTTGGATTTCTTTCGAAGGTGGTAACAAACAAGAATTGAGTCAATTTGCTTTAGGCGTATTATATGGATTTCCTGCATCAGCACTACTATTATTTATCGTCTATATTGGTTTAAAAAATTCATTTGCACTTAGTACATCTGTCCTACTCGGTATAGGTGTTTGGTGTATCGTTTTTGCTTGTCAAAAATTATTTCAAGCTTAGGGGGAATTATTATTCATAAATTTGTAGAGATATTGGGACAAAATGTAGAAGTATATATGAGAGGTAGTAGTAAACAAACTGTAGTCATTCAAACAGGAATGGGATGCTCATTTTATGATTGGCTTCCTATTATCGAAAAACTTTCACAAAACTATACAGTCATTTCATACCATCGCCCAGGTTACGGAGAAAGTGAGCTTGGAACTAATCGACGTACAACAATGCAAGTTGTAAAAGAACTACATATGTTACTACATAAACTAGATATTTATGAGTCAATCATTTTAATCGGTCATTCCTATGGAGGTTTATGCGCACAACATTTTGCAATATTACATGAAGATAGGCTGCAAGCACTTCTTTTAGTTGATTCTACTTCCATGAACTTACACCGATTAGATGAACTGCATTTACCGGTTTCTGATCAAACTGATTCTGATGATATGTGGCTACAAAAATATCATACCTACTCCAACATGGATGCAGAAGTACTTTATAATGAACTAAAATCTATGTTCGTCAACACAACAAAACAGCATATCAAATTTTCTACATCTCCTTCATTATATAAAGCGATAGCTTCTGAACTGTCCGAGTGGAAAAATTGTGCTCGCTCAATAAAAAAACAACATAAAACATTAGAAATACCATTAATCGTTATCGGTAGAGATCCTCAATATTCTATTGCCCAATTGATTGAGGGCGGTATGCCAAAAGAAGAAGCTATACAACTTGAAGATATGTGGCAAGAACTTATTCGTGAACAATTAAATCTCTCAATAAACAGCCAGTATATTTTGGCTGAAGATGCCGGCCACAGTATAGAAAATGATCGCCCAGATACTATCATTGAAGCCATTCACTCATTGTAAATAAAAAAAGGAAGCAACTAAAGCTGCTTCCTTACTTATCTATTCATAATCTTCTTCGTCATCATCAACTTCTTCATAATACGAACTCCCATTGCTTACATATATAGGACCATTCGCAACATCAATACGTAGTACCCATGCCCATGGCACAGCTAAACGTTTATGTATTGCTCTCCAAAAATTCATTGATTTTCTTTCGTACTCCTGGAACTCCTGAAGTAACTCTTTATAGGAGGAACCGTCTAACTGAATATTTGCTTCTAATAAACGAGAATGGGCATAGTACTGTAACTCTAGTTCAGCAGCAATCTCCATTTCTTCTTCCGTTGCCATACCTATAATTGCTCCATCTGCTGGTGCGATTTCATATACGTTGTGAACTTCAATAAGCCCTTCTTTCTCTTTCTCAAACATGTAAACAGCCTCCTTTAACCAATATTTTTTATGTTACAAAGTCATACTTCTACAATACCTTCTCTCTTTCCTCTTTTTTTGATAAACTTTTACAAATTATTAATCTGGTAACCTGTTTTCTCTATTCTTTCAGCAGAAATGAAACGATTATTATCAAAAGCTAATTTATACACATCAGGCATATGAAGGGTTTTCCAAAACTGAAAATCATATTTCGAATCAAAATAATTCATAAGTAAAACCATAATATTCCCATGAGTACCTATTACAATATTCTTCCCTTTATATTTTCCCAATATATTTTGCATACATAATACAGCACGCCTTTGCGCTACATCATTTGATTCCCCACCTTCGTATGCAAAAGTCCAGTCTTCCCACACTTTCTGAATAGCATCGTTAAAATCTGTTACTGGCTCTTTACTTAATAACCTTTCCCGTAAATCTTCTTCCAGTTGTATTGATAAATTATATGTATTCGCAATTCCTTGCACGGTTTGAATCGCCCTTTTATACGGACTAGAGATCACAACATCAATATGTTCCTCTTTTAATAAATGTATTACATTATCTGCATCAAAGTGTCCCTTGTCAGATAAGGGACGTTCCCTTTCTTCCTTTGTATATGTAGAGTGAGCGTGGCGAACGAAATATATTGTAGTCATTTGTTCCTCTTCCTTTCTTAGTTTCAATCTATATTCAATGGAGTAAATAGGAAATCCTGTATCAGTAATAGAAAAGGACGCTTTCAAATAAGCGCCCTTTGTTTACATAATAAAATTATTTCATTATAACTTTCTTCTGAATTCTTCATCTGTTATAACATCTCGAATAAAATAATCTATATTATTTCTAAGCTTTTGGTATGTAATTTGATTATCTATATCATTAAACATTATTACAACCTCAACCTTATTTCCCTTCTTATCTGTAGTATACAAACTTTTTGTCAATACGAATGCGGTAGAGCCACCTTTTTGACCAGCATATTCGAATTTACTATTTTGAACTGTTCCTTTAAAAACATTCTCCATTTCATCTTGCATTGATTTTGGAAAATAATTTCTACTATTTATCTTTTCCATTAAACTCAAATAATCTTTAGCATTTGCACTCACTAATCGATCTGACCAAATACGCTGGAATTCCATATCTATTTTTAATGGTATATCACGTTTCTTCCATTCACTTTCATTTTTCATCCATTCATGTATTTGTAACACATGTTTATTATATTCATCATTAGACATGTTACGTATCATTTCTAATGATTGATCCTCTGATACATGAAGCTCTTTTTCTGCATATCCTCTCATATATAGTGAAGCAGTATACGAAGAGAACTTATCATGACTAGTAAGCTCTAATTCTTTTATACTTTCATTTACTCTATCTATCCCAAGTTTCTCTAATAAATATGTTGTATTTGCATTAGAACTATAATGAATCATCCCTTTGGCAACTTCTTCTAAAGTGATTTGTTCATTTTTCACTAACTCTCTAACTTTGGCATCTTCTAACCATGCAGGATGCGCTCCACCATCAGTGTCTTTAACGTAGTATTTTTCTAGTTCTTTCAATGAAATTTGTTCATCGCGGCGGATTTTTCCTTCTGACACTTGTTTAGCAAACTCAACTGCTATTACGATTTTTGCCATACTTGCTAATGGTAATTTTTTATTTTCATTTACAGATGTTACTACTTCACCGTTTTTTCTAATAAGTAATGAACATGTTTCATCACCTTTATGTTCTTTTATGTAGTTTAATACGTAATCAGGATCTTCTTTTGACAAATAATATTTCATAACTGCAAAGAAAGCTATAACAACTACTATAATAACTCCCGCAATTATCCCTATAATTTTTAATATATTCACAATGTGCCTCCTCTAACAAATTGCCTTCTATATATTAATTATACCGAAATGAATTACAATTTTATACAAAACAGAATAACTCTTCCTAAAAAAGAAAAAGTTATTCTATTTCACATGAAGTTATTTGTCCATTTAACGTAACTACTATATTTGAATCATCAATCTGTTTATCACTTTTTAGACGATTTGATGTGGGCGGTCCAATTACAACTGATTCTTTAATTGGCGAAAGATCAATCGCTAGCTTCTCTGCACTTACACCGTAAGCAGCTTGAAATACTTCTGGAGGCGTTAATCTAAGTACGTCCGATCCTTCTGCTGTTTCAAACTGATCATTATTGAAGAATAAATGTAATTGTACTTCCTCTGTTACAGCTGTGATCCAGTGCCACCAACCCATTGGAATAAAGACAGTTTGCCCCGCTTTCAAATGATAATTTTGTAATTGATTCGTTTCAGGATTTAAAATAGATGTAACGGCTTCTCCAGAGACAACAACATCTAACTCCCAAGCATTCGGATGCCAATGTGGTTCTCGCATATGCCCCTTCGTCATAAACAAATCAACAAATGCTCCTCCAATCATCGCCGGTAACTGTGTTGACGTTACTTCATACGCAACATTTTTTTCATCTCTTTTAAAAAAGACATTTTTTCTTGAATCAAAGAAAAGATTTGGAGTTCCTGAGCTTTTCTTTAAATTTTTATTATCCGTAACATAACCTGAATTACTCATTTTATCCCTCTTTCCCGCTCCGAACATTCTGTACTTAACGATGTATCGTATGGGAAAAATAGATGATATGTGCCTATTCAGCACATAATAAAAAACATGCTTTCCTAAAGGGAGCATGTTTTGTGATATTCTTCACATTGTTTAGTTAAAAAATAAACGTTTACTTACCATGATGTAACATTAAATCACTAAGTTCTTCTTCAATGTGATTTAATTTCGCAACGCTTTCTTTCCATTTATGAATATAACGTGAAACCCCGACGAAAAATAAAACAATAATTGTAGAAAGAATAATACCATATACGATTGTTACAGTACTCATAGTTACACTTCCTTGTTTTTAGTTATGTTGTTATTAGTTATATTTTTATTATAAACCTTTTTTTTATAAAAAGCTTTGATTTCAACTTTTTGTAACAAAATTGATTTTTCTAACATTCCGTTCGAAAAAGGAAAAATTTTCACAAAATATACAAAACTTCACCATATGTACTATTACCATATGGGTTATATTATTTAATAGAATAAAGGGGATGATATACTATGACGACTTGGTTTATTGTACTGTTAGTTGTATTTGGGGCATTTAAAATTATCGTTTCTAGCCTTCCAAACTCTGTTATTGAATCCATTATTAGCCGATATGAAACACATCCGCAACTGGATGAAGAAAATGCTACTGTAACGATCAATGGAAATAGCTTAGAAGGCGATAAGAAAAGTAAAATTATTAATGATTTTAACGAAGGTTTATTTTTAAATCGCTATTATGCACCACCACATAATGAGGGCACTCCTTTAATTATAAATACAAAACGTGGCAAAAAAGATTTCATATTTTATATTTATAGTCATGAAGAGCATGTTGATGTTGTAAAACAACATAAAAAGAAGGTAGTTGCTTATAGTTTACGCTCTAAAAACCTTCAAAATAGTGATATGTTCGTGTCAGCTGATTTAGCTTAATACTCATATATTAGAAAAAGGAATCCAAATGTCTACGGATTCCTTTTTTCCTATACATGTTAAGTTAATTCTACACATTCCATTGAAAGTGAATATATATTTTCATACCCTGCTATGCTTAGCTTGTTCTGTAATCGATCCGTATCATCTTTCAGAGCGTGTACTAACACCGTATGTTCTGGTAATAATGGAATTCTAAAATAATTTCTTTTTTACTACAGAGCATCACTTCTTTTGCAGCAAAAAATTAAAAGGCTGTCGTTATACACGACAGCCTTTCAAACTATAACTCTATTTATTTTTCTTTGCCTCAATTTTTGCTTGTGCCTCTTCAGCCTTATCTAATCCTTCCGAAACTTTTTTCTCTTTTTCTTTCACTTCATCTATACTATCGACAGCTTTAATAAGTTTATCGATTCCTTCTTCTTCTACATTTCTACGCTTTGCCACTCTTTCATTCACTTTCTCTTCCACATCTTTTGCTTTTTGAAGCATATTCTCTGCATTTGATGTCACAGCTTTTTCAAGTGCATCGTCTTTTTTCTTTTGTAACACTTCATTTGCAATGTCTTTCGTTTCTAAATACTTACCATCTTTTAATGCTGTCGCACCGTGATCTAATAACTGAGCGACTTCTTTATATGCCTTCGCTTCATTTCCTGATTTCTCTTTTTCCGCTTTTTCAAACCACATAATCGCATCACTATATTTTTCATTTTTCAATGATTGCATACCTGTTTCAATATATGTGTCATAATTACTACATCCAGCCATTACGACTAACAGAAAAAGCATAATAAAACTTAATTTTTTCATGATGTTTTCTCCTTTTCTTTGCCTGCTCACTTTACTGTAACATACATGAAAAAGAGTTTCAAAAACTAAAATACTAATTTGGTCATTTTTATATTGTTAAAATTTTCTTTTAGACCGACACATCCACTTGTTTTTTCGCCATATGCTGCTTTACTCCAACTAATACAACTAACAATAATCCCCCGCCTAATGTCATCATAACAATGCTAGTCGGCAGCATATCTAATAATAATCCATATACAATCATACCGAGCGGCGCGATTGCAGTAGCAATTGTTTCAAGCAGGCCGAATACACGCCCTAAATAACTTGGATCCGTCGTCTTTTGCATATGTACTTGCATCGGGATATTTACAACCATCATTGATATACCCGTTAAAATCATAAAAGCGATATAGTAAATAAAACTTACCACTTTCGGAATGGTAACTAACAACGGAAAGACTGTACATAAACTCAAGCCCGCAAATAAAAACAGCCCAATATAAACAGAGCGAAACGGATTATTCACTTCTTTACGTACTGATAAAACAATCGCACCAATTAGCATCCCGACTGCTAACATTCCCTCTACAACACCGAGTTGCTTCGAGGATAAATGCAAATTTTGAACAATAATATATGGAAGTGAAACGAAAAGTGCACTCGCAAAAAAGTTTACCCATAGCCCTATTTTCATTAAACCATATATTTCATGCTGTCTTTTTATATATGAAAAACCTTCTTTTATACTCGTCAAGAAATGCTCTTTACTTTCAGCCATTTCTTTTTTATATAAATCAAATACGATAAATAATTGCACAATAACCGCTAAAAAGAATGTAATGCTATTTAACAGAAAGAACGACTTAATTGAAAAAAAACCAAATACAACTCCGCCAATAATTGGTGCTAAAATATTCGATAAAGATGCTGCCGTCTGGTTCAAAGCACTCGCTTTTTGAATACGCTCCTCATCTACTAAATTAGGAATAGACGAAGTTAATGCTACAGAATAAAAACTTGCACAAATTGATAATAATGCCGCTGATACATAAATAAACAGAAGTGATGGTCCAAATATAGTAGTAAGAATAAACATAATAAGCATCGTTAAACTACTTAATAAATCTGTGCCAATGACAAGCCATTTTCGATTGACGCGGTCAGCTACAGCACCTGCAATTGGTCCACAGATCATTCTTGGTATTGATCCGCAAATAAGAGTAGTTGCAAACCCCATTCCTGAACCAGTTGTCTTTAATACGTATAACCCCATTGCAAACGTATAAATACCCGCCCCTAACAAGGACGTCATCTTTCCAATCATCATTAAAATAATATTTCTCGTTGCAATCTTCATTTTCCAATCATTTTGACCTATACTTACATCCCCCATTATGACACTCTCCCCTTAAAAGTTAAATTGTGTTAAACTTATTATATATACAACTTTCCAATTTTTACAACAGAAAAGTTTAATTGTATTTAACTTTTTGATTATAAAGGAGCATATGATGGCTACTCTCGGCGAAAAAATTAAAACGTTACGAAAAGAAAAAAAGCTTACTCAAACTGAATTAGCAGGTTCAGAACTGACAAAAAGTATGCTAAGTCAAATTGAAAATGCAAAAGCTACACCTTCCATGAAAACATTACAATATATCGCTGATAAACTTGGATGCGAAACGAGTTTTTTACTAGAAGAAGATGATGTGGAAATGATAGAACTCATTCAACAAATGGAACAACTAATAAAAGCAAATAAGTGCGATGAAGTATATGAGACTTTACTACCTATCGTTCAAAAAGAGCTACCTCCCACTTTAAATACCGCTCGTTTATATAAACAATTTGTAACAGCTGCAGCAATTATGAAAGATTACAATATTGAATATTACGTTGAAAAGGCTACTTCTATTTTTGAAAAATATACGTTATATCGAGACAGTACGGAAACAAAATTAAAATTATCCTTTACGATATTCACACGTAAAAAATATGCTGAATGTTTACAACTTATAGCTAGTATCCGAAATGACTATGAAGTGAAACATTTAGAAATGGATCTCATTATACATATCCAGTTATGTTTATATGAAGCAATTATTTTACTCGCATGTGGCGATTATAAAAAATGTGAAAGAGTCATTTTAGATGCACTTGCATTTTCAAAAAAACATCAAGTGTATTATAAAACAGATGAATTTTACCGCATATTATCTTATCAAAAAATCATTACGGCTGATAAAGAACAATATTTACACTACATAAAAAAATCTGAGCAATTTGCCATTTTTACAGAAGATACTTTATCCGCTGCGATTATTGATATTTTAAAAGCTTACTACTACAACACAATTACTAATGAATATACAATTGCATTAGAACATCTAGAACAATTTCGAGAAAAACTAAAAGATGAGCCACTTTTTCAAGACGACGGATTGTATTATCTTGAAAAAGGAAAAGCTTTATACGGCTTAAAACAATACGAGGAAGCTTTAAAAACATTACAACGTGCTATCATGCCAGATTATATGAATCATCCACTTGATCAATCATGGTTATTAACAGCTGGATCTTATCGTGCTCTTTGCTATATAGAACTTCAAGATAAAAAAGCTGCCCTGAAAGAAGCAAAAGAAGCAGTTCAAGCGATAGATGGCTATCCTGATTCCATCTTCTCTTCATTTATTAAAGAAACATTACAAATAATACAAAAACTTTAAGAATGTCTCGAAATGGTATATTATTCCTCCTTTTTAGCAAAGATAATAATAATGGGAGGAATATAAATGAATATACAACGCGCAAAAGAGCTTTCAGAGTCATCAGAAGAAGCCAATGTCAGTTTTCAAGGCATGCCTGTTATGATTCAACACGTTGACGAAAACAACGAAACCGCCCGCATATATGAAGTAACAAATCCAAGACGCGAATTAACAGTTCCGGTTAATAGCTTAGAGGAAATATAAGAAACGCCACTTCAATTTTTTGAAGTGGCGTTTCTCTTAGTTCTATTTAAGTATCATCATTCCTATTTTCTCTTTAGTAATCCATACAAACCGATACAAATTACAATGAAACCTACTACTCCACAAGCCAGTTTTATAAATATATCTCTTGTTTCATAACTGCTAACTTCTACTACACTCTTTTTGAGGTGTTCCATTTCATTTCGGTCACTTTCTACTCGCTCCCCATACACTAACAAACGATATTTACTTGATGTATATGGCTCACATGTAAGTAGTGTAACTTTGTCTTTTCCTTTTATTACATTTAATTTGTCAACTTGATTTGGATTAATGATTTCACGGCCAATTACTTTATACACTTGCTGCTTTCCAAGCACATTTACGTAAAATATGTCACCATCACTTAATCGATCAAGGTGGCGAAACATCGTCGCTCCGTGATACCCACGATGTCCTGCCAATACAGTATGTGTATCTTTCCCGCCAATTGGTAAAGAAGTCCCTTCAATTTGTCCTACCCCTCTACTTAAGTTTTCTTGACTTGCACCTAAGTAAATTGGCAACTCCTCATTTATTTTTGGAATTGAAATTGTACCAAATATCTCGTCTTTATTTATAAAATTTAACTGTTCGTTACTTATTTTAGCATCATGAACAAATGGATCATTCATTTTAAAAGTAGTTTTCTCTAACGATTTATTATATGCTTCCAACTTACGAAATTTCTCATTAACATCTTCTGCTTTTAAATCATCGACCATTTTTTCATAACTTATGACCCGTGTTTTATATACATAATGGTTGAAATAATTAGCAACCGTTGGATACAAAAATAATGAAAGCCCTGCGAGGAACAGTAACAAACTTATAAATCCCCTTCTCACACACTCACCACACAATACATACTATTTTCTCTTTTTCATATAAACAATTAGAAGAACAATACAAATAATAACGATAGGTATAATAATCATCCACTCTTCTATCATGAAAGATTTTGTAATCATCTCTTTTTCTCCCTCACTAAATGGAACACGGTGTCCTCTCACTAGTAACCGATGTGTATTCACTCCATAAGGGGTACACGTAATTAATGTTGCATAATCTTCTCCTTGTACTACTAATAAATCGTCCGTCTCATTTGGTAATACAACTTTTATTTGATCTACCCTATAGGCAAGAATTTTATCTAGCGAATGAATATAAAATATATCGTTCTTTTCGATTTTATCTAAATGAGTAAACATAAGTGCTGAAGGTAAACCACGATGTCCCGTTAAAACTATATGTGTATTTTCTCCACCTACTGGTAATGAAGACTCGTTCAGTTGTCCAATTCCGCGGCTTAACACTTCTTCCGATGTTCCTTGATAGATTGGAAGATTCACATCAATTTTCGGAATTTCTACATACCTCATCACGTCACCCATATTTAACATATCTACATGAGAAGTTTTATTCTCGTCACTCTTTTCATGGAATGGATCTGAAAATATTTGTGTCGTCCGTTGAACTTTTTCATTATACTCCTGTGCGTCTTTCTCTCTACGTTCAATTTCTTCTTTTTGTAAATTACTTACCATTTCATCGTACGTACTTACTTCTGAGTAATGTGTCTTCGTTGCAAGCCAATTACTTACAGTTGGATATAAAAATATACTTAAACCTAACAAAAAAATAGCTCCAAAAATAATATTTCGTTTCATAGCATCCTCTTTCACTACGGATAAAATGTGGAAAAGAGGAAGGCCTAATGCCTTTCCTCTTTTCCAAACTCAATTATTATAATATCAATTAAGAATTCTTCACAGGTTTCTTTCTAAAGAAAATAAACGCTGCTGTCACCATTAATAAAAGACCAACTACTGTGAAGAAAATTGTTCCCATACCACCTGTTGCTGGGATAATCCAGCCACTCTTATTATTCTCAACTTGTAAATCTATTGTTTGATGTTTTGCATCAATTTTAATATCAATCGGATCTCTTAATTTTTGATATTGTTCTACTGCTCCATCTTTATCTTTATACTCTGGTGCTACTGTTTCAACAATTTGATATTCACCGTACGGGATTTCATTCCATGCAATGATACCATCTGCATTAGTTACATCATCCATTTTTTTCTTGTTTACGGTTATAACATTCCCTTGTTTATCTCGTAATTCGAACCTTGCACCTTCTAATTTCAGAGACTTTTCCTCACCATCAACTTTTACAATTTTAATATTCCCCATTGTCGGTGTAACCACTACTTCATTAGATGGCTTTCCATCTTTTTCTGATGAAACATCTTCTTTGTTTACAAAATCAAGTACTGCTTTGTTCGGAATTTCTACTCCAGATTGAACATCACTTTTAATTTTTGCAGTAATCTGTAAGTGTAATTCTTTCCCTGTTACTTTCGAAAAATCTTCAATTGAAGTAATCACCTTTTGTCCAGCTACAACTACATTAACAATACTCTCATCAACCTTTTTCCCATCAATCATTACAATCGGTGTACCAACAATCTCTAAACGATCATCTAAAACATCAGTTACAACATAATTTTTATACGTTTGAATATCTTCTGGAAGCAATGTTTTAATATCATACGTATAATTCGTTTCTCGATTTATTCCGGCATTTTTTGAACTGTCATTAATCGTTTTTTCAATTGTAGGTTCTTTATAGTTCTTTACATCTTTTTCTAACTTAACTAGTTTACCAGTTTCTCTAATAGAAAAAGGGTGTTCTTCTTTACTTGTTATATAACCTTTTGGAGCCTTATGCTCTTTAAAGAAATAATCTCCATATTCTAAAGAATCAACTCGAAGTTTACCATCTGTACCTGTTACTAATGGCTTTGGTGTTTTCACTTCTGTACTTGTTCCATCTGTATTTTTCTTAAATAAATGGAACTCTGCCCCTTCTAATACTTTATCCCCCGCACCTTTTTTCGTAAATTCGACTGAACCACGCTTCGTTTCATTCTTTGGATAAATATGAACATCATAAATTAATTCTTTACCATCCATACTTGTCATCGGAAGATCTACAATAAAAGCGCTCGTATCTAATTCAATATGTTCTGGACCTTTAACGGCTTTTACTTCATATCGCCCTAATGGAAGATTTTGAAAGACTGCTTCCCCCTTTTCGTCTGTCACTTTTGTAATAGCACTCTCTTTAACTTCACTAATATTTTCTTTTACCACTTTTCCATCATTTGTTTGTTCAAATGATGCAATTCGTTTAACTTCAAGTGTTACACCTTCTAAAGGTTTTGCATCCTTACCTTGCTCATACTTATGGATCGTTAAAGAACCTGTACTTTTTGATTCAGCACTAACCGTCATATTAATTAATGTTGAAAAAGCTAACATACATATTAAAAACAAGCTAATAATCTTTTTCATTGTTGTCCACTCCCCCTATTGTGTCTATTGCTTTCGTTAATAAAAATTCTATTTTTCATTGTTTTTCTTTCTAATAAAGAAGAACATTGTAACAAACATCAATATTCCACCAATTACATAAAAAATAATTGTTCCTATGCCACCCGTTTCTGGGATAACCCATTCATTTTTATTATTTTCTATTCTTATTTTCTGTGTATGTACGTCGTTGGTTACATTAATTTCAATTGGATTTTTCATAAGCATGTATCCTATTGGTGCTTGCACTTCTTTTAATGTATATGTTCCAACTATTAATGGACTAGAAATCGCCATACCATTTTTATCTGTTGTTAATTTAGCTACTACACTTCCATTTTTATTTATCACTTCAAATACTGCGCCTTCTAATTTGAGATTTTCATCTTTCGCATCTACTTTCTCAATCTCAATTCCCCCTAATGACGGCGGTACTACGAATGCCTCATTTGATACGACTTTCTTATGGTCAAACAATAAATCTGCTTTATTGGGTATGCCACCTTTTGTAGTATATCTCTCTATATCTTCTACACTTAAGTTAGCATCCAATTTGGATTTAATATGCATCGTATACGTTTGATTTGCAAGATAACTATAATTGCCTTCTCGCTTCGGTAACTCGATTTTCACTTTCTTTACTCGCTCATCGATTTCCGGAATGACTTTTATTTCTTCACCATCACTACTTACAAGTCGTACTTGTAAAAGCGTTAAACTATCTTCTACATCGTCTTGTAATACTATTTTTTCAAGATTCTCTACATCATTACCAAAATCATAGTTTACATGCCACGTAAACTCTTCACCTTCACTTTGTAAAGTTGCCTTTTCTACCTCTTTTTCATCTGTATCAGAAATCGTCTTTGTTACCTTTGGGTCCTTCGCTTCCACTTTCGTTTTTACATTCGGTTTTTCTTGTGGTAAATCTTCACCGTCAGGTGTTTTTCCTTCCACAACCGCTATATTTTCAACCTCTTTCGTTTTTAACGATTCTTGCGTAACTTTTGCCTTAAAAGTAACAATTCTTTCTTTCGTATCACTTACATCACCAAAGTTTACCTTCACCATGTTTTGTTCATAAGATCCTGCATCTTCATCCGTTGCATCTGTTACCGGTTGTCCATCTACTTTCATACTGCCTTCAACATATTGTAATCCTATTGGAAGTGTATCTGTAAGACGCATGTTTTTTACAAGTCCATGTTCCACTTTGTTACGAACTGTAATCTTGTATTCTATCTCATCATTTACATGCACTTTACCATCAACTACGCCAACCACTTCTTTATCGCTCTCTAGTTGTCCATACAACGGATCGACTACTACTTCAACCTCTGGCATCTCTTTTTCTGGCAAACTAGGTGTTTCAACTACCGCTACGTTTTTTATTTTCTTATTTACCATTTCTAGATTTACAACTACTTCAAATGTAATTGTCTTTTCTTCATTACCTTTAAGGTCACCAATATACGCATAAATATTTTTTTCTTTTATATGTGCACTATCATCACCTTCCTCATCAGTTTGGTCCTTTCCATTTACCTTCAATGTATTTGGAACATATTCTACACCTTCAGGAAGTTGATCAGTTATTTTGACAGATTTTAAAATAGAATCTTGCACACTATTTTTTGCTATAATTGTATATTCTAGTTTATCCCCTACTTTAAGAGTTCCACCATTTATATCTTTCGCTAGCTTTTCTGTTTGCAACTTGCCTTTCCGTTTTAATTCCGGTTTTACTTTCACTACTACTTTATTAGAATCATTGGCTTCGATCTTACTTCCTGTTAACTCATCAATCCCTTGAACAACAGCGATATTTGGAATTTCACTTTCTATCTTCTCTCCCTTTACTTTTGCTTTAAATTCCACAATCGTTTCAAGAGTTTTATCAGTATAAATTCCGCCTTTTGTTGCACTTGCCCCTTCACCAATTCTCATCGATAACTTTCTCGTCTTCGCATCATAATCAATTAAATCATCCTTCTCTTGATCTGTTTGATTTTCTGCATTCGGACCAGAAATAATTTTCGCTGAACCGGGCACATATTCTAAACGAGGATCTAGCACATCCTCAACCCTCGTATCAACCGCACTCGAATTCGGCTCAATATTTTTTACTTTTAATCGATATACGACTTCTTCATCTGGTTCGTACTTTTCTTTTACATTAACTACTGATTTCTCGATATCAAGCTCTGGTGCTGTTGCATTTACTGCAAAGGCTAATGTGTTTAATACGTAGTCATCACCAGATGTAGCAGCTTTCAAACGTATTTCATTTTGTTCTGGTTTAATATATCCTGCTGGTAACTTAATTAAATCTGCATCAATCCCCAAATTATTTTTATAATCTGGATTGAATGTACCAGGATATTTATCACGCATATGTTCCTCATATTCAGAAATAGTGGAATTAAATATATTACCTGTTGGATTCAGCTTATCAGTAACTTCCTTCCAAGTATTATCTGTATGGACAAAAAGTTTATCACCTTTCCAATATCTATCACCTTGAACAGCGAAAACAGAAACTTTTGGATCTAAATCTCCAACTTTTGATGCAATAAAGTTTTTCACAGTAAACTCTTTCTCACCGGATCCAGTAGCTCTTTTCAGTCCACCATCATAAACAGTAAATGCTTTTCTTGTTTTTGACTTATCTTTCGTAATAACTAGCATGTACCAACCAGCAAAAGAATAATACCCCGAACTATATGCAAGCTTTGTATTCGGATACGGAATATTCGCTACAGTATAGCTCCCTCCTTTTGAATTAGACGACTTCAAAAGTTGTGTAACATCTGCATAATTGGAATAATAAGTGCCATCAATACCGAAACCATAAAGTAAGCCACTTCCATAGTACGTAAAACTTGGTGATACTTGAAAACTATCTCCTACTGGAGTAGTAAACTTAACTGGCGCTACATACTGCTGTTGCGTTAATTCGTAACGTGTTGAACTCCAATATAGTCCAGCCCATTCAATTTCAGCATCTTCTGGAACAGGAATGTATGCCTTAGATGAATTTGTAGTTGTCGGATCATCATCTACATCAATTAATTCACGAACATAACCATTTGGTGTTGTCCCGTAAATATATGCTATATCCGAGTACAATACCGTATTCTTCTGAGCTTCAGTAGCTTTAATACCTAAATTCACATTTCCAGTAGAATACATATCACCTTTATGAATAGATTGATAAGTCGGTGAATCAAACCCTTCTGCATCTGTAACTGCTGCCTTTACCGTATCAATTGGACTTAATAACTATAATTGGGATAATAATAAAAATAAACTCGTAACAACTATAAGTACATTTAATACTTTCTTATTTTTTTTCATCCTGCTGTACAGTAAGCTCACCTCCTTACTTACAATTTTTAATATATTTTTCTAATATATTTTCCTAATATACTTTATATCTATTATTCTAATATACATATTACTTTTTGTTAACAAATTTTCTTATTTTTTCTATTTTTATACATCTTTATATGTAATTTCAGTAATATAAAAATTGTTATATTATTGAAATTATAATCAAGTAAAAAATATATGTTGGATTAAAATTCACGACCTAAATAAAGAAAAATAGCCTCGTGCTTCTTTTCTTTTTATTACATGCTAAAATTAAATTATGAACTGATTTTAAAGGGGGAAACTGTATGGAGAATACTCCACAAAAAACTAGTCCTTATTATGCAGTTATTTTTACTTCTAAACTATCAAATGACACAACAGACTATAGTACAGTTGCCGAAAAGATGGAGGAACTTGCAAAACAGCAACCTGGATTTATAGGTGTAGAAAGCTCACGTGATTCATCTGGCCTGGGAATTACAATTTCTTATTGGGAATCACTTGAAGCAATTGAAAACTGGAAAATGAACTCCTTACATATAGGCGCGAAAAATAGAGGACGCGAACAATGGTATGAAAACTTTCATCTACGAATTTGCCTTGTAGAAAAAGAATATACGTTTCAAAGAGAGACCTTGTAACTATGAAGAAAAAATTAGCTCTCGTTTCTGTTCATGAAATATACGGTGTGAACGATCATATGCATCATGTTATTGACCACTTCACTACATCTCATATAGATGTATTCTGTCCTAACCTTCTACAATTACAAAGTGCATTTCATTATAGTGATGAAGAAAAAGCATACCAACATTTTATGAATCAAATTGGATTTGATAATGGAAAAAAACAAATTGAAGAATTCGTTACTAATCTTTCCAATAGTTACACACATATCGGACTTATCGGTTTTAGCGTTGGAGCGACCATTGCCTGGCTCTGTAGTAACAATCCTAGAATAGATTTTATTATTGGTTGTTACAGTTCTCGTATACGCGATTATGTTCACATGAAACCTACGTGTGCTACATTACTGATTTTCCCTGAAAAAGAAGTTAGTTTTTCAGTATCCTCCTTAACGAAAACATTACAGCAACAAGATAATCCTTTATTAGAAATAAAACAACTACAAGGTGAACATGGATTTTTAAATCCATACACTGAAAAATATAACAAGGAATCTACAAAGCAAGCATACAAAATAATAGATTCGTTTCTTGTGAAGACAATTTTATAAAGGAGCTTCAGATGTCACTAACATTACTATTACTCATTTTCATAATAATTCCCTTTCTTTCAGCATTAGCTCTCATTTTTATAAACGTTAAAAAAGGGACATTCTTAAAACGTCCCTACTTACAATCATTCATCGTATGCACTTTGTTTTTTGCTAATTGGATATTATATTTAACAAATTTTTATTCATTACTACCTGAGAAAGTTAGTCGATTTATGTTTCTACCTATCTGGTTTTTCCTTTGCGTTTTAGGCTTTATCGTTTTCGCACGCGAATGGAAGAACAATCGTATTTTTTCCATATCTATCGGTTTCCTTTCCTTTATTAGTTTTCTATTTGGGTTATTGTTGTTAGTTCTTTCAGGAATGTAAAAGAAAAGGAAGAAAAGCATGACATCAACTTTTCTTCCTTCTATTTTTACCTTTAGATTTCACTGTCACTGATTCACAAGGTGTGTAATAAATTTGAGGTGTCGCCTTATCCACAAACATCATAAACGTAATGAAGCCGATAATAAAGAAAATAAATAACGTTAATAAAATTGCTCCTATCGTTAAAAGTATCATAACACCACCCCTATATATTTCATGTTATTACACCTTTCGCTATTATATGAGCTGAATCCTTTTTAGAAAAATAAACGTAACAAAATAATTACAATGACTCCTGTTAATACTGTTCCTAATAAACTACGAGTATATATCGCTACGAAAAATGTCGGAATTGCCGCAATGATATAATCCCACTGCACTGTCTCATGCATAAATAATACTTGCGCTAACAGTGCTGCTAATATCGCAATCGGTATGTAATTTAACCATTTTAAGCCCCAATCTGGAATTTGCAATTTGCTAAATACGAGAAGAGGTAATATACGAGGCACAAGTGTAACTGCTCCTGCTGCTAGTAAAAGTAATAATACGTCTAATCTCATTTCCATTTCTCAATCACCACTCCAATCGTCGCAGCTAACAGCGTTGCGATAATAACTGCTATGCTATCTGGCATAAACAAGTGTGAAACGTATGCAATAATAATAGCTACAATCGCAACAGTAAGATGAATTGCTAGTTTCGGTTTACTACTTATCAGCTGGAGAACAAATAATCCAATAAACATTGCTGGTAAGGCATAATCCATCCCATACGTATGAGGATCTGGTATCCATTCACCAAAGAGTCCGCCAATAATTGTAGCGATAATCCAATTTAAATATGCTGTTACGTTTAGTCCTAGCATCCACCTTTCACCTAAATAACCTTTTTGCGCTGCGTGCTGCACTGCAACGCCGAAAGTTTCATCTGTAATTTGCGAACCAATTATTAAGTTTTTAAATAGAGGAATTTTCGTGAAGTAGGGTGCAAGCGCAGCGCTCATTAAAAGGTGCCGTAGATTAACAAAAAATACGGTAAAAATGATTGCCGAAGCAGGAGCACCAGCTGCGTACATACCTGCTAATATAAATTGAGCAGAACCTGCATAAATTAAAGTGGACATAAAGGCAATTTCTATAATGGAAAAACCAGCTGTTTTTGCAATAACACCCGCGGCTATACCAATGCTCAAATATCCAAATACAGTTGGTAAACAATCCTTTACACCTTGTTGAAATGTATCATCGCTCTGCAATGTCATATGTGCCTGAGCTTTATTCACCTTTCTCTCCCTCCATTTCTTCCATACTACGTTTTCCTGTTACGACATGAACTAAATCTATATTTTCGCGCCATAACGTATCTAATTTATCAGCTCCAAATTCTTTCGTAATCTCTTCCACCATAATGTCGTGCCGCACATACTCTGTAGCAACGAGAACTAAAGCCGGGTCATACGTTGTAACAGCCCATGAAGTACTATCATTTGAGAAATTAGCAATTAATACTTCTTCTCCATCACGCGCGATTACGGTTAAATGACCACCCATTCTCTTTTCAACAACGTGAGGCGTCATATAGTTATGATGAAACGTCGTTCCTATTTTTGTTTCTGGGGCACCAAATAAGATTGAAAATATATGTACTCCTTCCGCTTCCTTTTTATGAATAAGCGGTTCAATTTCATGTACTTGATCTTCCCATACAGAAATCCATAACTCTTCCTTTGCTCTATTAATTATATTGCATATTTCTTTTAAAACACGATCATTTGAGCGAATATGCGAAATTACATCTATTTGTCGTTCTTGTTCTAAACAATTCAATTTTTGATCTAAAAATTCAAAGGATCTTTCAAAATCTTTTCGCATTCGATCCATTAATTCAGTAGCTGCTACAGGTACGTATTTCACTGGTTCAGAAGGAACTAAATGCACTGCGCCTTTATCCATCAGCTTGCCAAGTACCTCATAAATCATCGAACGTGGTACTCCTGTTTGTTTACTAACTTCATAACCTGTTGCTGGATAATGTTTTAATAGGCCAATATACGCCTTACATTCATATTGGGAAAAACCTAGCTTTTGCAATTCCTTAATAATCTCATCCATCGGCAATCCCTCACAATCTATATAGCTCTATTCTCAAAACGATGATCTCACTTTACATTAGTAGTTATTGTTATACCTACTAATATAAAAAAGAAGTCTCTATAAGTCAATTGATAATTCTGAATTTTCAACCCGAAATAAAAAAGCCTTTTTTAAAAGGCTTTTTGTACATAATGTTCCTATTATTTTAACTGCAAACAATTTGATATATTACTCTCCAAATGCTCACGTAAAGTTGAACCTGTATACTCTTCTCTAAATACACCTGCTCTCACGAATAAAGGAATGACTTCACTAAAGAATAAATCCAATGATTTTGGAGGCCCCCCTGGAATTGCAATAAATCCGTCTAGTGCCCCTGCTTCAAACCTATCCATAATTTGCTTACAAACGTCTTGTGGTGTACCAATAGCAACCCAATGAGCAGAGCCAACAACTTCTGGTCGTTCTAGTATTTGCTCAACAGTTGGTTCATTTTTAATGATGAAATTCCTTAATAATTCGGCATGCGTTTTACTACGTACAGTTTGATCCCTGCTTGGAAGCATATGTTCAGTTATCTTACTTTCTAATGGAATCCCTCTAACATCTAATCCGAGAACCATTTCGAGTAAAGCGCATCTCTTCTCCCTCGTAAGATGTTGATGAGCTTGCCTGTGCATTTCTAGTGCTTCTTCATATGAATCACCAATAAAGAAATATAAACCAGGCAATACACGTATATCATCTTGCTTTCGGCCATGCTTTTCTGCTCTTCTTCTTAAATCTTGACGAAGTTCGATTCCTGATTCTACATCTGGCATCGCGGCGAAAATTGCATCCGCAACAGAAGCAGCGAAATTCCGGCCAGATTCTGAAGCACCCGCTTGAAATAAAGGCATTTCCCCAGAAATATGCTGAGGGATATTAAGTGGACCTTTCACCTCAAAGTGTTCACCACTATGCTCAATTGGCTGTACCATTTCTCTAATTACACCTGCGTTGTCTTCTTTTAAAACTTCATAAGGATGGCTCCTCCAAAGTTTTCTTACTAAATCTGTACATTCTGCCGCTTTCGCGTATCGCTCTTCAGATGGTGGCATCCCTGTCTCACCAAAGTTTTCAGCACCGTCAATGGATGTGACAATGTTCCAACCTACTCGGCCGTTACTAATCCAATTTAAAGATTGTAGTTGCCTCGCTAGTATATATGGTGGATAAAATGATGTTGAAGCGGTCGTAACGACTCCAATTTTTTCTGTCGCATAAGCAATAGCGGTAAAAAGTAATGTTGGATCTAAAATTACATTCCCCTTATTACGTGCAATTAAATCTGGATGTGCCACTAAATAATCCGCTTTAAAAACAAAATCTAACTTAGCCTTCTCTGCCAGTTGTGCTAACTCTACTTGTTCATCGATTCCTGAATCAAACTTATTCTCTTGTTCTTTCTTTCTAGAAATTAAACATAACCCAATGCAAAGTTGTTTTTTTGTAGACATATGTACACACCTTCCCCTTATTTTTAATTTACCTAGTTAAGCAATAGTTACTACCATCACATCTTGTATTTTTTATAACAAATTATTGATAATGATTATCAATATCATTTTATGATGTTACTGAAATAAATGCAACAACAAAAAAGACTCCCGCTATCGGGAGTCCCTTATCTCAATATTTCATTTGCTTCTTTTTCATAAATTTTATCAAACGAAGTCATAATACGCTGCGATGCTTGAATCATTTTTTGATTTGTCATAAGATCTGCCATTTCTTTCGTCATATCTACATTTGAATTTTCTAGCATATGATTTTTCACAATCCCTGTTCCATTCGGTAAATCAGCGAGGTTACCTTCTGCTAGTGTAAAACTTTTATTTTCTCGTTGCACAAGGCGAGCATTCGTTTCTGCATCTACTGTTTTCGTTTGCAAGCGGCCAATATTATTTTGTGTTACTTCATCGTATAATGTACCGTCTGCTTGTACAGCTACCTTTGCTCCTTCTGGAATACGAATACGTTCATTATTCTCACCCATTACGAAAGCACCAGATGCTGTTTGTAAATAACGATCACTATTTAATGTGAAACTACCGTCTCTCGTTAAAAATGTTTCATCATTTTTAGATGTAACGAAAAATGATGATGTGCCAGCCGCACCGTCGTCTAAAAAGAAATCTGTAGCACTATTTGTCATTTGTACATTTCCTTGTACTAAGTTCACATGCGTCGCAGCTGGTACTACGGCGTAATCGACCGAACCGATATTTGTCGCCGATCCATCTCCGCGGCGATATGTGTCTTGCACATCAAATACTTTAGAAGTCATGTTTTCTGCTTTAAATCCTGTCGTTTGGGCATTTGCAACGTTATTCGAATGAACATTAATATGCTGCATGTAATTCATCATACCCATAGAACCTATATAAAGACCGTTCATACTCGTTTGAATAAGGCAAGCGCTAATACGAGATCACCGTTATTTTTCTTTAAATAACCGCTTAACTCTTTCACACCGCCCTCAATACTTTCAGCTGGTGAAAATGGATTCTTTATCCCCATCTCTTTCACATTCGCTGGCATAAGCTGCATAAGTCCCATCGCCCCTGCATGTGACACCGTTTTCGGATTAAAATTAGACTCTACTTCAATCATTTTTTGAATTAACGTTTTCGGAATTCCGTATGTATGACTAGCGCGATCAATAATATCCTCATACTTACCTTCATTTGAAGAACGTATTTTCTGAATATTATACTTATTCGTTAATCCCCACGTATCAGCAGGCTCATTTTTCGTTTCTGGGAAACGTCGCTCAAACTCTTTTTGCGCGACTTGTACTTCATCTACTTTCTTCGTTTCAGCTTTCTCCGTCTCCTCAAGCTTACTCGTTTCCTCTACCTTAGGCTCTACTGGTTTATTAACAACCGTTTCTATTTTCGTAGATTGTACCGGCCTTCTACTTTTGCCGTTTGCGGAGTAACCTTCGTCTCCTTCGCAGGTTCACTTTGCAATTGATCTTGAAAACGACTACTAACGAACGCCTGCGGACTACTTAACTTTTGCTGAATTTGTCCTTTTTTATATGCAAGAACCTCTTTTACTATATTTCCAACTACCATAATATCACCTTTTCGATAAACAAAGATAATCTAATATTAGAGTTTTTTAAAAAAGTTTGCAATAATCCTTTGCAATAAAAAAACAACTAAATTGTTAAACTGTTATTTTTTTATATTTATTAATTCAAATTTTCAGTTGAAACTTGATATAGCAAGACTTACAATAAATTCGAAATCGATTTTTTTCGCATATTACCGTTTTTCAATTTGCAGAAAAGTCAATATAAAAAAATGGGGGTTCTTCACATGAGAATCAATACAAACATTAATAGCATGCGTACGCAAGAGTACATGCGTCAAAACCAAGCTAAAATGAGTAACGCTATGGACCGTTTATCAAGCGGTAAACGTATCAACAACGCTTCTAACGATGCAGCAGGTCTTGCTATCGCAACTCGTATGCGTGCACGTGAAAGCAGATTAGGTGTTGCAGCTAACAACACACAAGACGGTATTTCTTTAATCCGTACAGCTGACTCAGCAATGAACTCAGTATCTAACATCTTACTTCGTATGCGCGATATCGCTAACCAATCTGCGAATGGTACAAATATAAAAGAAAACCAAGATGCATTAAACAAAGAGTTTAGTGCGTTAAAAGACCAAATTGATTACATTTCTAAAAATACTGAGTTCAACGATCAAAAATTACTAGATGGCTCTAAAGGTTCTATCGCAATTCAAACTTTAGACAATGCTGATACTAGCAAACAAATTAATATTAATTTATCAAATGTATCTACTGAAACATTACAACTTAACGATTTATCAATTAGTGGTTCAAAAACTGAAACTATTAAAAAAGAGCTTAAAGATACAGATATTACTCCTTTAGCTACTGAAATTGCTGGTGCAAAAGGTGCTTTCGACGAACTATTAGAAACAGATAGTGGCGGTAAAAAAGCATCTACAGAAGGCGAAATCAAAGCTATGGTTGCAGACTTCAAAGAGAATTTCGAAAAAATTAAAGGTCTAATGAGTACTACTAAAGTTGAAGCAATTGAAACAGCAATTAAAACTGCTGAGACAACTGCAAACTTTAAAAATGCAGCGGCTATCAAAACTGCTTTCGGTACAGAGCCTAAAGCAGCAGACAAATTAGATATTAAGATAACAAAACCTAATGCATCTAATGCAATTTCATCTATTGATTCAGCTCTAGAAACAATTGCATCAAACCGCGCAACTCTAGGTGCTACATTAAACCGTCTAGACTTTAACGTAAACAACCTTAAGAGCCAACAATCTAGCATGGCTTCAGCTGCTTCTCAAGTAGAAGACGCTGACATGGCGAAAGAAATGTCTGAAATGACTAAGTTCAAAATCTTGAACGAAGCTGGTATCAGCATGCTTTCTCAAGCAAACCAAACTCCACAAATGGTTTCTAAATTATTACAATAAGCCATTTGAGTTAGTTTCATGAACAAACCTCTCTGCTTGCGGAGAGGTTTGTTTTTTCTATATAAATAGATTAAAAGCTTTCTTTTTAGCCTGAAGAGAAGCTCCAGCCATATTTAGAAGCGGTCAGGGCTTATTTTTTCCTCGTCCCATTGATTAAAACCAAAAGATAAAGTGAGCATAAGACCTTTTTTCTCTTCATAACCGTTTATTAGCTCTAGAACACCGGATATATAGATCTATAAGAAGTGTCTATTATGCGTATTGGCACGAATGTTTTAAGCATCAAGGCGCATGAAAGACGTATGCATGTTGTACTTACTATGGTTTCAAGCAAATCAAATTCCACAAATAGTTTCGAAGTTATTGCAGTTTTAAATATAACCTTTAAAACTGTTGAAATAACTCCATTAAAAATAAAAGTGGGATACATACGTGCTATGTATCCCACTTTTATATCAGCCTATCCTTTATAAATAATATCCTCCGCTAAAGAAGTAAAAATCTCCCCAACGAGCGAATCTTCGTCATATACACATGAACCACCATTCTCTTCACGCTTCGCAAACGGTATTTGGGCAATTACTTCTGTTTGCAGTTGTTCTGCTAACATTTCACCACCGCCTTTGCCGAAGAGATAGTTTCTTGAGCCATCCTGCTCCTCATAATATGCCATATTTTCAACGATACCTAAAATATCGTGTTTCGTATGTTTTGCCATTACTCCTACTCTAGACGCGACAAATGAAGCTACGTTATGAGGCGTCGTAACGATAATTTCCTTCGCTTGTGGAATCATTGCAGCGACATCAATGGCAACGTCTCCTGTTCCAGGTGGTAAATCTAGAAGAAGATAGTCTAATTCTCCCCAGTGCGTGTTCGCAAGGAAGTTTTGTATCCATTTGTTTAACATCGGTCCGCGCCACATGACTGGGTTGTTTCCTTCTGTGAAGAATCCCATCGACATAATTTTAACACCGTGACTAACGACTGGAATCGCGGTTTGATCGATCATCGTTGGCTTTTCATTCGTTTCCATCATAGCAGGGATGCTGAACCCGTATATATCTGCATCTAAAATTCCAACCTTTTTCCCCATACGAGCTAACGCAGTAGCAAGGTTAATCGTCACAGTTGATTTCCCGACTCCCCCTTTTCCGCTCGTTACAGTAATAAAACGCACACCAGAATCAGGTCGAAGCATACTAGGCATTCCTGTTTCCGTTCTAGCTTCTTTCTTTAAAGACGCTGTTAATGCCGCACGTTCTTCTGGTGTCATTGAGCCAAATGTTAAGGAAACTTTCGACGCTCCAATGTTTCGAAGTGAGTCTTCAATATCTTGTTGTATTTTTGCTTTCAACGGACAACCTTGAATTGTTAAAACTACTTCTAGCCCAACCTCTGTACCATCAATTTTTATATTTCTAACCATGTTTAATTCCACAATACTTTTGTGTAACTCTGGATCTTCTACATGGCTTAAAGCGTTCATAATCTGTTCGTGAGTAATCATCATACACATTCCTTCCATTGTAATTATTTTACCTTGTGAAAAAAGCCTCCGCTTTTCCCACCCGTTTTTTGTACTAAATATGTTTCTTTCATAACCATCGTTTTATCAACAGCTTTACACATATCGTAAAAAGTAAGAGCTGCAATCGTTACGGCAGTTAATGCTTCCATTTCTACACCTGTTTTCCCACTACATTTTACTGTCGCTCGTATTATCAACTCATAGCCATCGGTTTTCTTTTCATAATGGAACGTAAAATCAGTTCCTTGGATTAATATCGGGTGACACATCGGAATAATATCCGCTGTTTTTTTAGCACCGATTATGCCAGCAACTTGTGCTACTTGGAGCGGGTCACCTTTTTTCAATCCACCACTTTGAATTGCTTGGAATAATTCATTTGATAAAGAAATTGTACTTTGCGCAATAGCTGTGCGTGTTGAAATGTCTTTTTGAGAGATATCAACCATTTTAGCTCTTCCTTCTTCATTCCAATGCGAAAATTCACTCATAATGATCCTCCTTAACGTATGAAAGATGAAATATTCAAACTGGAAGAATTAACCCCCACTTACAGGCGGGATAAACGCGACGGTATCTCCAGCTTTTACGATTTCTTCGTCCGTTACAAATTCTTCATTAATCGCAATCATAACTTTATCTAGCGTCTGTAATTGATAGTTATCTTTCAGCCATTTTTTCAATTGATGAACATTCATCTCTCGTTTTTCTATTATTACTAATCTCTCTAAGCCGACTTCTTCTCGTAAATTTGCGAACAGTAAAATTGTTATCATTCTCTCATTCTTCTTTCTCTGGTTTTCCTTCTGGATATGAAGTATTTTCAAGTTGATCTCCAATCCACTCCGTTCCATCTTCCCAAAATTCTTTTTTCCAAATTGGGACAATTCTCTTTATACGTTCGATTGCGTATTCATTCGCTTCATACGCCACTTTACGATGCGGAGACGATACTGCAATGACAACGGCGATATCCATTATTTCTAGTCGCCCTACTCGGTGCTTAATTGCTATTTTCGCATCTGGCCACTTTTTCTTAATTTCTTCTCCAATTTCAGCAAGCTTTTTTACTGCCATCGGTTTATATGCTTCATACTCAAGGTGTAACGTTCGTTTTCCTTTCGTTAATTCTCTTACAGTTCCAATAAAAGTTGTAATGGCTCCCGCTTCGCGTCTTACTACTTTATTCGTTACTTCTTGAACTACAATCGGATTATCTACAATTTCAAATAGTACTTGTCCCATCAAAACCTCTCCCCACTTTACGGAATGTCCAAGGCCATTCACTACCTTCGTTATCTTCTAATAAGAGAACATCTACAAACATTCCTTTCTTATATCCTCTCGTTCCGCCTAGTAGTACGATAAAAATATTTGATTCCGCTAATGAAGAAACGGAACTAGATTTATCAAATCCTGAAGGATAAGCGATTAGTTGTCCTTCGTTATATTTCAGCTTTGCTCGTACAAATCTTGTAAATGGATTAGGTTTTAGAAAATCTTCTCCGAGTATTGCTTTTTCTCGCTTTACATGCGGCTTTTCACTAAACATATACGTACGAATGCTAGGTTTTACGAATAATTCAAAACCTACGTAACAAGCAGAAGGATTACCTGATAATCCGAATAATAATTTTCCTTTTAATTGCGCTACAGTCGTGACACTCCCCGGCCGCATGGCTACTTTATTAAAAAGAACTGATGCGCCTAATTTTTCATATATAGCTGGCAAATAGTCATAGTCGCCTACTGAAACACCACCAGTTGTAATTAACATATCAGCTTCTCTTAACGCTTTTTTCACTGCTTCGTAGCACGTATGAAAATCGTCGCTAAACTTCCCGAAGTATTTTACTCTTCCACCTGCTCTTCGAATTTGAGACGATATCATGTACGTATTACTATTTCGAATTTCCCCAGGTTGTAGTTCTTCATTTACATCGAGAAGTTCACTTCCAGTCGCTAATATTCCAATGACTGGCTTTTTCGCAACTGGCACTTCGCTATAACCGAATGTAGCAAGAAGAGCTGAAATACCTGGGTTAATGTAACAACCTCTTTTTACGAGAACGGTTCCTTTACGTGCATCTTCACCTTGAAAGGAAATATTGTCCCCCTCTTTAAATGAGCGTTTCACTTCCATATAACTTTTTCCGATATTCTCATATTGACGATGACGAGTCAGTTCTAGCATGACGACCGCGTTACACCCTTTCGGAATTTGTGCCCCCGTCATAATTCGAACTGCTTGGAATGCCCCTACCTCTGTAGGAAATACGGAACCTGCTCCAATTTCACCGATGACTTCAAATACAATTGGATTCTCACGACTAGCTCGTAAAGTATCTTCAGCCCTAATAGCAAATCCATCATATGGCGAGCGATCGAAGGAAGGAACATCGTGATCAGCTACTAAATCGTTTGCTAATGTTCGCCCGTATGCTAATTCAAGTGGTACTAGTTCTTTTACACCACAATTAGCAAATCCCATTACTTTACGGACAGCCTCTTCAACTGTAATTGGCACTCTTCTTTCCATCATTACCAATCCCTTTCTATTAGCCTAATAACCGATAGTATAGTTGTTTCGCTTTTGGGATTTCATTCGTTCCATGAATAAATACACGACCATCTTGAAAAATGACCATGCGGTAATCGTCTAGTTGGCAAGATAGCAAATATGGATTTCGATCTACTTTCCCGTGGTTCTTTAATACTTTTTCTAACTCACCAAAGTTGTAATGACTATTATGCGCCGGTCTAATTTGAACTGTATTTCTTCCGCATAAAACAGCTGTCTTCGTTTGATTTTCGTATGATAAATAAGGATAAGTTCTATTTGTTCCGCACGAAGGGCAGTCTTCCGTTTTGATTTTCCCTAGTTTAATAGAATGATGTTGATTACTCCATATATCAAACATTAAAAATGTTTTCCTAACTGCTTCGTAATCTTCTACTAAAATTTTGAATGTTTCTGCTACTTGGTATGCTGCGACGATTTGAACGGCAGGACTAATAATTCCAACTGTGTCACACGTCGCCCCTGTAACAGGAACACTTTTCAACACACAATGTAAGCACGGTGTTTTCTTCGGAATAATTGTATAGCTCATGCCATAACTTCCGACACAAGAACCGTAAATCCAAGGAATATTATATTTTTGTGATAAGTCATTGATCACGAACCTAATATCGAAATTATCTGTGGCATCAATAATGACATCAACACCGTCCAATAAAGATTCCATATTATCTACTCTTGCATCCATTACAAGAGCTTGAATTTGCACGTCTGAATTGATTTGTTTTAAACGATTCTGCGCTGCGATTACTTTTGGCAACTTTTCTATCGCATCTTGTTCAGCGTAAAGTTGTTGCCGCTGTAAATTGCTCCATTCTACGTAATCGCGATCAATAATCGTTAATTTCCCGATACCTGCACGCACAAAGCTTTCCGCACTTGCACTTCCTAATGCACCTGCCCCGACTATCAACACATGCTTATTTCTAATCTTCTCTTGGCCTTTACTTCCAATAGGAGTGAACAACTGTTGTCGTGAATACCGTTCTATCATGAGGTAGCCTTCCTTTCATTTAGAAAATCCGCTTCAATTACTATTATTTTTTCAATACATCTTTTTCGGTAGCACTTTGTTTCTGATAACAAGAAAAATAAGCGAATCCAACAAATCCAGCTCCTCCAATTACATTTCCGATAAAGACAGGCACAAAGTTTTTAGCAAGATCCATCCACGTAAGATGCCCGGCAAAAATAACGGCTGAAATGACAAACATATTTGCTACTACTTGCTGAAATCCAATTACGACAAAAGCCATAATCGGAATCCAAATTCCAACAATCTTCCCAATTAAATCGTTCGTTCCGTAAGCTAACCAAATTGCAAGACAAACGAGCCAGTTACAACCAATTGCTAAAATTAACGTTCTCCCGAAAGATTCATGTAACTTATCTTGAGCTATCGCTATCGTCTTATTTAAATACGCACCCTCAGTTAACCCGCCAAGATGACCGAAACAATACGCTACGAAAAGTGCACCCACGAAGTTAGTTAAAGTAATCCAGGCCCAATTGTGTAACACATGTTTCAATGAAATTTTCCGCGCATACAGTGCCATGGCCATCGACATCATATTTCCCGTAATTAATTCTCCTCCCGCTAAAACAACGAGCATAAGTCCAATAGGAAAAACCGCTCCTCCTATAAAATTGACTAAACTTCCCCACTGCTCTGGTACATTACCTAGAACACGAATATTAAGTAAAAATCCTAACGAAATGAATGCTCCTCCTAAAAAACCAAGAATAAGCATTGCGGATAACGGTTGCCTTACCTTTTGAACACCGGATTCAATCACAAGCGCAGCAATTTGTTCCGGTTTATGAAATGCCATAACTAATTCCTCCATTTTTCTCATCTAAAAAAAGCAGCACCAAAAACCCTTAACATCGTAAGGATTTTTGAATGCTGCTTAATCTCTCTGCATATCTCTTACAGAAATATCAATCATCATTTTTACTATACTCATAGAAAGTGTACAAAACTTGCACACTTTCCACTATTTACGTTAACAAAGAGAGTCTACATTCATAGTAGTTTCTCAGCCACCGATATGCGACATTTCAATTTTCGGCATTGTTTTTTTATTCGTATCGCTTAACCGTTCATCTGAATAACGGTCTGAACGATTATTCCAAATGTCACTAATAACATTAGTAATTTCCTCATCCGTATATCCAGAGCGAAGTAATTCTTTAAGATTGTTTCCTTTAGAAGCAAACAAACATGTATACAATTTTCCTTCTGCGGAAATACGTGCTCTTGTACATGATGAGCAGAACGAATCTGTTACAGATGAAATAATTCCTATTTCTTCATCACTACCGATATAGCGATAACGTGTCGCAACTTCACCAGGATAGTTCGCCTCAATTTTTTCAAGCGGCATAACTTCATTAATCATCTTTAGTATTTCTTGCTTAGAAACTACTTCGCCTAATTCCCAGCCGTTATAATTACCGACATCCATATATTCAATGAACCGAAGGATATGCTTATTCTCTTTAAAGTACTCTGCCATCTGAACGATGTCTTGTTCATTTTTCCCTTTTTGAACAACCATGTTCATTTTAATTTTCATTCCGGCTTCCGCTGCAGCCTGTATTCCTGCAAGAACAGTTTTCACTTTACTTCTATTCCCATTTAAATAAGAGAAGCGCTCTTCATTTAATGAGTCTAAACTAACTGTCACACGAGATAAACCCGCCTTATATAAATCTGGAGCAAATTTTTTAAGTAATGATCCATTTGTCGTTAAACCAATATCCTCTACGCCATCAATTTCATTTAACCGCTGTATGAGTTCAGGTAGGTCTTTTCGAAGTAAAGGCTCTCCCCCAGTAATACGTAACTTTCTGACACCTAAAGAAACGAAAATACGTGTAATCCTTTCAATTTCATCAAAAGATAAAATTTTATCATTAGACAAAAAAGAATAATCACGACCAAATATCTCTTCTGGCATACAATATCGACAGCGAAAATTACAGCGATCAGTGACAGAAATACGTAAATCCTTTAAAGGACGCTCTAATTTGTCTAATGTGACAGATTTCATGATTATTGCCTCGTTTCTACTTATTTTATATTTATAATCCGCTCTGGATGCGTATATATATTTAAAGATTTATTACGAATGAAGCCTATTGTAGTAATCCCTAACTGCTCCGCTAGCTCAAGTGCTAACTCAGTTGGAGCTGATTTTGACAATATTACTTCACAGCCAATTTTCGCAACTTTTAATAGAATTTCAGAAGAGATACGTCCACTAAAAACAATAACTTTATCACCAATCGAAATGTTATTTTTTAAGCAATAGCCGTAAATTTTGTCTAAAGCGTTATGTCTTCCTATATCCATGCGGCTTAAAACAATTCCACTCACATCACATAAAGCTGCATTATGAACGCCGCCTGTATGTTGAAACGTAGACGCAGATTGTTGCATATCATTCATTAGCCGAAAACAATCCTCGGCAGAGATCTTTACACGAATATCACTCATCTCTTTCGCCGTCAGCGCATCGTTCGCAAAAACAAATCCTTGCCTACTCATTCCACAGCACGAAGTAATATAACGTTTGTTTTGCATGTCACGATAATAAGGATTGATTTTCATCGTTTTTACATGTACATACCCTTCTTTTTCCTGTACCCATATTTCATCAATATCTTCATACTTTCGGATAATGCCTTCAGAGGCTAAAAAGCCAATTACCATATCTTCAATATACTCCGGAGTACTAACCATTGTAACAAATTCCTGGCCATTAATTTTAACCGTAACAGGAAACTCTGTTACAATGCTGTCCTCTATATGTTTAAATTCCCCTTGCTCATATTTGAAAATATTCCGTTCCACCTGAATCGATTTCACGATGAGCATCCTTCTCTCACGTTATATTTTTATCAAAAACAAACACGGAAACTGCAATATCTTCATCTACTTTCATATCAGAAAACAGATGAACTAACTTCGCACCAACAAGTTTTTCTAAATGTTCATGAGGATTAGCCACATACACTTCTTGAATCATTTTCGTTCGAGCCATATGAACCATTTCCGCACCATCCATAGTTCCCGAAATGAATTTCTCTGTAGGTGTCAAATTCCCATAAAGTGTAGCAATCGCCATGTTTTCAGTAAATACAGTATGAATTCGTTCCGGTCCTTTCCCAAACAACTCTTTGCGAAGCTTTCGGATCATATCATTAAATTCATGTACCATTTTTGACATACTCTCATTCCTTCCTAGTTATTCCATCACAACTATTTTAACAAAATGACCATTTCGCCTAAACTATTTAATAATGAGACGAAATGGATCATCTTGTACAATTATCTCAAGTACGCAAACAACATATGAAATACTATTATTGTTGCTTATCTATTCTTCTTTTAACCCTTTACCCATACCTTTTAAGAAATGAAGACCAAATCCGATAGCACGATTAATATCTGGATCCTTCAGTACTTTCATAAGATCGAATACCCCAACCTTTTTATTACTTTGCAGATGCTCATTACCTTCTTCCAGCCCTACTAATAAACTACCTATAAGCTTTTTCGTAAGTTCTGGGTCAAGTTCTGTTAAAGCACCTGCAGCGCCCATCATATTATTAATTAAATTTGTAACAGGTTCACGAGTGACTTGACCTAGAACAATTTTTGCGATTGGTTCTTTCGCTTTCAGCATAGAATTTGCAGCTTCCAGCATCCCAATGTCATTTAGTTCACCTACTATATTAAACATTTGATTTAAAGCATCTTCATTATTAGCTAGCAGTTCTTTTAAATCTTCGAGTTTTTGTTGTTTGAGTTCTTCCTCAGTTAGCTCCTGCTTGTGGATCGCTTGAATAGGTGCTGCCATATTCTTTTCTCCTCCCTATTTATCCCGCTATTTGCGGGCAGTAAGACCCCTACCTCAAAATTCAACGAAAGCAAAGAAGTTAGGTGGGGGTTGGGCTGCCCGTAAAAGCCCGATTGGTGAAGGCTAATAATCAGTGGGAGATAAAGAAAACCCCCACTGATTAAAGTTTCACTTTATCCGTTAAGTGTACGTATCCTGGACGAGCCCACTTACGATTTACCTCAATACCTTTTTGAGGATGGCGCTTTTTATTACGTGGGTTCGTTTTTGGCATCGGATTTTCACCTTCTACTTCTAACACTTCCATACGTACTTTCGTTTGTTTATATGCAGGCGTGTTTGTACGTAAGTCAACGGCAGGACCTGTTAAGAAATTAATTGCCGATTCTTTATCAGTCGAATTCATCGGTAAATACAGTTCATTCGCTTTTACACGATCTGTTACAAGTGCACGTAATTTAAGTGCTCCAAATGGAGAAACAAGGCGTACTAACGAACCAGTTTTCACTCCGCGTTCCCTTGCTAATTCTGGAGAAACTTCAACGAAAACACCTGGTACTTTCGATTGAATACCAGTTGATTTATTTGTCATGTTCCCTTCATGGAAATGTTCCAGCATACGACCGTTATTAATGTGAAGATCGTATTCTGCTGGGAATTCAGCAGGACGTACCCAATCAGCTATCGCAAAACGAGCCTTTTTGTCTGGGAAGTTAAATCCATCTTTGAATAGAAGCGGCGTATTCCTTCCATCAAAACTTCCCCAGTGGAAACTGTTCCACCCTTCAAGCACTTCATAGTTTGCGTGTGCGAATAGTGGTGATAAACTCGCCATTTCAGCAAAGATTTCACTTGGATGATTATAGTTCCAGTTTGCACCTAACTTATTAGCAATTGCCTGCACGATCCACCAGTCTGGTTTCGCATCTTCTAGCGCCGGAAGTACTTGATATAATCTTTGTACACGACGTTCTGTATTTGTAAAAGTACCCTCTTTCTCAAGAGATGGCGCTGCTGGTAATACTACATCAGCGTATTGAGCTGTTTTAGAAAGGAACACATCTTGAACGACAAAGAATTCAAGGCTTGATAACACTTCATGTACGTGATTTGCATTGGAATCTACAAGAGCCATATCCTCTCCAACAAGATACATAGCTTTCATTTTTCCTTCATCAATTGCGTGAAGCATTTCAATGTTATTTAGACCTGGTTTATTATCAATTTTTACTCCGTAAGCTATTTCAAATTTCGCACGCTCTACATCGTCAGTAACGTGCTGATATCCTGGAAGCCAGCCTGGAAGTGTTCCCATATCACAAGCACCTTGTACGTTATTATGACCTCGAAGCGGGTATGCACCAGCACCTGGACGGCGATAATTTCCTGTTGCAAGAAGTAAGTTTGAAATTGCAGCGGAAGTATCTGAACCACCAGTATTTTGCGTTACACCCATTCCCCAAAGAATACACGTACCATCTGCATCACGAATCATTTCTGCCATTTTAACGAGAGTTTCTGTTGAAATACCTGTAATCTCTTCTGCATATTCAAGCGTATATTCCGCGAGACTATCTTTGAAATCATCAAAGAAGTTTACATTCTCGTCGATGAACTGCTGATCGTGCCAATCTTGATCAATCATATATTTCGTAACAGCCATTAACCATACTTGGTCTGTTCCTTGCTTTGGACTAATAAAGATATCTGAACGCTCTGCCATTTCAGTTTTACGAAGATCTGCAACAATTAGTTTTTGACCGTGAAGTTTATGCGCACGTTTCACACGAGTCGCTAATACTGGGTGACCTTCTGTTGGATTACAACCGACGATAATAACAAGACCCGATTGTGCGATATCTTTAATCGTCCCTGCATCTCCGCCCATACCAATTGTACGGAACAATCCATCTGTCGCTGGTGATTGACAATAGCGTGAACAGTTATCAACGTTATTCGTTTCGAACACTTGACGCGCTAATTTTTGAATAACATAATTATCTTCATTCGTAATTTTAGAAGAAGAAATAAAGCCGATAGAACCTTTACCGTACTCTTCTTTAATAGAGCCCAATTTATTCGCCACTACATTAAGCGCTTCTTCCCAAGTTGATTCAACGAACACTCCATTTTTACGAATTAAAGGTTTCGTAAGTCTTTTTTCAGAATTAACGAAATCCCAACCGAATTTTCCTTTTACACAAGTAGAAATTGCATTAACTGGTGCCTCAGAAGTTGGTTGCACCTTTAAAATTTTGCGCCCTTTCGTCCATACTTCAAATGAACAACCTACACCACAAAACGTACATACTGTTTTCGCCTTCTTCGTACGAGTGTCGCGCATTGCAGCTTCTACTTCTGACACAGCGAAAATACCGCTATATCCAGGTTCAACCTCTTTAATAAGATCAACCATAGGCCCCATAATATCCGGTTTTAACCCTGTCATAAATCCAGCTTCACCGAGCATCGATTTCTCCATTAATGCATTACAAGGACAAATTGTTACACATTGACCGCAGCTTACACATGAAGAATCGTTAATATCTACTCCTTCGTCCCAAATAACACGCGGGCGCTCTGCCTCCCAATCAATAGATAACGTTTCATTTACTTGTAAGTTTTGACACACCTCTACACATTGACCGCATGCGATACATTGATTCGGGTCATAGCGGTAAAATGGATGGGACATATCAACTTCGCCTGTCTCAACTTTTGGTTCGTAAGGATATTTTTGATGCTCAATTTCCATTAATTCTGCCGTATTATGCAATTTACAATTCCCGTTATTGTTGTCACATACCGTACAGTAAAGTAAATGATTTTCTAGTAAACGGTCCATCGCCTCATGTTGTGCTGCCTTCGCACTAATAGAGGACAACTCAATATTCATACCGCTCGTCACTACAGTAGAACAGGATCGCACAAGCTTTCCGTTAACTTCTACAATACAAGTATCACACGTTTGAATAGGATCCACTTCTGGCACGTAACAAATTTGTGGATGTTCAATTCCGTTCTCATTAATAATGCCCAGTATAGTTGAACCAGGCTCAGCATTATACTCTTTGCCGTCAATTGTAATATGAACCATGCTGTCGTTCATGGTTACTCCCCCTTTTTGAGAATAAAAAAAACTCCACCACGAAAATATACGCACCACATTTTTGGCACGTTATCATCATGGTGGAGTAGTTTATTAGCACATCTTGCTAAAATACCAATCCATTTATTCATAAATAAAATGATAGATTCATAACAGGTCATATCACGATTCCATCTTTAACACTGTAATTATAGCGTTAAATCGAAAAATACACAATATAATTATCATTAAAAAGGACAAAGCACATAATGCTCTGACCTTTTTATTATCTTTCGGGATTATTTTTGGCTGACTTATTTCCCGGTGCAAACCAACCAATTAGTGCGATAGCAACTAATACTCCATAGAAGATTAAAGTCCAAGTTGTACTGTGCGGAAAATCATGGTCTAAAATACCAATATCCTCATGAGCCAGTGTAATTACAGCTAATTTGACACCAACCCAAGCAACAATCGCATATGCTGTTGTTTCCAATGCTGGCCGTTTCTCAAGTAATTGTACAAACCAAGTTGCCGCAAATTTAATTAAAATAAGTCCAGCAATCCCACCAAGAAGTACAACAATGAACTGTCCTCCATCCATACCTCCGAAATCGTCAAGCGGTGAATCCGGAAGCCCTAGAGCAAGAGCAACTGCGGCTAATATTGAATCAATCGCGAAAGCAAGGTCAGCTAATGCAATCTTTCCTACTGTGAACCAGTAGCTTTTACCTGCCGCTTCCTTTTCATCTTCCTCATGAATATTTTGATTGTCTTTTCCAAATTGCGCCTGAATGACATGCTTCAATCCTAAATATAGAAGATAGGCCGCTCCTATTGCTTGTATTTGCCAAACATTTGCAATAAATGAAATCGCAAACAGGGCTGCAAATCGAAAAACAAAGGCCATAATGATTCCATAATTTATGGCTCTTTTCTTCTCTTCTTCGGGTAAATGTTTCGCAATAACCGCTAGGACAAGGGCATTGTCAGCCGATAACAATCCTTCTAATCCAATTAGAATTAATAATGCCCAAGCGTACTCTAGCCATATTGACTCCATCCGCTTCTCTCCTTTCTAAAACTAAAATCAGATAAGGTCTTTGCTCATTAGAATTTCCTATTAAGCCAAATTAAATGCTAAAACATTTTGACAGTTACTTTGCTGTCCTCTATTTGTTATAATTTCAACAAAGAACAAATCTAGATTGTGGTTTTCTTAGAAAAGGTGACGCGACATTGTGCTTAAAAACTTGATGAATTCATCTTCACTTACAGGTTTACTGTAGTAATAGCCCTGAATTAGATAACATGCATTACGTTGTAACACTGTTAATTGTTCCTTCGTTTCCACCCCTTCTGCGATCACTTTCATGTTTAAAGTATGCGCTAGTGAAATAATGGTATGAATAATTTCATTTCCATCAGTAGAATTTTCGATCCTATTAACAAATTCTCTTGGAATTTTTAAGGTATCGATTGGATACAAAGGGAGATATGCTAATGAAGAATACCCTGTACCAAAATCGTCAATTGATAAATGTACACCATATGATTTTAATGCTTTTAACTTCGATAAGGTTTCTTTTTCATCTACCATTGCTATTCTCTCTGTTAATTCTAAATCAATCGAACTAGCAGGTACCCCTACTTCTTCTATGGTAGATATGATTGCTTGAACAAAATCTTTCTGTTCAAACTCTATAGCTGATAAATTTATCCCCATTTTTAGATTTGCATAGCCTGCAGAATGCCACTTTTTCAGTTGTCGACACGCTTCCTGTAACGTCCATTTCCCAATTGGAATAATTTGCGACGTTTCTTCCGCGATAGGTATAAATTCAAAAGGAGAAATAAGTCCCAGTTCTGGATGTTGCCAACGAATTAAAGCCTCTGCACCAATAACCATACCAGTCTTACTGTCAACTTGTGGTTGATATAATAAAAACAACTCATTATTTTCTAATGACTTCGGTAAATCCTGTTCTAATCGTAATCGTCTTGTTATTTTTTTTGATAATGTCTCGTCATACATGCAAACAGCATTATTACCTTTTTCCTTTGCACTATACATAGCAATATCAGCATGTTGTAAAAGTGTAGTAGTATTTATTCCTCCAAACGGATACACTGCTATTCCTATACTAAGAGATAAGTAAAAGCTATGCTGATTTACTACAAATGCTTCTTCAGTTATACGAAATAGAGTTTCACACAAATCCAATAGCTGTTGCTCTGTGTGGTTATGGACTATGATCGCAAACTCATCTCCCCCTATTCTCGCTAGAGGAATAGCCGGTGACAGACATGTCCTAAAACGTTTAGCAACTTCTTTTAAAACACTATCACCAATTGAATGTCCCAGTGTATCGTTAATGGTCTTAAAACGATTTAAATCTATATACAAGAGTCCAAATTCACCCTGCGTTTTTCGTGCACGCTCAATGGATTTTTCTAATTCTTGTTGGAAGAATATTCGATTTCCAATCTCCGTCACTGTATCATGGAATGCTAGATAGTTTATCTCAACTTGTTGTTTCTTCATTCTCGTAATGTCTTTTACCATTACATAACTCCCAAAAGTTTGTCCTTCTATCATAATAGGAACAATGGTGACGTACCAAAAATGAATGTCCTTCTCATTATTATTTTTCACACGTAATTGTAACGAAGCCGAACTGCATCGTTTCCCTTCCTGTAGAGCTGCTTCCAATTCAGATCTATCTTCGTCTAAAAAAATCGAGAAGCACTCTTTACCTATTAATTCATCACTGTTTTTTCCTAATAACATACTTCCAGCCTGGTTTATATTTAACACAGTACCATTTGAATTAATCGTTAAAATAGGATCTGGATGATACTCATATAATGACTTAAATCTCTTTTGATCTTTGACCAAGTCATTGGATTTGTTTATTAAATCTTCTGTTCTTTGAGATACTTTTTGTTCTAATTGATTATTAAACACTTTTAACATTTCGGTTAAATCTCTGTTTTGCATTCGTACGATAGTATGACGAATCAGCACAAATACAAATGCAATACAATTTCCAGTAATAAGTGTAGCCGAGGAAGTTTGCTCTTTAAGAGTAAAACCAATTAAGACTGCAACTGCAAGATAAGGAAATATGACAAGAAGTTTCTTTCCGAATGTCGGATCAATAATAAAATAATTTCTTCTAGAAGAAGCATTCTTCGGTACAGCAGCAGCAATAGCAATTAATAATAGGAAAACTCTATACAAACACCTTAATAATATAAGTGAACGCTCTGACAAATCATCTTGTAAGTAAAAATACAAGTAGTCCGTAATAGCCAATCCAGTTAATACGAGAATAAAAATAAATAATTTACTTTTCGCATTAAAAATAGCTGGTCGAAAGATCAGGCTAATTCCTAGTAAAAGAAGCAATAAATCTATAATCGGAAAAATAAATGAAAGAAAAACATCTCCAATTGATAAGAATAAGATATTTGCAGAAGGTTTATTAAATAGGTACCACTCTAATGTAAAAATAGCAGTAACAACAATACATAAATCACAAAGTAAATACGCCTTTTCCCACTTGTTACATTCCATAATGATTTTATAAAAGAATGCAAAGAGAAAGAAGAATAAGAAAAACAACAAAAACACATCAGAGATATTAAAATTTTGTATTGGTAATTCTACATTAAGTACTTGAAAAGCGGATATAAAATTCCCTATCAAGAAACACCCTATTGCAATAGTAATGCAAACCCAGAATACTCCTAACTTAATTTTTCTGGATAATATAGAATACAGTAATGAGATAAATACAGTAGTTTCAACAACTAAGGATGATAGTCGGATATTAAAATCTGATACGAAATATTGATTCGGAAAAACAAATAAAAATATATAGCAAAAGCTTATATAGAATATTAGAGCTATTGTTAATAAGATAAATTGCAAATGTGAATGTTTAAGCAATATATTCACCTTCTTAAGTCTTTCATCATTTTTTAAAATTTGTATCTAATTATTATTCATATTATGACCATTTCAAAAGATTTCTTTCAAAATAAAGCACCCTTATATTACACCTGCAGATATTTAAAAATTCCATAACAGGAATTACAACAAATATCTGCAGCTATGTCCTTAACAATATCAATTATTGTTATACGATCTATTTATGTAACAAGTAGATTTAATAGCTAATTAGTTCAAAGAATGTTTTCTTTGAACTAATTGTATACTGCCCATCTGAATCATATAACTTAACTATTTTTAAATTAAAATTTCACGTAAAAATAATGAATGTAGGTGTATGCCCCTATCTATTTATCTTTTTTTCTTCATAACTTCTATAGTATTCATTAAGTACGCTAACTTAAACACCGACTTATTTATAATCCTTAATAATTCGGTGCTAGTATACACTATAAAACTAAAACACATTTCAAATAACAAAACTATACTTTAGCAATTAATAAATTGCATATTCCTAGAATTACTAAATTTCCTTGTACTTATTACAACCTATATTCAGATACATTATTTCCTTTCCATTCATAATAATCTAAAATCCCTTCATAAATGGCTTCTGCTGCAATCTGTCTGCCGTTTGCCGTAGATAGTTTACTGTAATCGATACCATTATCTATAAATGCCAGTTCCGTTAACACAGCTGGCATGTCGTTTTCTCTTATAACATGAAGATCTCCATGTTTAACGCCTCTATCACGTGTTTGAAGAGCCTCTACTAAACGTGTTTGAATTTTTTCCGCTAACACACGACTTTCTTCCACATGAGGATTTGTTTTTTCGGATTCAGAAGATTTATAGTAGTATGTTTCTGTCCCTTTTGCATTACCATTATAAGCATTTGCATGAATGCTTATAAAGATATCCCCCTCATTTTGCTTAGCAAATTTAACACGTTCCTGTAAAGAGCTTTTTTGGTCATGTCCAGGTCTAGTATCAGATTCACGAGTTAGTAAAACTGTAAATGGTGTATGTTTTTCGAGCAATTGTTGTAGGCGTAAGGAAGTGTCTAATACGATTTTACTTTCAGGCAATCCTTTTGTGGACTTTCCGGGATCTGCACCACCATGTCCAGGATCAATAATGATTGTTTTACTTTCTAAAGGGTTTTTCGGACTGTATTGAAGGGTATCTGTTTTGGCAGTAAGTTGTGCGGCTTCTGCACGTGTTATGAATTTATTTGGTTGCCAACCATTATCAGTACCAACAGAAATCTTTAAATCAATTAAAATATTGGCAAATTTTTCACCCCAATGTCCTTTTAAATCATCAAATTTACTTTGCCCACTACTATTTGTTCTATCTTGTAGCTTATATGCATTTACTAACATTGTTGCCATTGCAGCACGAGTAACTTTTCCAGAAGGATTAAATATTCCATTTCCTTCACCTTTAATTATTCCTGCTTTTTCAGCAGCAGCAATATAAGGGGTTGCCCAATGATTTTGAGAATCTGTAAAAGAAGGTTTTGCATTTGTATCAACTTGTATACCTAGAGCTTTTGTCATAATGGTTGCTGCAGAAGCCCTATCTAATGTATCACTTGAACCAAAAGTTCCATCTGGATAACCACTCAATACCTTTTTGAATAAAAGGATTGTCTACCTGCTCTCCATCAACTTCTAATGAAAGCAATCCGTGTTTTTTAGACTTTTTTGAAAAATCAACGAACAAATCCGTTAACTGTTCTAAATCTTCTTCTCTTCTATGTAAAAAAGTAAAAATACTTTTCGTATATTTTTTTATTTCTCCAAATCTATATGCCACAATGATTGTCGCTGTTGTTCCTCCTATAACGATAAAAATAGATGAAACATCTAAGAAGTTTTTAAAACCTTTTATTCCACCGCCGCCAAGCATGATTGCCGCTATTACAATCGCAAAACCTACTGTAATGCCAATTGGGCTAGAAATGTCAAACTTCCTTTTTTTTCTTTGTGGTCTAGCTAATACTTGATTTTCGTCTCCCATATTCCTGCCCTTCCTTTTCATTTTTATAAAACATTTTTTTATTTTAATAATGCGTTTTCACATATAACATTCATTATACGCTTATCATCTATTTATCGCAATATACTCATAAAATTGACACATTTCATTTCCATATTAGAATTATAGTATGGAAATATGAGGAGGATCACGATGGAACATAACATTTTGCAAGTCATTGCATTAGCAGAAAAACTAAAATATGAAATGCGACATAGTTGGCTTTCTAACGGACGTCAAGAAAGTGTTGCTGAACATACGTGGCGTATGTCCCTAATGGCTATCTTAGTTGAGCCTTATTTGGATCAAAAAGTAAACATAGAAAAATTACTTAAAATGGTCATAATTCACGATCTTGTTGAAGCAGAAGCTGGTGATATTCCTGCCTTTGATACGATGAATAGCCGTGAATTACAATTACAAAAACAAAAAAATGAGCAAAAGGCTATTTTAAATATTAAACATACACTAGAAGGTTCTCTTGGTGAAGAATTATACGATTTATGGATGGAGTTCGAAGCGAAAGAAACGTATGAAGCAAAAGTTGCTAATGCACTTGATAAACTTGAAGTGAAAATTCAGCATAACGAAGCTGATATTGATACTTGGCTACCAATTGAGCATAAAATGACTTTCCAAGTTGGTAAACATACAGATTTTGACTCTTTCTTATCTAAATTACAAAAAATCATTGAACAAGACGGAGAAAAAAAATTACTCACTGCCGGCATTGACGTTGAAGCATGCAAACAGTAACCATTTAATTATGAAATAAGACACTCAAAATGGACTTATCCCCGTCAAGTAGACAACTGTAAAAAAGACTATGCAGCCATCGAAATTCGATATTCGATCGGAGCTCGATGATTGAGTCGTTTTTGGAATCGTTTGTAGTTATAATGATAGATGTATG
>NZ_LXLV01000020.1 GCF_001757995.1 Bacillus mycoides | reverse complement strand
TCTCCCTGAATAAGTTTGAAATTTATCCCCTTTTTTAACCATAATAAAATCCCCTCCAAGTAAAAGTGTAACATCCATGTGTATTCATGGTCTTTTTACACTGTCTACCTTAAGGGGATAATATCAAAATGAGTGTCTTATTTCATAATTGTTGATATTGCCTGCTTATAAATAAGTTGTTGTTTTCCCTCTACTAACATTAATACTGTAAATCTATCTACTCCAACTACTTCCCCTACTATTCTTACTCCACTCTTTAAAAATATAGTAACTGCACCTTTTTCTTCTTTTATTTGTTTATACAACTCTTCTTGTAAGTGTTCCAATAACTGTTCTCTCCTTTACAAATAAATAATCCTAATATAAAAAATTAAAGATTACTTACTTATACAATTTGTCTTTTATATTCATAAACTTATTAATTAGTATATCCAAATCTCGACTAAATAACAAAACTTTATCATGATCTAATCCATGCCTAGCAACAAGTTGCATTAACTCTTTCTTTTTGTGTTCTATTTTATTGTGTAATTGTCCCATCTCCATCTCTATACTAAAACTCCCTTTTCCCATAATATTACTTGTAAAATTACAGTACATTTTCACTCATAAAAAAATAAAAAAATGGTTTTTTTTACAAATTTTATATTTATGAAAAGAAATTTTAATGTAATTGTCAGTTACATACCCCTTTCATTTACAATACATTCACCTACTATACACTTCCATATTGTTTTACCATTTTCAAAAAAGCGCTATGAAACTAAGTGAATATCATATCTAAATCACCTCACAGGCTCTTGTTTAATTAAAAGTAAGACTTGCTCCTTTTCCAAATAAAAACATATCTTATAAAGTAATCCATTAGTTATATAGATTAATTTCCTAAAAAGGAGGAAAAAACATGAGTTTTGGTGGTAGTTGCGCTGGTTTCGGCGGTGGATTTGCTTTACTCATCGTGCTATTCATCCTTCTAATTATTATCGGATGTAGCTGTTGGGGTGGCGGCGGAGGGTTTTAAATATAATACGTATCCTTTTCGCTAAACCCTAAATGAGTAAAATATGTTAACTAAAAACTATTTAAAAACAGCTCATATTTGAGCTGTTTTTTCATACTTTCGTATGAATTTATGTCCCTCTTATTTGCGATTTCAACTAGTAAAATATCGTTTACTATTGAATAAGAAAACGTTCTTACTAAGGAGGATTATCATGATTAAAGGTCTTTATGAAGCACATTTACCTGTCAGCAAATTAGAAGTCTCGATACCTTTTTACGAATCACTAGGGCTAAAATTATATAAAAGAGCAGAGGATATTGCCTTCTTTTGGATTGTAGAAAATGAAAGTTGGCTAGGTCTTTGGGAAGGAAATGAATATAAAGTAAATTATCATCCATCTTTACGGCACATCGCCTTCCAAGTAAGCTTACACGATTTAGAAAATGCAATACACTGGTTAAAACAGAAAGGTATTTCAGCAAGAAAAGACTTCGGAATGGAACCAATTGAGCCTATCGTTTTTCCAGAATTGGCGCACGCTGCCGTGTATTTTAATGATCCTGATGGAAATAGTTTAGAATTAATTGCAAAGTTACCTGTTGGACTACCCAAGGCAGAGAAAATGTATTTAAGCGAATGGAAAAAACAAGTACAAGCATCGCTAATAGATAAGGTTTAATTTCTTATGTCAGTTTCTTATTCCACACTTCTAAAAACAAATAAAAACTTTGAAAAACTATTTTATGGTCAAACTTTAAGTGTACTTGGAGATTGGTTTCATACTGTCGCTTTATTAACACTCGTCTATAGCATAACAGAATCTTCATTTATGTTAGCACTCACCTTTATGAGCAAAGGGTTACCTCAACTTCTTCTGAGCCCATTCATAGGCGGAATTGCAGACCGTTTTTCAAAAAAGCAAATTATGATTTTTACCGATATTTTACGAGGAATTATCGTCCTCACTTATTTATTAGCATTCTACAAGATTGAAATTATTTTCGTTTCTAATATATGTTTATCAGTACTCTCTTGCTTATTCGAGCCTGCTAAGCAATCAATTCTAAAAAATATCGTACATCAAAAGCATTTAGTAACCGCTAACTCTCTTTCTAGTACAATCAATGGTTTTATGTCTATTATGGGAGCCTCTTTAGGTGGGCTCATTGCACAATCTTTAAGTATCGAGATTGCCTTTTTTATTAATAGCCTATCATACTTTATTTCAGCCTATATTATTTATAAAATAAAGATCCCTTCTCGTGACACTTTTAGCACGAAAAAAGCAATTTTTACCGATATAAAAGATGGTTATACATACATATTACAAAGAAAAATTATTTTAACATTAATTCTCGTCGGAATTTCATGGGGAATTATTGGAGGTGCTTATCAACTACTCTTAACAATCTATGCCGAAAGAATTTTCCACTCTAACATTGGAATTTTATATACGGTTCAAGGGGCTGGACTTATGATTGGTAGCCTTCTCGTTAACCTATATATATCTAAAAATGAAGACAAAATGAAAAGAGCATTTGGTTGGGCCTATTTACTACAAGGAATTTTCTTTCTCGGATTCATTCTATCCGATCAACTTATTATCGGTATCATTACATTACTCTGTATGCGTATAGCAGGAGGAATCATCGTTCCACTTGATACGACATTGCTACAAATGTATACAGAAGAAAACATGATTGGTAAAGTTTTTTCATTTCATTATTCCATTTACGGATCTCTTATTCAGTTATCTATGTTTTTTACAGGATGGCTTTTAGAAATTCTTTCTCCGCAAGTTATTGGTAGCCTGTTAGCTATATGCTGTATTTGTGTTAGTTTTATATGGCTTTTCTTGTTTTATCGTGGGGAACTTAGTGAAGAATCCATTGATAATTAATAACTCACCGTTAATTTTTATTTGATCTCATTCATTAGTGTTGAGTAACAATACAATCGTTTGAAAATGTTAGTTATGTTATTTCGTTAAAGCGCCATATACTTAAACACTATTTGAGAAGAAGCTAAATATTTATGTTAAAATATTTATTGAAGTTGATTAAATAGGAGGGCCAGTTTGGAGATTACATTAATTTTCATATGTATTATATTAGTGGCTTCTATTTTGCAAGCAAGTACAGGTTTTGGCTTTTCCATAATGGCGACACCTTTCTTACTAATGTTATTCCTACCACAAGAAGCCATACAAATAAATATTATTTTATCATTAGTTATTTCAATATCACTCATTTGGAAAATAAGAATGGACATTGACTTTATTCTACTGAAAAGGTTAACTATTGGAAGTATAGTTGGTGTACCTTTTGGTATTTTACTCTTCATTTCCATTAACATAAACGCTTTTAAATTAGCAATTAGCATCCTGCTCTTACTATTAACATTGATGCTAATATGCAACTTTAAGATTAAATCAACACCATTTAGAGATTTTATAGTTGGTGGCTTATCAGGCCTTTTAACGACAAGTATCGGTATGCCAGGGCCTCCCCTGTTACTTTACTTTACAGGAACGGATACTGAAAAAGAGAAGTTGAGAGCAACTACTTTAGCTTTTTATCTGTTTATATATTTCATTAGTCTCATAACTCAAATACTCTTTACTGGAACGAACAGAACAATTTGGGAATCAAGTTTTTATGCAATTCCAATCGTATTTCTAGGTTTGTTTATAGGTCAAATTATTTTCAAATGGCTTAATCAGCGGATTTTTAAAATTTTCACATATATCCTTTTGAGTTGTACTGGTATTTATCTTCTTATTGAAAGTTTGAATTTGTTATAGAAGGTGCTTTAGATTGTACAATAACAGATAGGTTCAAACGAAATTATTGTTATATTGTTAAGTACGATGGAGTGTTTCACTTCAAAAATCAAATAATAATTCTTTCATGAGTAGATTATTTAAAAACTACAAAATCCTTAGAATACTAACTAAACGATAAAAAAGCGGCTATTATGCCGCTTTTCAATTTCACTTTAAATATTGTAGAATTATAAGACCACCCATCGCTATTACAAATACATTGAAAAAAATCATCCAACCTTTTTCTAAATCTGTATACTTCCCTACTTTTACTCCGCGTTTTTTTAACTCCATAATAATCATTGCAATTTCATGTGCATACTCAATACTCCCAAATTGTATATAATTGTTATTATATTTAATCTCAAAGACATTTTTCATTTTTTTATGTTGCGAAATGGATTGTATATCCTCTATTGGCATGCTATGTTCATTTGTTTTTTTATAATAGCAATCTAACCCTTTCATGATCACCCTTCTATTTGTTAACACGATATAATAATAAAAAGTAGCTCCTGCGTAAAGTATATTGGGTATGACTTTACTATTTACCATACATCCTTCATCTACTAATAGTTCCTTCTCAATTTCTTCACCAGTTTGTAATTCGTTCCTAATTGATTCTTCTAACATTTGTAAAGTTAATTTTTTTAGTAGCTCTCCATTTCTCACATAATACTTATCTATATTTATAGAAGCATCCGCTTCTTGCTCTAAACGTTTAATTTCTTTATCTGAATATTGGAGCTCATTTAACATCGACAATAATCTTTTATCCATATTACACACTCCCCTTCCACAGTCTTTGAAGTTTTTTCATAGCTATAATTAAATCCTCTTCAGAATCGAAAATCATAAACATCTTCCTTCCTCAGTTCCCCTTTAGCAGCTGCTTTTACTTACTATTGGCATTTCATTCTCATTTTCTATCACTTTTGTAAAAAATTATTAATTTTTATTTCTAAGTATATGATAACAAACAAAATACCTAAGTTCAGAAAGAATAGACAGCTTTCTGAACTTAGGTATTAACAATATAGCTATTAACTTATACTAAAGTTTCATCACAAAACTCTGTTATATTTTTAAAGTATTGCAAGTTTTCATTCACTTCATCTTCATTAAACAAATTAAGCTGCTTCATTATTTCAGTAGCAAATTCAACGTACGCAGACCCTACTGCTGTTATGATTTTCCCATCCACCGTTACATCTTTATTTTGTTTATATTCCCATTCATGTAAATGCGCTAAGTGTTTTTCATCTGATGTTAATGATGTTGAGAATTTCTTCTTATTAAGCACCCCGGCTGCATGTAGTAAGGCTGTTCCTGCACAAATCCCCGCTATCCATTTATTTCGCTTATGTAATTCGTTCACGATAGATAAAAGTTGTTCATTTTCTAAATGGTGAAAAATATGCCCTCCTGGTACGATAAACACTTCATAGTCCACTACTTCAACATGTTCTATAGAGACATGTGGTTGACACAAAAAACCACCTTCTCCTGTAACGTTTTTTCCATCTACAGTTGATGTTATTATTTCAAATTCCTTACTTTTCAAAAACAAACTCGCTATATTCACTTCAAATTCTGCAAATCCATCAAATAAAAAGATTAAAGCTTTCTTCATGTTATCGCCTCCCTCTATACCTATTCGAAAACAATCACATTTTCCCTTCCAAAAAAAGACAAACCTACATCTCAGGTTTGTCTTTTTACTCATTTTTTATTTAATCCTTTCCCACTTAAAAACTCTTTCATATGCATTCTCTTCTCTTTTGACATAAATGTGCTCATTGATTCCGTCCATGTTACGTTTTTTTGATTTGACGATCTTTCTTTGTAATACGCACTCATCGTTTCATCATATTCGTTTAGTAATTCATCATATTTCTTTTCATCGTATCCATTTTCATGAAGAATGGCCGCTACCGGTAAACGTGGCTTAACTCCATGATCTTCATCTGGTACGCCAACTGTCATTCCGAATACCGGATATACTTTATCCGGTAAATGAAGCAATTCACTCACTTCTTTCGGGTTATTACGAATTCCGCCAATATAACAAATGCCGTATCCTAATGATTCAGCTGCAAGTGCTAAGTTTTGTGCAAATAATGAAGCATCTACCGTCGCAACGATAAAGTCTTCCACCCCTTCATGTTTTATCTCTGTACCATGTTTTTCACATGCAACTTCTAAACGTTTTAAATCCGCACAACAAACAAAGAATGCTGCGCAGTTTTTCACGTGACGATTTCCAGATAGCTCTGCTAGTTTAGCTTTTAATGCCTCATCTGTTACATATATAACAGAATACGCCTGTACAAAATGTGAGGAAGCCGCATGTTGCGCAGCTTGCACCATTTTTTCTACTATATCTTGCGGAATTGATTCTTCTTTATATTTACGAACTGAAACGTGTTGCTCAATTTTATGTATCATCTCATTCATAAAAACCACTCCTTTTTTCTCTTCATAATGAAAAATTAACATATCTTTTTCATTATTCACAACTTATAAGCACGAAAAGAGCAATTCTTTTTGAATTGCTCTTTTTTAAATACATATTAATGTGGTAAATGAAATTATATCGACTTTACACACATAACGACAACGTTAAGCTGCTTTCAATACTTTAATACCTTTAACAATATTCCAAATGAAGTAGTAAATCCCTACAAGAATAAACACTGCATACGTTATAACCATCCCAATTCCAACGCTCTCAGACTGATTGAAACTTAAACCGTATACTCCTGATAGTGCTAATCCTCCAAATAAAATTGCGTATGGGAAAACATGTGACCAAAATGCTTTTTTTGCATGATATTTCACTTCATCTTCCGCAACGAAGTAAACGATAATTGGCAGTAAAAATGGTGCAAAAAAGATACTAAAGTAACATAGCGAAGATAAAATATTATTTCCTTTCATACGATTCACCTCTAAAGTTTTTTGTTACCTTCATTATGTCAGTAAACCACTTTAGAAACTATCGCTTTACCTTTCATGAACATGACATCTTTGTAAGATTTTCCTCAAACTAAAACCCACCTGGAATCAGGTGGGTTTTAGTTTCATTATATTCGATTTAATAGCCAATATTGTGTAATCGCTAAATATTCTCGAACGTTCGATTGAATAATAATTGGCTTCGGTGTTTTTGCCGGAAGACCTTCTAATGTCAATCCTTGTTTTTCTGCAATCTTTTTCGCTCGAAACATATGAAAATCGTTCGTTACAATCATCCCTTTTTTCATATGTTCAGGGATAAGAGGTTTTGAGAATTTAATATTTTCATCTGTGCTCGTCGAACGGTCTTCCATTATGATGCGGTCTTCTGCAATATTTTGTTTCATTAATCCTTGTTTCATCGCTAATGCTTCTGTAATATCTTCACCTTTTCCTTGGCCTCCAGATACGATAGCAATTGTTTTATCATGTGATTTTAAATACTCAGCTGCTTTATCAATACGATATTGCAATGAATAAGATGGTTTCGTTCCATTTACTTTCGATCCTAGTACAATTATATAATCCGCATCGTAGGTAGCATTCATATGCCCATGCTTATAGATGTTATATTGTAAAAACCCTGCATACACGGCGAAGATCATTATAACAACTAAAATGTACTTAATTATTTTCTTCTTTCTCATATCCATATACTCCTATTCCCTTTACTTCCTTCATCATAATATCCATTTATTTGTTTGTATACAGCCAAATTCCAATTCACCCTAATTCATCCTATAAAAGGTAATATTTATATTACTTTCGGGAATAGTAAGTACAACTTTACACGAAGGAGTGTCCCTCTTGCTTCTCTTTTTATTTAATGTATCGTTCTTTTTTATCTTATTTTTACTATCACTTAAGCTACTTGGTAAATCTGCATTAGCACAACTAACCCCTCATGATTTTGGGGCTATTATTTTTTTATCTTATTTAGCTTTTCAAGCCATACCAGTCGCTGGTGCTTTACAAGCATTTCTCGGTATGGTCGTTATTACATGTTTGCATTTACTTCTTACCAAATTAAGCTTACTCAATAAACTAAATCGTTTCATTCTCGGACACCCCATTATTTTAATTAAACATGGTGATATTATTTTTGAGAACTTACAAAAAAGTAGATATCCTATCCCCGAATTGCTTTCTAATCTTCGCGTCGCCGGATATCCAAGTGTTCATGAAATTGAATACGCTATTTTAGAAGCGAATGGAGCCATTAGCATTTTACCAAAGCGAGAACTTGTACCATTGACTCCAAAAGATATGAATATAGATGTTAAGTATGCTGGATTACCAATCGCCCTTATTGTCGATTCACAAATTCAATACGATAACTTAAAGTTGATCCATAAAGACGAAAAGTGGTTATATAAAGAGTTAAAAGAAAAAGGCGTTACAAATATTAAAAACGTTGCTTTCGCTTCTGTGCAGGAAACAGATGGATCTTTTGCTATTAGTTTAAAGGAATGAAAAAATCCCCTTAATTGTTTTCTAGGGGATTTTTTCATTATATTGCTTCTTTCTTTCCTGCCAAGTTTAATGGAACAGGATGTTTCACACGATTCATCGTAAATACAATGATCGCTGTCAACATTTCCGCTACTGGCATAACGAGCCAAATTCCATTTACACCAAATAATTTCGGCATAATCCATAACAATGGAATAATAAATAGTAAACCACGGCTCAAAATAATAAGAACTGATTTTGTCGTTTGTCGCACTGATTGGAAATACTCTCCATACACAATGTTATAGCCTAAAAATACATATTGGATAAAGAATAAACTAATACCTGTTAACGTTAACTCCAATAGTTCTAGGGATTGAACATCAAACAAACCAATTATATATTTCCCGAAGAATAAACCGACAACAATTGCTACGCCTCCGAGTACAACTGCAATTTTTACAGCTAACCGTAATCCTTCACGCAGTCTTTCTGGTAAATTTGCACCGTAATGGAAACTAGCAATAGGTTGTAATGCGGCACCAACACCGAAGAATAATAGTAATGTCATTGCATGAATACTATTGACCATCGCATAAGAAGCGACACCTACTTCTCCTGCATATTGAACAAAAGCGATATTAAAACCAACCGTTACAATCGCTACTGTAATCTCAGTTGTAAAACTTGGGAAACCAATCACCATAATTTGTTTAACCGTATCCCATTCAAAATGGAATTTCGTCCACTTTAAAACACTATTTTTTCTAAAGAAGTGAGTTAATAACACTAGAAAACCAATTGCTGCTGAAAGAATAGTTGCTGCTGCTGCACCTGTTACGCCCCATCCAAAGATGAAAATAAAGATATAATCAAAAATAATGTTCAATACAGCTGTTACGACAAGACCTGCCATTGCTAAATTAGGATTTCCATCGTTACGTATAAATGTACTTAAAATATTTTCTAAAACATATATCATTCCAAATGTTAATAACACGTGTAAATAATCTAACGCATATGGTAAAATCACTTCATTTGCACCGAACAGATATGCTAAATCTTCTATTCTCCATAAGCAAATAGCCGCTAAAACGCCTACGATAATAACTGCCACTGTCATAGATTGAGTAAAAATAGATCTTGCTCTTTCTAATTTATTTTCACCTAGTGCAATGGAATATAGCGTTGCTCCGCCCATTCCAATCCATAATGAAATGGAGAAGAAAATTGAAAACGCTGGAACAGCCACGTTTACTCCTGCTAAACCGTTCGCTCCAACTCCTCTACTAATCATGACCGCATCAATCATAATATTCACTGACATTAATACCATCCCAAGAACTGCTGGTATTAAATACGAAATAAATAAACTTTTTATCGGTTTCTCTCTTAACTTTTCTGTTGTTTCCATCATATAAATGCTCCTTTTTCAATGCTCTGTTCACAGTTTAAACCTTCAAGTTACTTGAAGGTCAATAGAGAATCGAAAAATATATAAGCCTATTTTTTAACAACAGGTATTTGAATTTCCGTTACTTGCTCCTTCGGATTTTCTGTTACAGACCAATCAATTAACGCAATCTCAAGCGCATCTCCGCATACTTCGTATCCTTCGTTGTCAATATGCTTTAATAATTTCGTATACGTTGCGTCTGTTTCTTCATATGGTCCATGGTGATAAGAACAAGCAAATATCCCTTCTTTTATTTCATCTGAAGTATGCACTTGAAAAGGCATGTAATCCAATAAAATAAACACACTGTTATATGCTTGAAACTCATTTTGAAGTAATGCTTTTTTGGAAACTGTTACACCGATATCCCCTGAAAATAGACTATTATCAATTTGCTTCATATTTTTTTGCAACGAATGGATATAATATTCAAACATATCATCCGTTGTATTCGGTGCAACCGCAATCGCTGTTATTTTTCGCTTCGGTATCTTTTTATAAATAATTTGATTCGCTTCTGATTCCGTCGCTTTCTTCATTAAATGGATTTTATGTTCCATTTTTGCCAAAGCATACTCGATTTCTCTTTGCTTTTTCAGCATCATTTCCTGTTGTTTTTCGAGTAAATTCAGCGCATAAGACGGATTTCGTTCATCAATATATTTCTTTATTTCCTTTAACGGGATATTCAATTGGCGTAAAAATTTAATCGTATCTAAAAGTGAAAACTGATCGATTGTGTAATAGCGATAATTCGTTTGTGGGTCCACAATGGACGGATGAAAAATTCCTTTTTCATCATAATACCTTAATGTAGATTCCGCTATATTATGCATTTTTGCCATTTCTCCAATTGTAAAACGTTTATTTAATAACATATGCCCTTCTCCAATTCATTAAAAATGTAGCCTTATTTCTTCTTATTATATAGTGATTCCCTCCATACCTAAATCGAATCCTATCATGAAAATCTGCTATTTTTTCATTGATTTTTAGTAAATTTTATTATATATTAATTACAGGTTCAAATTACGAGTTCAAAAGAACTTGTAATAAGACCCTTTGTTTAATGGGTTTTACATATTTTCATTAGGCAAATTCCGAGAAATCGTTTAATAAAAATACAAAGTGATAAGGAGAGGATCAAATGGAATTCGAATTTTTCTTTCAAATTGCACTTATTTTATTAAGTACAAAGCTTGCTGGCGACCTTAGTGTAAGATTAGGTCAACCTTCTGTACTCGGTAAATTAATTGTCGGTATCGTTATCGGTCCAGCTATATTAGGTTGGATTGAGAATTCAGAACTTCTAACGCAATTAAGTAATGTCGGGGTTATTCTTTTAATGTTTATGGCTGGACTTGAAACAGACTTAGAAGAATTAAATGCAAATCGTAATTCTTCTTTAGCAGTTGCACTCGGAGGTATCGTTCTTCCATTCGTAGGTGGTTATGTTTCCGGTCTTGTTATGGGAATGGAACAAGGGAACGCTGTATTTTTAGGACTACTTCTATGTGCGACAAGTGTTAGTATTTCCGTTCAAACACTTCGCGATTTAGGTAAGATGAAAACACGTGAAAGTACGACGATGCTTGGAGCGGCTGTATTTGATGACATTCTTGTTGTTATTTTATTAGCATTCGCAATGAGCTTCTTAGGTACAGATGATGTTAACTTAACAATGGTTATCTTGAAGAAAGTAGTATTCTTCGCTTCTATTATTTTAATCGGATGGAAAGGTGTTCCAGCGATTATGCGTTGGTTATCGCCACTACGCGTATCGGAGTCTATCGTTAGCGCAGCACTTATCGTCTGTTTCTCATTCGCATATTTCGGCGAATTATTAGGAATTGCTGGTATTATCGGTGCTTTCGCAGCTGGTATCGCTATTTCCCAAACGAACTACAAACATGAAGTAGAAAAGAAAGTAGAGCCAATCGCTTACGCTATGTTCGTACCAGTCTTCTTCGTTAGTATCGGTATGAATATTACATTTGACGGTATTGGTAATCAAATTTGGTTCATCTTAGCATTAACAGTTATCGCTGTATTAACGAAACTAATCGGTTGTGGATTCGGTGCACGAATGACTGGATTTGATGCAAAGTCTTCTGCAATTATCGGTGCTGGAATGGTTTCTCGTGGTGAAGTTGCACTTATCATCGCAGGAACAGGACTTTCTTCTGGCCTATTAGCACAAGATTACTTTACAGCAATCGTTATTGTCGTTATTTTAACTACGATGATTACACCACCAATGTTAAAATACACTTTTGGTGCAAAAGATAAAGCAATGAAAGCAAGTAAATAAGTTTACTATAATAAAAGGAGATTGCTATCTTATAAGATAGCAATCTCCTTTTATGTTTTATCTTTAAACAACCTCGTTCTTTTTTAACCATTTTTCAAAAATAGTTCGTGCTTCTTCATCATCGATATCATCACGAAATGAATATACTTTTATGCCATAGTCGTCTATATATTCACCTAGCTTCATTTTCTCCACCTTTTTATAAAAATCGACTGCCTCATAACGTGGAATATAAGCATCCCACACTGGTTCATTGATTCTTTTGTAAGCTGTTATTTCTAAATCATATCCGTCTTCATAATAACCAATGTGATAATGTTGACTAGGATCATACTTCTTCATTAAAATCTCCCCCTATTGAATTATGACACAAAAAAGCGAGCTTTATAAATAGCTCGCTTTTTTCTTTTTATTAATTAAATACGTTCCATTGCTGTCTTCAACGTTCCAACAACAAAAGCAATTTCTTCACCTGAAATAACGAGCGGTGGCGCTAATGTTAATACGTTATTATACCCTGCTGTTGTCATACCGTTGCGTCCAATAATAAGCCCTTTTTCTTTACAAGCATTTACAACAGTTGCGATTTTGTCGTTATCAATTGGTTCTTTCGTCGCTTTATCATTTACTAGTTCGATTCCAACTAATAGCCCTTTCCCTCGAATATTCCCAACAAGTGGATGTTCTCCGATTTCTTCTTTTAATTGATTTAATAAAAGCGAACCCATTTGTGCAGAGCGCTCAATTAAATTTTCATTTTCCATAATCTCTAAGTTTTTAAGCGCTAATGCACAAGCCGCTGGATTTCCACCAAATGTATTAATATGGCGGAAGAATTCATATTCTCCTGTTCCTTTAAATGCCTCATAAATTTCTTTTTTCACAGCTGTTGCTGATAATGGTAAGTATGCGCTCGTAATACCTTTTGCCATCGTAACGATATCAGGCTTAACGTCATAGTTCATAAACCCAAATGCTTTTCCTGTACGCCCGAAACCACAAATAACTTCATCACTTATAAGTAGTGCACCGTGTTTTTGACACGTTTCGTGAACAGCTTTCATATAGTCTTGTGGCGGCATTAAAATACCTCCGCCTGTAATAATTGGCTCCATAATAAATGCTGCTATCGTTTCACTTAATTCCCATGTCATAACACGATCTACTTCTTTTACGCATTCTACATCATAAATATTTTGTGATTCCATTTCTGGCATGCGGTAACAATCTGGAGGCGTTACGTGTAAAAAACCTGAAGCAAATGGCTCATATTGGTATCTACGCTGTGCTTGTCCAGTCGCTGCCATCGTCGCCATTGTGTTTCCGTGATAACCACGATAACGTGACATAAATTTGTAACGATGCGGTTCACCTTTTTGAGCATAATATTGTCTTGCTATTTTAAAAGCTGTTTCATTCGCTTCTGATCCACTATTAGAGAAGAAAATAACATACTCTCCACCAAGCCACTCGTTTAACTTTTCAGCGAGCTTAATTGCTGGTTCATGTGATTGTGACATCGGAAAGTATGATAATGTTTGCAATTGTTTATAAGCTGCCTCTGCGAGCTCTTTTCTTCCGTATCCACTATTCACACACCAAAGACCACTCATACCGTCTAAATATCTTTTTCCTTGTATATCTTCAACCCAGCACCCTTCTGCTTTTGCCCCTACCATTGTACTACTTGGACTAAAGGGACGCATTCCGTGCCAAACATATTGCTCATCTTTTGCTAATAATTCATCGGTTTGTTTTGTCTTCATCATTTCTTCCACCTTCCATAACAACTTATTTTTCACAAAGCTGCGCTGGTGCCATGATGAGTTAAATTTCTCCCTGCTTATTTTCATTCCACAAAATTATGACAAATCCTACTTACAATACAGTAATATTTATAAGAAAATGACAAAAGAAAAAGAGCTTTTCTTTTAATTCGAAAAGCTCCTCTATTTTAATGTGAAGATGCGTCGCTAATACCATGACCAGTATTAGATTTCACAAGAATTTCATCAAACTTCGCTACATCTTCTTTCTTACTAGAGAAAACAGTTCCTAAATATGCTGCAAGGAATCCAAGCGGAATAGAAACAATTCCAGGTGTCGTATATGGGAATATCGCCTCTCCAACAAATATAGCTTTCCCTACCACAGGATTCCAAACGTTTGGACTTAACGCAACAAGAACAATTGCTGATACAAGACCAACGATCATTCCACAAATTGCACCCGTTGTATTAAAGCGTTTCCAATATATTGTAAATAATATAACTGGTAAATTTGCACTCGCTGCAACTGCAAATGCTAGTGATACTAAAAATGCTACGTTTAATGTTTGAGCAAATAAAGCGAGTATAATAGATACTATCGCTACTCCAATAGACGCATAACGAGCCATTGACACTTGCTCTTTTTCCGTTGATTTTCCTTTTCGAATAATCTCGTTATAAAAATCATGAGCAAATGCGGAAGCTGCCGTTAATACAAGACCTGCTACTACAGCTAAAATTGTTGCAAAAGCAATCGCCGATACGAATGCGAATAAGAAATCTCCACCTAATGCTTTAGCTAATAAAGGTGCCGCCATATTACCGGCTGGATTTGCTTTAATAATCGCCTCATTTCCTACAAACGCCGCTGCTCCAAACCCTAAGAAAATTGTCATAATATAAAACGCGCCAATTAACCACGTCGCATATACAACAGATTGACGTGCAGTTTTTGCATCACGTACTGTGAAAAAGCGGACAAGAATATGTGGTAATCCTGCCGTACCGAGAACTAGTCCTAAATTTAAAGAAAGTGTATCAAGACCATCTTTATACTTTACTCCTGGATTTAAAAATGAATCTTTTAATGGAGTAGCTGTTTTCATTTGAGCGAACATTTCAGTCACACTGAAATTAAATTTGGAGAAAACGATAACAGAAATAATAAATGTCCCTGCCATAAGTAGTACAGCCTTTACAATTTGAACCCAGCTCGTAGCTGTCATTCCTCCAAAAATAACATAAACAGTCATAAGTGTACCCACGATTAATACAGATGTTGTATATTCGATACCTAATAATAATTTAATAAGTGCACCCGCACCAACTAATTGTGCAATCATATAAAAAATTGAAATCGTCATCGTATTAAGCGCTGCTATACCACGAACCTTTTTCGCATCAAAACGTGCCGCAATCATGTCAGCGAGCGTATACTTCCCTAAATTTCTAAGCGGTTCTGCAACTAGATATAATACAACTAAGTAAGCAACTAAGAAACCTATACTATAAAAGAACCCATCAAATCCTGTTAACGCTATCGCTCCAGCGATACCAAGAAATGACGCAGCAGACATGTAATCCCCGGCAATAGCTAGACCATTTTGCCAACCAGTTAATCCCCCTCCAGCCGTATAAAATTCACTCGCATTTTTCGTTTTTTTCGATGCAAAATACGTGATAATGAGCGTACCAAGGACAATAATTAAAAATAGTGCAAACGCAGTAGTATTCAATTTCAGCCCCTCCCTTTTTGCATATCTTGTAGAATTTTTTGCGAGATTTCATCAAAGGATTCCGCCTTTTTGCTATAAATCATACATAATGCCCATGTCATTATAAATTGCGCCAAAGCAAATACCCATGCCCATGTCACATCACCAAATGCTGGTGTATTGAGCACCTTTGAATACGATGTTAAAATAGGTAGTGCAATAAAAAAGCTTAAAAAGAAAATACTCATCGGAACGATAAACTTCTTTTTCGTATTTAATAGCAATTGAAATTCTTTAGACTGAACAACTTCTGTATAATTCACCTCATTTTGTAACTTACGTGCTGACGTATCATCTCGTTTCATTCTCTGGTCCCCTCTCTTACTTAAAATACAATTCCCCCTTGTGCACCGAAAGACTAAATTTTATAAATATTCAGAAACTTATTTTCATTTTAGACAATCCATACATTCCTGCAAAGATTTTTCGATAGACATTTTTCGTCATTTTCTCCTAAATTTTCAATATACTTTTTCAACATAAAATTTGATTGATTCGATCAAACTTTTATTCCCGTTAAAACAGAATAAAGTGAAACTTTAATCAGTGGGGGTTTTACGAGCAGCCCGACTCCCACCTAACTTCCTCGTATTCGCCGAATTTTGAAGTGGGAGTCTTACCGCTCGCAAATAGCGGGATAAAAAAGTAGTGCTTATCGCACTACTTCTGTCTTTGTCTCCTTTTCTAAATTACGAGCTGTTTCACTTAATTCAACGTCTTTTCCATCTTTCAGCGTTCCAAATATAAAATCGAATACTGGATTTGAAACTCCGAACCAAAACTTTTCATTTTTATAATGGTGTAATATGTGCTGTTTTTTTAGCCATCTTCCAAACTTAGTGAAGGGACGAATCGGTTTATGTGCAATATAATGTTTCCATTCATAAACGAGGAGCATTATAATCATTCCGATTCCAAATGAAAGTGTAACAGTAACACTTTTTGTAATACCGTACGATATAAGTAAATATATAGTAAAGCTAGGTATACTAAACCATACAGGCAAAAATAAAAGTTTCAAATCATCTGGATATACGTGATGATCATAATGTAATCTTCTTAACATTTTTAATAAAAATGCGTTTTTAGGCGGCTTTAAATGGAATAAAAAACGATGTGTCATATATTCGTTAAAAGTATAAAAAGCAATCCCAAACACACACGCTAACATACCGATCCATGTAAAAAATTGCATTTTTAAAATAATGATGAAAATAAATAGAATACTATACATAATAACAATATCATGTTGTAAAAAGAACTCCTTTACCACTCTCTTCATCTTTCTTCCCCCTTTTCCCAAAAAACAGCCGTAACATATCGTTACGACCATTTCTTTTCTATTTTATTTTTATTCTATTCACTTTACAAATTTGCCTGCTGTTCTATTGTCGAGAAAAAAGTATTCGGACCAAATATATTTTGCTTCGGGATAATGTGTTCTACTGCAAACACCGTTACTTCACCCCTTTGTACTTCTCCAATAATAAGCCCAAATACTTCATGATTTACCGCAAACGTTGGTTGTTTCGTTTGCAGCAACCTTGCTGTATTATTAAATACCGCTTCATACAGTGGGTTCCTATCAGTAATTTCTTTTCGGATTTTTGGTGCTAATGTGATGATAATTTCTTTCCCGTCAATAGTGGTTCGATACATAAAAATCTCCCCTTCAATCTTATGTGAACAACTGTAAAGCTTTGTATGCAAAATGGATAGAGTATCCTACTAAAATAATACCTGCTCCGGCTGTAATATAGCCAAGTGCTTTTTGTTTTAATAAAGTCCTTCCAAAATGTACAGAAAAAGCAATATTTAAGTTCCACAAAATAATACCAATAATAATGCAAAGACTGTACAAAAAAGCTTCTTGCTTTGTTACCTTTGTAAGCAATGAGCTAAGTGTACTTCCGTATATACCAAACCAAAAAACAAGATTTAATGGATTGGATATCGCAATTAAAAATCCTGCCATAAAAGATTGTTTAAGTCCACCTACCTCTTCTTTGTTATATTCCATATTCGAGTGGGAGATTCCTTGTTTTACACTTTGAAATCCTAAATAAAATAACAGGAAAAACCCAGTGCAGTACATAAAAGCTTGTACATATGTATACATAAACACAGAAGATAAACCAAAATAAATAAGAAGCATAAACAAAATATCAGCAGTCATTCCTCCGATTCCAACAACCCACGCATGCCAAAATCCACGTTCAATTCCCCTTTTTAACATTTCAATATTAATTGGACCTACCGGTGCAGCTAATGAAATACCCAATACTATTTGTTGTATAATTGCTCCAAACATCGCCCTATCCTTTCTACTTCCTTTACTATTAAGTAATGATGTAATCTTTAAAAATAGACTAGCTTTCATAATAAAATACCCTTTTTTATCCAAAATATGCAAAAGAGCCATCTAGATGATGGCTCTTATTTCTCCACCTTATGATGAAAAGGACATTTACCTTTAATCGGCTCAATATCATCCCCTATGAAATATTGTTTCCATTCACGATGATTAGGATCGCCGTAGTGACTAATGTTAGGGTGCTTCGGCAACTGATCCCATTTTTCAACTCGTTCACGGACCATTTGTCTTGAATACGACCCTTTAGGACGATCTCCTTCTAATCCATCGAAAATAGTTCGTGGCTGGAATCCAATAACGAGAGAATTTCCTAAATGCCTAGTCTTTCTCTGTTTATAAGCTGGCGAATTCCCAAATGCAAATATTGGTTCACCACCAAATGAAAATTCCCATAAATAATGCTCTGGATTTTTCGGGATTTGCTTTGGCCATAATTGATTATCTTGTTCATGCAAATATTGTAGTACTTTCCAAAAATAATCTCGATAATATTCGATTGATTTTTCTTCACATTCCGGTTCCACAAAAAGAAAAAATCCTCTTCTTACAATCGGCCTCTCTCTCATTAACTCTAAAAAAGATAACATTGTATTGGGTAAATGCCCCCAATCATTATGAGAGAGAAATGAATAACGAAGTTCATTCTTTTTCAAAGCTGTTAAACCGAAATAACACGGAAAAGTTGGTTCTAACACGACACTCGAAAAATTTTGAAATTCTTTTGCAACCCAATTCGGTATATCGACTCTATTTTTCATTCCTTCATTATCTAATAAATAAGACTCATCCATTCTTTCACCTCATTATGTACAGCATTCACTTTAGAATATTACATACTCGGCTTGTCCTATACCTTTTTAAAAATTCGAGAAAAAGTTATTTAAAAATACAAAACTTTAAAAACGCTTACTTGACTAAATTCTACCAATTCGTGTATATTTAAATTAATCATTTAGCAGAATATTCGATAATATAGCATTTTTTATTTTTTTTTAATGAATTTCACTAAATGAAAAAAGGAATCGTTTTTAGGAGGAATTGTGACATGCAAGGAAAAGTAAAATGGTTTAACAATGAAAAAGGTTTTGGATTTATCGAAATGGAAGGCTCTGAAGATGTATTCGTACATTTCTCTGCTATTCAAGGCGACGGCTACAAAGCTTTAGAGGAAGGCCAAGAAGTATCTTTCGACATTACTGAAGGAAACCGTGGACCTCAAGCTGCTAACGTAGCAAAACTTTAATCCCACATATGACAGGAGGTTACCTTACTTGGTAACCTCCTTTGTTATTCCTTTGTATATTTCCGTTTTACAGAGCAAAAACTATGTGAAATGCGCAAAATACAAAGGAGGCAATAACAATGGGATCACATGTAAATGATTTTGAAGAAGTAAAATTCCGTGTAGAAACTGCACAAAAAATGGTAGGTTCTGCAACAATTTCAATGGATCCAGACACATTAGAGCATGCCACTACTGCAGTAGAATCGGCTCGTTCTCAGCTTGAAATCATGAAATCCGTTGCAACGGATTTAGATGAGCCATTTCTAATGAATGAAGAAAAAAAATTAAGTAAATGCGAGCATCAATTACACGAAGCGAAGCACTAAAAAAACATCCAGAGAAAATTCTCTGGATGTTTTTTTATGACAATTGCTCCCCATACTTTTTCAACTTCTCTCCAACCGTACATTGTCGTATACAAAAAGAATGGGCATAGTATTTACTATGATTTTTCCGATTATGTTCCTGCAGGAAACACCCTCCGCAATACGTTTCTAATAAGTCATTTACCTCTGTAATGAGTTGCTTTTTATTCACCTTTGCACCTCTCTATTCGGTTATTTCTTTATGACTATCAATTACCGTCCCCTCTAATGCTTGCGTTGCTAATTGATGCGCCTCTTTATTTTGTTTTCTAGATATCGGTTCACAAACAAGCTTTAATTTCATTTGCTTCGCTTTTTTTTCAATTTGATCTAAGTAATGATTTAAATGTTCATCATAGCAAGGCCATTCACCAGCTAATTGTTGCAGTACAACTTGAGAATCCCCCCGAAGTGTAACCGGTTCATATTTAATTCCTAATTCCTCGAGTGTATTCATCCCGTATAATAATGCTGCATACTCCGCTTCGTTATTATCATATATGCCTTCTATGTATGCATTGCGACGAATTCGGTAATTTGTATTTCCTTTTTTATAGTATACACATATACCAACCCCAGCTTCTTTCGTCTGTACATCATAACCACCATCAAAATAAACTTGAATTTCTTGAGGATCTTCCTCCACTTGCTTACTCAGTTTTTTCATTTCTTTTAATGACCATTCCGCGTCCATTTCATCGAAAAATAAAAGTTCTTTCACCCTACCTGTTTTCTCAAAATCCTCCGCAAATTGAAGCACTTCTTCTATGTTCAAATAATCTGTTGTTAATTCAGTTTGTAAACCACGCTTCGTTTTATACAACCAATGTATTTTATATTTCATACTAGATTCCCCTTTTATAAGACTTCTTATATTTATCCCGCATTAACGGTCAGTAAGACTCCCACCTTAAAATTTAGCGAAAGCGAAGAAGTTAGGTGGAAGATCAACTGTCCGTAAATGCCCGATTGGTTCAACTAATAATCAGTGGGTCCCCCCACTGATTAAAGTTTCACTTTATTTTATTATATTTTATCAAGAGTCACAGTATTATATTCAATATAATCACATACAAAAAGAGCCATCCTATATAAGGAACGGCTCTTTCATCTATTACATAAATCTTTCAAATTGTACTCGCTTATTAATCCAGTACATTACAGGCATACCAATCGCCATTACAACAAATTCACCGACTGCACATGTTAACCAAGTCAACATAAATGGTAAATCAAATGCAAGATGAAGTTCAATTGCTATCATAAACATTGTAATTGTAAAGATAACTGTATTAAAAATCATACGAGCCCAAACACCTTTAATAAAGCGCATAGAAATAATAGTTGCAAGTAGTGCAAGAATTGATTGCCCTACTCCAAATACTAAATCATAAGCGATCATAGGTGAGAAAAAGAGATTCGTTAAAAATACACCTAATACAATCCCGTAAATTGCTTTCTAATTGAAGACAACGAGATGATTAAACATCTCTGAAATACGAAACTGTACATTCGTAAAGCCAAATGGCTGAATAAGCATAGAAACAGCAATATATAATGCCGCTAAAATACCATTACCGACTAATGTTCTTATATTCATGACAAAATCTCCTTAGTTTTTTTACGTGGGATGGTTTCGAACCACGTTATTCGTTTTTAAGTAACAAGATTATATTTTACGCAATTGGCACTCTTTCGTCAATAGATTCCTATCATTTACTACCTTTTTTCTTTTGGACAACGTATAATAAAACATATGAAAGATTTAGGAGGTTTCACTTCATGACAGCAACAATTCAAAATGAAAAAGTGATCGTTTCCATCTCTGACAAAGGTGCAGAATTACAAAGCGTTCGCTTAAAAGAAGACAACACAGAATATTTATGGCAAGGTGATTCTACTTATTGGGGACGTCGTGCACCAATCTTGTTTCCAATCGTCGGTCGATTAGTAGAAAATACATACTACGTAGACGGTAAACCTTATTCATTAACACAGCATGGTTTTGCCCGTGACCTTTCGTTCTCTGTTAAAGAACAAAGTGAAACAAAAATCACTTATGTCGTTACTAGTAATGAAGAGACGTTACAAAAATATCCATATGAATTTGAATTACTCGTTTCTTATGAAGTAGACGAACAAAATATACATGTTACATATGAAGTAAACAATCCTTCTTCAAAAGAGATGTTCTTTTCAATCGGAGCACATCCTGGATTCAACTGTCCTTTATTAGAAGGCGAATCATTTACAGATTATCATCTATCATTTAATGGGGCCGAACGCTTAGAAACAAGCTTATTAGAAGGACCTTATCTTTCAAGTAAAAAGCAACTAATTGCTGAAAATACGAAAGAATTGCCACTTACATATGATTTATTCAAAAATGACGCACTTATTTTTGAAAATATGAATACGAATGAAATTTCTATTCGTTCTCATAAACATAATAAATTTGTAAAAGTATCATTTGATGGTTTCCCATTTGTCGGCGTTTGGACACCAGGGGATAACGCACCTTTCCTATGTATTGAACCTTGGTATGGAATCGCTGATGAAATAAATCCAGCAAAAGATTTTAAAGAAAAAAAAGGAATTCAATCGTTACAAGCGAATGAAACATTTACATGTCGTTATAGCATTACAATTGGATAAGTACTCTATCCCCTACTTCTAAAAAATTTTGAAGTAGGGGATAACCTTATAAATGGAGGTTTCTCATTTTGATTGAAGTATATATCGATGGTGCATCAAAAGGAAATCCTGGACCTTCTGGTGCCGGGGTTTTTATTAAAGGGGTACAGCCACCTGTACAATTGTCATTACCACTTGGGACAATGTCAAATCATGAAGCAGAATACCACGCTTTACTTGCAGCATTAAAGTATTGCGCAGCGCATAATTATAGCATTGTATCTTTTCGTACAGATTCCCAACTTGTTGAGCGGGCTGTTGAAAAAGAATACGCAAAAAATAAAATGTTTGCACCGCTTCTAGAAGAAGCACTGCAGTACATAAAAAGTTTCGATCTCTTTTTTATTAAGTGGATTCCAAGTAGTCAAAATAAAGTAGCTGATGAATTAGCTAGAAAAGCTATCTTACAAAATTAACGGGGGTATGAGTGTGAAAAAAGAGTGGATTGCTCCTCTTGCTTTATTATTTGTCTCTTTTATTTGGGGAGCTACGTTTGTTGTCGTTCAAAATGCTATGTCTTTTGTCGGACCATTTACTTTCAATGGCATTCGCTTTTTATTCGCTGGAATTATTTTATTATTCGTTCAAATGATTTTCTCTCAAAAAACTTCAAAACAAGATATAAAACAGAGTAGTCTCGCTGGATTGATTGTTGGATTCTTTTTATGTGTTGGCTATTTATTACAAACATTCGGTTTACTTTATACAACCTCTTCAAAAGCTGGTTTCTTAACTGGACTTAGCATCGTTATGGTTCCAATCCTGTCTTTTATCTTTTTAAAACAGCGAGCTACAATTTTTATCGTGCTTGGTATTGCTGTTGCAACAGCAGGTTTATACTTATTAACGGCTGGCGATTCTTTTCAATTAAACATTGGAGATATACTCGTTCTCGGTTGCGCAGTCGCTTTCGCTGCCCATATTCTTGTTAACGGTTTCTTTTCTAAGAAAATATCACCTTTATTACTAAGCACCTCTCAAGTATTAGCTGTTGGTATCTTTTCTTCTATTTGTGCTTTTTTGTTTGAAGATTGGGAAAAATTATTTTCAGTTTCACTATGGACGAATCAATCCTTTTTATTCGCTCTATTTCTAACTTCCCTATTTGCGACATCAATTGCCTTTTTCATTCAAACATCTGCACAAAAACACACTTCTCCAACGAGAGTAGCAATAATCTTCGCAATGGAGCCTGTTTTTGCTGCATTAACTGGTGTTCTAGTAGCAAATGAACAGCTTTCTATTTCTGCTATTATTGGATGTCTATGTATTTTCCTAGGTATGGTTTTTGTTGAACTACCTTCCAAAACAAAAAAAGAAGCGCGGGCTGCGTGAAGTTACGCTTGTAACTTCCGCATAAAAGCCTTAGCGCTTTTTTTATCTGTAATCTCTTCTTCTTTCAATCGTTCTAATAACGCAACAAAATAACTGCCATCAAACTGTAACTGATGTTTAATCGTCGCTTCTATTGCTACGTTCACAATCCCATCAGATGCACCAGTATATCCTTGTCCGAACATAATAAATCCTTGTGCTTCCTCTGATAATTTAAATCCTTTCGTATGTAAGAATGAAAGATAATCTTCTACTGTTTGCATGATATTCCCACCTACTCAAAAATTCTCCACTTCCTATCATACATGTTTTTATACGCTATGAGAATGAAATTTCTTTGACAACTTTGTAAATCAATCGTCTACTTTGCTCGCAATGGAGGATTTCCTTACAATATAAAAGAATATGTAAATTGAAACTTATTCTATATTAAAGGGGATACCGAATGAAACAAGCACTATTAATTATCGATGCGCAGCAAGAATTAATTGATGGGAATGAACAAGAAAATGAAGTTTTTCGTAAAACCGAGCTATTATCTACACTAAATATAGCCGTACAGAAAGCAATAGATTCAAATGCCCTTATTGTTTTCGTAAGAGATATCGATGTTACTTCTGGTAGTGGTGTAGGATTTGAAGTACATAATCAAATTAAAGTACCTCAGTCTGCAATCCTTATTAATAAAGCGGCAACAAACTCATTCTATGGCACTTCTTTACTTGAACTTTTAAAAGAAGAAAAAATTAATCATATTGTTATAGGTGGATGTAAAACAGAACATTGCATTGACACCGCAGTTAGAACAGCTACTGTACAAGGATTTGACGTTACATTAATTAAAAATGGTCATTCCACAACTGATTCTGACGTATTGTCTGCAGAGCAAATAATTGGTCATCATAATAAAACTCTACACGGTCATTATAATGTTGATCATTTTTCTATGGTGAGAGATATCGAGGAAGATCTCTTTCAACCAACCCATGACCAATACCGCGATTAAATTTACCATAAAAAAGAATCCTTTCGTGAAAGGATTCTTTTTTATCCAAAAATTTGTGCTGCAATACTATATAGTTCACTATTTCTTTTTAATAATTGATCGATATTTTTCATCATAATTGGTGGTGTATTAACCTTTTTAAAACCAGTAATCTCTAATTCTTTCATGAAATCTTTCTTTCCTTCTGATACATCAATTCTTAACTTTCCATTATGCCCTTTTGCTAAAGAATGCACAATTTCCATTGCCATTGTGTCATTTTTAGCAACGATTGGTCCTATTATTTTATTTTCTGGTGTTTGTATACTCATACCATATCCTAGTACATTTTGTTCTTTATCCTTCACAACGATACACCGTTCACTTTGCATAATTCTTTTCTTTAAAAACTCTTTTCTATTTGTTCCAAACGCATCTTCATCTATTTGTATTATTTCTTCTAAATCACACTCTTCATAATTCATCATATACTCTTCATTTCCTACACATGTATAATTCACATTGTACGATTTACATATGTATTTAGAAACATAACTAACAGCCCTAAATCCTAGTTTTTCATATAAAGGCTTCCCCTCATCCGTAGCAATAAGCATAATTGGAGTTTGAGTTGATACGCTTTTAACGCATGAATCCGTTATCGCCTTTCCAATCCCTCTTCCTTTATAATCTGGATGTACAATCACCATTCCGATAGACGCTAATGTCTCCCCGTATAATATAATTGCCGCGCTAGCAATAAGCTCATTTCTCTCATTCCGCACACCGTATACAATACCTGAGTTAAAAATTGTCTCAATTTCTTCTGTATTATAATCCCAACCAATATAAGAAGATAATGCAACAATATCCTCTATATTTTCTTTTTTAAGACGCTCCACTCTAATTTCCACTTCAATCATTCTCCACCTCTTTATCTAGACAATTAAATCATTCTTACCAAATCAACTTGTACATGTTTCCCTTTCTCTGTCAGACACATATCCTATTTTGACCAAGACTATATTGTAAATGAGGTGACAACATGCCCATTACGAATCGATTTTCTACCACCACTAACGGCGCACTCGCTATTACAGGAAACACACTCGGTTTAAGTAAAATTAGTAATCAAAACCGTGCTGGTACAATCGGGGCAATTGGTGCATTCGTAACTACAAATACCGCTTTACAAGTAACTACTTTTCCTGCTGGTACAACATTAAACTATACACAAAATAGTTCTACCGCTATTTTAAATATCCCTGCTGGTAGTACTATTCTTTACGCAGAACTTGTTTGGGGTGGAAACTATTTATCTCGTGATCAAAACATTACGAGTGTATTAGGGAACCCCGTTTCTTTCACAACACCTGTGTCAACATACTCGATTACCCCTTCAGCTGTTACAGCTTCAAATCAAACATTCGTTTCTGGATCTGTCACATTTGGATTTTATACACGATCAGCAGATGTAACGTCACTCGTTCAAGCTGCTGGATCTGGATCTTATACAACAGGTTCTGTTCCCGGACTTGTAGATCCTTTAGACGCTTCTAATGGAGCGATTAATTCTGCAGGATGGACGCTCATTGTCGCTTATCAAAACGGTTCCTTACCCGCAAGAAATTTAACAATTTACGTAGCTGGTAACCGCGTTTCTGTAGAAACTGGTAGTGCCGATGTATCTGTCTCAGGATTTTCAACTCCTGCAGGAGGACCTGTAAGCGGGCGATTATTTTTAAGTTCTACTGAAGGAGATGCTGATTTAACCGGGGATCAGGCTTTATTTGGACCAAACTTCAGCTCATTAAACGCATTGTCTGGGCCAAACAATGCTGTAAATAATTTCTTCGGTTCTCAAATTAATAATGCTGCAGGAAACTTAGATACAACTGGTACATTTGGAACGCGAAATCAAAGTGCTTCTACAAGTACAAACATCTCCGCAGGAAGGCAAGGTTGGGATATTACTTCCATCGATATTTCTCCTTATTTAACAAACTCACAAGTTTCCGCCGCAATCCGTTTAACTACTAACGGAGATGCATATATGTTAAATACAGTCGGCTTACAAATTAATATAAACTCCCCTAACATACAAGCAACGAAAAGTGTGAACAAAAGTGTTGCTGCCATTGGAGATATTCTCACTTATACCGTTACTATCCCTAACACCGGGCTTCTTCCCGCCAATAACGTTATTTTTATAGATAGTCTCCCTAATGGTACTTCCTTTATACCTGGCACTGTAACCGTAGATAACGTACCACAAACAAATGCAAATCCTGCCGCTGGTATATCTCTTGGAACAATTAACAATAGTGCCTCTCGTACAGTAACTTTCCAAGCAACTGTCGTTTCTCTTCCAAATCAAAATCCGATTTCTAACACTGCGAATATTACATTTCAATATACACCAATTGCCGGGGGAACGACTTTTAACGGTCTTGCAACAAGTAACTCTGCAGGAACACAAATTAACCTCGCAGATATTAATGGCACAAAATCAGTTAACAAACTTTTTACCGATATTGGTGAAACATTAACTTACATTATTGCCTTAGCTAATATAGGAAATATCGCTGCAACGAACGTTATATATACGGATCCGATTCCTAGCGGTACTACTTTCATTCCAGGGAGCGTAACTGTTAACGGGGTTACTCAAGCTGGAGCAAATCCAGCTAATGGTATATCAATTGGATCGATTGCTGCAAATTCTACTATTACCATTTCATTCCAAGTATTCGTTCCTTCTATCCCTCAAACAAATCCAATATTAAATAGTGGTACAACAACATATCAATACATTCCTGTACCAAATCAGCCGGCAGTAAGCGGGACTGATACGACGAATATTGTCTCCACCCAAGTAAATAATGCTACTGTAACTATGGCAAAAGCAGTGGATAAAAATTTTGCAGATATTGGTGATACACTAACGTACACCGTTTCCTTTACAGGTACAGGGAATACGAATGCGAACAATGTTATTTTTACGGATATCATTCCTACAGGAACAACTTTTGTCCTAAACAGTTTAACAATCGATGGCACGACACAAGTTGGAGCAAATCCGGCTAATGGCGTGAACATAGGATCCATCCCAACTGCCACAACCAAAAATGTTTCATTTCAAGTAATAGTAAACACAATACCTCCAGGAAATATCGTATCTAATGGATCAAGCGCTTCTTATCAGTACACCGTCAACCCTAGCCAATCACCCGTTACAAAAAACATTTCTTCTAATCTCGTTTCCACTCAAATTAACAATGCGAATTTATCATTAACAAAATCTACAAACAAACAATTTGCCACAATTGGAGAAACTATAAGTTATACAATCCTTATTACAAACAGTGGAAATACGGCCGCTAATAACGTTCAACTAACAGATCCACTTCCAAATGGAACGATATTAACACTTGGTTCTGTAACGCTTAACGGAGTTTTACAAAATGTAGATTCTCTCGTTGCATTGCCTATTGGCACAATTCCTGGCGGAGCTACTTTCACTCTTTCTTTCCAAGTAACAGTCATCAATATTACTGCTCAAAATCCTATCGTTAATAACGCTTTCGCCTCTTATATTTACACTGTAAATCCAAGCCTACCACCAACTTCAAAAACAGCAAATTCTAATTCTGTTACATCAACAATTAGACTAGCAAATCTTCATGCTATTAAATCTGTAGATAAAACATTTGCGGAAGTTGGAGATGTATTAACTTACACCTTTGCTCTTACAAACGACGGAAATGTTGCGGCGAACAATGTATTACTATCCGATTCCATTACGAATGGTACTTCCTTTGTACCGAACAGTGTTATAGTTAACGGTGTTACTCAGCCGGGCGCAACACCAGCTAGCATCAATATTGGTAGCATTAATGCTAATACTACAATTACAGCTTCATTCCAAGTATTAATAACTAGTATTCCAAACCCAAATCCTATTTCAAATAGCGCTTCCATCTCCTATAACTTTATTGTTGATCCAAATACTTCACCTGTAAGTAAAAATACAACTTCAACTACTACATTTACTCAAGTAAACGATGCAAATGTCATTTCAGCCAAAACAGTGGATCGAGCGTTCGCTACCGTAGGGGATATATTAACTTATACCGTTATTTTAACGAATGCAGGAAGTGTTTCTGCTGATAGTCCTACTTTCGTAGATACGAATCCAGACGGTACTACCTTTATCCCAAACACTTTCCTTATTAATGGTGTACTCCAAAATAACGCAGATCCAAATATAGGTGTTCCACTACCTTCCATTCCTGCTAACGGCTCACTTACAGTCTCTTATCAAGTAACTGTCACCTCTTTACCAGCCCAAAACCCAACAATAAATTCTTCCAGTACCCAGTATGAATTCACTCTAAATCCAGGCGATCCACCAATTATAGAAACATCTTTAAGTAACACTGTAAGTACACAAATTAATTTAGCAAATGTAGTTATTGTCAAGCAGGTAGATTTAACTATTGCTGATGTTGGGCAACCAATCACATATACAATTGCCTTAGCTAACCCTGGAAATACTCCAGCGAATAATGTAGTTGTTACCGACATACTGCCTTCTGGTACTAGTCTCGTACCAAATAGTATTTTTATAGGTGGTGCTTTACAGCTAGGCGCAGATCCAAGTACCGGTCTTCAAGTCGGCACAATTCCAGCAGGCGGAATTACAACAATTGTCTTTCAAATTAGTGCAAATGGTATACCTTCACCAAATCCAATTCAAAACAGCGCTGCACTCCAATATAATTTTATTGCTGATCCTAATTTACCTGCTGTTGTTAAAAACGCTACTAGCAATATAGTAACTACACAAATTAATACTGCTAATATTGTTGCTTCAAAACTAACAAGCACAAACTTTGCTGATGTTGGTGATTTCATAACCTATACAACTACTTTAACTAACAACGGAAATATCTCCGCTTCTAATGTAACGTTTACAGATATCATTCCAACGGGTACCATCTTCATTCCTAATAGTGTAACGATTAACAATGTCCCGATAGCCAATGCAAATCCTGCTAACGGCATTTTTATCGGTACGATAGGAGCGAATTCATCACGAACCGTCGCATTCCAGGTTTTTGTACCAACTATCCCTGCTGTAAATCCGATTACAAATCAATCAGGCACAACATTCCAATATACGTACGATCCCTCCAAACCAGCTGTAATGCAGATGGTGGCTTCTAACACGGTACAGACAACTATTAATAACGCCTCAATTGCCGCTACTAAATCTGCAGATAAACAGTTCGCTAACGTAAATGATATTATTACGTACACGACTACTTTAACGAATAGTGGGAACACACTTGCATCAAATATAGTATTTACAGATGCCATTCCAAGCGGGACGTCTTTTATTCCAAATAGTGTAACAGTAAATGGTACTACACTCTCTAATGCAAATCCAGCAAATGGCGTAGCAATTGATCCAATAAATCCTAATACGAATACGATAATCTCATTTCAAGTAATAGTAAATTCTATCCCTAGTCCAAATCCAATTCCGAACCAAAGCAATACAACGTACCAATATGTCGTAAATCCTAGCTTACCTCTAGCATCCGCCAATGCGTTAAGTAACGTAATAACAACTCAAATTAATAACGCTACAATCGTCGCTACTAAGTCAGTAAATACACCGACAGCTGCAATTGGAGATATCGTCACCTATACGATTGCAGTTACAAATACAGGAAATATCCCTGCTAGTGCTACAGTTTTAACAGATGGACTTGGACCAGGTGCATCCTTCGTCCCAGATTCAGTTACGATAAATAACGTTTCACAACCTGGGTTAGATCCTTCACTAGGAATTCCGTTAAACAATATTTCACCAGCAAATACTATATTCATTACATTCCAAGTAAAAATACTCGCAATTCCCCCTAGTGGTACTTTAACGAATAACACCCTTGTAAATTATGAATATACAGTTAATCCAAACCAATCACCTGCTGTTGGTAGCACTGTAACAAACACGACCGCTACTCCAATTGTTGATGCTACTTTAGTTTTAAATAAAAATGCGAGTACAACTTTCGCTACGATTGGTGATACGATTACATTCACCTCATCTGTTACAAACACAGGAAATACAACTGCTAACAACATTGTTTTTACAGATACGATTCCAAATGGTACTACCTTTGTCCCAAATAGCTTTAAAATAAATGGTGTAACCGTCCCGAATGCAAATCCACAAAACGGTATCAATATTGGTAACATAAATTCAAATGCATCGGTTACACTTAGTTTTCAAGTAAACATTACAACACTTCCAAATCCTAATCCCATCCCTAACAAATCATCGCTTCAATATAGTTTTATTGTAGATATAAATGAACCACCTGTTTCACGAACAGTTAAATCCAATAAAACTTTTACACAAGTAAATACGGCTTCCGTTATCGCAACAAAAACTGCGAGTAGTGCATTTGCTGCTGTTGGCGATACAATTACGTATACAACTACTCTCACTAATAACGGAAATACTACTGCAAACGTACCTGTTTTTATAGATATATTACCACCTGAACTTTCATTCGTTCCTGATAGCGTACAAATTAATACCATCCCACAACTCGGATTTAGGCCAGATAGCGGGGTTCCTTTAGACCCAATTCCAGTTGGAGGAACAACAACAATTAGCTTCCAAGCTATTGTCGGTTCAATACCAGCTTCAAACCCTACTATGAATCAATCTAGCACAACATACTCTATCATTGTTGACCCTACTGAGCCGCCTGTTACAGAAACAGCTACTAGTAATCCGGTCTTAGTTCAAATAAATGAAGCAATTATTCAAGCAACGAAAAGTGTGGATCGTCTATTTTCTGACATAGCACCCGGAAATTCATTTTTAACGTATACAGTTTTATTAGAAAATATCGGAAACACGACTGCGACTAATATCATTTTTACAGATTTGATTCCAAATAATACAGTATTTATAGAAGATAGTGTTCGAGTAGGAGGAGTTTTATTACCTGGGGTAAATCCAGCGAACGGGATACCAATTGGGGATATTATCGCAGAGGACTTTATAAACGTCACCTTCCGCGTGCAAGTAGTTAGTATTCCAAATCCAATTTTTACAATCGGACCTGGGGGACCAAACTCACCGGTTGTAAACGGTGCTTCTATTAATTATCAATTTATGATAGGACCTAATTTACCACTTGCTTCACGAAGTACAACATCCAATTCTGTTTCGACACAAATAAATTCTGGGGAAGTTGCACTAGTTAAATCAGTTGATAAAACTTTTGCAACGATTGGGGATACAATTTCTTATACAATTACATTAAGTAATCCAGGAAATGTCACTTCACAAAATATAATTTTCACGGATACTTTACCTGACGGAACGACATTTATATCCGGAACTCTTACAAATGATTCTGGTACACAGCAAATTGGAAATCCTGGAAGCGGGATACAGATCGGAAATATGAATCCAGGTGGTACGGCTACTATTACGATAAACGTAATTGTGACAAACATTCCAAGTATAAATCCAATCTCTAATTTTAGTTCTGTACAATTTCAGCATATTGTCGATCCAAGTCAACCCGCTGTATCACAAACCGTTTCATCTAATACCGTGACTACGACAATAAATAGCGCAATATTAACTACAACAAAAAGTGCTGATAAATCTATTATTTCTGTTGGAGATACAATTACGTATACAACCACAATTACAAATACAGGAAATACAAGCGCAACAAATATCACATTTACGAGTGCTATTCCAGCTAGCACCACATTTATACCAAATTCAGTCACAATAAATGGAGTTCAGCAGTCTGGTGCGCAGCCAGCACTTGGAGTAAATATACCAAATATCGCTCCTGGTGAAACAGTAACTGTTACTTTCCAAGTAAATGTTATTTCTGTTCCCCCTTCAAGCTCAATTATGGGTAATGACACAATTTTATATTCTTATACTGTTGATCCAAACGGAACTCCTGTTACAACTTCTACTTCAACGAATATTGTTACAAATCCTGTACTAGATGCTATGTTAACGATTGTAAAATCGGTCGATCAAACGCTTGTAACACTAGGTGATACCATTACCTATACGACGATTTTGACGAATAACGGTAACACAAATGCAACTAATATTACTTTCACCGACCTTATACCAGATGGTACAACGTTTATTACTGATAGCGTTACAATAGATGGTATCACACAAATCGGACTCAACCCTAATACAGGTATAACAATTGGATCAATTGCTCCTAACAGCTCAATATCTATAGCATTCCAAGTTACCGCTACTTCTACCCCTGTTCAAAATCCTATTGCCAATTCCGCTACTGCTTCTTACACATTTATCGCTGATCCAAATGCACCAATTGTTTCAAGAAATGTTACTTCAAACACAGTGTTTACTACAATTAATACAGCTAACATTCTTTCATCGAAACAAGTTGATAAAGCATTTAGCCACATCGGAGATACACTCACTTATACTGTCGCTTTAACAAACAACGGAAATTCCTCTGCACAAAATGTTATATTCACAGATACCGTGCCGAGCGGAACTACATTTATTACAAACACATTTTCTATTAATGGAATTCCTCAAAGTGGTGCGAATCCAACGAACGGTGTAAATATTGGGCCTATAACAGCTGGGACTACAGTAAATGTTTCATTCCAAGTAAACGTGACCTCATTACCAACCGCAAATCCAATTGTAAATTTCTCATCGACATCGTATCAATTAGTCTCACCACCTGATGCAGAAACTTCAATTAGTAATCCCGTTTCAACACAAATTAGAGAAACAATATTATCCATGACGAAAAATGAAAGTGTATCCTATGCAGATATCGGGCAAACTGCTTTTTACACTACTTCTATTGCGAATGTAGGGAATACTGATGCTACTAACATTGTATTCACAGATGTATTACCATCTGGGCTTACATTTATCCCTAACACATTAACTGTCGATGGCATTTTACAAACTGATGCGAATCCAAATACAGGGGTAGTACTTGCAACACTTCCACCAAATGAAATATATAGTATTGTCTTTCAAGTTACAGCTAACAGTATTCCACCTATTAATCCAGTACCGAATACAGCATCCACGAATTATGGGTTTACTGTTGATCCAAATAATCCTCCGGTTTCAAGTACAGCTAATTCTAACACTACGCTTCTTCAAATAAACAACGCAAATATTATTAGCACAAAAACAGCAAATCTTACTTTTGCAGATGTTGGTGATACAATAACATTTACACTTAATCTTCCTAATACAGGGAATACAACTGCAACTGATGTAACCATTATCGATATTCTTGATAGCAATTTAACTTTCGTTCCAAATAGTTTCACAGTTAATGGGCAAACCATTCCTAATGCTGATTTATCTACTGGTGTAAATATAGGTTCAATTAATGGTGGTAATGCGGCAATCGTTACATTCCAAGCAACTGTTACTACACTTCCAACACTTAATCCAATTTCTAATTCTGCTTCTACCACATATCATTATGTCGTTGATCCTAACCAGCCACCTATTACAACTTCGAATCAATCTAATACAACGACAACACAAATTAATACCGCTATTCTTACAGCACAAAAAAGCACAAATGTATCTACGGTGGATATCGGGCAGGATATCGTCTACACCGTTACAATTACAAATAGCGGAAATGTTAGTGCAACTAATGTTATTTTCACCGACCTTATTCCAGACGGAACTTCCTTTGAACCAAATAGTTTTACACTTAACGGAACTATCATCCAAAATGCAAACATAATTACAGGCGTTCCAATTGGTGATATCGCGCCAAACGAATCTGTCATTGTAGCATTTCATATTACTGCAAATGAAATCCCGCCTATAAATCCAATTACCAATCAAGCTAGCGTTAGCTTTCAACATATCGTTAATCCAGCAAATCCTCCAGTTTCAAAAAATATTACTTCTAACAACGTTACAACAAAAATTGAAAGTGCTATTTTAACTACTATTAAAATAGGAGATAAAGCTTTTGCAACTATTGGTGATACGATTACGTATACAACCACAATTACAAATACAGGAAATATTCCTGCTAACAACGTTATTTTCTCAGACCCTTTACCGACGTGGACACAATTTGTTGCAGGATCAGTCATTGTTGATGGCACTTCATTGCCATCCGCTTCTATCATTGACGGTGTTGGCATAAATACAATAAATCCAAATCAAATCGTAACAATCGTATTCCAAGTACAAATCGTAAGCAATCCAACAACATTCACACCTGAACTCCAAAACTTAGGATTTGTTAACTTCCAATATAACGTAGGCAATGCATTACAGGCTCAACCTGGCAATGTGGAAACGAACGTCTTCGTTACTTCTATTAATTCAGCGATACTTTCAGCTGGAAAAACTGCTAATACAGCCTTTGCAAATATCGGAGACACAATCACTTATACAGTTTTGATTCAAAATAGTGGAAATACAAACGCTACGAATCTAAATTTCTCAGACCTTATTCCAGCTGGAACGACCTTTGTCGAAAATAGTTTTTCTGTGAATGGAAGTATCATTCCAGGGGCAAACCCAAATAACGGAGTTAATATCGGAACCGTTAGCGCAGACAGTTCATTAACTGTTACTTTCCAAGTCATAGTTACATCTACTCCACCGTCAAACCCAATTACAAACGTTGCATCTATTCAATACGAATTTATTGTTGACCCGACTGCTCCTCCTGTTACAGGCACAATAAATTCAAATAGCGCTTCAACACAAATTAATAACGCTACCGTTACAACTGTTTTAGAAGCAAATCGTTCAATTGTATCCATCGGAGATGTAATTACGTATACAACAACTTTAACGAATACAGGAAACTTCCCTGCGAATTCTGTATTACTCATAAACGGAGTTCCTGAAGGTGCTACATTCGTTCTAAATAGTGTGACGCTAAATGGCGTGTCACTTCCAGATGCAAATCCAACTCTCGGTATTCCCGTTGGTATTATCCCGCCAGGTAATTCTGCTACGATTACGTTCCAATTTCTTGCTAGTTCTATTCCACCGCAAGGCGCGATTATAAATCAAGCCATTACAAGTTACACGTATATTGTAGATCCAAGTCAATCTCCAGTTACAGCAACATCATCCTCTAATACCGTTAGTACAACTGTCATTGATGCATCACTATCCGCAATTAAAACGACAGATTCTCTTATACAATCTACTGGTGGTACAATCACTTATACAATTGTCGTTCAAAACAATGGAAACCAAACTGCAAATACAGTTACTTTAACGGATTTAGTGCCAGAAGGAACTTCATTTCTTCCTAATAGCGTGACCATTAATACCGTTTCAGTTCCAGGTGCAAATCCAAACGTAGGGATACCATTAAACTCCATAGCACCGTCAGAAATTGTCACCGTCACATTCCAAGTTATCGTTCAATCCATTCCAAGTGTGAATCCAATCTCAAATACAGCCCGTATTGACTATACTTTTATCGCCGATCCAACCGCTCCTATCATCTCTCGAACAATTACTTCGAATCCAGCGTTTACACAAATTTCGGATGCGACTGTCCTTTCTTTAAAAGCCGTCAATGCACAACAAGCAACAACTGGTGACATTTTAACCTACACGATAACACTAGAAAATACCGGAAATATTCCAGCTACTAATCTTATATTTTCAGACACTATCCCTCAGGGGACTACATTCGTAGAAAATAGTTTTACACTTAACGGAACAGCTATACTTGGTGCCAATCCAAATGTAGGTGTTACTTTGCCTAACCTAGCAGCAAACGCTACTCACCTTATTTCGTTCCAAATTCTAATTAACGATCCATTCTCACAAGAATCGATTACAAATCAATCCAATACAACGTATACAATTCAACCAGATCCAGGGCAACCGCCTATTACTGAAACATCTACAAGTAATATCGTCATTACAACTTTCGTGCAAGCACAATTGATAATTACAAAAACATCCAATCCAATAACTGTAGATATCGGGGGAACTATACTTTATATTTCTGAAGTGAAAAACATCGGCAATGTTGATGCAATAAATATTATTTTCACAGATTCTATTCCAGCTGGGACTACATTCGTTCCCGATAGTGTCACAATTAACGGTGTACTTCAGCCAGGTGTAAATCCAGAAAACGGAATACCGATTGGAACGATTCCAGCAAACAGTTCCAAAACGATACTATTTCAAGTGCAAACAAACAATCCACCTACTGAAACCGAAATTATAAATCAATCTTCAGCAACTTATCAATATGTAAGTATTCCTACAGCTCCACCGGTGAATCACTCTGCAAATTCTAACATTGTTACAACATCACTTCAAAATGCAAATATTATTTCTGTTAAAAGCGCGGATGTAACTTTCGTATCAATTGGGCAAATTATTACCTACACAAATACACTACAAAACATAGGGACCGTTCCAGCTAACAATACTGTGTTCATTGATAACATTCCAGAAGGTACTATATTCATTGAAGATAGCTTATCAATAAATAATGTGATTCAGCCTGGCGTGAATCCAGAAAACGGAGTAACTCTCGGCACGATACAGCCAAATGAAACAGTCACTATTTCATTCCAAGTACAACTTACAAGTATACCAGAGGGCAATACAGTCATTAATATTTCAGACACTTCGTATGAATACCAAATTGATCCTAGTTCTCCCATTATTCAGCGTAGATCGTTATCAAATGCAGTAAACACTGAAGTACGGACGGCAAATGTTAGTGCAATTAAATCCGCCAATAGATCCATTACGCGCATCGGTCAAATCATCACATATACAGTCGCAGTTACAAACGCTGGTACAGTACCTATTACAAATACTCTCCTAATTGACGCAATTGCAGCTGGGACCACATTCGTTCCAAATAGCATCCTCGTAGATGGCATACCAAGACCTGACGAAAATCCAATTACTGGAATCTCTCTTGATATAATTCTTCCAAATAATACGATTATTGTTACGTTCCAAGTAAATGTAGTATCTATACCCTCTCAAAATAATATTAATAATATCGCTGTCATTCACTATGAATATCAACCGGAACCAAGCGCACCACCAATTTCAGAAACGACCTCTTCCAATAGTACAAATGTACAATTTATTGATGCTATTCTTATCGCTACAAAATCTGCTAATAAAGTAATAGCTAATATTGATGAAACCATTGAATATACAGTATTAATTCAAAATAACGGATCCACTACAACTAACTCCATCTTTTTTACAGATACTATAGAGGATGGAACAGTATTTATTCCAGGAAGTGTAATAGTTAACAATACTGTACTTCCTGCAGCAGATCCCAATATTGGCTTTTCCATCCCTAATATTGCATCAGGTCAAACAGAAACAATTACATTCCAAGTTTCTGTTACGAATTTACCAGTTGTAAATCCAACACCTAATACTGCAAACATCACCTATGATTTTATTTTCAATCCTGACTTTGCACCAATTCAAAAGTCTACTACTTCAAATACTACTTTCGTTCAAATTAACGACGCTGAAATCGCTTCACTTAAAACTGTTGATTTCGCCTCTGTAACAATTGGTGACATTTTAACTTATACAACAACTTTAATGAATACAGGGAATACGGATGCTACTGCTGTTATATTTACAGACAATATTCCAGACGGAACAACCTTTATAGACGGTAGCGTTTTATTAAATAATATTCCTCAGCTTAACGCAAACCCAAGTGCCGGTATACTTGTAGGAACGATTGCTCCTGACATTTCTATCCCAGTCACATTTTCTGTTACCGTGGTAGCTCTTCCAGTTAACGACTTGATTCAAAACCAATCCACTTCTCGTTATACAATAAATGGGGAAGAACAAATATCGACTAGTAATATTACCTTCACTGAAGTAATTTCTGCAAATGTAATTGCTACAAAAACAACGCCTATCCAATACGCTGACCTACAAACTATTATCCCTTACACAATTTCCATCATAAATAACGGGAATATACAAGTAGAAAACATTATTGTTACAGATATCATTCCAGCAAATACGATTTTTATAGAGAATAGTGTTATTGTGAATGGCAACGCTCGTCCAAATGACAATCCACTTAGCGGTATACCAATTGATAACGTTCCGCCTAATACGACAGCAACTATTCTATTCCAAGTCCAGGTTACTTCGATTCCGCAAACAAATCCAATCTCTAACACGAGTACAATTGAATATGAATATACGTTACCAGATCAACCACCTATTACCGAAACTATTATTTCATCAGCTGCCGTAACAGAAATTCATCACGCGAATTTGAATAGTAATAAAACTGTTGACCTTGCATTTGCAACAGTCGGTGATACGTTGACGTATACGATTACACTAAATCAAACTGGTAATGTTTCAGCAAATGATGTAATCATTCAAGATATTATTCCTCAAGGTACTACGTTTATAGAAAACAGCGTCATTGTAAACGGAGAAACTCTTCCGGGAGTTAATCCAGTAAGCGGCATACCAATTGGCACTATAATTGTAGGTGGCGATGCTATCGCTTCCTTCCAAGTAACTGTGGCTTCTATTCCAACACCAAATGAACTCAACAACCAAGCAATTACTACTTTTAACTATATAGTCAACCCAAATAACTTACCTGTTACAAATACGACTACAACAAATACTGTCACAACAACTGTCCAAAATGATAATGTCGTTGCCATAAAATCTGTTAATGCCACGAATGCATTACCTAGTCAAACTTTAACGTATACAATTACAATTACTAATAGCGGTAATGTAACGATTGAAGACCTTCTTGCCATAGACACCGTACCAGTAGATACAACTTTCATTACTGGCAGTGTTACGATTAACGGGATCAATCAGCCTAATGCGAATCCTGAAAATGGTATTACGTTAGGAAACCTTGCTCCTAATGAATCTGTTGTCATTACGTTCCAAGTAACAATATCTTCTTCGACTCTTCAAACTGCTATCAATAACGACGCTTCTGTTTCCTATACTGTTACCATTGATCCGAATGAACCACCTATTACAATTACAAAGCAAACAAATACCGTTACAACAACAGTAGTCGATCCAATGGTTAGCATTCAAAAAACAGCCGACAAATCTATTGTCGTTACAGGAGATATTATTACATTCACATTAGAGATATTTAATCATTCTCCAATTCCTACAGTAAATACTTCCGTTTTAGATATGATTCCAGCTGGCACAACATTTATAGAAAACAGCGTAACAATTAACACCACTCCAGTTCCAAATATTCGTCCAGACACTGGTATTAATATTGGTTCTTTGTCTGCAGATGAAGTAGCAACTATAACATTTAAAGTTCTCGTAACTTCTATTCCTTCAAACAGTACGATTATCAATTCTGCAACAGTTACAGCTGCTTTCCAATTAACACCACAGGATCCGATTATTACTTTCATTGTTAATTCAAATATTGTTCGTATACCAGTTCAATTTATAACTGCGACAGTAATGAAAGATGCTTCCGTCAGTTCAGCTTCTTTAAACCAATATTTTGACTATACGGTGCATATTACGAATACCTCGGAATTTTCAATTACAAACACTTCTTTACAAGACACCATTCCTGCAGGTTTACGATTTATTGGCAGATCCGTTATAGTTGACGGCATATCACTTCCTTTAGCTGATCCAAATTTCGGATTCCTAGTTGCAACTAACTTTGAACCAAATGAAGTAATTGTTGTGTCATTCACAGTACAAGTAATGGATCAGCCAGTAAACAATAAATTTATAAACACCGCTAATATTTCCTTACAACTTCAAACATCTCCTGCCGAACCACCTATAACAATAACAATTGTAAGTAACGAAAACATCGTCTCTTTCCTCCCACCAAATATAGATCGTGTTTTACCAAACTTAAGTTGCTTCTTTGATGGTGAACGCTTTATACGAATTACCCCTCGGAACATACGAAAATATTTCGGGCCTTGGATTTGGTGGCGGTAATTATAAACAATAAAAAGCTTGTAGTTTGATTTATTCAGACTACAAGCTTTTTCACTTCCTAAATTACATTTTATTTAATTATTAGCACCACTATACGACACATGCCGTTTCTCAATCCGTTCTTCGATTTCTTTCATATTTTCTTTATTACTTAATAGTGATTGTTTATTTTCTATTAATAATTGTTTGAAAGATTTTCTCACTTTTTTTCTCATTGTTAGTTTCCTCCTTAACGATTACAAATAACTTATCAAAGGATGGTTTATTTAAAAGATAAGTAATTATCTGTGTAGACTTATAATAATTGATTGTTGTGAACTCCATTTGAACTTCATATGAAAACTAAGTTTATATTCTGACAACTTTGTGAACAAAAAAAGAAAGATAGATCAAAAATATATTTGATCTATCTTTCCATACCCTTTAAAGCATATTAATCAATATTTCAGGTCTTCCCCAATTCATTTCGTCGCAAACGAATCGTAGTTTTTCTTCGTTCATTGTGTGTAACCCTTCTTCTAACAAGCATGAAATTGGAACTTCACAATGAATTTGCGCTAATTGTAAAGAGATATTTAAGTTCTCTAAATCACTTTCAATTTTTGTACGCTGTGCTTTCGTTAATGATGCTATATTTTCTAGTACTGCCGATACTGTACCATGTTCTTGAATAAGCTTATACGCTGTTTTTTCACCAATACCTTTTACACCTGGATAATTATCACTTGTATCTCCCATGAATGCTTTTGCATGGACAATTTGCCAAGGTTCTACACCTTTCTCTTCCATGATTTTCTCCGGTGTATAATACTCATAATTTCCAATTCCTTTACGAAGAAGCATAACTGTAACGTTCTTTTCAACAAGTTGAAGTAGATCTGTATCTCCAGTTAAAATATAAACTTCCGCTTCGTTACAATATTGTTTTGCAAGTGTACCGATACAATCATCCGCTTCATAACCTTTCATACCGATGACTGGAATAGATAATTTCGCAGTCATTTCTTGCACTAAATCAAATTGTGGAATTAATTCTTCCGGCGGTGCTGCACGATTTGCTTTATAATTCGAGAACGATTCTGTTCTAAATGTCGTACTTCCCATATCCCAGCACGTTACAATGTGTGTTGGCTCAATTGCTTGTGTTGCCGTTAATAAATGCTTCATATAACCATGAATCCCATTCGTTGGGGTACCATCTTGTCTCTTCATAAATTGTCCGTAGACACTTGTTGCGTAAAAAGCACGAAATAATAGTGCCATACCATCAACTAATAATACTTTTTTCATAATACCTCTCCTACTAACAAAAAATAATAACCTCACGTTATCACGTAAGGTTATATATAGATTACCATTCTACGTTTTTGTTCAACTTTGTCTATTATACATTGTTTTTGTATATTTAGCATCATTAACACATTAAGACATTCTACCGCAACAAGTATGAAGTATTCCTGAATACGTATTTTTACCTGTCGAAACAACTACAGCCTTTGCAGTTCCGCCAACAATATACGTACCTTTGAAACATACATTTTCAAGTTCAAGTGGATTATAGTCTTTCATCCGTTTTAATGGAATAAATCGTTTACGTTCTAGATGATAGCAGCTTTCAAATTTCTCAATACTAGCATCGTTTCCTGTCAGCATAGATTCATTCACTAATAAATCATTTGCATAAATAATACGTACATCTGCTGGTACTGTATCGCCCTCTGAAAGAAAAATCATATCCCCAGGTACAAGCTCTTGTACTGGTAGCTTCATCATTTTCAATTCATGGTTTAGCCCTGTTAGGCTAGATACTTCTACTCTAGAAACAGTAACTGTTTCACATTGTAATTCATCACTCACATTTTGTTTTGACAGACCTGGGATCATTTCACTTAGCTTCATCATTACTTCCGCAATACGTGCTCTTTTTGAAGTTAATTCATTTCGCCCATATACTTGAATACGTTTTTGTGCCTCTTTCATAGATAGCCCGTCTCTTGTTGTTTTAAAATACGCAAATACAGATTTTACATCTCTTGTTGCGATTTCAATTAATAGATCTTTATTCTTTTGAAGCATTGTTTGTTCTTTCATTGCTTTTTTACTTAATTTATAAGTAGTGTTACCCACACTTTTATTTACATATAACATATTATCGTCTCCTCCTTTAAACATAGGAAGAAACGCTTTGTTTCTCAATTTATCCACTTTACCGTTAAAGTGTCTAGCGCTTAAATACTCGAATAAACGCTACATTATGATAAATATAGAGGGAGGAACAAGTCGTTTCCTGCCTATATCATATATTTTTGATTTAAAGCATATGGGTAACGGAACCGAGTCAGAATTTGACATGCTCCTCACCTCCTCTTTTATTTTTTAGTTATAATCTATACTATGAAATTACTCATAGCTTGGTAACAAAAAAGACCTTTACTCATAAGAGAGCAAAGGTCATTGCATACACAAATAAACGATTCCTAATATAATTAGAAATCTATGGACCTCTCCCTCACCGAGTTTTAGCACTGTATAGCATAGGTTCATTACCAGCTACGTTAAGAAAAACCTTAATTCGATCATTCCTGTTGACCCATTGGCGTCTCTCGACATTTTTGGGCAGTAGCATTTCTCTATACAGGAGCCTCACCTAACAGAGACTTATTTTATTACATAGAAAATGTTACTCTTATTTAAAATAGATGTCAACACTTTGTATGGAAACTTTTCCTTATTACAACAACTATCTCTAGTGCAGTACACTAATACGCATCCCGCTCAGCATTCGGCTACATAAATTAATTGAGCACATATTGCAAAAAAATTAGCACATGAAAAATAAAACCCTTACGTTAAAATGTAAGGGTTTTAATATGTTACACAACCAGCAATTACAATTCCGATGGAAAGTGATAAAAACATAAGGAAAAGACCAACTGCTTGATTATCTTCTTCAAGGCTTTTATTAATATTAAAACGTGGTGTGAGCCATTCTGCTAAATAAAAGACAATAATTTGAGCTAATATCCCAACAGCTCCCCATGAAACCATATCAAGAATTGAAATAGAATTAGCAGCCGTTGAATATAAAACAATAGCAAGACCAAGTAGTCTTCCTCCAAGTACATAGCTTACCGCTTTATTCCCTTGAGCCATTAACTTAAATTCCTTAACTTTCGTTGTCACTTCCATAAGAAAAAGACCGATACATAAAAGTGCAAGTGATACTGCTAAATATAGTAAAAAATTAATCATTTATTTTCCTCCTTCTTAATACCTACCGGTAAATAATACGATTCATTTCCCGTAATTTTTTCTCCGGCACGTATACCGATGCTGCTCGCTTTTCCAGCAATTAAAAACGCCCCAAACACGTACGACAACTTCTCAATTCCTTTTTCAGTTTCCAAAAATACAACTGGAAGCTCTGTATATTTCTGAAATATAGGAAGTGACGATTTATACGTTTCATGTGCATTTCGAATCATAATGTTTGTATCTTTATCACGAATCGTAATCGTGTCACCTTCTCTACCGAACGAAGGTTTTTGAACGAAAGGACTTTTCCCAAAAAACAAATCTGGCTCTAAATATGTAGGGAGCATGTATTCTTTAATCCACTTTTGTTCCTCACTTGTGTAATAAGCACCTTCTTCTGCTAATCCCCAAATAAGACATTGAATTGATTTTGGCTGAAGTAAAAAGGCTGATAAAGGATTTAAAATAAAAAGCTTTCCTTCCTTTACAAGTTGCAAAAGTTCTACTCCGACCATATCCCCCGTGTCAGGATCTTGATCCTCAATCAAATCTTCAATCGGATATGTTTGACGATACAAAACATCAATTGGTACACCCTCTCCGTCCACTAAAGCATCGTCTGTAATTCTAAGCTCTGACATTGGCATCACTTTATTTTTAATGTGACATAACTGACTCAAATACATTGTCGTATTCCAATCTTCTATATGTTCATGGTGAGCTGTGAAAACGACATTTGGATCCTCTATTCCTTTTGCAGCCTCTATTACGGCTTTTGTAATACCAGAAGAAAGTAAGCGCTCTTGATTTGCATTTGGATTATCATAATCAAGTTCTTTACAAACTTTTCCATTCATTTGAAAGCATTCCACAATAAAAGTTGGAGTGTCACTATTAAACTCAAGCATTTTAATATGATTATCACCTGTTAAAGCAAAATCAAATCGTGAAATAACAGATTCAGGATACATTCCTTTCAGTCTAATAAAAGGCAAGCTTGCAGTTGGAAAACCGAGTTCAAGAAGCTGTTCATTAGATAAATTCCGAAGAATTCTAGCAGTCTTAAAAAATATTTTCCCCATTCTTTCAGTTGCTAATTGCAATTGTTTCATCGTTTGCTCTGTTATTGGAAAAACATGAAACAAACTATACTCACATTCATATAAATCCGACCAGAAATGAGGATAATTCGAATAAAATTCTTTTCGTTTCTTTATGTATTGCGACATATTTTAACCTCCAAATCCACCTTTTGAACCGCTTCCAATTCCACCTTTAAATTCGGCCGAAGATTGATAAGTTTTAAACTCTGATGAATTTTTGAAAGTAGATTTATTTTGATAGTATTTACCACCATAAAAGTAATGTCCACGATAACCTGAACTACTATCATCACACTGCCAAACACCAAGTTCATCATCCCAATCCCAATCAGAACAACTATTATCATTCGGTTCGGGGGGAATATCTTGCGCGCAGCCAAATAAAGTGCCCGTCATTAAAGATGTCAGGACACCACCTACTAGCCATTTCGTTTTTGTCACCTTTGCACTCCCCTTTTTAAATTATATTTCTATTATATAAGATGTCATGATAAAGTAGAAGAAAAAGGAAGAAGAGGGATAAAATGCGATTGGAATATCGGCTCAATGATGAAACTAACGGGTATCCAGCTTTATGGAACTACGCAAATATTTCTAATTCTGAAATTGTCGCGCGCATGACTTGTGAATATTTTATAAAAGATGGAAATACATATATCGTTACTGCAACTTCAGTAGATCCAGACGGGACAGCAGTTTTATATATACAAAAAGAAGTTTTTTTCAACGACCCTTCAGATCCTACATACTCGCACATAGGTTTTGAAATTAGGGAACTAAAGGAAGCAAGCTCAATTATGATAGAAAGTAAAGATGTTTGGAATTACGAGGACATCTTACCCTCTCTCCATTCAGATATTATATATATTCAACGGGATGGAATACATTTGGAATTCACCCTAGATTCAAGAGAAATTGATGAAGACCGCAAATGCTATATTTATTATGGGAACTTTACAGGTAAATCTAGATAACATGAGCATATTTATTCAACAAAAAAACCTTACGTATAAAACGTAAGGTTTTTTATATAGTCCCACATATGCCGTTATCTATAGATGTCCATAAACCTGCTCTCACAGGTGGATGTTCTCACAAATGTTTGTAACTTCCTTCTTAAAAAGATGGCCTGCTATCTACATTTAAATATTGAACTTCCATATTATACTTATTGGTTTAAGACATACACAAGCTACGTACACCGTAGGAATTTTATACACTGTTAGTTGAAATAAGACCCCCGCAAGTGCCGTCTCTCGTAAATGTCCAAAAACCCGCTACTCGCAGGTGGATGCCCTCACAGCTACCGTATATCTTCCTCCACAAGGAAGGCTTGATAATGGTCACTAAATATTGAGCTTCCGTAAAACTAACATCGGTTTTAGACATAAATAAGTTACGCACACCGCAGGATGTATTATTTACTTGTCGTTATATTATCACATTGTTTCCAATGTGTAAAATATAATATTTTTGAAGCAATCTCTTGCTTGTGACCTTATTTTAATACAAATTATTTTTGCATGCAAGTGATTAATCTTCTTCTTTTGCAATTTGATTTTCTGGATAAGAAATCCAATCACTCCAGCTACCTGTATACAATTTAACATTTTGAAAACCAGCTAATGTTAATGCAACTATGTTCGGACACGCTGTAACACCAGAACCACAATATACGATTGTTTCCTTCTCTTTATCAAGATTTTGGAAACGCCCTTGCTGTTCCTCTTCGTTTTTAAAGTGTCCCGATTCTAAAATCCCATCTTTCCAAAAATAGTTTACTGCCGTCGGAATATGCCCTGCCTTCGAATCAACGAGCTCTTCCACACCAGCATAACGTTTTGGTTCCCTAGAATCAATTAATGTCATATTTGCACCTGCACGAATTTTCCCTCTCACATCTTCCATCGTTACAAGCATATTTTCTTGTATTTCCGGTATAAAAGGTTTTCGTGCAATAACTGGGATATTCGGCGTTGTGTGTAATCCATTCTCTTTCCAAGCTGGAAATCCACCGTCTAATATATACACTTTCTCATGTCCTACATAGTTTAATAACCACCATAAACGAGAAGCCATTGCACCAGCTTGACTGTCATACGCAATCACTGTCGTATGTTCATCAATCCCGGCCTGTGAAAGCTTGTCTGCAAACTGCTCTATATTTGGTAATGGATGGCGACCACCATGCTCTATTACAGAACTTGATAAATCTAAATTTAAATCAAAATATAACGCATGAGGAATATGTTCTTCCTCATACTTCTCTCTACCCCAATTAGGATTCGCTAAATCAAATCGACAATCGATTATACGGACATTCTCATCTTCTATATGCTCACGTAACCATTCGACTGTAACAACCATCTTTAACGACCTTCTTTCTCTTGCAAACGACCTACATACTCCATAACCATATCTTTTGTAACAAGTTTACGCTGCAGTGCAACGCCATTTTTTGCAAGATCATTAATTTGCTTTGTTACAACATTAATAACATCAACCGAAAATTCTTTCCCATTTGATGCAAGTGATACCGCCGATTCAATAGCTGCTTCACGCTGCGCATCTAATTGTAAAAATGCTTTTACAATTTCGTTTTGTTTACGAGAATGTGCTGTAATTGCTTTATGTACTTCCATCTTCTCTTCCCCCTAAATAATTTATACTTATTTGTTTAATTTCATTGCAAGCCGAATCATATCACGACATACAATTCCATTTTCAATAATCTCTTCTTCATAATGCTTCGAAAAGTAATCAAAATCAATAGAAAAAATACGAAATCCACATTTTTGATATAACGCAAGTTGTGAAATGCTAGAATTACCTGTACCAACTTCAAGCTTATACATATTATATTCTTTAGCTTTTTCTATTGCATGCAACAATAACCCCTTACCAATACCTTTTCCTTGCATATGTTCTACAACCGCAATATTCATAATTTCCATTGTCCTTGGTCTTGTTTCCAAAAGCACATATACACCGATTATTCTTTCTTCTTGTTTAGCTATATACGTAAACCCTCTCTGTACATATGCATCAATTTGGCTTTCACTTGGATCAGCAAGGAGCAATAAAGATTTCGGTATAGCTTCTTTCGAAATACGCTCAATTACAACAGACATAAAAATTCCCCCTTCCCTATTGTTCTAAACCCCCCTTGTCTACCATAGATAATAGAAAGGAGGGATTCACCTTGGACAACAATGAGAAAAAATGCAACGTCATCTCTATTGATGGAAAGAAAAAGAAGAGCGACACATATTCCTATCCAAAATTAGTAGTAGAAAACAAAACGTATGAATTTTCTTCATTCGTCTTATGCGGTGAAACACCAGACGGCAGACGCTTAGTTCTTACCCATATGATTTCTACTGATGAGTTTGCAGGGTTTGTAAAATCTTTAGATACTGTACTACAAAAGAAAATTGAACGAATCTTTTTTTCATAACGGCTATTTAATATAAATTTCTTTTTCAATTTCTACTAACTGCTTTTGTAGCTCTTCTTTACTTTGTTCATATAGTGATACATCAATTGTTTCAGCTAACGCGAATAATATACTTTCATAATAATTCTCAACATCTTGCTGCATCACTTTTTGGAATAGGTTCCATTTTGCATCCCACTCTTGCTTATAATGATGAACGAATAAATCTTCTTCATCAGCTACATAGTTTGATACGAAAGGTTCTAACACTCCTTTAGCGTCTTCTTGCATAAAAGCTTTATCATTTTTTTCAAAAAAGCTTTTTTCATTTTTAAAATGTGCTAGTGCCTTTTTAAAATCTTTTATTTCTATTGAAGGAAACGGCTCTTTATGTGTAATAACTTTATATTCATAATCCACTGTTCCACCCATAGAAATCGATTCATTTTCCACTTTGCAATTCACAACAATTTCATCCTTTGCACGCTTCATCGCTTCATCTATCCATTTTTCAAGACGTAATGATGTCGCACGCATTTCTTGTAATAAATCATGTTGAATAAATGAAACTAATTCCATTACACATTGTTGCAACTGCATTTTCACATTCCCATCTGTTCGTAACGACGCCGGATTAATAAATTCAGTAAACACATCGTTATAGCGTAAAAATAGACGTTGGTGTACATAGTAAAGCAATTCTTTCACTTCATTTTGCATTGCTTGCTCTTCAGCAAGTACACTATATGATGAAATAATATGAAGTAGCTGATTACGCTCTGCTTCATATTTTTTTGTTTGCTTCTCTTTCTCATCATTTCCCTGCTTTGCGCCGTTTATCATATTTACAAGAAGCTGATTCACTCCTTGCAGTGCACCATACAAAGCATGCACAGATACAAGCATTAAATCCCTCATCATAAAGGACGTAAATGATTCTTCAAACTTAGCAATCCCAGAGTTTTGTAAAATACCATACTTTTCTTTATCAATACTTTTCCCTTGCTTTTCTTCAAGCGCACATAAACTTGAAATTGCAAATAAACGTGGATTTCTAATACCGTATTGCAAGAGCTGATCCGCAATATAACCTTTTACCATTTCAAGTTCTTCTTCGGATTGTGCTAAATCGGCAGCATTTATTAAGAAGAACATTTTATCAAGTGCAAATGTATCCTTTACACGACCGAGCTGAATTAAAAACTCACGATCTGCACGAGAGAAAACATGATTATAGTATGTTACGAATAAAATAGCATCTGCGTTTTTAATATACTGGAATGCAACATCCGTATGGCGAGCGTTAATAGAATCCGCCCCTGGTGTATCTACAAGAGCTACTCCTTGCCTTGTTAAAGCACAATCATAATAAAGCTCCATATACTCAACAAAGCATGATTTTTCTTCATTAGCTACATAATCAGAGAACTCCTCTAACGTAACTTGTACTTGTTCCCCTAAATGATTAGCAACTGCCTCATATCCTTTTTGTACCGCTCGTAAAAAGCTAAATGTTGTTTTTTGCTTCCCGCTTGGTGAAGGGTATTTCATAATTTGATCAATTTTCGTTAACGCTTCTTCCAATGTAGCAATTTCATAGTGAAACATTTTATAAACAGCTTTCATATCTTCTAACAGTGCTTGCTCTGACTTAAACTGAACCATTACCGTTCCATGTGGTCTCTCTTCTGTAACTGGCAAAATTTGATTTATTGTTGCTGTCGTTGGGTTTGGCGATACAGGAAGTACCTTTTCACCGAGCAATGCGTTAGCAAATGATGATTTCCCAGCACTAAAAGCTCCAAATAACGCTACTGTAAATTGCTTCGTTTCTACACGCTGTCTTTTTCCAACTACTTCTTGCTGTAAATGTTTCAGTGTAGGTAATGGATCTAATATCGTTTCAGCTTTCTTCACTTTTTCTAATATACGCTGAATATTTAAAGCTTTCGTTCCTTTAATCTCTTCTTCACTAGCCGCTACGTTATCATTTACAATTTCTTGCTCTTGTAGTGTAAACTTCTCACTAACAACTTGTTTTTTACTTTGTAATATTTCGTCTATTTGCAATCCATCTGGTATAGAAACATGTTCATTCCAAATATCTCCTAAATAGCTCTCATATTCCTCATACGTCTTAATATATTGTAATTTCGTTTCTTTTGCTGTTTGTAACATCGTGTATTTTTCAAGTTCTTCTTCAATACGAGCAATCTCTATCTTCACTTTCTTCTGCAATATATCCGTACTTTTCCCAAAGATTTGCTGAGATTTCATAAAGTATCTTTTCTTTAACTCATTTGCAACGTCAGCAGTATAAAGAAGTAAGTAATCACCGGTAAATCCAGCTCCTTGTTTAATTGTTTCAGCCAACACTTCCGGTCCGAAAGCAATCTCTAACGCATATATGTCTTTCCCTATTTCCTCTGTAAATAACCCTTCTTCTTTTAAGAAGGCTACAATAAATTCTTTCACATGAAAATCAAGTTGCGTTTCAACAGTCTTTTGAAGAGCAGAATAAAAAGCATCTACACGTCTCTGTTTTTCTTGTTCCGTCTTTCCTTTCGCAAATAACAAACCAACTTTAAACTTCGTTAATTTCGTCTCTAAATATTCATTTGCCAATTCTCTCATTTCAAATGGCATTAAATACGCGTTATCTAATATGGCTTGTAAACCTTTTATAAATTCATTTCTCACATCAGATTCTTTACTAGCCGCGCTATTTTTATTTTCAGTTAACTCTTCCTTTTTTTCAACTATCTCTGAAAGTGACAATGGTGATGTTAATTCTTCTTCATATTTCATGAGATGTTTTTCATTTTCAGAAAGAATAAACGAACAATGTTCTTGCAGTAAATATTCTGTTTCTCGCTCCATTCCCTTTCTTACATACTGCTCTTTTTCTTCCATAATAGAAGAAATTAATGCTTCTAATCTTTGAATTTCATTGTACGGATGGTTCATCATTCGTAACGATGTATAAAAAATACCATCTACCTCGATATCCCAGTTAGAAAAAGACTGTTTTACACTTTCTCTATATTCTTCAAACGATAACTCATTTGCTTTATGTTTATCTATTTGGTTTACAACGAGATAAACCGTTTTATTACGTTGTTTCAATTCTTTAACAAATTGTAAGTTAACCTCCGATTGGACATGGTTATAATCCATCATATAGAAAATAACATCTGCTAGATGCAGTGTTGATTCTGTCGCTAATTGGTGAGCATCATCCGTAGAATCAATTCCGGGCGTATCAACTAACATAACCCCATCAGGAATTGGCGCATCATTTCGATAAATATGAACACCAATTACTTCCTCACCATCTTTACAAATTTGTTTTAATTCTTCTGCTGAATATGCACCGTCATATTCATACTGTTCTCCAGACTTAATCGTTACAACAACTCGATCAGATCCTCTTTCAATTTTAACGACGTTAGCACTCGTTGGAATCGGACTTGTCGGTAATAATTGCGCTTTATATAGGTGATTCATCATTGTCGATTTCCCCGCAGAAAAATGACCACAAAAAGCTAGCATAAGCTGCTCTTGTTTATATTTTTGAATCACTTCAAACAACTTCAAACTATTCTCTGCATCGCCGTTTTTTTGCCACTCTTCATAAAAACAAACAAGTTTTTTCATACCGTTTGTCTGTACTATGTTTGTCATCCCCTTGTTCCCCTTTATCCAAGATGTATATACTTTATCCCGCTATTTGTGGGCAGTAACAGCCCGTTTCGTGTGGGCTAATAATCAGCGAGGGATAGACCTCCCCACTGATTAAAGTTTCACTTTATTATCATACTAAATTTTCAGCATATTCACATCAAAAATAAAAAATCCCTTTCATTCTTTTTACAGATGAAAGGGATTTTATGTAATATTATTCATTTTGTTGTTCCTACTCCATTTAATACATACTTTGTAACACCAACATATATAGCAATCGTTCCTGCAACAAGTGCATACACCATATTAACACACCAACCTTTTTTGATAATGATTATCACTTTTGAATACATTTTATCATTAAAGAGAATCATTATCAACAATTTTCTAAAAAAGAAAGCTCCTTCGGGAAAAGGAGCTTTACTGCCTGTTTTAAAGAAGTTTAAAACTTGCTGTGCACTCTTATTATATCTCATAACACACATCTTAACAGTTTTAAAAATTGGAAATAACCTATATACCCTCCCCTTTACATTTTGTATAATAAAAGGGAATTACTTAATAAGGAGGAAAATAATGACACAAAATTTTTCACAAGGCGAGAGGGTACACTCTATCGATATTATTAGAGGAATAGCTGTACTCGGTATTTTTCTTGTTAACTGGCCAGTTATTGCCGGAGTTGACTCAAGTGAAATTTCAGGAATTTACGAAGGAGTAGACAGCTACATCCGCCTATTTTACGATATGTTTATTCAAACGAAATTTTATACTATTTTTTCGTTTTTATTCGGATTAGGTTTTTATATCTTTATGAATCGTGCTGAGGCGAAAACAGATCGTCCAAAAACTTTGTTTGTTCGCCGTCTTCTCATTTTATTATTATTTGGTTTCTTGCATTACGTTCTTTTATGGGATGGAGACATCTTACATACTTATGCAATCACTGGGTTTTTCTTATTGTTATTTTATAAGAGAGAACCTCGTACTATTTTGATTTGGGCATTAGTTTTACTAAGCATTTTTCAATTTTTAATGCTAATTACTAGCATCGGAATTGCCTTAATGCCAAGAGATGAGCTAGGACTCTCCTTACCAATCATGCCATTAGAGGACTGGATGTTACAAATACAAAATCGTTTCCATGCGTTTTATTCTGAAGCAATTGGGCTAAGTGCATTCATGCTTCCAGAAACAGTTGGATTATTTTTGCTTGGTTTATATGCTGGCAAAAAAGATATTTTCCGCCGCTCAAAAGAATTAGATCCAAAACTAAAAAAATGGCAAATTATTATGTTCGTTTTAACATTACCAATGTGGTTCTTTATGGTTCGTTATTTCTTGTCAAAACAACCTTATGATCCGATTTACATGAGTGCCTTTACAATGTTTAGCGGAAAAACATTATTCATCTTCTACATTTTCACACTCATGCGCTTATTACAAAAAGAAAGATGGCAAAAATTATTACGCCCATTCCAATATGTCGGACGAATGGCGTTAACAAATTACATCACGCATACAATTGTTACGTTACTTGTATTCGGTCTATTTTTCAAAAATTATTATCCCGCTCCATTATGGGTCGGACCACTATTTTGCATCGGTTTCTACACGCTACAAATCTTCATTAGCCGCTGTTGGCTTTCTCGTTATCAATACGGGCCACTTGAATACATTTGGCGCCTTGGTACGTACGGTAAGATGATGCCACTTAAAAAGAAAAGCAAGGTCTCGTAATGAGACCTTGCTTTTTTACGCTTCTCTTACTGCACTTTGCATCGGAACTGGCTCTTCTTTTACTTTCACTTTACGCTGCGGCACCATATTAAATACAATATTTAAAAGTACTGCTGATGCACTTCCAAGTACAATTCCGTTATCAGTTAAAATACGAATGTTTTCCGGAAGCTGTGAGAATAATGTTGGAACGACTGTAACACCAAGTCCGATTCCGACAGAACATGCAACGATTAGTAAATTCTCTTGTTTTCCAAAATCAACACTGCTTAACATTTTAATGCCATACGCCATGACCATGCCGAACATTGCTAACATCGCACCGCCAAGTACTGATTTCGGAATAATTGTTGTAATGGCTGCGATTTTAGGAATAAACCCAAGAGCAATTAACATACCACCACAAGTATAGATAATAACGCGATTTCTTACTCCAGTTAATTGAACAAGGCCTACGTTTTGAGAATATGTTGTGTATGGAAATGCGTTAAAAATACCACCTAGAACCATTGCTAATCCTTCTGCGCGATAACCTTTTGTTAATTCTTTTTCACCGATCTTTTTATTGCAAATATCAGATAATGCAAAATATACACCTGTTGCTTCCACAATTCCTACGCAAGCAACGAGAATCATCGTAATAATTGGCGTTAATTCAAATGTTGGTGTACCGAAGTAAAACGGCTGAATACCGTGGAACCAATCTGCCTCTCCAACCGCTTGCAAGCTTACTTTCCCCATAAATGCTGCAACGATTGTACCGAACAAAAGACCAAGTAATATAGAGATTGAACGGATAAATCCGTCAAAGAAACGATACATAATAATGATAAATAATAAAACACCAAATGCTAAAGCTAAATTTTCTAAACTTCCAAAATCTTTGCTTCCAACTCCTCCAGCCATATCATTAATAGCTGCCGGAACAAGTGTAACCCCAATGACTGTAACGACAGATCCTGTTACAACAGGAGGAAACAGTTTTACAAGCTTCCCAAATAATTTCGCGAAAATAACAACAAATAATCCTGCAGCAATAATTGCTCCATATATAGAGGACACGCCGTATTGTTTACCAATTGCAATCATCGGTCCCACCGCTGTAAATGTACAACCAAGTACAACTGGAAGCCCAATACCGAAGAAGCGATTTGATAATGCTTGTAAAATCGTTGCAACGCCGCACATTAATAAATCAATGGATACTAAATACGTTAATTCTTGTTGATTTAAACCAAGTCCCCCGCCGACAATAAGCGGAACAATAATTGCTCCAGCGTACATTGCAAGCATGTGCTGAATGCCGAGCGATGCGATTTTAAATGGGTGCTGCTTCATCGTTAGTTCACCTCCGCAGTTTCTTGCTGTACAAATGTAACTGTGCCGTTATCAAGTGATGCAATTTCTGCTAGTGATTCAACACGAACTCCCTGTTCACGCAGTTTCTTTCCTCCATCTTGAAATGCTTTTTCAATAACAATGCCAATTCCCGCAATACTTGCCTCGGCTTGCTCTACTAAACTCATTAAACCTAAAGCAGCCTGACCATTTGCTAAAAAGTCATCAATAATTAATACATGATCATTTTCATCAATATGATTTCGAGATAATGAAATCTCGTTCGTTTCTTGTTTTGTAAATGAGTATACTTTCGCAACATACATATTATCTTGTAACGTTAACGATTTACGCTTTCTTGCAAAAACTACTTTTACACCAAGCTCTAAAGCAGCCATAACCGCTGGCGCAATGCCTGAAGATTCAATCGTCACGATTTTTGTAATGTTCTCTTCTTTAAAACGCTTAGCAAATTCTTTTCCGATTTCTTGCATAAGTACTGGATCAATTTGATGATTTAAAAATGCATCTACCTTTAATACATCACCAGATAAAACCTTTCCTTCGTTCAAAATCTTTTCTTGTAATACTTTCATGTTAGTTCCTCCTCTTATGCAAATAAAAAACTCCAAAAGCCGCCACCACTCGTTACAAGTGAGAGACGTGCTTTTGGAGTTTCGCAAAAAAGAATGCTAAACAAGCAAATATATTCGTCCTCACTCATAGTCAAAGTATTTAAGGTACTTCGGTAGAAACTTGCAGGCCATATCCCCGCGATTATATGAGTGTAGCTAACTTATTTATTTATAGAAGGATTATAACGCACTTTTTTCACTTTGAAAAGCATTTATCGAAAAAACACGTACGAATTTTATGAAAACACCGTTTTCGTTCGAGTTTTCCCAACTTTCACATTTCATATTACAACGTCGTTAATATGATAGGACCATCCTTCGTAATCGCAATTGTATGCTCATATTGTGCAGATAATTTCCCATCCATCGTCCGTGCAGTCCATCCGTTTAAATCTACTTTAGAATATCGCATACCGGCATTTACAATAGGTTCAATTGTAATTACCATTCCTTCTTGTAGCTTAGGCCCTTGCCCTGGTTTACCAAAATGAAAAATTGCTGGTTCTTCATGAATCTCTTTACCAATTCCATGTCCCGTAAAATCTCTTGCGACAGAAAAACCTTCAGCATTTGCATAACTTTCAATTGCATGGCCAATATCTCCTACATGATTACCGATTACCGCTTGATCAATCCCTTTGTACAATGCACTCTCAGCTACTAACAATAACCTTTTTGCTTCATTAGAAATATCGCCAACTGTATATGTCCATGCCGAATCCGAAAGCGCACCATTTAAGTTTACTACCATGTCAATCGTCACAATATCTCCTTCACTTAAAGGAACATCTGTTGGAAACCCATGACACATTTCATTGTTCACAGATGCACATATTGCGTATGGATAATCGTTATACCCTTTCTGTTCGGATCTGGCACCATGCTCTTCTAAATATACTTCAACAAACGTATCAATTTCTTGTGTAGTGATACCTGGTTTCAGCATTTTTGCAATTTCTCTATGACAAGAAGCTAGTAACTTCCCAGATTCATGCATCAAATCTATTTCATTTTTCGTTTTAATTGTAATCATACTACCTCTCCTTACTAAACTTGCTATTTGCTACTAAACTTCAATCATACACATCCTCTTCCAAAATTTCAAAACTTCTAATTACAACAAGTACAAAAACAAACATCATTTATTTCTACATCAAAATAAAAAAAACAGAAGCCCCCTTCTGTTTCTTAATCATTTTTACATATATAGTTCATTTTCAAAAACTCAAAACAACTGCCATTCGTTTTTTGAATAAACGTTCCAACTGCTTCGAACCCTGCTTTTTTATATACTTTGATTGCCCTTTCATTAAATGTCGCTACTGATAGTGTTATATAGTTACAACCATATTTTTCTTCACTAAAATCTAGTCCAGCTTTTACGAACTTTAAACCGAATCCATTTCCAGTTATATTAGGTCTCATTCCTAGTCCGATATCAACCGTTCGACTATTTATTCTGCAAAAGCTAAAAAAGCCAATAAGAGTACCATTTTCCTTCACAGCAAATGTGTCGTCCCCTCTACTCTCATCATGTAAAAATTCAGCTAAATCCTCTTGATCTGCCTCTATATCATAAAAAGAATACTCCCCTTCATAATGCCAGTTGTATGCAATTTCTTCTGCTTCCGCTTGCGACATTACTGTAAACATATAGCCCATTTCTCTCACTCCCTCATAAAAAAGAGCTGCAATTAAGCAGCTCCTGTTTTATAACTCATAAATCTCTTTATATTTAGCTTCTAAATAATCAGCTAAGTAGTTTGCATTTAAACCTTCACCTGTCACATCTTTTAAAATTTCAAGTGGTTTTTTCGTTTTGCCGTATTGGTGAATATTCTCTGTTAACCATTCACGAATTGGTGTCACGTTTCCTTCTTCTAATAATGCATCAAAGTTTGGAATATCCTTTAGCATCCTATGTTTAAATTGCGCTGCATACATATAACCAAGCGCATAAGATGGGAAATATCCAAATGAACCACCAGCCCAGTGAACGTCTTGTAATACACCTTGTGCATCATTCTCTGGACGAATACCTAAATAAGTTTCCATCTTATCATTCCATGCCGCTGGTAAGTCCTTTACTTGTAGTGTGCCATCAAATAATTCTTTCTCCAGCTCATAGCGAACCATAACATGAAGCGGATATGTAAGTTCATCGGCTTCTATACGGATAAAGGATGGTTTTGATTCATTAATCGCATCATAAAACTCGTCTACTGATACGCCGTCAAATTGACCGTCGCTATATCGTTTTAACAAACCATAGTTTTTCTTCCAAAACGACTTATTACGGCCAATGAAGTTTTCAAAGAATAACGATTGTGACTCGTGAATTCCCATTGATGTTCCACTGCAAAGCGGTGTTCCTTCTAGTTCCTCTGCAACATTTTGCTCATATACAGCATGACCACATTCATGAATCGTGCCGAAAACAGCCATACGGAAGTCCTTCTCATCGTAACGAGTCGTAATACGAACATCCCCTCTATTTAATGTAATTTCAAAAGGATGTACCGTTTCATCAAGACGACCCGCTTCAAAGTTATAGTTCAATTGTTTTAATAACTCTAAAGTAAAATTCTTTTGTTTTTCTTTTGAAAAATGTTCGGATAAAGCATTTGTTTTTAATTCTTTTTTAGACTCAGAAATTTCTTTCACAAGCGGAACGATACGTTCACGTAGTTGACCAAATACGTGATCTAACACTTCTACTGTGATCCCCGGCTCATACATGTCTAATAGCGTGTTATATTTGTACGTTTCGTAACCCCAATATGTAATAAACTTCTTTTTGAATTCAACAATTTTTTCTAAATACGGACGGAACATTTCGAAGTCAGATTTTTCGCGAGCTTCTTCCCATACACTTTCCGCTTTCGCTTCTAATTTCACATACGCTTCATATTCTGCTTGTGGAATTTTCTTATTTCTATCATATTCTTTACGACACTCTTCAACCATTTTCTTTGTCGTTTCAGAAAGTTTATTTTCAACAATTAAAGATTCTAGTTCAGTTAAATAGTTCCCCATCTCATCTGAAGTCGACATCGCAAACACTTCGGATGAAAGCATTCCAATTACTTCTGAACGCTGGTCTACTCCTTGCTTTGGTGCACCTGTTCTTAAATCCCAAAACATTAAGCTCAATGCTTCTCCATAATTCTCTATCTTCTTCACATATGCTAAAAATTGTTTTTCTACTTCATATGTAGCAACTGTCATAGTATAAAAAACCTCCTTTTTCTACCTCAACCTTATTTCGACATTAAAACATAAATTCCTTTTCTAATAGAAAAAAAGCTTGGCAAGTGCCAAACTTTTCCCTACAACATTTTTTCGCTTAAAGTACTTTTCCTTCTACCGGAAGCACTTTCTTCACTGCTTCTATCACTTTTTCATCTTCATTATCTGATAAGAATAATGATATAGCACCTTTATCTTCACTTGTACGAATTAAACGTCCAATTCCTTGACGAAGACGTAAAATCATATACGGTACATCTACATCCCAGAACGGATCATTTACATGTTTACGTTTCGCTTCAAACACAGGATCGTTTGGAGGGAATGGTAATGACCAAATAATAACGTGTGATAATGATGAACCAGGAATATCTAAACCTTCCCATAAATGCACAGCACAAAGTACAGTCTCTTCTTCATTTTGGAAACGAGAAACTAGCTGACTAATTTCCTGATCCCCTTCATATAAGAACGGAACCGACATTTGCTCTTTACTTACATACTCTTTGAACGCTGCAAGTTCTTGCATTGTACGGAATAATACAAGCGTACGTCCATTTGTTTTTTGGATATTTTCAAGTGTATATTGACACTTTCTTTCCCATTCATTTTCTTTCGTATGTGATAGTAAGTTTACTGTCATTTGCTCTTCATAATCAAACGGTGAGGCAACTGAGAATGATAAGTAATCTTTTACCCCTAGACTATTTGCAGTAAATGCGAACGAATCATTGTCAGATAATGTCGCAGAAGAGAAAATATATGGAATCTTCTTCGAGAATACTTTTTCTTGTAACACTTCTTCAACTGCACGCGGCATAATAACTAACGTGAAGGCACCATCACTTTCTTCACCCCACGTAATTACATTTTTCTCGTGCATGAAAAGACGAAGTGAATGCTCTAACACATCTAAATGCTCATCAACGATATTTAAATCGTATGTGTTTACTGTATGCATTTCACTTTCAAATACTAATGCATCACCGACTTCACCGATTTTCGCATAAAGTCTTTTCGCTTCTGCAGTTACCTTTTCTGTCACAGTAATTTCTAAACGATCAGAACCTTCAATTTCCTTTTTATTCTCTTGTAGTACCCCAAAGAATTGTTCAGTTTGCCAAATTGTTTCTTCTACTAAATGTGCGAACTCTTCACGAATATCGTTTTGTAATAATCTCGTTAAAAGTTGCTCCATCATCGTTTGCTTTAAACGGTATGTTAAAGCTTTTTGCGCTGCATACTCTACAAGATGTCCTTCATCGAATACAACGCAGCTACTTTCTGGTAATAACGGAATTTGCCCTTCACGTTTACGTGCATCATATGTCCAAATATGATCCATATAGAAGTCTTGAGAACAAATAATTAAATCTGCAGCTTTACGATAATGTTCACGAGAAAGTGTTTGACCACAACGATGACGAGAATCACAAGTGAAGCAATCTTGGAAGTAATCCCAGTTTACCTTTGACCATTCCTCGTCATTTAACAGTGGAAATTCTTTTCGATCACCATAGTGAGTAAAGTTCTGCATCGTACCATGATCGAATACGAACTGAGGTAATTCGTAATATACATCTTCAATTACTTCTGGAGCTCGTCCACTCATAACATCTTCAAGTTTACGCAAACATAAATAATTATCCATTGATTTTGCAAGTCTAACATCAACAGATAGCCCTAATGCTTCAGATAACTTAGCAATGTCTCCTTCTTCTTTCACAAGCTGCTCAATTAACGTTTCATCTGCACAAGCGATAATAGCTGGCTTCCCTGTATAACGTGCATAACAAATTGCATATAGAAGATATACAATTGTTTTCCCTGTTCCTACACCTGCTTCTGCAAACATAACTTTCTTCTCTTGGAAAGCGCGCTCTAACTGAAACGCCATAAAAATCTGTTCATCACGCTCTTCAAAGCCTTTTTCCGGAAGAATGTCGTAAAACACATCTCCAATCCACTCATTCAACTTATCGTAAAAATTATCTTGTTTTCCTACTTCAAATGGTAACCTATTCTCAGTAAACATCCTTAGCCTCCAACCAAACAGTTTTTCTATAAAAAGATATAGCAACTGCTACTTACATGTATGCAGTTGCTTTCCCCTGTTGCAATACATAGAAATACACGAAAAAAAATTTCCCTTTCGAAAAAGGAAAATTTTTTTCTATATTAATGACTTTAAATACCGTTTATCAATCGCTGTTTCATGTGAAAGAGCTGACAAATATTCTTCCTGCGCTTTTTGTATTTCATCTACAATCGCACCTTGACTATCCACTTCTTTTCCGAGCTCATCATACGTACGGTGAATAGCTTTTTGAATCATTGATAATTGGAAACTATCCATATCACTTCCTCCTTTACGCATTACATAATAGCCAGTATATGCGCGCTGGAGGAGTTTTATACTATGAATTACGCGATGGACGTTTTCCGAAGTATTGATAGTAATCTGTACGAATAAATCCGTTAAACAGTTTACGCTTTTTCGATGCATCTTTTCCGTAACACTTCTCAAATGCTTCATAACTTGTTAATAAATACATTGACCACGTATCTAATGGGCGGAATACCTCTCCCATTTCTTTATATAATTTTTCAACAAGCGCTCTTTCACTTAAACGTTCTCCGTATGGAGGATTCGTTACAACATAGCCATATTCCTCTTTTGTCGTGAAATCTTTTACTTGCATTTGTTTAAATGATATAAGATCCCCTAATCCAACTTCTTCTGCGTTATCTTGGGCAACTCTTATCATACGGTGATCAATATCTGATCCAATGATTTGCAATGGTTGATTATAATTTGCTAAATCTTCAGCTTCTTGACGAGCTTCGCGCCAATTTTGTTTACCAACCCAGCCCCAGTCATCTGATGCAAAGCCTCGGTTAAATCCTGGTGCGATATTTTGTCCAATTAATGCAGCTTCAATTGGAATTGTTCCAGATCCACAGAAAGGATCAACGAAAGGACGATCCGCCTTCCAGTTTGTTAACTTAATTAAAGACGCAGCTAATGTTTCTTTTAAAGGCGCTTCACCTTGCTCGAGACGGTATCCACGTTTATGAAGACCTACACCACTCGCATCGATTGTTAACGTTGCAATATCCTTGAGCATTGCAATTTCAATACGGAATAACGGACCATCTTCTTCAAACCAAGTTGTGCGTCTATACGTTGTTTTTAATTTCTCAACAACAGCCTTTTTAACAATACGTTGGCAGTCTGAAACGCTAAATAATGTTGATTTCAAAGATTTCCCAATAACAGGGAATTCTCCGTTCTCTGGAATATAATCTCCCCAGTTTAACGCTTTTGTTTTTTCAAATAACTCATCGAATGTTGTTGCTTTAAATTCACCGACTTTAATTTTCACACGGTCTGCAGTACGTAACCATAAATTCGTACGACAAATCGCTTTTTCATCCGCTTCAAACGTTACCTTTCCGTTTTCCACTTCACATTCATAACCAAGATCGCGAACTTCTCGGGCAACTAATGCTTCAATACCCATTGCCGCTGTTGCAATTAAAGTAACTTTTCCCATTTGCATTCACCTCTTATGTATAATCAAACAATAATTAATAACATGTTGTCCTATTAATTATCACATATTACGAAGAATATTCTCATTTACCATTTCAACTCACAATTTATAACTTCATACAAATAAAAAGCCCTCCTCTAACAAAGGAGAGCTGAGTTATTTCATAGTTGGTTCATAACGTTCTGTAAGCCATGTTCTGTTCCTTTGTACTGCAAACGGCCCACGCCTCGTACTCCGGTGGTAATCATCTATCTACAGGTTACGAAAACCTGTCCTTTTCCATCGTTCATTTCCTTGGAAAAGATTCCCCTACCATTATTTGGGTTTCTCGCTCGTGGGGTTTACCTCGTTCCACTCCTATCATTTCTTCAAGGACTTCGTCACTGTGGCACTTTAAAGGTAGTCAAACCATATCCGAAAGGACTTAGGTTTTTTCCCTGCCGTTAAACCAGCCTTACAGCCAGAATACCCTAGCTTATGACTTGGCTAGGCACGAACACTACAGCCATCTCAGGCCGTGCGAGCATGGACTTTCCTCTACAACGTTGGCGTTGCAGCGATTACCCAAACGTTATGACAAACATTAGTATAGTGGAAACAAAAAGATTTTGCAATGTTTTTTTCTATGTAAAATACTTTAACCTTTTTGTTACCTTAATTTATTCGTATAACTTACTTCCAAATACAGCTTTTTCTAAATTAGATAGACGTTTTAAAATATCTGTATTCGTATTGTTATACACTGGTTGTGCAACTGGTGCTTGTACCGGTTGTTGCGGAACTTGTGTTGCCGCTACTTTCTGCTCTTCTAATTCACGTTTTAAACGAGCGTTTTGTTGTTTTAATTGATCAAATTCCTTATGAAAAGCTTCATAATCTTTAATAATCATATCAAGAAACTTATCTACTTCTTCTTGTTGATAACCTCTCATACCTGTTTTAAATTCTTTTTCTAAAATATCTTTCGCTGTTAATTTAATTTTATCCGAAATCATTTTCTTCACCTCAAATTTTTGCCAAAGCTTTCATTAACTAAATTTTTTCAGAAACAATGCCTTTTGTCAATCAAATATACGAGTACTATATTACATATTACTCTGCATTATTCCACTGTTCCTCTTCCATTATATCTTGTAAATCAGAAAAAAGAATGAAATAACTGTGATAATTTTCTATTTCTCCTTTTTTCTTAGCTGCTTCTACAATATATTTAGGGCTCCCAGGCTTTTCTTCATCATATACAGCTAAAAGTGCATCGCTTTTTTCAATAAAAAATTGATTCTTTAATTTAAATTGCTCTGGACTTTCATACTTCCGTTTCGTAATACTATCAATGTGATCTGCTTGTGAAAGAATAAATTCGTAATATTCACGATTATCTTCCTTCCAATTTTCCTCTTGTTCTAAAAAAGGAGTAAATACCGCTAATTTTAAATCTGGATATTCTACTTGAATCTCAAAAACAACTTCAGCAGCCCATAGCTCCACTCCTAATTGACCACTTATAATAACCCATTCCAAACCTTCTTCTACAAAAGCAGTTAATTTACGATGCAACGCCTTTTTTATACATTCTACTCCTGGATGATCATTTTTAAATATTCCAAGTTCAAATGGCTTATATCCTGTTACAGCAATGACTTTCATATCAACACTCCAATTACAAAAAAAGAACTAGCATTTTGCTAGTTCTAACATATCATTTACTTTTTAAACATTCCACCAACGTTTGGTCCGATATTTGGTCCAAATGGTGACACGTTCGGTCCTGGTCCAAATGGTGATATTTGATGACCGTGGTGATGATGACCATGACCACATGGTCCACATCCACCGCCGAATCCACCGCCGAATCCACCGCCGAATCCACCGCCGAATCCACCGCCAAATCCACCAACAGATCCTGGATCACCAGGGTCTACAACATTTACGTTCGAGTTTGTTTGTGGGAAGAAGTTTTGATTTTTAATTTGTTGATGATGTACATGTGTTGTATGCGTTGGGAAAATGTGTGGCACCACCGTTGTTGAAAAAGAATGTGTTACACATTGTTTTGTCGGATGAATGACAGGAGCTGTCGTACAAATAGGTCCTACAGGCTTATGCCCTCCAAAGCAAGGATGACAATGATGCATAGTTTTTTCTCTCCTCTCTCATTAAAAAAATCTGACTACACTTTACAATATGAGCGAGGTGGTAAAGCCGCTTGTTATATATACCCATTTATTTCATGGAAATTTGTCTAGTGCCCCATTTCATACATAAGATACATTATGGATAAGCCCCTACTATTATTTACCAAAGAAGCCCCCAACTTGTTTAACAATCCCTGTTACTTGATTCATCGCGTTCATCATTTGTCCAGCTGTGTTCATCATTTTATTTACATCGTAGTTACCATCTGATGATTTAAATTGTGAAACAAAACTAGAAAACTGACTTGGTTGCTGTTGCTGTTGCTTTTGTTTATTCATCGTTGGATATGGTTGTTTCGGTGGATAAAACATAGCTTGTTGATTTACATATTGAGATGGCGACATGTAGTTTTGTGAATTCATATAAGCTTGCTGTGGTTGATTCGTATACATTTGCTGTGGCTGACTCATATGCGGTTGCTGCGGTTGATTCGTATACGCTTGCTGCGGTTGATTCATATGTGGTTGTTGCGACTGATCCATGTGCGGTTGCTGTGGTTGATTCGTATACGCTTGTTGCGACTGATTCATATGCGCTTGCTGCGGTTGATTCGTATACGCTTGTTGCGATTGATTCATATGCGCTTGCTGCGGTTGATTCATATGTGCTTGTTGCGATTGATTCCCAAACGACACTTCAAATGGTTGATAATAATTTTGGTTTCCATAATGAGGCTCGAAAGGATACATATTATATCGCAAATATGTATCCTCATTATATTGGTACATATTTTGCTGTGCATATGGATTTGCTTGCTGATATACATTAGGTTGTTGAAACATGCATTCTCTCCTCCTTCGCATAAGTTTCTACATATAGAATATGTACCTATAAATTAAAATGTGTGACGGAGTATCTGTCTTTTTTTGTCGGAAGTTTAAATTTTTAAAAAAATTAGAAAGTAAACCCTTCCATGCTATGATAATAAGGAAAAAGTTTCTCATGGGGGAGGAATCAACATGGTATTAGGGGATTTAAAACAAGCGTTTTCTCAAAAAAAGGGGTATTACACAGAAAATTCGAATGAACTGTTAGACTTTGCAAGACATTGTTATCTTGAAGGAAAAATATGCATATCAGATTACCGAACATTAATACGTGAATTAGAAATAAACGGTGCAACAAAACCTACAACAGTGACAGAAGCATAAAAAAACAAGAGGGCTTTCCCTCTTGTTACTTACATTGATCTACGATATTTTGCAAAGTATACGAAATAGCTTGATAAGTTTCAAAGAAACGTTTACCTTTTCCCTTATTAACAAAACATTGTAGCACATTAGTTTGTAAATTATCATACACTTGATCAATTTGTTGTACATGTATATACTTAGGTCGTTCTTCCTTTATCCACCTGTAAGCTAATTCTTTCCACATCTCTAACTCCGCATCTACAATATCAACAAATGGCTTCATATCCTTATAAAAATCATATTCAGCCATTTCTCTTTTTTTCACATTCGCTTCATCATTATACTGCATCAACTTCTCAGAGGACTGGATTAATGCTTCATATCCCATTTTGTTCCCACCTTATTATGCACTCACTACGACGTTTTGAAATGTCTTTACCCAACTCCCTTTTTCTTCGTGATGCACTAATTTATTTTCCATATGCTCTATATGCATTTCTGTTATTTCTATCTTATTGCATATTTTTTCACCTTTATCCTTCAATGCATGATTCATTCTAATCCCAATATTCATTTCCAGCAAATCGAGAGAACTTAACATTTGATCCATTTTTTTCATAACATCTTCCTTCTGAACCATCGCCATATTTAAAACGCCCCCTTCTTTGCCTTTCCTTTGTCATGTAATTTCGCCGATTGATTGATTACTCCTTCTCACATGACAAAACTAGTTGATATTCGTCAAAGAAATCATTTAGTATGCCATTTTTAGAAATGGTAACAATACAAAAAGGAGGTGTATTACGATGGCAAAAAATAAAAACGAAAAAAAGAAAAAGCAAAACAAACAACAAAACAAACCTGAGACTGGTAATCCAAAGCTTGACGGTCCAAATTTCCCCGCTACATAAAGTGAAACTTTAATCAGTGGGGGTTTTGTTCATTCCCCACTGATTATTAGCCTTCACCAATCGGGCGTTTACGGGCAGCAGGGCTTCCACCTAACTTCTTTGCTCCAGCCAAATTTTGAGGTGGGAGTTTTACCGCCCAAAAATAGCAGGATAAAATGACACTTTAATCAAAGTGGCTTTTACAAACAACTATTTTCTATTCTAACCTTACCTCTTCGCTTTCGATAAGTGTTGAAGTTAAAGTCATACTGCCGGCAAATAGCGAAGTAAAAAGTAATTTGTTGAAGAACATATTACTTTTAATCAAGAAGCCCCGCCTTCATGTAGGAAGGCGGGACTTTTTGATTATATCATGAACTCATCTATTCTTTTAACAAAACTACTTAATATAGAAAGAGTATGTATTTGCTCCCTCTTCTTTCTATACCATTCTGTGATATTAATTTCCCCCTTAGGTTTTTTAAGTAAAAATAATGAATCTATTTCCACCCCTTCACTAAACCAATCTTTTTCCATTAATTTTTCATGAGTGACAATAGAATACACATCTCGAAGAGCCGGCGTACATGATTTTCTAATTCCCCTTATATTACATTCATAATCCATCCTTGACCCTGTATGTCTAGTTTGCACTGCGAATTTATAAAAAGAAGCCTTATACTTTGAATGAAATAATAACCAAGCTAATTGCTTCCCAAGTTCTATACGTTTTTGCAACGTTTCAAATTGATAAACTGAAAATCCATACATTCCCCCTTCCACCATTGGAAAAATAACTGCACTAACGTGAAATATTTCTTGAAATTTGAATAGTGCAGTATCAAATACATGTTTTTGAAAGTATGCATTCTCGATTACTGGTTTTTGAATTTTATTTTGTTCATTAATAATAAGCGCCGTCATAAGCCTATTTATATCTTTTTTCTCCCAAAACGTGACCCATTCTTTTTCCATAAAAATTGATATGTTGAAAAATTGTAACAAATGAAAGAGCGGCGCACATCTCTTTTTACTTTCCTCATACAGTAATAGTTGAGGAAATGCATCTAAAAAAATGAGCCAATTAGCTTTCTCATACAAAAGAAATAATCGTCTCTTAACTGTTTGAGATAAAAGATTAGAATAATATTCTCCTTCTAAATCAGTCATGTTCCATCCCCCATTCCTTGAAACCATACTTGCTAAAAAAGACCATCTAATTTCTCTATTTCTCAAATAATATTCTTGGTAAGATTGTGTACGTGAAATATTATCTACGTTAGCTACATCCGTTCTCTCCTTAATATGAAGAACTATAGCTTTTTCCTCTTCTGTACAAAAAATATCATTACGGTTCTGTTTAATTTTTTCATACTCATTCCATCGAAACATGAGTAAGTCACCATACCTTTCTTGAAAAAGGTCACATCTTTTTTCATTTTTTGATATAATCACCTTTGTAAGTAATTCTTATCAAGTTGGGAGTGGACAAAATATGACCATTCGTTACCCAAATGGAAAAAGGTACGATCAAGCTTCACAACCTCATAAAACACCAATAAAAAAACATACTTACAGTAATAGAGGTATGTCCCTTGAAGAGGAATTGAATGACACCAATCAATATTACTTAACCCATAATATTGCATGCGTACATAAAAAACCTACACCTCTTCAAATTGTAAAAGTAGATTACCCCGCTCGAAGTGCTGCAGTGGTAAAAGAAGCGTATTTCAAACAACCTTCTACAACAGATTACAACGGTGTATACAAAGGGAAATACATCGATTTTGAAGCGAAAGAAACTAAAAATAAAACCAGTTTTCCACTTCAAAACTTCCACCTTCATCAAATTGAACATATGAAGCAAGTAGTCGCTCATAATGGAATTGCATTTGTTATTATTAAATTTACACTTTTTGATGAATTTTATTTATTAGATGCAAAACATATTATTGCATTTTGGAATCGTCAAAATACTGGTGGACGTAAATCGATTACAAAACAAGAAATAGAAGAGCATGGGTCTTTATTATCATGCGGTTATCACCCTCGAATTGATTATATCCGCGTACTAGACACGGTTTATTTTTCGTGATAGAGTCATCACTAAGGCTCTTTTTTCGACTTTTGGGGGAGAGAATGAAAGGTAGGAGAAAGTATAATGTCAGATAATTATCGTTCTCGTACAGAACGAAATCATGTAAAAAATCAAACGAAAGAAACTCATAAAGAAGAAAAGCCAAAGAAAAAAGGTTCCTTTTTCAAGAAATTCCTTATAGGTTGTCTACTTCTTGGTATCGTCGGCCTCGTAGCTGGCGTTTCGGCTTTCTTTGTTATGGTAAAGGACGCTCCAAAACTAGACAAATCAAAGCTAGTCAATCCTTTATCAACAAAGTTTCTTGATAAAAACGGAAATTTCTTCTATGAATATGGTGCTGAAAAACGAACCCATGTTACATACGATCAAATTCCAAAAGTAATTGAAAGTGCATTCCTTGCGACTGAGGATGCTCGTTTCTACGATCATAATGGAATTGATTTTAGACGTACTGGAATGGCAGTCATGGAAAATGTCACTGGTGGCTTCGGCTCACAAGGTGGTAGTACGATTACACAGCAAGTAGTTAAAAACTATTTTCTAACGATGGACAAAACTGCAAAAAGAAAAGTGCAGGAATGGTACTTATCTTATAAGTTAGAGCAACAGTATTCAAAACATGAAATTTTAGAAATGTACTTAAATAAGATTAACCTAGGTAATCGCTCTTATGGTATTTCAACAGCTGCCAAAAAATATTACGGCAAAGATTTAAAAGACATACAACTACACGAAGCTGCAATGCTCGCTGGTTTACCCCAAGGTCCTAACATTTATGATCCAACAAAACCAGATAACGTTGATAGAGCAACGAAACGTCGTAATATCGTATTAACATTAATGAACCGACACGGGTATATAACGAAACAAGAAATGAATGACGCGATGCAAATCCCTGTAACACAAGGACTTCTTCCATCTTCAGAAGTAACTGAAATGAAATACCAAGCATTTTTAGATGCTGTTGTAAAGGAAGTTGAAAAAGAATACCCTGATGTAAATATCGGTTCAGATGGTTTAACGATTCATACAACACTTGATCAAGATGCTCAAGATTACGCTGAGAAAATTATGGATGGTAATATCATTAAATATCCAAACGATCAGTTCCAAGGATCATTTGTATTTATGGATACACAGTCTGGAGAAGTTCGAGCAATTGGTGCTGGGCGTAAAGAAAGTAAGTCTACTTTCAAAGGTCATAATATGGCAGTTGATTTAAAACGCCAAGTTGGTTCAACAATGAAACCAATTTTCGACTATGGTCCAGCAATTGAGAATCTTCAATGGTCTACTTATCATCAATTAAATGACTCTGATTACACTTACTCTAATGGCACAAAGATTAAAAATGCTACAGGTAATTTTAAAGGTGACGTTTCACTTCGTGAAGCATTGAAGAAGTCATTAAACATCCCGGCTTTAAAGACAGCTCAAACAGTTGGTCTTACTAAGTCACAAGAGTTTGCTGAAGGTTTAGGCATGACGTTTGAAAATGGAGTACATGAATCTACTGCAATTGGTAGTAACGATAGTTCTCCATTAGCAGTAGCAGGTGCATATGCAGCGTTTGGTAATGACGGTGTTTATAATAAACCTCACTTCGTAAAAGAAGTCATCTTCCCAGACGGGAAAAAGAAAAGCTTTAAACCGAAAGAACAACGTGCAATGCACGACTATACAGCTTACATGGTTACTGACGTTCTTCGTGACGTAGTAAAACCTGGTTCTGGCGGTACAGGGCCAACAGCATATGTTTCTGGATTCGACGTTGCTGGTAAAACAGGAACACAAAACTTTGATGCAAAAGATATAAAAAAATATGGCATCCCATCTGATGCAAACAGAGATAGCTGGTTTGCTGGATATACACCACAATATACGATGGCTGTGTGGACTGGTTACGAAAAGAATGGTCCAGAAAATTACATTAGCGATCGTTATACTAAAATTGCACAACAAATGTTCCAAGTGATGATGAGCAAATTTGCTACAGATAAATCTCGTTTCGAGCGCCCTTCTTCTGTACAAGAATTAAATGGAGAACTGTACATTAAAGGTGCGAAAAAAGATGCAGTTAAAGAAATTAAAGTAGATCCACCTAGTGGCCTTAATGTCGCTTTCGATGGTGCTAGCACAGTGACACTGAACTGGTCTGGACCATCATCAAATGTTGATGCATACGCAGCAAGCTATAAAGCTACTGACGGTTCTAGTGGTAGCTTGTCAGTAAGCGGTACGACAGCTACTCTTGGTGGTATTAAACCAGGTGTTACTTACAGCTTCTCTGTAGTAGCGAAAAAGGGTACTGGAACAAGTCCTGCAATTGGTGCATCATTCACTGCGCCTGGCGGAACTCCAGATGCGAAAAAAGCTGAGGAAGAGGCTAAGAAGAAGGCTGACGAAGAAGCTAAGAAAAAGGCTGACGAAGAGGCCCAGAAAAAGGCCAATGAAGATAAACTAAAACAAGAAGAAGCTACAAAAAAAGCTGACGAAGATCAGCGTAAACAACAAGAACAACAACAGAAGCAACAACAAGAACAACAACGTAAACAGCAAGAAGAAGCTCAAAAGAAAGCTGCTGAAGAAGAGGCTAAGAAGAAGGCTGACGAAGAAGCTAAGAAGAAGGCTGACGAAGAAGCTAAGAAAAAAGCTGAAGAAGAAGCTAAGAGAAAAGCTGAAGAAGAAGCTAGAAAAAAAGCTGAAGAAGAGCAGCACCAACAGAATACCGGAGGAGATACACCTCACGCAGACGGAGATGTTGTTACATCAGAGTCTTAATAACAAAAAAGAAGTCCTTACTCTTAACGAGAAAAGGACTTCTTTTTTGTTATCACTTTCTTAACATGTAGCTTTTCTATTTCAATATACAACTGTGCTAATTGAATATACGAATGATAATTACTCGGTTTCTTTATAATAAATGAGTATCGTTCTATAAAATTAACAGGTTGTGCTTCCAATTCATTCGTATTTACTTGCATCTCATTCAAACTATGAACAGGCTTCTCATTTAGCCAATATACAACCGATAGCAAGTGTGCTGCAAAAAGAATCATCGGACCCTCAGCTTCTTGTTTTTTTCGGTTTCGAAATAGTGTAGCAATTTCTTCATGCCTGCTTTTCCATACATTTAACACCGCTGGAATACTTGTTTCAATTTCATTCCACGGCTCATATTGTCTTTCAATATCAAATACAAAGTAAGTATTTTGTATTATCTCTTCAAAAGACTGGTCTGTATTATACGTAATCGAATTTGCACTCTTTTTAAAAAATGGTACGTACCGAAACTCTTTCGGTATTTCTATAACTCGCTCCATCCTTTATTTCCCCTTCATTCGTTTCTTTCCTTCACGACATATTTCTAGTAATCGGCACTCTTCACATTGTGGTCGCTGCGCCTTACAGTAATAACGTCCAAAGAAAATCATACGATGGTGTGTAACTCCCCACTCATCCATTGGAATTTTCTTCATCAATGTCTTTTCCACTTCTAACACAGAATCTTTCCATCTACAAATTGCTAACCGTTTACTTACTCTCTCTACATGCGTATCAACAGCAATTGCTGGAATTCCAAATGCTACCGAAACAACTACATTCGCTGTCTTTCTCCCTACTCCAGGTAATTTCGTCAGCTCGTCACGGTCTTCTGGAACTTTCCCGTTATAATCATCTAGTAACATCCGGCACAATTTTTGAATATTTTTCGCCTTATTTCTAAACAATCCAATGGAACGTATATCTTGTTGTAATTCTTCTAAAGACACACTTAAATAATCTTCTGGTGTTTTATATTTTTGAAATAAGTTTTTCGTCACTTTATTCACAAGTGCATCTGTGCATTGTGCAGATAATGCCACTGCGATTACAAGTTCAAATGGATTATCATGAATTAATTCACAATGCGCTTCTGGATACATATCCGCCATTGTATCTAAACAATAACGAATTTGCGTTTTGTTCAACATATCTTTCCTCCTACACTACTGCTCCAACCAATTATAAAAAGGCACTTTCCCAGTAAATTTCGTCTCTTGTTTTGTCGTTTGTTGTGTGCGTTGTTGATTCGCTCTAAATTTCTGGCCTTGATTTTGCGCTTGATCTACCGTTTTAATTCCGTTCTTTTTCCACTCAAACAAAATACGATCAATATACCGGAAATTAAGTTTACCACTCATAACAGCTTCACGAAGAGCCGCTTGAATTAAATTTGGATGGTGTTGATCTTGATCTTCCCACATCCCTAATGTTTCACATTCAAATGGCGAAAGTGGTCTTCCGAATTCTTTTTCAAATACTGTATATAAATTTACTTGAATTTGTTTTTGTTCTTTTTGCTCTTCCTCTATAGATTCATTCATTAAAAAGTGTAATATTTTTTCCCACAGTGGTTGTAAAGAATAACTTTCACACATCATCGCTTCAGATCTTTGTCCACCTTCTAGTGCTAAAAAACCTTTTTGGATTAAAGTCTGAATCACTTCCATGCATTTCATTTCTGTTATCGTCATCCGTTCTGAAATCTCTGAAGGAGTCGGGAACGAATTACCTGATTCTAAAAATGTGTGTACATGAAGTACTACCATAAATTCCGTCTCATTTAAACCTAGCTTTTTATAATGCATCATAAGTAATTTAGGAATCGCTATGCTTCCCTGTTCAAACCATTGTAACATCATTTTCTTTTTCATCACCAAACACCTCGCTTTCTAGTATAACACACCTTTAGCCATTTCTTTTTGCCACAATTCGTCAAAAAAACCTCCCTATATATAGGGAGGTTTTTTTCCATTTACTACAAGAAACAGACGATTAAGCCTGTACTTTACTTTTCATGAACGTATGAATTCGTTCTAATGCTTTCTCAACTTGCTCAAGAGATGTCGCATACGATAATCGAACGTTATTTGGTGCACCAAATCCTGTACCTGGAACAAGAGCCACCTTTTCTTCTTCTAATAATGCTTTTGCCCACTCATCAACTGTATCATACCCAGCTAATGCTACGGCTTCTTTTACATTTGGGAACAAGTAAAAAGCACCTTGTGGCTTAATGCAAGTAAAACCAGGAATTTGAATTAATTTATCATAAATAATGTTCAATCTTTCTTCAAACGCTTGACGCATTGTTTCTACAGGTTCTTGTGAGCCTGCATACGCAGCAATTGCACCGTATTGAGCAATTGAAGTAGGGTTTGACGTACTATGACTCGCTAAGTTCGTCATCGCTTTAATAAGCTGCTTATTTCCTGCTGCATATCCAATGCGCCACCCTGTCATAGAATGTGATTTAGATACACCATTAATAATAAGTGTTTGTTCTTTTAATGCATTAGAAAGCTGGGCAATTGAAGTATATTCTACATCACCATAAATTAATTTTTCATAAATTTCATCTGAAACGATTAAGATATCATGCTCTAAACATACTTCTCCAAGCTGTTGTAATTCTTCTTTGCTGTAAATCATCCCTGTTGGATTGCTCGGTGAATTAATAATAACTGCTTTCGTTTTCTCTGTAATTGCCTCACGCAGCTGCTTTGCTGTAATTTTGTACTCATTGCCTTCTAGACCTTCTACATAAACTGGCTTACCACCAGCAAGCTTTACTTGCTCAGGATAACTTACCCAATAAGGAGTTGGGATGATAACTTCATCTCCTTCATCAAGTAACACTTGGAATAATGTATATAATGCATGCTTGGCACCATTACATACAATAATTTCAGATGGATCATACGCAATTCCTTGATCACGCGTAAACTTCTTCACAATTTCTTGTTTTAACGCTTGTAATCCACCTGTTGGTGTATACTTCGTATGTCCTTCTAACATCGCTTTATGCGCAGCATCCATAATATGTTCTGGCGTATTAAAGTCAGGTTCTCCTGCTCCTAATCCAATTACATCATGACCTTCTGCTTTTAATGCTTGTGCCTTTGCTGTAATTTCTAAAGTTGCAGATGGTGTTAAAGCAGCTACTCGCTTTGCTAATTTCATTTGTAGTTCCCCCTACATCTATTTTTCAATGCTATATCGTTTTAAAAACTGACCATCTTGAAACGCAAGATTGTAGTAACTATAACGATTGTCATCATCAATATATGTAACTTCCCATAGTGGTATATTGTTTTCAACGCCTAATTTTACTTTTAAAATTTCTTTCGGCTTACTTTTGGGTTCTTTACTTTCATCTCCGACTTGTTCAATCGTTCTTTGTAAAGCATCTTTTTCAGAAATACCTTCGCTCTTTTTCTTTACTATAGTTTCCCCTTTTTTCTCAGGCACCCAAACAATAAGTTGTTCTCCTTTTTCATCTGTACCTTGTACGACTGTATATGAAGATTCTCCGTTATAATAATCCACAGATTTCACATTTGTAAGCTTTGCTTTTTCTTTTGCAATTTCTACAGACTTTGACTCTTTTGGAATTTTCTTTTCCATCGCTTTATTATAAACATACGCCCCATATATTCCGCTAGCAACGATAATGATAATGATTGTAAAGATCCACTTTTTCATTGTATCACTACGTTCTGTAAATCGTAAATACAGCTATTTCTTTATCTTTTTCGTCTAATGCTAATCCGAACATGAGGTCCTGCTCTTTTAACGTACGATTCAAGCTATCAACAATTTTATACAAGTCAGACGAATATTTAATACGCGTCGTTGATAGGACTTCGATTTTCTTATCCATGAAAAAACTCCTCCGTTACACAAAAATTTCTAATTATAGAAGAACGCAATGCGGTTACAATAAGAGTACATTCTTTACAACCCCTGCTTCATCACCCATCTATTATAGCAGGACATGTACAGCAAAAAAAGGTTTCAAATCGAAAAGCAATATATTTTGTGTACAAGAAGTAAGAAAAATAAAATTCCTCCTACCCACATTTTTTACGCCTGAAGTTTAAATGTACTTCAGGCGTATTTTTCTTCCAATTTTATTTATTTGGCCGTTCCTTTAATTGCTCTAACAATTCTTCTAACGGTCCTTCATAGAGCGGGACAGTTGGGATTGATTGTAAAAATCGTTTTCCATAGGAAGAGCTTGTCAAACGGCGATCTAGTACAAATACCGTTCCCGTATCTGTATTTGTTCTAATAAGACGACCAAATCCTTGTTTAAAACGTAATATCGCTTGCGGGAGCGCTAACTTAGCGAATACGTCTTCTCCTTGATTTTTTAGCCACTCTCCTTTTGCTTCCATCATCGGCTGATGAGGAGGCGTAAAGGGCAGACGGACAATGACAAGGCAACTCAGAGCATCTCCAGGTATATCTATCCCTTCCCAAAAACTACTTGTTCCTAACAAAATCGATTTGTCGAACTCTTGAAATTTACGAATGAGGCGACTTCGGCTCTTATTATTCACACTTTGTGTTAATAATAAATATCCTTCTAATGCATCATCACTTTTCAAATTCGTATACGCTTCTTTCAACATTTCATACGAAGTAAATAAAACGAGCATTCTACCTTTTGTAGCTTTCGCTATTTTCGCAATATGTGCCGATACAGACTCAATATATTCCTCATTACTTGCTTGCTTAATAAAAGGCACATCCGTTGAAACCATTAATTTCATTTGTTCTTCAAAACGAAATGGTGATGGAACCTTTAATGTATTGGGCGCAAAATCATGTAAACCTAGCTCCTCTTTTATATAGTCAAATGAATCACTAACTGTTAACGTCGCTGATGTGAAAATAACACTCTTTTTTTCTGTTAAAAATTCATCAGCAAATCTTTCACTAATATGAACAGGCTGCGCATATAAAACTGTTGAATGAATCGTTCCCTTCGTTTCAGTCTCCATCCATGTCACGTATGAATTTTTTTCTAAAATGAGTAATTGTAAAGATTGTACCATCTTTCTCAACAACTCAATTAAGTGCATAAATTCACCTGTAACAACATGCATCTCCCATTCTAATTTACTTTGTAATATATCAACTTGCTTCTCAAGTGTAGTCACTAATTTTCTTACATCATATACAAAACGATTTGTTAACTCGGTAATGCTATCCCATAGCTTACCTGTCTCTACTTCCGTGTTATATCGATAAATGAGCGGCATATTGCTCATCCCTTGTTCCTGCTTTGTTTGTTTAAATATGAAAGCACGTAACATTTGGAATAGTTCATCCGCATCAAATTTCAATTCCTTCAAACTATGACTCACCATACGAAAAGTCGAACGAGAGGCTTGCTCTGATTTTTTCATCATTTTATATACTTTAGAAAGCACATCATCTGTTTCTAGCGTACCAAGACGAGATAGCGCTAATTGAAAATACATACATGAGAACTGTTCACCGAATGTTCTACTCGCCGCTTCCTCGATATGATGAGCTTCATCAAAAATAATATGTTCACATGAAGCAAACAGTGGTTCTTCACTTGAAAAATCTTGAAATAATAACGCATGATTGGTAATAACAATATCTGCAAACAATGCTTTATTCTTCGCTCGTTGATAAAAACAACGACTAAACCAGTTACTTTGCATCCCGCCTGGACTATATGCATCACTACAAATACGGTTCCAAAGTAACTTTCCGCCCTCAGGAATATTTAATTCATCACGATCGCCGGTTTCCGTTTGCAATAACCACACTAAAATTTTTGCCTTTGTGAGCGCTATATCATAATTTTTCTCTTCCTCTTGCAAAGCATATTCAAATTTATGTAGACACAAATAATGCTTTCTTCCTTTCAGAAGAGCCACTTCAAATGAAAATGGCATTATTTTCTTTAATAAAGGAATTTCTTTTTCTAGTATTTGTTGTTGCAATTGTACAGTTTGTGTACTTATAATGACAGGTTCTTCTTTTTTCTTTGCAAAATAAATACTTGGAAGTAAATATGCAAGCGTCTTCCCCGTACCTGTTCCTGCTTCAATCAGTGAAAACCTAGAATCTCTTAGCGCTGTATATATTTCCTTCATCATAATCTGTTGGCTTTCTCTTTTTTCAAACTTTGGCATATTCAATTCAAGTTTATCCATTGTCTTATGTAAGAAAGCATCAAATTTAGATGAGCATGTTTCACTGAGGCTTAAAGAATAATTCCGCTTTCGAAGCGCAATATTTCGATACACTTCATACTCCTCTGCCTCTTCTTTACCGTGCATCATTTTCTTTAAAATATTTTCAGAAAGTACATCAGCTATATCACTTTGGAAAACATCACTTAATTCATAAAGCGCTTGTAATGTGACCAGTGGTAACTTTTCAATTTCACTTAAAAATTGTAAAAACAACTCCGCTGTTGCAAGAGCATCACTATCCGCACGATGTGGTTGATCATGCTCTAGTTCATGTTGCTTAGCTAAATCACGTAATTTATAACTATCAGCTGTCGGCAAAAGAATTTGCGCCAATTCAACTGTATCGATTTTAGGACAATGTACTTCTGTATATCCAGCCTGTCTTAATTCTTCATTTAAAAAATTCCAATCAAAGTGAACGTTATGTGCAACAAAAGCCGCACCTTGTAATAGCTCAACAATCATCGGGGCTACATCTCGAAATAACGGGGCTTGTTTTACAAGGTCTTCATCAATCCCAGTTAGTTCTGTAATAAATAGGGGAATCTCTCTCTTCGGATTAATAAAAGATGAAAAAATCTCTAATATCTCTCCATCTTCCACTACAACAGCTGCAATTTGGGTAATTTTATCCTTCCCATCCTTCCAGGAGTTCCCTGTCGTCTCTAAATCAACAACGACATAACGCTTACTCATATATGTAACACCTCAATTTCTTACCTATCAAACACAAAAATTATATAATGTTACTATACCACGTTTTACCTCATCTTAATGAAAAGATGCACAAAAAAGCTATCTCCTTAATTAGAGATAGCCTTCCTACTTATAATATCGTGCCAGCTTTTTCAGCACCTAACATTTCAACAATTTGATTATCATCATCTAATACTGCAATTTTCGGCTCTTGTTTATGAATATTTTCTTCTGCCACTAAACCATAGCAAATAATAATAACTTTATCACCTGGTTGTACAAGCCTTGCAGCTGCACCATTTAAACAAACAATACCGCTACCGCGCTCTCCTTTTATAACATATGTCTCTAAGCGAGCTCCGTTGTTGTTATTTACAATTTGTACTTTTTCATTTTCTACAATATTTACCGCATCGATTAAATCTTCATCAATTGTAATACTACCTACATAATTTAAGTTTGCTTCTGTTACAGTTGCGCGATGTAACTTCGCTCTCATCATTGTGCGAAACATAGATGCTCCCCCTTATTTCCCCATTAATGTTATATTGTCAATTAATCGTACATTTTCAAACTTAACTGCAATCGCTAAAATGATTCTTCCTTCAATTTTATCTATTGCTTTTAATGAAGGATATGCATATAAATCAGCATAATCTACAGTGCCTTTCGTATACTTCTCAATATGCTCTTTCACAAGATTCATAATGATTTCTGGATCACGTTCGCCTGCCTCAATTCGTTCTTTCGCTATACATAGACTGCGGTATAAACGAGGAGCCTCTTCACGTTCTTCTTGTAATAAATACACATTACGAGAACTTTTCGCTAATCCATCTTCTTCCCTTACAATATCAACTGGTACGATTGTAACTGGAATATTAAAATCCGTTACGAATCCTTCAATTACAGCTACTTGCTGTGCATCTTTCATACCGAAATAAGCACGCGTTGGCAATGTAATATTAAATAGTTTCATTAGTACAGTAGCAACACCAGCGAAATGACCAGGTCTTTGTTTGCCACATAATACGTCGGTACGCTTCACAACTTCTACTGCTGTCGTTTGTTCTGCTGGATACATCTCTTCTACACTCGGATAAAATAAATAATCAACACCATTTTCTTTTGCTACATTTTCATCTCTATCAATATCACGTGGGTATCGATCTAAATCTTCATTTGGCCCAAATTGTAGTGGATTTACAAATACACTTAAAACTACAATTTCATTTTCTTCCCTTGCCTTACGTAGTAACGTAGCATGCCCTTCGTGTAAATACCCCATCGTTGGAACAAAACCGATACTTTTTCCACTTGTACGAAGTTCGTTTGTAATTTGCTGCATCTCTTGTACTGTAGTTATGATTTTCATTATTGTTTTCCTCCGTATAACGCTAAGCATTCTTCCTCTTTCATTGTGAATGAATGTTTTTCTTCAGGAAATTGCCCTGTCTTTACTTCAGTAACGTATTGCGAAATCCCTCGCACAATCTCCTCTTGAACAGACGTATATTGCTTCACAAATTTCGGAACACGATTTACGCCGTACGAGATAAGATCATGGTATACAAGAACTTGCCCATCTACTTTTTGTCCTGCTCCAATTCCGATTGTAGGAATTGTTAACTGCTCTGAAATAAGTTCTGCTAATTGCATTGGCACACACTCTAACACAAGTGCTATTGCACCCGCTTCCTCACATTTCTTTGCATCTTCTATTAATTTTTTTGCACTTTCAGCATCTTTCCCTTGTACTTTATACCCACCTAGCACTCCTACAGATTGAGGAGTTAAACCTAAATGCGCCACAACGGGAACTCCCGCATTCGTTAAGTAATGAATAGTTGATATAACTTCTCCAGCACCTTCTACCTTTAATGCATGTGCCCCGCTCTCTTGAACAATGCGACGTGCATTAACCATCGTATCTTGCAATGAGACATGATAAGACATAAATGGCATATCAGTTACAATAAACGTCTCTTTCGCTCCGCGGCGTACAGCTTTCGTATGATGAATCATATCCTCTACTGTTACTGGAACTGTTGAATCATACCCAAGCACAACCATTCCTAGAGAATCACCCACTAAAATCATATCGACTTTAGCTTCTTCTGCTAATTTAGCAGATGGATAATCATACGCCGTTAGCATTGTAATCGGCTCACCTAGCTCTTTCATTTTCAAAAAATCTGTTTTTGTTTTCAAAAACTACTCCTCCTTTATGCAGGAGAGAGGAGATGGCCGAAATCATATAAAAAACCCCTCTGGCCATAAAAGGGCAGAAGGGTTGTGTGTTAGTCGGCATTATTCATCCCTCTGTCCCAGTCCGTTATTGGATCAAGGCAGAATCCAAATTATTATTTTTTCATACTGCGTAAAATAATGGTGCAGTTCGCTTTGATACTGCCCATATTCGAATTAATTATAGCAAACTCTGAAAAGGAATTGCTACATTTTTTCGAAAAAATAATTTTCTATTCCTATTACGGTATGTGAAATTTATTAGTATCTAAATGACAAAAAGAAGCTCCAAAATAGGAACTTCTTTTACTTAATTTCTATATCGGCAGAATGAATGTGGTGCACTTGTCCTTGATGATCCTCAAGTAACAATACACCATCCTCCGTAATCCCTTTTGCTAGCCCATTAATAGTTTCCTTCATCGTTCGAGCTGTAATTTCTTTTCCGATACTTACTGCGTAACTTTCCCAAAGAATTTTAATAACAGAGAAGCCATTTTTTAAATACTCTTCATACAATTTCTCTAGTTGCAAGAAAATTTGTTGCATAAGTTCCGCACGAACAATCGGCTTACCCGATTCAATTGCTAATGAAGTTGCAATTTGCTGAATTTCCTCATCAAAGTGTTCTTGTTTCTGATTTGCATTAATGCCAATTCCCATAATAACAGCATTAATTTTATCTGGATCAGCTTGCATCTCCGTTAATATACCGACAGCTTTTTTACCTTGAATTAAAATATCATTTGGCCATTTAATCCCTACGTTTACACCGGTACATTTTTCAATTGCTTGCGCTACGCTAACAGCTGCTAATAAAGTAAGCTGCGGGGCATGATGAACTGGAATAGATGGACGCAAAATAATACTCATCCAAATTCCTGTTCCTTTTGGAGAATACCATTTTCTACTTAAACGTCCTCTACCTGCTGTTTGTTCTTCAGCAACGACAATTGTTCCCTCTTCTGCGCCTTCATAAGCAAGTCTTGCTGCAATATGCTGAGTAGATTCAACCGATTCTTCAAAATAAACCGTTCTACCAATACGCTCTGTTTGTAATCCTAATTGAATCTCATTAGCAGTTACTTTATCTGGTTTACTAGCAATTCGATAACCTAAGCGGCGTACAGCTTCTAGTTCATACCCTTCATTACGAAGATCCTCCATATGCTTCCATACAGCGGTTCTCGAACAGCCAAGTTTGTCACTAAGTGTTTGACCAGATACAAATGCACCATCTGCTTCAGAAAAAACTTGTAATAACTGCTTTCTTATAGTAGATTGCATCTTTGTAGCCACTCCCTTATATTCTCTTTCTTATTAACTAAATCTCCTTGTACGATTGCTTCTTCAATATTTTGAAGCATTTCGGCAACCCACGGACCTGGCTTTTTATCTGCCCAGCTTAATAAATCATTACCAGTCACATTCATTTCTTGACGATTTTTTATCGGCAATGCATGAAATAATGATTGTACTTGCTTAACAGACGCACTATTATAACTTTCTATTATCGCTTCATATACTCTTTCCGCCATCTCAGCGATGTGAATTCCAGTTTTATAAAGAAGGATTGTATCCCACTCCTTCTCCTTTCTAGAACGAATTGCTAATAAAACCGCTACGATATCTTTAATCTTTTTATTCGAGAACTTCCATTGACGTAAAAAGACAGATGGATGCTCTTCTCCGATACAATATAAGAAAAATGCCCACGCCTCAACGTCTGTTTCGAAAGAATCCCATTTATACTGCGTAGCTTTCAAGAGTCTTTCTTCTGACATTTGTAAATATGGCAGATGAGCAAATAGCTTCGTTTCTACTAACTCTTGAAGACCATTCACACAATATGTACCGGTCAACAATTTTTCAAATTCAACTGTAATTCTTTCAATCGCTATATGTTCGAGCAAATGCCCATACGTTTCAATTGCTTGTTTCGTCTTTATTTCCAAAGAGAAACCTAACGTACTTACGAACCGAATACCACGCATCATTCGCAGTGCATCTTCTTGAAAACGGTCTGCAGCATCTCCAACCGTTGTAATTTCCTTCAGACGAATCGCTTCTTGTCCGGCAAATAAATCAACCATTTCGCCTTCCTCTGTCATCGCAATTGCATTCATCGTGAAATCACGTCGTTTTAAATCCTCTTCTAATGAACGGACAAATTGAACACTACTAGGTCTCCGAAAATCTTCATATTCGCTTTCTGTCCGAAAAGTAGTTACCTCATACGGTTCACCATTTTCTACAACAATTACAGTTCCATGCTCAAGACCAACCGGAACATGTCTTGGGAAAATAGCCATTACTTCTTCTGGTAAAGCAGATGTTGCGATATCGATATCTCCAATCGGTCTATCGATGATAAGATCGCGTACACTTCCACCCACGAAGTAAGCCTCATGTCCGTTCTGTTTTAATATCTCAATAATTGAACTAGCTTTTTTAAATCTTTCCATTCTTGTCATCCCTTAGTATGTCATAATAAATCGCCTCATACTGTGAAACGATTTTTTCCGAACGAAACTGCTCATATACTGATTTCATCGCCCGCTCTCCCATATTACGGTGAAGTTCTTCATTTTCTAGTAGTTGAATTGCTTGCTTAGCTATTCCGTCTGTATCTCCAACTTCACATATATATCCTGTTTCACCATGTTGAATGACCTCTGGAATGCCCCCAACCCTCGTTCCGATACTAGGCACACCACACGCCATCGCTTCTAATATAACGAGACCAAAACTTTCCTTTTCTGATAAAAGTAGCATTAAATCACTCATCGCAAGAAGCTCTGCAACATTATCTTGCTTTCCTAGGAATAAGACACGTTCCTCAATATGTAAACTTTTCACCAATTGTAAAATAGTACAGAACTCTGGTCCATCACCAACAAGAAGCAATTTCGCATCTACTTCCTTTACAATTTTGGCAAATGACTGCACAACATCCTGTACACGCTTAACCTTTCGGAAATTTGAAATATGAATCAACACTTTTTCATTTTCTCGTATACCGTATTCTTTTTTTAATTGAGACATATCACGTTTGAAATAAACACGTTCGTCTACAAAATTGTATACCGTCTCAATTTCTTTATCTGGTTTTACAAGTTCATTCGTTTCTTCAATTAACGAATGTGACACAGCTGTAACAACATCAGATTGTTCAATACCAAAGCGAATTAAATTATTTAACGAAGGGTCGGAACCTAACACAGTAATATCCGTTCCATGTAAGGTTGTAACAATTTTAATACGCTCCCCAATCATTTGTTTTGCTAAATATGCACAAATAGCATGAGGGATTGCATAATGCACGTGTAAAATATCAAGGTTTTCTCTTTGAGCAACCTCTGCCATTTTACTCGCTAATGCTAAATCGTAAGGTGGATATTGAAAAACAGAATATTGATTTACTGTTACTTCGTGAAAATAAATGTTCGGGTACACTTTATTCAATCGAAATGGTACACCCGATGTAATAAAATGAATTTCATGTCCGCGTTCCGCCAATTGCTTTCCTAACTCTGTCCCAACAACCCCAGAACCACCTACAGAAGGATAACATGTAATACCTATTTTCAATTTCATTTACATCCCCCTATTAAATCAGCATGTAATAAAACCGGTTTCTTACTCATAAATCCTTCGGCATACAACACTCCAACTTCTTTCCCAAACATCTTCTCCCGAGCGATTACAGTTTCAACGTATCCTTCGGTTAATGGCGTCTTAACACCATCACTCCCTGTTGAAAACTGACTTTCATACGCTTCTAAGGCTTCCACCTTTTTAGAAAGGTATTCACTAATATCTATACAAAAATTCGGTTTATGAAAACCATTAATCATATAATTATAAAAAGACTCTACACGGTGCGGCGGAAGTTCAGGCATATATTTACGAATTCCCGCTGAAAAGATAGCTTCTTCCACAAGTTTTGCGCAATTAGCATGGTCTGGATGACGATCTTCGTAATATGGTGCGAAAATTAGTGTTGGTTTATATGTACGAATAATCTTTACAATTTCACGTATATACTCTTCTTTCATATACAAACCACGGTCTGGCATTGCTAAATTAATTCTCGTTTTTACTCCCATAATACGAGCTGCAGCCTTTGCTTCTTCTTTTCTTAGTTCTACCGTTCCATTTGAAGAAAGATCAGCTTCTGTTAAATCGCAAATACCTACTTCATATCCTTGCTTCGTATACTTTGCAATGGTACCTGCCATGCCGATTTCAACATCATCGGCATGAGCACCAAACGCTAATATATGTAATCCACTCATAATTGTTCCCCTCATTTTCTTAACTTTCGGTAATCTAAATCTCCCCGCTCTAATGCATGCATTAGCATTTCAGCACTTGCCATATTCGTTGCTAGTGGGATGGCGTATACATCACATAAACGAAGTAACGCATTGACATCAGGTTCATGTGGCTGTGCTGTTAGTGGATCCCGGAAAAAAATCACCATATCCATCTCATTTTTTGCAATCATTGCACCAATTTCTTGATCGCCACCAAGAGGGCCAGATTGATATCTTGTTACAACTAAACCAGTTGCCTCCATAATACGAAGTCCTGTCGTCCCTGTTGCAAAAAGTTCATGTTTTTCGAAAATTGGTTTATATGCGTATGCGAACGAAACCATATCATCTTTCTTTTTGTCATGTGCGATTAAGGCAATTTTCATCCGTTGTCTCCCCTTTAGTCGATAATGTTTTCTAAACCGTACACAAGATGATCAAGGTTCATTACTGTTTCAATTGATAGTTTTACACCTGACATAAATGATGCACGATTGAATGAATCATGACGAACTGTTAACATTTGTCCATCTCCGCCGAACATTACTTCTTGGTGTGCGATAAGTCCCGGTAAACGTACGCTATGAATATGTATACCGTCTACATTTGCACCACGTGCTCCTTCTAATTGTTCCGTTTCATTAGGGTGTCCTTGCTCTTTTGGTACACGATTTTGACGGATTAATTCTACTGTTTTTACAGCCGTACCAGATGGTGCGTCTAATTTTTGATCATGGTGTAATTCAATTACTTCAACATCTTGGAAGTACTTCGCTGCCATTTGTGAAAATTTCATCATAAGAACTGCACCAATTGCAAAGTTTGGAGCGATAATTGTTCCTACTTCTTTTTCTTTTGCATTTTCTGTTAATTGCTTTAGTTCTTCTTCAGTAAATCCAGTTGTACCAATAACAGATCGAAGTCCACGTTCAACTGCAAGTGTCACATGTTTCTTTCCAATTTCTGGAGTTGTTAAATCTAACAATACGTCTGCTTCTACTTCATCTAAACAAGTATGTAAATCTGCGTAAATAGGTGCATCTAGCGCTGGCATTCCCGGTAAATCAGAAATTTTTTCTCCGCCATGCTTATAATCAATTGCTGCTACTAAATTGAAATGTTCTGTTCTTTCCATTAGAAGGACTGCTTCATGTCCCATGCGTCCTCTTGGTCCAGCGATAATTACTTTAATTTCTTTCATGCTTCTTTCTCTCCCTCATCAATACGTGTCCAGCGATCTTTATCACGTGTATTAAATTTATTCATTACAATGTTATGCGCTGTTTCTAAATCAATATTTAAACTATTTGCCATACAAATCATAACAAATAATACATCTCCAAGCTCTTCTTCAATACTTCGTTCTTTTTCAGTTGTTTTCTTCGGTTTTTCACCGTAATAGTGATTTACTTCCCTCGCAAGCTCTCCCATTTCTTCCGTTAAACGAGCCATCATTGCAAGCGGACTGAAATAACCTTCTTTAAACTGACCAATATATGCATCTACTTCTTTCTGCATATCTTTCATCGTTTTTGCTTCCATACTATTCACCTCTAATCCTTCCTCTTTCATGTTAGCCAATTCATCGCGATTTGACAAATATTATTCCCCGCCAATCACCTATTTGCGACCCTTTTTTGGATAGACTATAATAAAGTGAAACTTTCTTTTGCGGTTTTTGCAAAAGATTAGCTGAACCAATCGGGTTCCTACGGATGGTTTGCCCTTCTCCTTCGCCTTATCTCCTACCAGCCGTTGGTACGGGGTAAAGTGAAACTTCTTTTGCGCTTTTTGCAAAAGATTAGCCCGAACCAATGAGATTCCTAGGACTCTTACTATTTTCACCAACAACTAGAAATTACTTATCATTATGTTTTACCGTTTAAGCGGAGCAATGCAATCATTACATAATTAGGGGGATTTCTATATGACATCAAGTTTGAAGATTCGAAATATCATTTTCATTTTAATTGGTTCCGCTATTTTTTCTTTCGGTATTGTGAATATCAATATTGAAAACCATCTTGCAGAGGGTGGATTTACCGGCATTACGCTATTATTATATTTTAAATTTTCACTTGATCCTTCCTATACAAACTTAATTTTAAACGTCCCTCTATTTTTCATTGGCTGGAAATTACTCGGCCGAACAACATTTTTATACACATTAATCGGTACATTTAGCGTCTCTTTATTCCTTTGGGTGTTTCAGCGCTACGAGATTCTCAACTTACATTTAAACTTGCAAAATGATATGACACTGGCTGCTTTATTCGCTGGGGCATTTATCGGTATTGGACTTGGAATTATATTCAAATACGGCGGGACTACTGGCGGTGTTGATATTATCGCAAGACTAGCTCACAAATATGTTGGCTGGAGTATGGGAAAAACGATGTTTATGTTTGATGCCGTCGTTATCATTATCTCTATTCTTACATATTTATCATATCGAGAAGGTATGTATACGTTAGTTGCTGTATTTATCGGTGCTAAGGTTATTGATTTTATGCAAGAAGGAGCTTATGCAGCAAAAGGAGCAACTATCATTTCTGATAAAAACGATGAAATTGCTTCAAAAATTTTATCAGAAATGGAGCGCGGAGCAACCTTTTTAAAAGCAGTTGGATCCTATACGAAAGTTGAACGAAATGTACTATATTGTGTTGTTGCAAAAAACGAAATCGTGAAATTAAAAAATATCATTATTTCAGTAGATCCTCACGCCTTTGTTGCTGTAAGTGATGTACATGATGTCGTCGGCGAAGGATTTACACTAGATGAAAATAAAAATCCGTTACATAATTAAATTCAACTAGAAAAGCTCTTTAGCTTTTCTAGTTTTTTATTACATATCTTTTAAGTTTCTCCAAATCCTCATAAATGAGCTCCAATAAACTCCGATTATAAAAAATTGAAGCTGGATGAAAAGTAGGAAATATATTATATTCTTTTTCAGTCCATATAAATTCTGTACCGCTACTATCTTTTAATTGCTGCACGGGTTGTTTTAACAATTCGCCATGAACATCCGTAATTTTATTATTTTTACCGACTAAACGCTGTAATGCAATATTACCAAGTGTCACAATAATAGGCGGCTGTATAAGTTCCAACTCATAATCTAACAAAGGTGCATGGGCAAGTATTTCTCCTTGATTTGGCGTTCTATTATACTTTTTCTGTATTATTTCGCCATTACGTTCTCTTTTCTCTCTCCACTTATAAGGTCTACTCCGAACCGCACTCGTAATATATACTTCTTCCCTTGTAACGTGAATACGTTCTAAAAACTCTATTAAATGCTTTCCCGCTCTTCCGCTAAAAGGAATATTATTATGAATTTCTGTTTCACCAGGCGCTTCTCCAACGAGCATAAATTTTGGATTTTCAGGACCTTGACCACTTAAAAAACCTTCTAATTGGTATGTAGCACTTCGCTCCCTCACTTGTTTAACTAAATGGTTTGGATATTCTATGTCTGTCACCTTCTTTCATCATTCCATACTTATCTTTATTTTAACTAGTTCTATACCCCATATTCTCTCTATTATTTCCATTTATAACATGTTATAAGATTCAATCCACAAAACAAAAAAAGACTATCATAATTGATAGTCTTTAATCGTCGCTGCGCTGCATACCAGTATAAATTAATACGAGACGTAATAATTCAAATACTGCTACAGCAGCTGCTGCTACATATGTTAATGCTGCTGCATTTAATACTTTACGAGCTTGACCGTACTCATCTGTCGATACGATACCAAGTGCTTCAATTTGTTGCATTGCACGTTTTGATGCATCAAACTCAACTGGTAATGTAACAAGTTGGAAAACCACACCTGCTGCCATTAAAATAATTCCTAGTAACAACAAACCAGACATTTGTGCAAATACACCAATTAGGACAAAAACCCATGACATGTTTGAACCAAAATTGGCAACTGGCACTAACGAATGGCGTACACGCATAAAGTTATAATCTTTCGCATCTTGAATTGCATGTCCTACTTCATGTGCTGCTACAGCTGTACCAGCAACTGAATGACCATAATAGTTATCTGTCGATAATCTAACCGTCTTTACACGAGGGTCATAATGATCTGACAAATGACCTGGCGTTTCTTCTACGGCTACATTGTACAATCCATTTTCATCTAAAATTTTTCGAGCCACTTCCGCTCCTGTCATACCTGATGTTGAATAAACTTGTGAATACTTGCTATAGGCACTACGTACTTTTGACTGTGCATACAACGGTATGATCAAAATGATCGCGAAGTAAATTAAATAAAACATCATAAACCTCCATTGAAGTTTTAATTATAGTACTTCTCATTCTATTTTTTTCTTCCACCGTTGTCAATAAATAAACCTTACAATCCGTATCTTTATTTATACGCATTATCTATCTTTAGAATGCAAGTTACTTCTCCGCTTCTCTCTCTCCCCTTTATACTTTCTCCAGCCAACATACGTTAAAGTGAACAAAATAAGTCCTCCAGTAATTGTCATAAACCAAATGAGAGAGGGAGCAATCTCATCTTTTTTTACGGTATGAAATATTTTTTGCAAATCACCTTTAATAATCCCTATTTGCATTTGTCCACCTTTCGTTTTTAACATAACGTTACGAAATTCATCCAAATAAGATAAATGTGCATTTACACGCTGCGCTTCGTTTTCTGGCAAGGCAATCATTAAACTAGGATAAATAATATTAAATTCATTTAAAAATGTATTTAGCGTCTGTTGGAACTGTCCATCATCGTCTTTTTCCATCGCCTTTTCTACTTGAGAAAAAGCATTCATTATCTTTCTTTCTCTTTCCATCCAAAGTGGCTGATATTTAGATACTTGTGCATCAACAGCAAGTTGTAATGCTAACATATTATCCACTTTAACTTGCCTATCTAAATCTTCCGCGAGAGATTGTTTCGCCTTATCGTATGCTAAAGAAACGACTCTAATTTGTCCCGGAGTTACTTTTGAATTTTTTTCATTCTCCTTTGATAGAAATTGCTCTGAGAAATGGTGCAGTACTTGTATTGCCTTTTCATCTTCTTTTTTCTTCACTAACTGCAAAGAGTCATCTAGCAATCCAGTTAGTTCACTCCACTCTTCAGCATATATACGTACTGGAAACATTATAATTAGAAATGCTATCAGTCCAATTAATGTTCTCTTCATCCCGGTCCCCCCTATAACTACTAGTACAAAATATGTGGAATTGGACAAGAATAGAACAGAACAAAACCAAAAAATATATTATCTCTATGAAAACAAAAAAATTCTCTTTAAACAGAGAATTTTTTCTTTGAAACCCTTTTCTTTTTCACTAAATATTTATACACACCGTAACAAAGTATGCTACCACCTAAAATCAATAACAAAATAACACATGCAGCATGCATAAAGAATTCTTCCGGTAACATTAAAATAACCGGATCTGTTTCAATATCAAACATCCAATAATCATTGCTAAATAAAAGCTTATGAAATAATACGAAACTCTTTTCAAAATTAATCGCAATTGGTAACGTAAGAGCTATTGGAAAAATAATTGTAAGAATCGCTCCGTGAAGTAAAAACTTTTCTTTTTTCTTTTTTAATAAATATGCTCCTCCTAATACAGCAATTACAATCGTTCCATACATTACATATTGAATCTTTACTAAAATATTTTTAACATCCACAAAATGAATTCGGCCATTTGTAGACATATCTAATGTCGGCAATTGTAATGCACCGTCATAAAACGGAGATAAATATGTAATAAGCGCATCATAGTTTCTCTTAATTTCATCTTTCGTCATATCCGCTAAATCTGGAATATTTAAAAAATCAATTTCAAAATAATACAGCCATTTTCCATATACAACTACCGTTGCCGCGAGAGCGAAAATAGAAAATGCTATGCTATATGAAACTACTAAAGTGATCAATCGATCCAATATGTTTATACCACTCTTATTCTTCTTCATTTTCTCCCCCTAAATGTTCTCACTATCATAAAGAAAACTGTTTTCGATGCTCACGTAAGCAATAATAATATGTAATGCATAGTACAGCAATACTTAACCAAAACGTAAAATAGCCTATCTCCTCGACAAACAAATGCATAATTCCATATCTCGGCATTTGCCAAAATAAATAATCAATTGCATCATTATGTAACGTCCATATCCCAGCTACAACGAAATGCCATTTTTTTATCCGATAAAACGGCGCATATAAGACTCCCTGTACAGCCATTGCAAAATGAGAAAGCATTAACATGTAGCCCATAATACCTATAGGACCTTTTACATAAATCATAATTCCATTTACAACAACAGCCCATATGCCATATTTTATTAAAGAAACAATCGCCAACGCCTCTATTAATCCCCAATTTTTCTTTTTCAAAAAGGCAATTAAAACAAATACAAAAAAGAGACTTGCCATCGGGCTATCTGGCACAAACGGCCAAAATATTAGGGACGTTTCTTTTAATTGATTTCCATACCATATAAACCCGTAAATTGTGCCTAATATGTTAACAATCAATAAAAATAATAATACTGAGCGCTGTCTTAACATTGCATACACGTAAACCAATCTGTATGTCCAACACCTTTCAAACAATGTAATTCTTTCATCGAACTCTACTCTATTATATAGCAAACTTTCCGTCATCAAAATAAAAAGCTGACTACAGATTTTGTAGTCAGCTTTTCTATTATTTTTTATTATACTTTGCAACGAATTCCGAAAGCTTTTTCAGCTCTTCATCCGTTCCTTTAAATACACCTTTAGGCATTGCACCTTTACCATCTTTCGCAATTTTAGCGATTTCTTCCGGTTTTAAAGTTAAGTTTTGTAGAGCTGGTGCTGCTGCACCACCTTGTAAGTTGTCACCATGACATGTTAAACAAGTATTCTTTTGCATTAACTTGTAGCCGTCATCATTTTTATCAACTGGTGCTGTTTTTACAATTGCTCCTTGTTTTTTTGCAGCTTCCCAGTCGTGGTGTGCTACAGATTCCCAAGTTAAGAAGATAATCGATGCAATTGCTAAAAGCATAAACCCCGTTGCTACAGGACGCTTCAATGGCGCTCTTTCTGGGCCTCTATCTAGAAACGGAGCTAATAGTAACGCTCCAAACGCAATACCCGGCATAATAAACGCACCAATTACAGTAAATGAGCCTGAAGCATACGAATACTTTAATAACTGATACAAGAATAAGAAATACCAATCTGGAAGTGGTATATACCCTGCATCTGTAGGATCCGCCATTCTCTCAAGCGGTGACGGATGCGCCACTGTTAAACATAAATAACCGATTAAAAAAACTGCACCAACCATCCATTCTTTTAACAAGAAATTCGGCCAAAACGCTTCTGTTTTCCCTGGATATTCAGAATAATCTTTTGGAATATTTGGTTTCCGAGCTACTGGTACCCGAGAATCTCCTACAAACTTCATCCCTTTGCCGCGATGCATAATCTCCCTCCTTTTGTTCTTTCCCCTTTAATTTAGCAATCTCTTATAGCGGACCGGAAATACCTTGTTTGCGAATCATGATGAAGTGGAAGGCCATTAAACCTAGAAGTGCTGCTGGTAAGAAGAAGACGTGAATAGCAAAGAAGCGAGTTAATGTTTGAGCGCCAACAATTTCGGAATGACCAGCGAGTAATGTTTTAATATAAGGACCAATAAGCGGCGTTTGCTCTGCAATTTGAATCCCTACTTTCGTAGCAAATAACGCTTTCATATCCCACGGTAATAAATATCCGGTAAAGCCAAGACCTAACATAACAAAGAAAATAAGAACACCAACAATCCAGTTTAACTCACGAGGCTTTTTATACGCACCTTGGAAGAAAACTCTGAGTGTATGTAGAAACATCATTACAATTACGAGACTAGCACCCCAGTGGTGCATACCACGAACAATTTGCCCGTAAGCAACTTCATTTTGTAAATAATAAACCGATTCCCAAGCGTTTTTAATATCAGGCACATAATACATCGTTAAAAACATTCCAGACAAAATTTGAATTACAGTAACGAAAAAGGTAAGTCCTCCAAAGCAATAGACGAATGCAGAAAAGTGATGTGCCGGGTTTACATGTTCAGGTACTTCATGATCAGCGATATCGCGCCATATTGGTGTAATATCTAATCGTTCATCTACCCAATCATAAATTTTATTTAGCATCTACTTTCCACCCCCTCTTGGCTTCGCTTTTCCTAAATACAACGTTCCATCTTTCACTTTAGACTCGTACACATCAAGCGGAGCAAGAGGCGGTGTGCCTTTAATGTTAACCCCATCTTTTGTATAACGGCCCCCGTGACACGGGCAAAAGAATTGATTCGGATGTGCTTTGTCCGAATTCCAGTTAACTGTACATCCTAAATGTTTACATACCGGAGAGAACGCAACAATGTCTCCGCTTTCATCTTTATGAACCCAAGCTGATTTTGGCTCTTCAGACTTGTACCAACCATCAACCTGCTTCACCTTAAAGTCAAAACGCTTCGGCTCTGTTGTAATATCTTTTACTTGTGCAACAGCAACCATGTCCGTTCCCGCTTCTTTTCTTAACACCGGATCAAGCGCAAACCGCGTCATCGGCATTAAAATACCCGCTGCCATAAAGCCTCCTACCCCTGTAAGTGTGTAATTTAAAAACTGTCTTCTTGACACACGATGTTCTTTCTCGCTCACGAAAATTTCCCCCCTCTATCAGAAATTGTCCCCTCGTGAAAAATAATATAAAAAATAAAAACTAGGACACTATCATGATATAATACCCTCATGCACAGGTCAATATCATACTACTCATAATAATAAGAACTTTCTGTTTATTATTACTTTCCCCATTTTTCTTCTAACATTACCATAATATTTTTTATATGAGCGTGAATGACTTCTCTCTTCGCTTGATCACTAAATTGCTCTAACGCCAATGAAGGAAACCAAAATAAATCCCCTTGTAACTCTTGCATATCTTCTTTCCATGAAAAATCACTTGTCACATAAGCAATATGCTTAAAACCTTGGCTTTGCAAATGATCTGTCCACTCTTGCAAACGAGCTTTTTCTTTCTTTTGACTTTCTACTAAATACGTAAATGCAGGTAGTAAAAGCACTCTTCCTTTATATTCTCTTTCCAACTCCATACTCAACAATTCTATAAATTCACCTTGTTCTACTACCATTTTCATTTCTTTTGCTGCTGAAATAGACAGAAGGGGTATAATCCCTGTATCTACATACTCCCTTGCTTGCTCAAACTGTTCCACATCTTTTACAATCCATTTCACCTTTTCTCCCCTCCTCCACTTTAAATGACAGAACTTTCACTTTATATATATTAAACCATACTAAAAGAGGTAAAAAAAGAAAAACTACCTATTATTAAGTAGTTTTTCTTAAAAAGTCTGAAATTCGTAAAGATTACATAATCAAAATGAATTCTATAAAATTTTCAACTCTGCTGTTAACCTATGAAATGCTTCCTTATCTTGCTTATCCAAAGCTTCATCAATTTGTTTCAAAAGACGCTCTCTTCTAAATGAGAATACACTTTCTTCTAAAAATCGTTCTGCAAGCAATCGATCTTTTTCATTCACTTCAATATACTTTGGCAAATATGGGTTTTCTTCTAATACAGCTACATAGTTTGCATTTTGGAACGATGATTTAAAATTAAGCTGAATATAAATATCCTCATCTCGATTCAAACGAATATCATGAAACGACTTTTCTGCATCTGTTGTCATTACATTTTGTTTAAAAAAGTGAAACGGTGTGTCTTTCACACAATTCGCTGACATTACTAAGCCACGCGGACAATATTTTGCATGTTCTACGAAGTGGACTTTATGCATTAATTGATCGTGACTCATTAAATAATTCAAAATCCATACACATTCACGCTGTTTCAGTTGGTAATTATTTAAAAACCATTTTACAAAATCCTTCTTCTCGTTTACAGAAACAGGGGTATTCATAGCGATTAAGTCCCTCCTCTGTCTTTCTCTTTTCTTTTTAGATTCAAGAAGCGGCATTCAGTTTCCTTCCAACTTACGAAAAATCCTCTAAATTATATAACAATTCTTCAATATGAATTTGTGTTGGGTCTAGTTGTATTAACTGCGTAAATACTTCTTTCGCCTCTTTTCGCATTCCTTCTTCTAATAAGAAATAACCGTACTCTTCCAAGAAATCTGGATGATTCTTAAAAGAAGTATATGCACTTTCATAGTGTTTTAATGCATCCGAATACATTTCTAATTGTTTTTTTGCAAACGCAAGATCCCAAAGTAATTGTGTATCTTGCTCTCCGCTATCAATAGCATGCTCTACAACTGTAATTAACTCTTCATACTTTTCTTGTCCTTTTAAGATATACGTATATTTTAATATTGCACCTAAATGTCCTGGATCTAACTCAAGCGCTTTTTGAAGTACTTCCTCTGCCTCTGCTACTTTTCCTAATTTAGCTGCAATGTTCGCTAATTCTACATAAAACGGAACAGCAAGCTCATCTACTTTAATTCCTTCATGAAGTGTTTCATAGCTTTCTTGAAGCATTCCTTCTTTTTCATAGCTTTTCGCTAAGTACATGTATAGTGATGCGTACTCAGGGTCTAATTCTTTTAGTTCTTGCCAAGCACCAATTGCTCTTTGATATTCTTCTCCTTGATATAATGTGAACGCATATCCAAATAAGGAGTGAATATCTTTTTGCTCCTCTAAGCCTGCTTCATAGTAAGAGATCGCCTCTTCCCAGTTTCCAATCGCACTTAACGTTTCTGCAAGGCGAAGTGCAATGACAACACCACCCATTACTTTATGCTCCGCTAATAGCGACTCGTAATAAGTGATTGCCTTTTGTTCTTCACCTTTACTACTATATAATTCTGCTAATCCAAACGTAATAACAGGCTCTTCAGGCATGATTTCTTTCGCCTTCAATAGTTTTTGCTCTGCTACATCATCAAAACCTTGCATTTGGAATAAATCCGCAACAAGTAATAACGATTGAACATATAAATCATCATTTTCTGGAATATCATGAAGTACTTCAATTGCTTCATCTTCTTTGTCTAAATCAATATATAATTCTGCTAAAAATACCGTAAATTCACTTTCTTCCGGATATAGTAAACGTAAGTCTTCAGTAATTGCTAACGCCTCATCCGTAAATCCAAGTGTATGATAGTAGCGAGCGATATCATACTTCTCTTCATCATTCGCAACTTGTAATTGTTCTTTTAATAATTGTAATCCTTTTTCTGCTTCACCGTTTTCAATATAAGAAACAGCTTGTTCAAAATTTTGCATAAACGTCTCCTTTAATTCAAAAAAATATTTCTCTTCTGTTCATTTATCATAAGCAACTAGGTGTAAGAACGCAACCTTTTGAGTGAACTGCCTCTTCCTATACTTTCTCTTATAGCGCAGCTAATTGTTCAAAAAAGTTCGGATACGATACAGCGACCGCATCACTATTCTCTATTTTCACTTCTCCATCTATAATACACGATGCGATTGCAAGCATCATCCCAATACGATGATCGCCGTGACTATTAACCGTATTTCCTTTTAAACTTTGTTTACCATATATAATCATACCATCTGGTGTAGCTTCAATCTTCGCACCTAATTTGCCTAATTCATCTACAACAGTATCGATACGATTTGTTTCTTTTACTTTTAATTCCTCAGCGTCTTTAATAACAGTAATTCCTTCTGCCTGCGTTGCCAATAAAGCAATTACAGGAATTTCATCAATTAATCTTGGAATAAGCGATCCACCAATTTCTATTCCTTTTAGTTTCGATGTTTCAATCGTAATATCCCCGCACGGTTCAAATTCTTCGTTTCTAATATTATCGATAGAAATAAGTGCACCCATCTTTGTTAATACATCTAAAATCCCTGTTCTCGTCGGATTTAAACCAACGTTTTCCAATACAAGCTTACTATTTTGGACAATTGCACCAGCTACTAAAAAAAATGCAGCCGAAGAAACATCTCCTGGAACTTCTATGTCTGCACCTTTAAGTTGTTGTCCGCCTTGTAATGAAACGGTCCGGCCATTAACATCTACGGTACAACCGAATGCACGTAACATTCTTTCCGTATGATCACGAGATTGCATAGGCTCTGTTACTGTAGTTACACCTTCCCCTTGCAAACCCGCAAGTAAAACTGCTGACTTCACTTGTGCACTTGCTACTGGTGAATGGTAATGCATACCTTTTACCTTACCACCACGAATAGATAAAGGTGTGTATTGTCCGTTTTCTCTACCATCAATTTGAGCATTCATCTTACTAAGCGGGTCTGTAACACGTTTCATAGGACGTTTTCCAATTGAAGCATCACCAATTATCGTACTATGGAACGGTGTATTTGCTAAAATCCCAAGCATAAGACGAATAGTCGTCCCTGAATTCCCCACATCTAATACTTCTTTCGGTTCTTGCAAATTTGCTAATCCTTTACCGTAAATCGTGACATCGTTACCACTCTGTTCAATCTGGACACCTAGTTTTTGAAAACATGCAATTGTACTTAAACAATCTTCTCCTAATAAAAAATTTGATACTTTCGTCGTCCCTTCCGCTATCGCTCCAAACATAACAGAGCGATGCGAAATAGATTTATCTCCTGGAACAACAATTTTCCCATTCAAACTATTTTTTCGTCCTACTAGTTTCAAACTGTATCCTCCTCACATTTTAAATAAGTTATATGTATAATAGTTCCTCTTATACGTCTACTTCTATTGTAACGTTTTCTTTCTTGAACGTGCAAACAACTCCCCTTATTGCAATTCAAATGAAAAAGGCTCCTGTAACAGGAGCCTTCACTATTTCTTAAGAATACGTTTCTTCTTTCTTCACTTGTTCTTTTACAAGTTCCGTAAGTAATTCAATAATCTCATCATTTTCTTCTTTTAATCCAACAGTAATACGAATACCATCATGCATACCAAATGCTGCACCAGAACGAACGATATATCCTTTTTGCATTAATCTTTCGAAAGCTTCATTACCAGGTATACCGAGTTTCAAGAAAATGAAATTCGTTTGAGATGGATAGTAGAATACGTTATATTCCTTACAAAATGCATAATATTGATTTAATCCTTCGGCATTTTTCTTCACACACTCTTGTAAAAACTGCTGATCCTCTATTGCCGCTAATGCTACCGCTTGGGCGATAGTTGATGTGTTAAATGGTAGTCTCGCCACTTCTAGCTGCCCAATAAGCTTTGCATCCCCAATCGCATATCCAATACGAAAAGCAGCTAATCCATATGCTTTTGAGAATGTGCGTAGCACCATAAGATTTTCGTACTTTTCAAGAAGAGGTAATGTTTGCGGATAGTCTTTTGCTTCCGCATATTCATAATATGCCTCGTCCATAATAACGAGCGCTGACTTTGGAACTGATTCTAAAAATGAAAGTAATTTTTGTTTCTCTACATATGTACCTGTCGGGTTATTCGGATTACAAATCCATACAATCTTCGTTTTCTCATCTACTTGCTTTAACATTGCATCTAAATTGTGAATACCATTTTCAAGTGGTACTTCCCTAACTTCCGCTCCTTCAATAACAGCATGGTGATAATATTGTGAGAACGTAGGATTCGCCATTACAACATTTGTTCCGTTATGTAGCAAGGCGCGGCTAATCATTTGAATGACTTCATCTAACCCACTACCAAATAAAAGTTGTTCCGCTTTTACACCTAAATGCTCTGCTACTTTCTCACGAAGCTCAAAAGCCGCCCCGTCCGGGTAGAGTGCATATTGATTGGCTAACGAAGTTAATGCTTCTGTCACACGGGCAGAGCAGCCAAACGGATTTTCATTCGATGCTAACTTCACAATTTTTGACAATCCATATTCTCTTTTTACTTCCTCAATATTTTTCCCAGGTACATATGCTCTCAAAGTTAACAATTGCTCTTTTACTCTCACTTTTCTTCCCCCAGTCATTGATATGATTTATAATTCCTTACTATCATCTTTAATCATAACCGTCACCATTACGAGAATACCTTTAAATATGCATTTCATACCTGTTCTACAACTTTTTTAGACCATATCCTTTTGAAATGCTTCTAACGCAATATGAACAGTCTCATCTGAAATAGATACGACATTCACTCCCCCATATTCCTGCATAAGCACCATATGAATTGTTCCGGCATTTGCTTTTTTATCTTGTTTCATCAACTGAACGAGACGTTCTACATTCAAGTCGCTTGGCATTTTTGGATAACCGTATTTCAAGAACCACTGCTTCATTTCTTGATAAGAAAGATCAATTTTGTACACTTGCTCACTTAAAAACATGGCAAATAGCATGCCAACCGCTACTCCATCACCGTGAGTAATATTTCCATATCCTAACTCTTTTTCAAGAGCATGTCCTAACGTATGCCCAAAATTCAAATGGGCACGTACACCTTTTTCTGTTTCGTCTTGCGACACGATGTTCGCTTTCACAGGAATCGCCTTCGTTAATATATGAATTAACTTTTCATCACGAAGATCCGTTAATGTTTGCACTTCTTCCTTTAACCAATGATATAGCTCTACATCACCAATAAGAGCATGCTTTATCACTTCTGCATAACCTGATCGCCACTCTTTTTCAGGAAGTGAATATAAAAATGGCGTATGATATACAACAGCTTCTGGCTGATGGAACGCCCCAATCATATTTTTTCCTAGTGGATGGTTAATTGCTACTTTTCCGCCTACTGCGCTATCGTGAGCTAACAAAGTTGTTGGAACTTGGACAAAGCGAATACCACGCATAAACGACGCGGCAACAAATCCAGCCAAATCTCCAATCATTCCGCCTCCAAGCGCGATGATTAAAGAATTTCTATCTAATTTATTTTCAAGAGCCGAAGTGTGAGCCTCATAGAAATTTTCAAAAGACTTCTCTTTTTCGCCACTCGGTACAACAAACGAAAATACTTTTTGCTCTACTTGCAATGCATCAACAACTGTCTGTAAATGCAGTGATGCAACAGCTTCATCAGAAATGATCATTATGTTAGATACTGCAGGATTCATTTTTTGAATAAGCGTTGTTAAATGTGACAACGCCTCCCTTCCAACATGTACATCATATTCTTTTGATTTCGTTTGAATATGTATGTTCTCCATTAAAATCCCCTCGCATATTCATTATGTTTCTTAATATTTTCACGTATAAGATCGATACGATCTAATCCAAATTGTTCAATTAAAGCTGTCGCGAGCTCCCAAGCCACAACAGCTTCAGCCACAACGCTAGCTGCTGGCACTGCACAACTATCTGAACGTTCAATACTCGCTGTAAAAGGTTCTTTCGTATCAATATCAACACTTTGAAGCGGTTTATATAATGTCGGTATCGGTTTCATAACACCGCGCACAACAACCGGCATACCAGTTGTCATGCCACCTTCTAATCCACCTGCATTGTTCGTTTTTCTTCTGTACCCTTGCACTTCATCCCAAAGGATTTCATCATGCACTTCACTGCCTGGTCTATGTGCTGCTTCAAAACCAATTCCAATTTCAACACCTTTAAAAGCGTTAATACTCATAATTGCCGCTGCTAATTTTGCATCTAATTTTCTATCATAATGTACATAGCTACCTACTCCAATTGGCATTCCTTCTACAACTACTTCAACAATACCGCCGATAGAATCACCATTTGCCTTCGCATCATCAATCGCTTGCATCATCTTTTTACCTGCCTCTTCATCTAAACAACGTACAGGAGATGCTTCTGTAGTACTTTGTAATTCCGCAATAGAGTTATATTTAATATTTTCTGCCTGTACACCACCGATCTCCACAACATGTCCCGCTACTTGTATACCTAATTCCGCTAATATTTTTTTTGCAACTGCACCAGCTGCAACACGAACTGTCGTTTCACGTGCTGAAGAACGCTCTAATACATTCCTCATATCTCTATGACCATATTTAATCGCACCATTTAAATCTGCGTGTCCAGGTCTAGGTTTCGTAACTTGCCTTTTCATTTCTTTCTCTTCCTGCTCAGTTAGCGGCTCTGCACCCATAACCTTTGTCCAATGTGTAAAATCACGATTTTCAACAACAAGTGCAATCGGGGACCCCATTGTCTTCCCATGCCTAACACCACTTACAATTTGCACTTGGTCTTTCTCAATTTGCATGCGTCTACCGCGTCCATATCCTTTTTGCCTTCTAGCTAATTCTTCATTTATATCATTCGCTACTAAAGATAATCCTGCCGGAACACCTTCTACAATTGTCGTAAGTTGTGGTCCGTGGGATTCACCAGCTGTAATATACCGCATATGTTATTCCTCTTTTCGTATATATGATTGTAATTCTTATTATTCTATAAAAAAGAAGTCATATAATAAATCATCTTTCTACTTTACCATATTTATCATTATTCTATCGTTTTCGTATTTCTAAATCATTTATATTAAATAAAATATATCATAACAGCTTTAGCTTCGTAACAAATCAAAATAAAAAAAGTGCAAGAAGAATACCCCTATTCTTCTTGCACTTTTTACTATTATCACAGTTATTAAAGCGTTTACAAATTATTTCAAAATAATTAGTAAATCCATTGATTCATTAATTTTGAGTAGTCTACTAATTCTTCTTCCTTAAAGAAAATAGCAATCTCGCGCTCTGCACTTTCTAAAGAATCCGAACCGTGGATTATGTTTTTCGCAACAGTTACACCGAAATCTCCGCGAATTGTTCCCATATCAGCTTCATGTGGTCGTGTTTTACCCATCATATTGCGTGCTGTATCTACTACATTTTCACCTTGCCATACCATTGCGAATACAGGGCCAGATGTAATAAAGTCTACTAATTCACCAAAGAAAGGTCTTTCTTTATGCTCACCGTAGTGTTGTTCAGCAATTTCCGGAGTAACTTGCATTAATTTTGCACCAACTAATTGAAAGCCCTTTTTCTCAAAACGAGCTACGATTTCCCCAATGAAGGCACGTTGTACACCGTCTGGTTTTACCATTAGAAATGTTTTTTCCATAAAAAATCTCTCCACTTCTGAATTATGTATGTAATTGTATATCCCCACACACATATTAACACCCTTATCACAATTGTGCAATAGTTTTGAAATAGAGAGATTATTTTATTTTTTAGAAAAATCACTAAAATTTTCGTTTTCCAATATACTTTGCAACATTTTGCAACGCGTACTTCGCCTGTCCACGAGGGAGTGGTTTTATTATGTCTAATGCTTTATGTAAATAACGTTCACTAAACGAAAATGCTTTATCAATAGCTTCGCTCGCTTTAATATCATCAATAATTTCTTTCATTTCACTTGCTGTTGTATTTTCATGCACAGATGTAATTTTCTGACGAAGAACTGGATCTTCCATGGCATACAAAACAGGTAATGTAATGTTACCTTGTAATAAATCACCACCAGCAGGCTTTCCAAGCTTCTCTTCTGTCGATACGAAATCTAAAATATCATCAATAATTTGATAAGACATACCCACAAAATATCCATACCAAAATAGACGATTTACAGTATCACGATTAGCACCAGCAGCAATCGCTCCCAACTGACAACTCGCGGCGATTAACAATGCTGTTTTTCGTTTTATCCTTCTTAAATACGTTCTTAAATTTTGATCATAGTTATACTTATCTTTAATTTGTTCGATTTCACCTTTACAAACTTCTAAAATTGTATGAGACAACGCTTGATGTGCATCTGGAATTTCTATATTTGTTATACATTCAAGAGACTTCGCAAACAAGTAGTCTCCTGTATACATTGCAATACGATCTCCCCATTTCGCATTCACTGTTGCGCTACCGCGTCGTAAAAACGCAGCATCAATGACATCATCGTGAACAAGCGAAGCCATATGAATAAGTTCTAATGCAACCGCAACATGCTTAATTGCATCTAACTTATAATCCCCAAATTTCCCTGCAAGCAAAACAAAAACAGGGCGAATCCGCTTCCCACCTGCTTCAATAAGCTGTAATGCCGCTTCTTCTACTAACGGCTGCTCAGAAGCAACTGTCTTCTTCAATTCTTTTTCTATAACATTAATATCCGATCGTAAAAAAGAGTACATAAGTTGTAACTTCATATTGTTCACCTTAACCTAAAACGTCTTTTTTCTTTTTTCTATTTTGATTCTGGTTTAATACCTAAATGCATAGCTGCTACACCAAAAGTAAATGGTTTCACTTGCACATTCTTAAGCCCAGCTTCTTCAAACATATTTGCTAACTCTTTCATCCCTGGGAATGTACTAGCAGATTCCTGAAGCCATGAATATTCTTTATAACTTTTCGCAAACATCTTTCCAAATAACGGCATGATATATTTAAAGTATAAGACATATCCTTGACGAAAACCTATCATCGTTGGTTGGGATGTTTCCAGGCAAATTACTTTTCCACCAGGCTTTACTACACGCGTCATTTCTTTTAATACTTGCATGTAATCCGGAACGTTACGTAACCCAAAACCAATCGTTACATAATCAAACGTATTATCTTCATAAGGAAGTTCCATTGCATTTCCATGCATAAGTTCTACTTGCTTTAATTCTAAAGCTTCTACCTTTTGTTTACCGACAGCTAGCATATTTTCACTAAAGTCTAAACCGTAAACCTTCCCATCTTCACCTACAGCTCCCGCTAGTGCAATTGTCCAATCTGCCGTCCCGCAGCATACATCAAGTGCCTTACTCCCAGGTTTCACATCCATAATTCGCATCGTTTCTTTGCGCCATGCCTTATGCCTTTGAAAACTAATTACAGAATTCATCACATCGTATTTATCAGAAATTTTCTCAAATACGTCATGTACTCTTTCTTCTTTTGATTGTTGCATGCTCGTACCTTCTTCCAATGTAAAGTTGCTTATGTCCTTGATTTATCTCTTAACATAGAAATTATCTCATTAACTTCTGTATGATTCTCTAAAAAATTTTCTTCCTGCTTTCTCATTTCCATAAGCCATTCATTAATAACTGTTTCTAGATTTTTATCGTCATCCGATGAGATTTGTTGGACCGCTTGAAAAACAGGTGAATTTTGTTTATCAGCATACAATTGACACTCTTTTTGAAGACGATTTTTCCCTAACACATAAGTTATATATGGTTTCCAATTAGATAAATGAAAATGATCACATGTTTTTTGTAAAAGCGCAGATTCAATTATTACTACACTTTCCATTATGTCTTGAATCGCCACATGTGCTTTTTGATATAGCATAATTTTATGTTCATTAATCTCCTTAATTCCTTCAGCAAGTGCACGAATTAAGATAATATCACAATTCATTGACAATAAGTAATAGTATAGACCACTATAATAATCCCCTGCAAGAACTGTCAATTGACGACGCTTATGGAATCCACTCGTCTCTTCGTTTGCTTTATTCGATACTTTTTCATGTGTATCAAGAGCAATTTGTACAAGCATAATCGTTACTACATAATGATCAATTTGTTCTTTATGTATATTTGCACCTTTTAATGCACCGTATAACAGCGCTATTTTCTCTTCATCAATAAATGGTTCTTCAATATAGTTTATAAAATAAGGATGGCGTAATTTCTCCATCAATTTCTCTTTAATACCCGCATACCCTCCGTAGATGTCACACACAAAAAATCACCCTTGTTTTCTAATTCATAAAATTTATTATAACACATACATTCTATTTTCTATAATCAAAACTTGGCTACTTCTGCCAAACTGCCCCCGAATAAAGCCTCATCTTTCATTCATACGAGTTATCTTCGTCTCTAACAACTACAAACATTCATTTCCACAAAAGGCAGAAGTAATTTTCAACCTTTATATTCTTGCTCTTTAACACTAAAACTATATCATTTTTTTGTATATAAAAAAAAGAAAAGCAGTTTCCCGCTTTTCTTTACTTCGTCTTAATAAACGATAAAATTTCACTACGTGCTGCTGCATCATTTTCTAACACGCCGCGCACCGCAGTCGTTACTGTTTTCGCACCAGGCTTTTTCACACCACGCATCGTCATACACATATGCTCTGCTTCTACTACTACCATTACACCATGCGGCTCTAGTACTTCCATAATAGAGTTAGCTACTGTTGATGTAATTCGTTCCTGTAGTTGTGGACGACGCGCAATTGTGTCTACAGTACGAGCTAATTTACTTAGTCCTGTTACTTTTCCACCTTGCGGAATATATGCAACGTGAGCAACTCCATAAAACGGAACAAGATGATGCTCACACATCGAATAGAATGGTATATCTTTTACTAGTACAAGCTCTTCGTGGTCTTCTCCGAATACTTTGTGTAAATGCTCTTTCGGATCCTCATGCATCCCTGAAAATACTTCTGCATACATTTTCGCAACACGTTTCGGTGTATCAAGTACTCCCTCGCGATTTGGGTCATCTCCGATCGCCTCTAAAATAAGACGTACTGCATGTTCAATTTGTTCTAAATTAACTTTTGCCATCCGCTAGCCCTCCCGAAAAACCTAAAAGTGATACGAACACATTCTAGCATATTTATGTTTTTAAAAGCAAAAAGAAGAGTTTCCAAAAAGGAAACCCTTCTTCCCTGTTAATATGTAAGGATTATTTAACCGCATCTTTTAACGCTTTACCAGGTTTGAATGCAGGTACTTTACTTGCAGCGATTTCAATCTCCTCACCTGTTTGTGGGTTACGACCTTTACGAGCCGCACGCTCACGAACTTCGAAGTTACCGAATCCGATTAGTTGTACTTTATCACCTTGTTTTAAAGCTTCTAAGATAGAATCAAAAACAGCGTCCACTGCTTTTGTTGCGTCCTTTTTAGAAAGGGAACTTGCTTCTGCAACAGCATTGATTAAATCTGTCTTGTTCATGCCATTCACCTCCTCCCAAAGATAAGACTGTATAATGATCATAAAATGAGTCTTACTTTCATTTGTAGGCAATTTTTACAAATTCTATACTACAAAGATGTAGATAAATCATTATCAACGCCTATATTATACGATTCTCCTTTATAATTCAATATTTTTAAGGAAATTGTTACTCTTAAAATGTGAAATTCTGATGAAACTTGACAATTTACAACAAAATATTAGATAATGACTGTTTATTTTTCTATTACGTACTCAAAAAGAAAAAAATCCCTCTGCAATTAGAGGGATTTTTTTCTTATAATATAATCGCAATTAATCCGCCAGATCCTTCATTAATAATTCTTTCTAGCGTTTCTTTTAATTTATAACGAGCGTTTTCTGGCATTAGAGATAACTTCGCTTGAATTCCTTCTCTAACAATAGAGCTAAGAGAGCGCCCAAATATATCAGAATTCCAAATTGATAGCGGGTCATCTTCAAAATCTTGCATCAAGTAACGAACTAGTTCTTCACTTTGTTTTTCAGTACCGATAATTGGTTCAAATGTTGATTCTACATCCACTTTAATCATATGAATAGACGGCGCAACCGCTTTTAATTTAACACCGAACCTTGAACCGTGACGAATAATTTCCGGTTCATCTAAGCTCATATCAGCTAATGCAGGCGCTGCTACTCCATATCCGGTTTGTTTTACCATCCGCAGGGCATCCGCCACTTGGTCATACTCTGTTTTCGCATGAGATAAATCGAGCATAAGCTTTAATAAATGATCTTTCCCTCGAATCTCTACTCCTACTACTTCTTTTAAAATTTGATCATACAATTCATCTGGCGCATATAAATCAATCTCTGCCACACCTTGCCCCATATCAATGCCAGCTAGACTTGCTCGATCAATAAATTCATATTGACTAAACTGCCAAACGACACGGTCCACATCACGAAGACGTTTTATATCCTTTACAGTCTCTTGAACCGCTTCCTGATAACTTTGGCGTAACCAATGCCCTTCATTTAGCACCATTACCCAGCTTGGAAGGTTTACATTCACTTCTAAAACCGGGAACTCGAATAACGCTTCTCGAAGTACGTTATACACATCTGTTTCTCTTAAACTCTCTACACTCATCGCAATTACTGGGATATCATATTCTTCTGATAAGCTTTGACGTAACTGCTCCGTATCTGGATGATATGGCTGTACAGTATTGATAATCATAATGAAAGGCTTTCCTACTTCTTTTAACTCATTTACAACGCGTTCTTCTGCATCTATATAATCTCTTCTTGGAATTTCACCAATTGTTCCATCTGTTGTAATAACGACACCTATTGTTGAATGCTCTTGAATTACTTTACGTGTTCCGATTTCTGCAGCTTCATGGAATGGAATAGGCTCTTCATACCAAGGAGTATTAATCATGCGCGGACCATTCTCATCTTCATAGCCTTTTGCTCCTGGAACCGTATATCCAACACAATCTACTAATCGAATATTCACTTCAAGACCTTCATCTACTTCGATAGAAACCGCTTGGTTTGGAACAAACTTCGGTTCCGTCGTCATTATTGTACGACCAGCAGCACTTTGAGGCAGTTCATCCTGCGCTCTTTGACGGTCTGACTCATTTTCAATATTGGGAATAACAACAAGTTCCATAAATTTTTTAATAAATGTTGATTTCCCTGTTCGAACAGCTCCTACAACTCCAAAATAAATATCACCGCCTGTGCGTTCCGCAATATCTTTAAAAATATCTACCTTTTCCAAGTGATTCCCTCCCTCAATATTTTTGGGAATAATTCCACGTTTATAGTCAACTAATACCTTCTCTAACGTTGTCTATAATATCTGATATAATATAATGGTATTCTAGAAGTTCGGACAATATATCATATAATTTTGTCCAATTTCATATGACTATTTAAAAATACCTTTTGTTTGCATCGCAAGTTGTATAACATAAAAAACCTTTCTTCTAGAACTTATTCACTAAAAGAAAGGTTCATGACTTATGATTTTAAAAAAATTGGTTCTCCATTTTTTACTGTGTACGGCAAAGAATATGCAGGAACAAACGGGGAATCCTTCGATAGTATACTCCGAATATCTTCACCTTCTTTAAATTGTCCTTCATTTTTTTTCAACGCTTCATATAAGTCGATTCTATAATCAACAAACAATTCTCCTTTTTCATTGATTACAAGAGGGAGACCTTTTCCTGAGTACGGACTTGTCACTTGTGGTACATCTTTATATCCTAGTTTTTTGAAGTCTAATTCATAAACACCATCTGTAATCACTTTTTTAAAAGGTGGATATTGATGTTCATCACGATACATCCTTAGCTTCAATGCCACTTCTTGAATTTGTTCCGCCATTCTCACATCAATTAACTTTACTGTCGGATTTCTTTCAACATCTATTAATACATATTGATATACCCCACCACTTTCATACGCATTCCCTGGCGCCTCTTGTATGTACCTTGGAGCAATTTTTTGAAAATCAATTGGATACTTCTGATAAATCGGCGTACTCATATCACGCGTCTTAATTGGTAATAAACCATCTGTTTGCTCCTTATATGTATTAATGGCTTTTTGTACAACTTGCAACTGATCTTCATAAGGAATCGCATTTTGTTTCATATTTTCTTTCGGGTACATACACCCTGTTAAAATGCTAATGCAACAAAATATTAAAATAATATGGATTTTTTTCACTGACAATCACCTTTTCATGCGAGTATAGATTGTTTCCTATAACGTCTTTTATTGTTCCACAGGTCCACTAAATACAACAAGAAAAATAACAATACCCGACACAATCATGAGGGTGTACGCTACTAACGCTGTAATCCCTTTCAGAAATTTATTCTTCATTTTATGTCTACTTAATAAAATAAAAGCTACTGCAACAAACATAAATCCCATTGCCCCTAAGGAAAACCACATTTTTATAAGCCCTTCCGACATATATACACCCCTTTACTTTCTAACTATTTTTATACTATTTTAACAAATTAAAATCTTTAAACAAATAGAAATCATCACTTTACCGTGAATTAACAAAATTTAAATACAATAAAATAATAAAACCGAAGCACGTTTTTTCGCACTTCGGTTGACCAAATATGCCCTTAACAGCTCTATTCCCATTCTTTCATGACTATCATATGCATTCGCTAAACTCTTTGTTTCTCATATTTTACTTTTTAAACATTTTACTTAACGAACCAAAATCAGCGGGCATATTATTGTTAATGATTGCTTTTACAATTTGATCCTCTTGCTCTTTTGGCACTTCGCGTCCTGCCATTAGAGCAACTTGATGAATCAATTGGCGAAGCACTGTCTCATCACGTAAGTTCGCATTTTGAACAGACGACGCTAATTTAAAAATATCTTCTTTGTTCACTTTCGCTTCTTTTTCAATGTTATTAAAAATGTTGTTATCCATTCTTTTCACCCTCTCCTCAAGTTACTCTTTATCCTATGCAGAGATGAAAAATTGGTGAAAAGACCCATAAAAAATATATAAAAAAAAAAAAAAAAAAACGGTAGAAGTACGAAATGTACTTCTACCGCTTTCTTTATAACAAATCAGGTATCGCTTCAACTTCATGTTTTCGAACACGTCCCATCAATGAGCCTACTGTATCTTTTACATTTTTCTCATTGAACAATACGTCATATAAAGCCGCTGTAATCGGCATTTCAACTTCCATTTTCTCTGCCAACTCATGAGCAGCTTTCGTTGTTCGTACACCTTCAACAACCATACCCATACTTTCTAACACTTCTTCTAAAGAGTGTCCTTTTCCAAGCATATTTCCAGCACGCCAATTTCGACTATGCACACTTGTACAAGTTACAATTAAGTCCCCCATACCAGTTAGACCAGCAAATGTCAGTGGATTTCCGCCCATCTTTCTTCCTAAACGAGCAATTTCCGTTAAACCACGTGTCATTAATGCGGCTTTCGCATTATCACCTAATCCAAGTCCGTCAGTTATTCCCGCAGCTAGTGCAATAATATTTTTTAAAGCACCACCAAGCTCAACTCCAACGATATCTGGGTTTGTATATACACGGAAATAGCTATTCATAAACAGATCCTGTACTTCCTCAGCCGCTTCCATACGTTTGGCTGCAGACGTAACAGTCGTCGCTTGGCGCAAACCTACTTCTTCAGCATGACTCGGTCCAGACAGTACAACAACATCTTTAATCAATTTCTCTGGAATTTCTTCCTCAATCACTTCCGAAATACGTTTTGACGTACCTGGTTCAATTCCTTTACTTGCATGAATCCAAGTAACTGGTTCTGTAACAATTTCTTTCATCTCTTGCAATACGTCTCGGTACGCTTTCGTCGGTACTACTAGCAGTACTGTATTTACATCTACTAATGCTTCTTCTAAAGAAGAGTAGGCTACGATTGTGCTTGGCAATGTAATTCCTGGAAGATATCGACTATTCTCATGTTTCGTATTAATCTCATCCATAAGTTCAGAACGGTTTCCCCAAATACGTACATCATGCCCATTGTCAGCTAATACCATCGCTAACGCTGTTCCCCAGCTACCTGCTCCTATTACTGTGATTTTTGTCATAAAATCACATCCTCTCCATTAGTCTCTTGCTCTAGCGATAATGTGAATCGGCGTTCCTACAAAACCGAACGCTTCACGTAAACGGTTCTTTAAGAAGCGCTCATATGAAAAGTGCATTAATTCTGTATCGTTTACAAATATAACAAATGTTGGTGGTTTTACCGCAACCTGTGTCGCATAGAAGATTTTCAGACGGCTACCATTATGAGTCGGCGTTGGATTCATCGCGACCGCATCCATAATTACATCATTTAATACGTTCGTTTGTACGCGGATGCTATGGCTTTCATTTACTTCATTAATAACTGGTAATAATGTTTGTGTACGTTTTTTCGTTTTCGCAGATAAGAATACAATCGGCGCATACTCTAAAAATTGGAAATGAGCGCGAATGTTTTCTTCAAATGCTTTCATTGTTTTCTCATCTTTTTTCACTGCATCCCATTTGTTTACGACGATAATAACAGCACGTCCTGAATCATGAGCATATCCAGCGATTTTTTTATCCTGTTCAATAATTCCTTCTTCTCCGTCTAAAACGACTAAAACAACGTCAGAACGTTCAATCGCTCTAAGTGCACGAAGTACACTATATTTTTCTGTGCTTTCGTATACTTTCCCTTTTTTACGCATACCAGCTGTATCGATGATTACATACTCTTGATCATCTTTACTATATGGTGTATCAACAGCATCACGTGTCGTTCCCGCTATATTACTTACAATTACACGTTCTTGACCAAGAAGTGCATTTACAAGTGATGATTTCCCTACGTTTGGACGTCCAATTAAAGAGAAACGGATTGTTTCATCGTCATACGCTTCTTCTTCAATCTTTGGAAAATGATTTGCAGCTTCATCTAACAAATCACCAAGTCCTAAACCGTGTGTACCTGAAATCGGGAATGGCTCGCCAAATCCTAATGCATAAAAATCATAAATATCACTACGCATGTCTGGATTATCAACCTTATTTACCGCAAGTACAATTGGTTTTTTAGAACGGTATAAAATTTTAGCAACTTCTTCATCTGCTGCAGTTACACCATCGCGACCATTCGTCATAAAAATGATAACATCCGCTTCATCAATCGCTACTTCCGCCTGTTGACGAATTTGTGTCAAGAACGGCTCGTCTCCAATATCAATTCCACCTGTATCAATAATGTTAAACTCATGATTTAACCATTCTCCCGCACTATAAATACGGTCTCGCGTTATACCTGGTATATCTTCTACGATTGAAACTCTTTCTCCAACAATTCTATTGAAAATAGTAGATTTCCCTACGTTCGGGCGGCCTACTATTGCTATTACTGGTTTCGGCATATACTTTCATCCTTTCAACTTGCTTCTGTTTATTATGTAAAAAACCCTTCTTTGTGCAAGAAGGGATTTGCATTCCAGAATAATTCTCAACGTATCAAAACACCTCACATTATACCACACGTTGCTAATGTTTCACAATAATATATACATTCTCTTGTAAGCGATGTGCAATGCCATCTAAAATGGCTTCTAAATTATTTGCAACAAATTCCATTTCCTCTGTCGATTCACAAACAAATAAAGGAGCCCCCCCTGCAAACTTTTCCGGTGTGGTTGTAATGACTGCGAGAATAACACTTTCTAACATCATCTCTTATCTCCCCTTCCCTTCGGAGCTTCCGATGACATATGAACAGCACTCTCTAATGTTGGGACATTTCCAATTACCCCTATCGCTTTCTCTGCATTTTGATCTTGCGGAAGAACAAAAACCCCGACTCTCCCATCCTCTAAATCACGCTTCGCTAACGGCACAAGTGCCGGTGTACCAGAATCTCTATATATCCCTAAAGCAACAGAAACATCATGTAAAATAGCTTGACGTTGTCCTAAATTCGCGATTGTAACCATCGCATCGATCGATTTCGGCTTTAAAATAAAGCCCATTCCATATTTCATAATTTCTTCTTGTCTTGCTGGCAATCCAATGTTCATAATATAAATATTATCAATATAAAGTCCCGCTCCTTCAAAACGGAGTGGAACATGCTCAATCTCTACAAGATCATGGAGCCTTTTACCAGACATTAGTTTTTTCGCGATAAAAAATGCTATTGTACCAGTTATTATTCCGGCAATCCACGAATGGAATCCTATATACGCAAACGTTGTCACAAACGACGTTAACATCGCCAAATAGTTACGACTTTCAAATACTAATGCAATTCCTTCAATGTATGTATTGCCACGCGGTACGAGCTCATATCCATCTAATTGTTGAAGTGTATTTCTTTCCATATTGCGCACATCACGAAATTGCGTCGCTGCTAATGTAAGAAATGTAATTGCAGAAAAATCTTTTTTCAAAATAGACGGGATAGCAATCGCCCCTAAAGCCGCTGCAATTAAACCCATCGCAATATGAATAATTTTCCCGTGAAGCCTCGTCGGATATTGCCTCGTATCTGTGCGAAGCATTAATACTCTAGTCACCGTCCCTGCAATTACGCCACATAAAATGGCTGGTGTATATTCAGTCATGTATTACCCTCGCCTTTCTTTTACGTGTTTTCCGCTTAAACTGTTCCATGTATACCGATGCTTTTGCAATCCAAAATAAAATTGCCATAAATAATGTAGAAACGGCGACGATATCAAAAAATGCTAAACTACCGTAATCATAAGGGAAATTTAGTTTCCGAAAAATAAGGGTCACTAGCAATTCTCCTTGTAACATCCCTATATATAAGGAGCATAATCGTAATATGCGATTCCCATGTAATAAAACCGATGCATACACAAGGGCACTACTTAACAGAAACAATCTATCCGCCACAATCCAAATTGGATCATATACTTCTAACAAATGAAAACTTGTATATAACATTGCAATAATAAGTGCCGAAAGTAAGCTATATAATTTTTTCCAAATAGAATATAGCGTGATTCCTACAAAAGAAATAATACAAAGCAAAAGGGCATTTACCGATATCGTGAAAGAAGCAATCGTCACATTTAACGGAGAACAAATAATAAAGATTAATATACAAGCACTTATCTTCCAACGAATAGATTCCTTTTTCATAAAAAAGGTCACGACGATCCACCCTATCCAAGCAACAAAATAAAAAGTACTCCCATCCATCATTTCACCTCCTATGTTTTCCATTATGGGAACTTTTTATGAAAGTTAATCCTCCTTTTCTTTGTGCATAGTTTTCCCCATAACAGCAAAACTTTTAATAAGGAGGTGTAACTCACAATGGGTAAAGATCGCCAAGAACGAAAACTAAGAGAATCACGCCGCGTTGAATCTGATCGCGACCAATCACTTCAATATCCCGGTGCAACAAGTCTTGATACACCGGAGCAAGCTCGAAAGCAGAATCAGCATTAAATAAAGTGAAACTTCAGTGGGGGCATCCATCCCCACTGATTATTAGCCGGCACCAATCGAGCTGCCCTCAAATAGGCAATACAAAAAGACGGTTTCGATATTGTACGAAACCGTCTTTTTACAAAAATATTTTACTTATTTCTACTCGTAATATAATTCTTTTGTTTTCGCATTATAAACCCTATCACTCAACGCGGCATCAATCGTAACTATACCTGTTGGTTTTTTAGAATATGTAATAACATAATACGTATGAAGAGAAGGATTTTTAACGCTTTACCTCTACACGTACATAATCCGTCTCTCCTATTTCATTTAACTTTCGCTCAACCTCTTTTTTCACGCCTACAATGTCTTCTTTTTCTTCTGTAATTTCCCTACTCACAATGGTATTCCCTTGATCAGAAAGTAATACTACTTCAGCATTACTTAAGCTCACTTCATTTGATATATTAAAATAATAATTTACATACGAATCTTCCGATGGATTTTTATCTTCTCCTAATTCCCTTGGCAAAATTAGTGCTTCCATTCCACTTCCTGCATTCACCATTGGATTCCTATACAATTCATTCCCGACTACGATCGTAATATTCGCCGTTTTAATTGTTGATTGTACTGTTGTTGAACTAGAATCCCCTTCTCTTACATTTGAAGTTAATGAAGTTTCAACCTTTTTATTATATCCAGAAACCACTGTATCTTCTCTTATATTTCGTGCATGAATATTAACATCTTCACTATTATATGTAATGCGTCCTATCGTATTTTTACTATTTGAGGATACATTATCTCCTTTTTTATTAACATCCTCATCCCCTAAATTATCGTAAATTTTTTCTTGTTTCTTTTGACTCTTAAATAACAATCTCTTATCTTGTTTTATCGCTAACCAGCTATATTGAAAAGTTTGCACACGTTCTGCTTACGAAAATAAAACGCAAAAAAATCAACCGGACGGTTGATTTTTTATCGCCTACTATAATGTGCAGTGTCAATCCCTCGCTGCGCTAACCAATGGTACGTTTCACCTTTTACAACAAGAGGTACAGATTGTAACTCTTCTATCGTCTTCACGCCAAGAGCTGTCATAATAAATTTTAAATCTGTATGTAAAAGATCAATTTCATCCACTAACTTCTCAACACCATCTTGCATTAAAATACGTAAAAAGTATCCAGCAAACGCAGTTGTATTCGCCCCTAATGCGATTGCCTTCGCCACGTCAAGTGCTGTTTGTATACCCCCAGATGCAATAAAAGAGAGGTTATTATTTGTAGAGGTTGCTTCAATAATCGAGGTAGCTGTTTGTATTCCCCAGTTATTAAAATAAGAAAGCATTCGCTGTCTTCTTTCATTTTCAACAGCAGCAAAATTCGTACCACCTTGTCCGCCAATATCAATTGCTGTTATACCTATACTCGCTAACTGTTGTACTGTTTCCTTACTCATTCCAAATCCCACTTCTTTTACAATGACAGGAACTTTACTGTTTAAAACAATTTGTTCAATTCGCCGAAGTACACCAGTAAAATCACGGTCTCCTTCTGGCATCGTTAACTCTTGTATGACATTTAAATGAATTTGCAGTGCATTCGCTTCAATCATATCAACGGCACGCTCTGCCTGTTCGACAGTTGCCTCACTCCCCAAATTAGCAAAGAAAATACCATTTGGGTTTACCTTTCTGACGATCTTATAAGAAGCCGCCTCGCTTTCATTTTTTAAAGCTGCCATTTGGGATCCTACAGCCATAGCAAGGTTATGATGTTTCGCTACATATGCTAATTGCTCATTAATATGTAACGTTTGATCTCCTCCACCACCAGTCATCGCATTGATAAAAATCGGCGAACTTAGTGAAAGTTCGCCGATTTTTGTTTCACATGTTACAGTGTCATAACTTGAATTTGGCAAGCTTTGATGCACAAAATCAATATCATGAAATCCATGCGTACGAGACTGACCAGTAGAAAGAGCATATTCAATATGATCTAATTTACGTTTTGCCCTTACCACTTGTACCCCTCTTTATTTCTTTAATTTTTTCAGTTGTTCACCAATAATATCACTTAACTGGAAAGTAGCAGAATCAGCATTTGGCTCATATTGGCTATAATCTTCTGTTACATTATTTTCTTCAAGCGTTTCTTTTATGCTTAAAGAAATACGTTTTTCTGCTACATGGACTTCAAGTACTTTCACTTTTACTTCTTGTCCCATTTCCAGTACCTCATTTGGATTTTTCACGTGACGATTTGCAATTTGAGATACATGCACAAGCCCTTCAACACCAGGTAAAATTTCAACAAATGCACCGAATGTAACAAGGCGTTTTACTACTCCCTCACGAATATCTCCAGCCTTTATTTCGCCAGCAACATTTTCCCAAGGTCCCGGCTGAGCTGCTTTAATTGATAAAGAAATACGTTGCGTATCAGCATCAACAGATAACACTTTTACCTTTACCTTTTGACCTTGCTCTAATACCTCAGAAGGTTGCTCTACACGTTCGTATGAAATTTGTGAAATGTGAACTAAACCGTCCACACCACCAACGTTAACGAAAGCACCAAAATCCGTTAATCGTTGTACTGTTCCTTCAACAATATCCCCTTCTTTTAACGAAGAGATTGCTTCTTTTTTCTTAGAATCTAGTTCTAGTTCTACCACCGCTTTATGTGAAAGAATAACACGATTTTTTTCACGGTCTAATTCAACAATTTTCACCGCTAATGTTTTTCCTTTATAGTCAGCAAAGTCTTCTACATAATGTACCTCTACAAGTGAAGCTGGGATAAAACCACGAACACCAAGGTCCACAACTAACCCACCATTCACGATATCTTTTACAGTAACATCAAATACATGACCAGAATTAAATTTTTCTTGTAATTCTACCCACGCTTTTTCTGCGTCAACAGCTCTCTTAGATAAAACAAGATCGTCATCTTCTAATTTAATAATTTTCAATTCAAGTGTTTGATCTAATTCTACAACATCGCTTGCTTTTTCAATATGAACGTTAGCTAATTCACTAATCGGAATTACGCCATCTGTTTTGTATCCAACATTTACAAGCACTTGTTTCTCTTCAACTTTCGTTACAGAACCTGTAACAACGTCACCAACTTGTAATTCTTTTGAATTCATAACTTCTTCATTCATTTTCTCTACCATGGAAATACCTCCCTACAGAATTGACAAAGCATTTTTATGTATATACGAAATGAAAACAAATGTTTTCATTTGCATGTTTAAGAATTTATCATCACATATTCTGTTTCAATACAGTTCACAAGAAACTATATTAAACCTATATAAATAGTATACAGCAAAATCATCTTGAAGAAAGTATGATTTGAAATATAATAGCGAATATATTCTGACAGTTTTTTCCCTCTGTAACTAACTTCTTACAAATTAGCCCATTTGTCAAGAAAAGAGACTTATAATTCACTTATCCTTTACATTTCAAAAAAAAAGAAAGAGGATAGTCCTCTTTCTTTATTTCGCAAATACTCCTGAAACAATACCCATAATTTTTCGGACAACTTCTTCAATTGATAAAGAAGTTGTATCTAATTCCAATGCATCATCAGCTTTTTTCAAAGGAGAAACTTCGCGTTCTGAATCTAATTTATCACGCCTAGCAATTTCTTCTTTTAACTGCTCTAAATTAGAATCGAAACCTTTATTCATATTTTCTAAATGTCTTCTTTCCGCTCTTTCTTCTACAGAAGCAAGCATAAAGATTTTCACTTCAGCATCTGGTAGTACATGTGTACCAATGTCACGACCATCCATTACTACGCCGCCTTTTTTAGCTAATCCTTGTTGACGACGTACCATTTCTTCACGAACAAGACGATGCTTTGCTACAATAGATACGCGATTCGTCACATTTGGCGTACGAATCACTTCAGAAACATCTTGTCCATTTAAAAATACAAGTTGTGTATTTTCACCTTGCTGAAATTCAATATTTACATTTTTTACAACTTCCATTAACTTTTCTTCATTTTCAATATCCACTTTTTGTTCAAGGGCTGCATATGTAATAGTACGGTACATTGCGCCTGTATCAATGTAAACATATGAAAGTTTTTTTGCAACAACTTTTGCAACTGTACTTTTCCCAGCAGCCGCTGGACCATCTATAGCAATCGAAATTCGTTTATCCATTGTAACACCTCATTTTTCACTTATAAAACAAAACGAAAAGCAGGTATTCTCCCCCTGCTTCTTCTCATTTGCTTCACGTCATTAAATCCTCAATAATTGTAGCATAATCCACCTTAGAAGAAAATGAAAACTACTTATTCACCTGTAAGATTTCCGCCTTATTTTTCGTGACGACACCTTCGTAATAAACAATTTTCGATAAATATTTCACTGAAGATTTATGTATAAAAAGCAGTTGGATGACAGAAAGACAAACAAATTGAATCAGTAATATACGAATTATAATTTTCTCTACTTTTTTCAAAAAACTCACTCCTTCCCTCTCTATACTTACAGATACACTCCTATAAATTTCCATAAACAAAACCTAATCTAATAACCACTTACCGAAGCACACTTAAACTAATTAATTTTATTGTCATTTTCTAAGCATACTTTTATACATTTTCATTGTCGAATTTACTCAAAACATGTTATGTTCTAAATGTATTTTTCAACTTGAAAGGGGTATAAGCATTGAAAAAAATCCTAGTTTTACACACAGGTGGAACAATTGCAATGGAGGAAGATAAAGAAACTGGGGTCGTACAACCAGGTGAAAAGAATCCTCTTTTAAAATTTATTCCTGATTTAGAAGGCGATGTTGATTTAATTGTCGAAGATGTGTTCCATCTTCCATCTCCTCACATGACTCCTAGCGAAATGCTACAATTACAAGTCATCATTGACGAAAGAGTAAAACAAGACGATATTCACGGCGTAGTCATTACGCATGGTACCGATACATTGGAAGAGACAGCCTATTTTCTTGATTTAACAGTTCAAGTAACTATCCCAATCGTTGTGACAGGGGCAATGCGCTCTAGTAATGAATTAGGTGCCGATGGTCTATATAATTTCTTATCAGCTGTAAAAGTTGCTAGTAGTAATGAAGCTGCTGAAAAAGGCGTCCTAGTCGTATTAAACGACGAAATACATTGTGCTACAAATGTAACAAAAACGCACACAAGTAATGTCGCGACATTCCAAAGTCCACAGTACGGACCCATCGGTATGGTAACAAAACGTGGTGTCGTTTTCCACCATGCTTTAGTGCATCACGAAACATACACAGTACGACAAATTTCTAAAAACGTTGTCGTTTTAAAAGCATACGCAGGTATGGATGATACATTATTATCAGCAATCGAAACACTACCAGTAGACGGAATTGTTATTGAAGCACTTGGACAAGGTAATTTACCTCCAAGAACACTTCCAAGTCTAGAACGATTAATAGGCAAAGGAATTCCTGTCGTATTAGTGTCTCGCTGTTTCAACGGTATCGTTCAAGATGTATATTCGTATGAAGGTGGCGGCAAGCAATTAAAAGATATGGGTGTTATATTCACATACGGTTTAAATGCTCAAAAGGCACGTATTAAATTATTAGTCGCATTAGAGAATACAAATTCTCATGAAACAATCCAAAATATGTATATGCACGATTAAAAAAGAAGCTGTCGAATTTCGACAGCTTCTTTTTATTTTTCTCTTGATGTAATGGTTTGCGCAATCGCATCTCCATGGAATCTACCGTTCTCGATAAATATTTCATTTGCGTTATTCCCAGCGGCAATTACACCTGCAATAAAAATATTTTCAGCGTTTGTTTCCATACTACCCTCTGTATAAATCGGGCGCCCTGTTTCTTCATCAATCCGAACTCCCATTTTTGTTAAAAAGCTGTGATCTGGATGGTAACCAGTCATAGCAAATACAAAATCGTTTTGAATTGTATTTGCCTCACCATCTACTGTATACGTCAACGTATGCTCAGTAATTTCTTTTACATGCGCATGGAAATGCATTTGAATTGTCCCATTTCGTACTAACGCCTCAAATTCCGGCAAAATCCACGGCTTAATACTTGGCGAGTATTCCCCACCACGGTATAGAACTGTTACACGTGCACCCGATTTAACAAGCTCTAACGCCGCATCTATACTTGAATTTTTACCACCTATTACAACGACATCTCGATCAAAATAAGGATGTCCTTCTTTGAAATAATGAGCTACTTTCTCAAGTTTCTCACCAGGTACATTCATATAATTCGGATTATCATAATATCCAGTTGCGACAACAATGTATTTTGCCACATATATTTCTTTGTTTCCGTCACGCTTCGTCGTTTCAACTTTAAAAACATCACCATCTTTTTGCACTTGTTCCACTCGTTCAAATGCATTTACACGTACAGATTTACGCTTTACTACTTCACGATAATACGCGAGCGCTTGATTACGAAATGGCTTACGATTTTCTGTAATAAAAGCAACTTCACCAATTTCTAATTTTTCACTAGAGGAGAAAAATGTTTGATGAGTTGGATAATTATAAATTGCATTTACAATGTTTCCTTTTTCGATTACTAACGGATTTAACCCCACTTTTTGCAACGAAATCGCCGCTGCTAATCCGCATGGACCGCCTCCGATAATAATAACTGTTTCTTTTTGCATACTCTGTTCACTCCTAGTCTTCTACCTCTGCTCTATTTATCTAAACAAGAAAAAACCTACTTACAGCAGTAGGCACCTATCTTTATTGTATTCATTTTTCATATATTTGTCATCTAAACGAAACGTACATCCGATAGACATCTGCTAAAAACTGCTGAAATTTAATTCCTTGTTGCCCTAATACATTTTCAGGATCAATTTTTCTAGCTGGATCAAGTGTTTTATGCGACACGATATCTTTTTTCGGATTCAAGCCGAAATTTTGACATAAATACGCATGATACCAAGTAAAACGAGTATACGCCTCCCAAAAGTTTACGTCGCCGCCATAACAAAGTTCCACCCCAATAGCAGCCTTATTCGCATCATAACCGAATAAATCATTATCCGTCGGCACATTGTATCGAACATGGTACGCAACTTCATTTATAGGGACAATTTCTAATATTGTTTTATCATCTATAAATGTATGCGCCGAAGCTTTCGGTTGTATTTCATTAAAGTAATCTCGATTTCCTATTGCATTGCTACCAGGATTCCCCGTATCATGACTTACAATGAATCTTACTTTAGAAAGAGGAATTCCCGGTCGTGAACTTCCATATCCAATATAGTTACGCTCTATAGGAAACATCGCCATCACTACCAACTCCCGCTCTAGAAAATTACCTTACTTCCTTATATATGTATTCGGCAGCAATGTCCTTATAGCATATTTCTTACGCGAAGATAAAATCGAAAATATTTGATGTGAATACCATAAATACTACAATACTTACAGCCACTCCATAAAAACCGTAAAACCAAACACAATCTTCTTTCGTATCTAAGCCGAAAAATTTATTTACCGATTGTAATAATGTGCCACGCTTACTTTGTTTGTTTCGTAATACTTCCACTCGTTCTACAACATCTGCTGGCATCATAAATCTTTGGTCTACTGTCATTTTCATCATTTATCTCTCCTTAAAATCATTTCCGTTTTGCTTATCTAAGGAAAGTATAGCACGTTTGTTCGTATAGAACAAGCGTTCTTTTTGTTTTTATTCTATTTTTCACCAATCCACGTAATAATCCCAAATACAATAGCGATAATCGGCCCTACAACAACCACTCCAAAAACCAAATGCAATAAACCCTCTCCTAAAATCCTAATAATACTTGTTTTCTGAGCACTTTTAGTTCTTACTAGCTCACTCTCTAACCATTTTAGCCTTTCTTCTAATTGATCTACTCGATTCATCATTTCATTGTTCATATTCAACACCTCTAACTAGTATTTCAACAAAAAAACGTGATTCCCTCGAAAGGAAATCACGTTTTCTCAAAACATTATATATTATACCCAACCTCTGAAGCGACTAGCCTCAGCCATTTTACGAACACCAATCATGTATGCAGCTAAGCGCATGTTCACTTTACGAACTTGTGATGTTTCATAAATTGAATCGAATGATTTTACCATTACTTTTTCTAAACGTTGTTCTACTTCTTCCTCAGTCCAGTAGTAACCTTGGTTATTTTGTACCCACTCAAAGTAAGATACCGTAACGCCACCAGCACTTGCTAACACGTCTGGAACAAGTAAGATACCACGATCTGTCAAGATTTTTGTTGCTTCTAATGTAGTTGGACCATTTGCAGCTTCAACTACAATTTTCGCTTTAATCTTATCAGCATTTTCTTCTGTAATTTGGTTCTCAATTGCAGCTGGAACTAAAATGTCGCAATCAAGTTCTAACAGTTCTGTATTTGAAATTGTATTATTAAATAGTTTTGTTACAGTACCGAAGCTATCGCGACGATCTAGTAAGTAGTCAATATCTAATCCATTCGGATCATGTAGTGCACCGTAAGCATCTGAAATTGCAATTACTTTCGCGCCTGCATCATGCATAAATTTAGCTAAGAAGCTACCCGCATTACCAAATCCTTGAACAACAACGCGTGCACCTTTAATATCAATGTCACGTTTTTTCGCAGCTTCACGAATACAAATTGTTACACCTTTTGCAGTCGCTGTTTCACGTCCGTGTGATCCACCTAATACAAGTGGTTTACCTGTAATAAATCCTGGTGAATTAAATTCATCGATACGGCTATACTCATCCATCATCCATGCCATAATTTGTGAGTTTGTAAATACATCTGGAGCTGGAATATCTTTTGTCGGACCAACAATTTGGCTAATTGCTCGTACATAACCGCGGCTTAATCTTTCTAATTCACGGAAAGACATCTCACGTGGGTCACAAATGATTCCACCTTTACCTCCACCATATGGTAAATCAACAATACCACATTTTAAACTCATCCAAATAGAAAGTGCTTTCACTTCATTTTCTGTTACGTTTGGATGGAAGCGAATTCCACCTTTCGTTGGACCAACAGCATCATTATGTTGTGCACGATATCCTGTAAATATTTTAACAGTCCCGTCATCCATACGAACTGGAATTTTCACTGTCATCATACGAATTGGTTCTTTCAATAATTCATATACTTCGTTTGGATAACCCAATTTTTCTAATGCTTCATTAATTACAATTTGTGTTGAATTTAACAATTCAAAATGTTGTTCCCCTTGTTGTTGTGTTTTCGTTTGAGTTCCCTTTTCGGCTACCATAGTAAGTAAACCCCCTGTAATTTCACTTGTTTAGTAAACCTTCATTGCCTAGTATACACCGTTAAATTTGGAATGCAATAGAAAACGCTAACAAATATATACAAACTATTTTGTATTGCAAGCGTTTTCACTATTATTATAGTCCTTTTATTGCTTTTAGAAAAGTAAAATACTTAAATATTTAAATATTTTTTATTTTTATCAAAATACATTCGATAAAACAAGTATTTCATCAGGAAATACTGATTACATTTTAACATACAGATCGGCTAGTCTTGTTACCTACACTTCGCTTTATAGATTTTAGATTTTCAGCTGAATAAAAATAAAACCTCAAGCTACGTTACACTAGCTGAGGTTTTGTTTTTTCACAAAGTAATTGTATATTTGTTCAATCGCTTGAGAATCCATTAATTCTTTACCATATTCCATTACGCGGTAAATTGTTGCTGTTGACGGATTACCGTATTCCGCTAAAATAGCTATAAAATCAGCCTTCAATAATTGAAATTGCTCTTCTTCTTCTTCTATCCAAAGATAAAAACGATCATCCCACGTATACAACTTCCCATCAGTTACACCAAGGTTATATAAGCGATTTGACAAATTGATTACATCATCTAATGTAGCAAACTCGTAAAGTATATGTTCACTTTCATCAAGAGTCACTTGCATTTCAATAAACTCGTCACGGAACTCATCTTCTGTGTCCACTTCGTGATTTTCTTTTGTTACAATTACAACCATACCTTGAGCTTGTAGAGAAAATACTTCAACAGCAATCGGTCCATCCGCTTCAAACCCTAATTCTTTATTTGCTTCTTGCATCATATCACGGAATAGTTGCTGTACTTTCGGTGCATTTCTCCACAAATCTTCTTTCGTTAATCCTCGTTCAGATAAATCATCAAATGTTAGGAAAATTTTAATCTTATTATAATTTAAACGTTCCAGTCTCATCTCATACCCTCCCTACGTAACCATTGCATCTAATTTTTATTATATGAAATAGAAAATAGATGGTTCTTTTCGAACGACTATTCCGACATCTTTAACCATCCATCCCATTCTTCTTTCGTGTTACCAATTAGGATATTTTGAAAATTTAATTGATCTCCAATGCCTTTTCTTCCTATAAAACCACCAGAGAGATTTTTATTTTTTTCTTGCAACAAGTCAATAAATCCTACTGCCTCTTCAAGTTCTCGTTCATCATCAAAAGATATAAACAAATATTTAGGCTGTAATTGTTCAATAGCTAGTAAAATACCTTCTTCATCTAAACTTGTCCCCATATACATTGCTTGATATCCTTTTAGTCGTAAATACGTCGCGAAAATAAATCCTTTTAATATATTATTTTCTAAAACGAAAACTTTGTTAACAGAAGAATATACTGACGCATTATGATAGATCATTCCTAAACGTGTTTGTAAGAATGATACAACATATTTGAATTGTGACATTGTAATCTCATTATTACTTTTTAAAGTTAACAACTTGTTTGCCACTTGAAGAATGATGCTTGCAACAACCTTTTCCGTTGAATATATACTAAAAACCTCGTTTAATAATGCAGAAATTGTAATTTCATCAAATTCTAACAAAGCTTGTAGTATATCGTCCACTAAAACAACTTCTGTATCAGTAATTTTTTCTTTTTGAACGTTGTTCTGCAACCGATTCCCTTCTAATAACTGAACTGCTTGTCCAATCATCATCCCCTCAGAAACTTTGTTCATTAACCATTTCAAAATATGAATATGTTCTTCTGTATATAAACGATGCCCCGCACGATTTCTCTTTGAGGCAATAATATGATAGCGTCTTTCCCATGCGCGAAGTGTACTCGGTTGAATTCCGAGTATATTTGAGACAGCTTTTATATTATATTTCCCATTTGAATTCGGCATTATTTCCCTCCGCATAACGTAATGATATGTGTTTGGGAAGGTGCCCGAAAACGAAGAGGGAACAATGTTGTTCCATACCCATTACTAACAAAGAGAGTCGTATTAGAATGCTTATATACGCCACCCTTTAAATACTTTTCAGATGGAAACAACCGAATCTGGCCTCCATGTGTATGTCCACTTAATACGAGCGAAATTTGTTCTTTACCAGACATTTTCTTTATTATATCTGGGTTGTGACTAATTAAAATGCGAAAACCTTCTTCTTTACAATCAGCCAATGCTAAATCTAAACGATCTCGTTCTAATCCAACATCATCGATACCGAGTAAGCAAATTTTCTCTCCTAATTCAGACTCAAATACAACTCTTGTATTATCTAATACTTTCACATTATTTTCTATTAATAAAGCATCTAATTCGTGATATTCAATTTCATAATCATTATTTCCCCATACAAAATATACAGGGGCTATTTCTCTTAACTTTTGAATATTTAAAGAGATTTGCGATAAAGGTACTCCTTTTTCAGCTAAATCGCCGCCAATAATTACGATATCTGCTTTTCCTTTCACTCGTTCAATTAACGAGCTAGAAATGATCCTTCTATGAATATCCGAAATAAAAAAAACATTAACTTTTTGAAAACTTTCCGGAAATTCTTCGAATACTAAAGTATGTTCCAACACTGTATTACGCATCGCTTCTTTATACATTCCAAGAAGCCATACAAAACCAACGCATATGAGAGTACATAATAATATAATCCATGACATATATTTTTTACTCTCCCTCCTCGTAAAGTATAGTCCTTAATTTTATGTGCAGCTATATATCACTCATTGAGCTAGCTCTCATACTTCGTGGACTTATCTTTTATAGGAATTTTCAATTCTTGTCCTACCTTCACTTCGTCTTCTTGTAAATCATTATACTTTTTTATTATTTCTATCCCATCTTCATCTGAGAAATATTGCTTCGCTATACTTTCTAAAGTTTCTCCATCTTTCACAACATGAGTTGCTACTTTCTCAGACTGCTTCTTTGATTCAGTCTTAGCGGAATCAAAGAAAATTACTTCAAACGCACTTTTCTCAGCATTATTACTATCACTTTTTACCTGTATATACTTATCCGTATACCATAGGATACTAATAGGTAACAATATGAATAAAAATGTTAACACCCGGACAAAAATGTGATTCATTTTAAACTTTGGTTTTTTCTCTTTATTTCTATGAATTTCACTACGCGGCGGTAAACCTTCATCTTCTTCCACTCGCTCAACTTCTAACTCCTCTTCAAAATCAGGAATTCGTTTTCTCATGTTGTTCACCACCACCTTCCATTTATTTTCTTAATTGGAGCCCCATTATAAAATCAACAAGAAAGTGTGCAAAGATTGTTATAAACAAATTTCCTGTCCACTCAAATACATAACCAAAAACAAAACTAATAAAGCAGACGAAACAAAACAAAAAAGGCTTCGTTATATACCGAATATGTAACACAGCAAAAATTAAACTCGCTATTACAATTCCGAAATGAGTCTGCACTACACCTCTAAATAAAAACTCTTCCGCAAAGCCAATAATAAACGTGATAACGAGTAAATGCATGACAGAAATCCCTTGAAACATTCTATCGTTAATACCACCATCATCAAACCAAGATTCTGGAAACACTCGCATTGCAACATAATCTAATAACACAATACAAATCGCTAACAAGCCACCTATTACAAGTATAGAAACCGGTTCCCATTTCCACAAACTATAAACTTCTCTTTTATCTTGAAATAATATATATGCTAGTAAACAACCGATACCAATAATGATTAGTTGTGTTATGTAGAGATTCAGTCTTATTTCCCTCGGACTCATATCTTCAACATTATGCCTTTGAATGTTCATCATTCCTCCATCTTCCCTAGGCCGAAAAGCTTTTGTAACTCTGTTTCCCAATTATAGTCGAAAACTGACTGTTGCGCTCGTCTTTTTTTATACTCTGTTTTTGTAATACCACAGTAATCACAACAGTTTTCTATCTCTTTTTCCTTTCTATAACCGAATTGTTGTAATAAATATTCACGTCTACATCCTTGAACTTGTATCCATGACTTCATATTTTCTAGTTCCCTATATTTATTACGCATTCTCACTTCCACTTCCGCTATTAATCTGTACATTATTTCATCTGACAAGCTCTCTAGCATAAGATTTCGCTGTTGTATGATTCCAAGATGTTCGAGATGATAACGGATAAAACGCCAATATTGTTCATTAAATCTTGCTGCATTATAACAAATTTCTTCTACATCTTCTAATGGTAATACTTTCGTTTGAAACATTCTTTCTTGTAGTAACGAAAATAAAAATTGTATTTGCGATTTACTTGGTAATTCATCTTCAATGATTGAAATTGGCAAATCGTGGTCCAATGGACTACATAATAAAATGGCTATACTCAATTCTCCATCTCTTCCCGCTCTTCCAATTTCTTGTAAATAGGAAGCTACATTTGTCGGATATTGAAAATGAATAATATATCTTGTATTCGCCTTATTTACCCCCATCCCAAAAGCACTTGTACATATTACAATTTGCAACTGGTCATTCATAAACTGTTGTTGAATTAACATACGCTCTTCATGTTCCATACCACCATGGTAAAAAGCTACACCTGTAATTCCTTTTCCTCTTAAATACTCGGTTAAACGCTCTGTCCAGGCCCTACTTGAACAATAAACAATACCAGGCCCTTGTAAATACATTACATGCTCAAAAAGCGCCTCTTTTTTTTCTTCTATCGTTTCCACAAATTGCACTTCCATCGCAATATTTGGACGATCAATTGAGTACACATGCTCAGCGATATTTTTTAGATTTAAACTTTCCGCTATATCTCGCAGTACATCCTTTGTCGCAGTTGCTGTTAATGCTAGTACTGTCGGAGATCCGATACTCTCAATTACTTTATCTAACTTTTTATAATCTGGCCGAAAATCATAGCCCCATTGTGAAATACAATGTGCTTCATCTACAACAAATAATGAAATATGAATTTTTTTCAATTCTCTTATTAGAAGTTCCGACTGCAACATCTCTGGTGATACGAAAACAAATTTATAAAAAGATAGCTTTTTCATTGCTTCTCTTTTTTCACTTAACGTCCGAAAACTATTAAATGCAATAACTCGATTTTTCACGACATACTTTAATTGCGTAACTTGGTCTTCCATTAAAGATAATAATGGTGATACAACAAGCACCGTCCCCTCTTGCAGAAGCCCTGGAAGTTGATAACACATTGACTTTCCCCTTCCTGTCGGAAGCATTGCTACAACATCTTTTCCTTCCAATAGGTCCGTAATAACTCCTTTTTGCCCCGGACGAAATTCAGAATATCCAAACCACTTATATAAATATTCCTCAAGCTTCATTTATACCCTCCATCCGTGCCAATACAAGACGGACTTCAAAATAAGAGATTTCCTCTCCAACCGCTTGCTTCAACACACGCAATTTACGTGTTTGTAATGCTTCAATTACTTTTGTTACTTTTTCTATTTTTTCTTTTTCCATAAACATCTCTATAGAAAATTCTTTTTCTCGTAAAGCAATTTCTACAAAATGGTCTTCTATCGTGGCAACCTTCAAATTCCGAATTGTTGCTATTTCTTCTAAAGAGCGTCCTTGTCTCCAAAGATTATATGTTTTTTTCGTTGATAGGCTAAATAAATCAGCCTTCTCATTTGGATAAGATATAATTTCAGCTAATAATGGAAACTCATTTTCTTTATTGCGAACTTCTTGAATAATGAAGTGAATTGTACCCCAAAATAAAAAATAAACTCGAAATATATCTTGTTTCGTAATTTCCGCTAATTGTTGTAAAGTACATCCGATACGTTCATACCCAGTTAACCGATATGTTACGATTGTCGCCTCTACTGGATTATTTTTTTGTAAAAGAGTATGTATTTCCTTCCATAATTTTTTAGCCAATTCACTTCTCATATATGGTATTCCAGTGAGAAAACGTTTCACCCACATCATTATTTCTGTATCCTGTTGAATTGGAATAAATTTCGTATTCGCCTGTTGTAAATTCGAAATGGTTTGAACGATCAATGATAATCTCTTCCAAAACGTTTCACCTATTTCACCATAGTGTAAACCATGTAAATACGTCGGAAAGGCAAAGTCACCTTCCCATTTATTTAATTGCATGTTACCAGCAGTCGTTAACACATATGTATTATCATGTATACCTTGAACTAAATCCGTTTTTAACAACTTTGCAACTTCTTGATCATAATCAGCTCTATTTAATGATTTATAAATCCCAAACAAAAAAGAAATTTGAAACATATTCCCATCTTGTAATGTTTGCGACGATCTCTTTCCTTTTAATAAATAATAAATCGAAGAAACGGTTCTTTCACCATTCAATTGTTTTAAACAATATAATAAAGTATATTGTAGCTGCATTACCGCTTCCACCTCTCAGTCTAACTTCATTCCTTTTTCAATACGATTCATTTAACTTATCATATTCACACTACATGCTTGTATATATTCTATTGTATCAAACGAAATAACATTTAAGTATTTTGAAAATCTAATGAAATAATTCAAAAATAAGTTGACACTCTAATTGATAAGCATTATCATTATAATTTTATGTTGAAAAGTTTTAAAAACCGTTTTACAATAAGGTTATAATTTTTTGGCGAACTTTTCACATACATATTATCAGGAGGGAAAAAATATGGCAAAATATACAATCGTTGACAAAGATACTTGTATTGCATGCGGTGCTTGTGGTGCTGCTGCACCAGACATTTATGACTATGATGATGAAGGTATTGCATTCGTAACATTAGACGATAACCAAGGTATCGTTGAAATTCCAGATGTATTAATTGAAGATATGATGGATGCATTCGAAGGTTGTCCAACTGACTCAATTAAAGTTGCTGACGAATCATTTGATGGCGACTCTTTAAAATTCGAATAGTCTTTTATTAACTGCAAAAAATCCCTCTCATAAGTATGAGGGGGATTTTTTGCTCTCTTTTTCATTCTCACTAACAAAAAAACCATTAGCAGTTAAGCTGCCAATGGTTTAATATTTTTTAAGCATTTTTCATTTTTGCAAATACCCATACTTTCAAGCGTGAAAATAATGCTACAAATACAATTGTTACAACAATTCCTTTAATTACATTAAACGGTAATATCGCCGTTACAATAGTTTGTCGCATAATATCACTAGACATAGCTGGTGAATTTAAAAACCAAGTGTACGCTGGTAAAATGATAAAGTAGTTTAACACACTCATAATAACTGTCATAGTAATTGTTCCTAGCATTAATCCTGTCGTTAAACTTTTTACTGTGCGATACTTTCGGAATAAGAATGCTGCTGGACCAATAAATAAACATCCCGCTATAAAGTTTGCTACTTCTCCTACTGGTACTCCCGTTAAACTCCCTTGAATTCCGTAATGCAAAATATTTTTTATCGCTACTACAATTACACCTGCAATTGGACTGAAAATTATCGCCGCAATTAAAGCTGGCACATCACTAAAATCAATTTTTAGAAATGGCGGAAGCCCTGGGAATGGAAAATCTAACATCATTAGTAAATACGCAATACTGCTTAGCATCGCTACACTCACCATCTGCACTACACTGTTTTTTTGTTTCATCTTTCTCTCTCCTTTTCCATCGATCTTCTCATGGAAAGTGGAAAGGTTCTGCTATGCCTATTTTTTCATAGAACGAAAAAACCCTTTGTGATTTACACAAAGGGAGAATTTTAAGGCACATCAAACAGACGTTCAAATACTTATCTTTTTTGAACGCTTGAACCTCCATCTTCTCCCATCCAGACTGTACTGTCGGCTTTGGAATCACACCAAATCCTGCCTTAACGGCTCGCGGGCTTAGAACGAAATTATTAAATGTTCATCACCGCCGGTCGGGATTTTCACCCTGCCCCGAAGATAGACCGATATTCTATTTTCCACTTCATTATACAACAACATGATCGTATTGTGAACAAAAAAAGTGTAACTTATTTAAAATAAGTTATTAATTTTATATAATTAAAAAACAATCACTATATTTTACAATACAACCCATATTTTTTACAATTCGGTATTTCTCTTATGAATCCCCTAGTCATATGTCGTCAAAAGTGATAAGATGTTGAATTGTTAAGATAAGAACATTTTCTGAGTTATGGAGGAAATGTCATGAAGAAAGATAAAAGACACTCTATTCGAGAAGCAATGAAAAAGAACTTAAGAAAAGAATACTTTTATTTGAAAAAAGAATTACTTTTCTACTGTCCAATTGATCTAGGCACATTCTCAAGAGAGACATACTACGCTACTTTTGACCAAGGTGGCATAAGTATTTATCAGTATGATAAAAAAACAGAAAGTAAATTAAAATTGTGTGAGCGTCATCCATGGAAGAGTTGGAATAAGGTAAAAATCGATCATTATTTAACAACTTCTCAATTTATTTTCCAAGGTGAGCGAAACTGGATTTTATCCCTTTTCCAAAAAGGAAAAGAAGCTCAAAAAATAATTGAAGAACATACATCTTTACAAACGGAAGTTGTTTCCCGTCCTTTTTCCAAGAAACTTCCTGGTTTCCGTTCTAATACACCATTGAATAAATACATCGGTAGCATTTGTTACACTGCACTTATTGCATTTTTATTAAAATGGATGATTCCATTTCAAGCACCACAAATCGCCCTGTATTCTCTTTCAATTGGCTTTATGCTTCTTGGTTTACTTTGTCTTACAATTGGTCTAATCGAACCAACTATCGTACTATTTCGGACAAAAGAAAAAACAAGAACAAAAGTCTTTTACTTATATAGCTACTTAGCTATTTCTGGATTTATATGTGTCTTTATTTTTTGGTAAAAGAAGCCGTCCCAAAAGATCTTTTGGGACGGTTTTTCGTTAGGAATAGGTTGCTCTTATTGTCGCATTTTGTTGTTAAGTCGATATTTCTTGTCGAAACGTCGATATAATAAGAGCTATGTTCGATATATTTCAATTTGCGTCGATATAATTTCATTTACTATCGCAATCTTAACAAAGAAGAAAATAAATATATTCAAAAGTTATACTTTGGGAACGTTGTCTTTACTTAACGTATAGTTGTTGGTTCGGATAGATTCGCTCTTGTTGCAATCCATTTCTCACTTTAATCTCCTCAACTGTCATACTAAATCTCCGAGCAATACTAACTAAAGTATCACCTTTTTGTACAACATATAATGATGATGACACGACTTGATTCTTTTGTTCATTTAAAACAAGTAACGGATTCATCGCATTCCTTTTCTCCATCGTCCATCTTCCTTGATGCACTTCTAAATGTAAATGCGCTCCTCGCGATTCTCCTGTATTCCCTACCTCTCCAATTAGCTCTCCTTTTGAAATGTTATCCCCTTGAACTACATATCTCTTATTTAAATGCGCATAAACAGCCTCATATTCTCCATGTTTAATAAACACAACATTTCCATAACTACTTGAAAAATAAGACTTTGTCACCTTACCATTTTGAATAGCTGCAACCGGCGTTCCAATAGGTGCAGCTATATCAATACCATAGTGTTTCCCATGTCTTGTCCCAAAATAATCACTTATCTGCCCATCAACAGGCCATATCCACTGATTCCCTTCAGCGTAAACATGTAATTGAGATAAAAATAATATGCTCAATATCACCACGCCACATTTTAACGCTTTCATATACATCCTCCGTTTTCTAATAACCGTCATACCTTCTCTATTGTGGGATATTACAGAAAAAAGTATACATAAAAAAAAAGGAAGTGAATTACTCCACTTCCTTCTCTTCTTTATTACGAAAAACAAGTGCACTGCGGTTATATTCCACATCTTTCACTTGTAAACGCGCATTTATTACTCTAGCAAGCGCAAATAAATAATCAGATAACCTATTTACATACTTTAGGACAATTTCATTAGTTTCTCCTTCTTTTTGCAAGGATACTATACAACGTTCTGCTCTTCTTATAACTGTACGTGCAATGTGTAATGCAGCCGATACCTCACTACCGCCTGGTAAAATAAAACGCTCTAACGGCGGCGCTTCTTCTGTATACGAATCAATTCGTCTCTCTAAATACTCGACCATCTCTATCGTTACTTTATAGGGAATTTTCTTCTCTACTATTGCTAAATCCCCTCCACAATCAAACAGTTCATGTTGAATATTTTCAAGTTCGTTATAAATGTTATGAAAACATTCCTCTTGCAATTTAGACATGGCATATCCGATATGCGAATTCGCCTCATCAATTGTGCCATAAGCTTCTACACGTATATGATCTTTATCCACTCGGCCACCTATGACACTCGTTTCCCCTTTATCACCTGTTTTTGTATAAAGTTTCATTTCATCACGACACCTCTCTTTTTATTTTCATTCTGTTTATTAAAGAAAAAACTCTACCATTCTTTATTTAATTGCACTTACAAAAAAATAAAAAATAGTAGAGCTTTTATTCGTGATCACCTTTAAAAAACATGTATATTTAAATTATACGATTTGGTAAATATACAGAGAATATAGTTCCTTCTCCAACGACACTTGATACAGAAATCTTCCCGTCATGACCTTGAACAATATTTTTAGCAATCGCAAGCCCCAGTCCAGTTCCAACTTTTTTCCCGCGCGTTCTCGCTTTATCAGCTTTATAGAATCGATCGAACAAGAACGGAATATCTTCTTCTGGAATACCAGCACCTGAATCTTGCACTTCGAAAGTAAGGCCACTATTTTTCGTATTAATTACAAGTGTAACATTTCCACCTGCATTTGTATGACGGATTGCATTATCAATTAAATTCGTCAATACCTGTTCCATACGATCTGCATCAAACGGATATTGTTCAATTGGGCTTTGGAAATCAACTGTTAATTGAACTTCTTTATCCTTTGCAATCCCCTGGAATTTACGGCCAATTTTTTCGACAAAAGGATGAATATCAACTTCACCTATATGTAGCTCTACATGACCACTTTCCATACGTGCTAAATCTAATAACTCATTTACAAGTTTACCTAAACGAACAGATTCATCATAAATAATTTGAACAAACTCATTAATTTCTTCTTTTGTTTGCACAATATCATCTAAAATTGCTTCACTATACCCTTGAAGCATTACCATCGGTGTACGAAGTTCATGTGATACATTCGCAATAAAGTCTTGACGCATTTTCTCAAGACGACGCTCCTCCGTCATATCTCGCAATACTGCTACAGCTCCGCGAATTTTCGTTTGATTGTAAAGCGGTGTCATAAGAACTACGTAGTTACCCTTTTGCAAATTAATTTCAACAACTTGTTGTTGCTCGCTTTCTACAACGAGATGGAATAGTTCAACAAGTTCAGAAGGAAGTTTTTTACTTAACTCTACTTCTTTTTCTTCTTGCCAAACTTGTAAGAAATGTTCTGCCGGTGGATTGATAACAACGACTTCACCTTCTTGATTTAACGTAATAACACCATCTGCCATACTACTCAAAATGCTAGCTAACTGCTCTTTTTCTTGCTGCAGGGCATTCATATTAAACTTCAACTGTTTACCCATTTGATTTAAAGCAGTTGCAAGCTCCCCAATTTCGTCCTGCGACACCATAGGGGCTTTCGTATCAAATTTCCCACGCGCTACCTCAAAAGCAACTTCACGCATTTTACGGAGCGGCGCCGTAATTCGAGTAGATAAGAAAAATGCAAAGAAAGTTGTTAAAATAATCGCAATCCCGGCTGATAAGAAAATAAAATCAGTCGTTCTCTCCATACCTTGTATCGGAACTTGTAAAGATTCATATACAAACACAGCACTTTGATTTTTTGACTGCACTGGTTTCCCGACGATCATAATATCATTTTCAGTGTTTTTATTTTTTCTACTATTAGAGGCTTTTCTAATATTATTCTTAATTTCCTTTTTATCTGTAAAAACAGCTGCTAATTCTTTATCATTTTTCAAATCATCCATTGTAAGCGTAACTAATCCTTCTTGTTTCGGCGAAGAAGAAATTTCCTTACCATCTTCTACAATGATAATCCTTGAAAGTGGATCAGAAAATTTGTAAGCAATATCCTCAATCGTTTTTACATCGGCACCTTCTTCAATTAATTCCGTGACACTTGTTGCAACTTTCTGAAGCCTAGCTTCACTCATATCAACATAATACGTTCTAAAAAACTGCGAAAGTAAAATTGCAACAAATCCAAGAACAAACGAAACGAGAAGTAATATGGTCATCCATAACTTCCCTACTACACTTCTCCAAAGCATCAGTCGTTTACAACCTCAAACTTGTAACCAACGCCCCAAACGGTAACAATCATCTTCGCTGCATCTGGTGATTGTTTACTTAACTTTTCACGTAAACGCTTTACATGCGTATCAACTGTACGTAAATCTCCGAAGAACTCATATTGCCATACTTCTTTTAACAATTGCTCACGGTCAAAAACTTTATCCGGGGCTTTCGCTAAGAATAATAGTAATTCATATTCTTTCGGTGTTAAGTTCACTTCATTACCATCCGCTGTAACGCGGTGCGCATCATTATCAATTGTTAAATGAGGGAACACAGTAACATCTTTCGTCGTTGTATCTTGTGTAAAGAATGTCGTTGGTACAGCGCGGCGTAATACCGCTTTCACACGAAGTACTACTTCACGCGGGCTAAACGGCTTTACAATATAATCATCAGTTCCAACTTCAAACCCTTGTACCCTATTTACTTCCTCACCTTTTGCTGTCAGCATAATAATTGGCGTCGCTTTCTTCTCACGAATCCCTTTACACACTTCGATACCATCTTTACCAGGCATCATAATATCCAATAGGATTAAATCATAATCATTTTGTAACGCCATTTCTAAAGCTGTATCACCATTATCCGCTTCTTCAATTGTGTATTGCTCTCTTTCTAAATACATCTTTAATAAACGACGAATACGATCCTCATCGTCTACAATTAAAATTCTTGATTCATTTTCCATTTCTACCCGCTGCGTACTTTTACCACAACGGTTTACACCTACCCTTCTACAATATAATGTTGCACCTATCCTCGTTTAATTAAGCATTTTTTAACGTTCCACTTCCCATATTATGCTTCACAAGAATAATAAAGTTTGTTCATTTTTTTTCCAAAACTATGTATTTTTTTTGAACAGTATATTTGGTCCTCGACATCATTTTACAGAATCAACCGCTACTTTGTCATGTTTTTCTCAAAAAAGAAGAAAATTTGACAAAAATAAAATAGGAAAGTGACATACACTCTCCTATTTTATTTCTCTATGCATATGAATGTAAACCCGCGATAATTAAGTTTACTACAATAAAGTTAAACATAATGATTGCAAAACCAATTACTGCAAGCCAGGCGGATTTTTCTCCATGCCATCCTTTAGATAAGCGTAAATGTAATACCGCAGCATAAAAGAGCCAAGTAATAAGCGCCCAAACTTCTTTTGGATCCCAGCCCCAAAAGCGCGTCCAAGCAATTTGGGCCCAGATCATTGCAAAGATTAACGCTCCTAATGTAAACACTGGGAACCCTATCGCAATAGAACGATATCCTATTTCATCTAATAAATCACTATTCGTATTCTTTACTAACGGCTGAAGTGCCGCTGACACTCGCTTACGTAAAATAAGTCTTAATACAATATAAAGTAGTGTTCCGACTAACACTGACCAAATAACAGTATTTAATTTTTTCGCATTTACAATCGCTGGGACGTCAACTGTTGGCTCTAATTTATTTTCTGTCATTAACTTCCCTTCATGCGGTCCAACTAAAGCAGGGAGATTATACTTCATCTCAACTTGTTGTTCATTTTTATCAATCCATTGAAACTTCGATTCGTATTTCATACTAGAAAAGACAGTTGTTACTCCAATAAATCCAACTGTACAAACAAGTGTGAAAATCACTGTCTCTAACCAAAATGTACGCTTACTTCTTGTTGATTGATCTACATTTTTCAGTAAATACATTACGCCTGTAATAAAACTAATTGCTAATATTGCTTGTCCCGCTGCAGCTGTCGTTACATGAATATGTAGCCAATTACTCTTTAAAGATGGGATAAGCGGTGAAATTTCTCTCGGGAACATACTTGCATAAGCGATTAATAAAAGAGCTACCGGTAAAGCAAATAAACCAATAATACTTACACGGTATACAAAGTACATAATGATAAAAGCTCCCACAAGCATCATGCCGAAAAATGTACCAAATTCAAAAAAGTTACTAACTGGTGCATGTCCTGATGCAATCCATCTTGTAACAAAATATACTATTTGCGCAATAAATCCTAAAATTGCTATAGTTATACCTATATTTGCCCACTTATGACCTTTTTCTTTAATTGCTCCTCCAAAAAATAAGGTTGCAATTAAATATAAGATAAACGCGGCGAACAGAAAATTACTGCTTATTTGTACCATATCGTTTCCCCACCTTAACTAATTTTTTTATCATTCATTTTATCGTGTGGTTGTGGAATCGCTGTTCCTTCTAGTACTCTTTCAATATCTTTCTTTAAGCCGAACCAATTTTTATTCGTATGGCCTGCAACCCACCATTCATCATTAACACGTTGTATCCAAATACGGCGATGGTTCCAATACATACCTTGAATCACACCAACCATAAATATAAATCCTCCAATACCGAGAATCCAAAGCGTCAAATCTTTTCTTACTGTAAGAGCAGTTGCATTTTGCATTTCCACACCTGCAAATGACATTTTATATTTATTATTCCCGTCAGGCTCTATGTTTTGCTGAATACCGACGAAACTAACTTCACCATCTGGTGTTTCCGGGGTAAACATTTTAAAGACGAATGCAGGATTATTCGGTAATTTCGTTTTCGTATTCGGCCTTCCATTCTCATCAAAATAAAAATCAGGAAAATAGCTTAATAGTTCTAGAGAATACCCATTTCCTAAATCATATTTTTCTGTAGGATTCGCTAAATCTACTTTAATCGGTCCCCACTTTTGATTATTTTCTTTGTTTTGCAAATGGAAAGACATGCTTTTAAATTCACTTTCTTTGTAATCCACTTGATAAACAGCAAATTGATCAAATTTCAGTGGCTCATTCACTCGAATTTCAGCTTCTTTTACCTTTTCTAATTTCGGTTTTTGACCTGCTATATTTTCCCCTACCGCTTTATATAATACGGCATTCGTTTGGAAATTTTTCGCAATCATTTTATCACCAATACGATCAATCGCCTCATCATAAACTTCTTTGTCCTTACTCTTATCATAAACTTCCTTGATAAACTTTTCGTTTTTTAAATAATATTGTCCATCAGTTCCTGGTATTTCTTTCGTTTCACCATCGCGTAACCAAAGTGCTTCGTCTACATACATACTCGGTAAAAAACGTAGCATCGCACCGAATAGAAAAATAATAAGACCGATATGATTTACATATGGACCCCAACGGGAAAAACGTCCCTTTTCCGCTAAAACGTTCCCGTCTTCCACTTTCACATTATAATTACGTTTCTTTAAATTAATTTGAACTCGTTCTAAGTCATCTTCATGCGGCATACCAGTCCCGTACACTCTCTGTCTTTTTAAAAAACTTGGGTGTCTTTTCACCCCTTGTTTTTTTAATGCTTTATAAAGAGGAATTACACGGTCTAAGCTACATATAACGAGTGAAATGCCAATGGAAGCAATTAAAATCATGTACCACCATGATCCATATAAATTATTAAATCCTAATTGATAGTATAATTGTCCTAAAAATCCATACTCGGTCTTATAATATTCAGCTGGTTCGATTCCTGGAGTTATGTACATTTCTTGGGGAAAGATAGTTCCTATTGCCGATGCAGCTAAAGTTATTACGATTAACCATACACCTACTTTTACAGAAGAGAAAAAACTCCAAATTTTATCGACTATCGTTTTTGTATGTGTGAGAGATCTCCGGGCACTCCCCTCATATCTCATATCCAATAATTTCGTATTTTCATTACTTTCAAATGGTTTCCCACATGCTTCACAAAAAATGGTTCCTATCGGATTAACATGTCCACATTCACACTTAATTTCTTTCAAAGCTCTCACCGCCCTTTTATCTATATGTACTATTGTATATTCTAGCTCAGAGTTACCGCAATACTCAGAATTTTTAAAGCGAAGGCGCTATACGTAAGCACCTCTTATGTAAAGGCTTTCTTAATTATGGAGTAATTTTCTTCAAATATTCTTCCAGTTGTTCCTTCGTTTGTTCACCTATAATTCGCTCTACTACTTTGCCTTCTTTATCAATTAAAAAGGTTGTTGGTAATGGTCCTACCCCATATGTGCCTATGATTTTTGTTCCTTTATCAATTGCAACTGGGAATTTCAAATCATATTGGTTCACAAAGTTCTTCACTGCGATATCCGTTTCATCTGCATCTAAGGCAATAATTTCAACGCCTTTTTCTTTATATTTCGGATATAACTCATTCATATAAGGCATTTCTTTTTCACAAGGTTTACACCAAGTTCCCCAAAAATTTAAAAATACACCTTTTCCCTTTAAATCTTTTAATTCAATTTTCTTTCCTTCTAAATCGGTTACTACAAAGTTAGGTGCTTCTTTTCCAATTTGCATTTTTTCTTTATCAGAGAAAAAACCTTGATATAGCGTAAACCCTACCGCACCGCTTAAAATGAGCAGAATGATAACACGAAATAATAAGCGATTTTTTTTCATATTGTCTCCCCTCTCTTCGACGAGTGATGAATATATGTATTTTTAATAAATCACCAGCGGAGCATTCCACTGGTGAAAGTTTCACACTATAGATTAGCGAGGCTTTGTAGAAGCAAGTGCACGTAATTGCTTCACCTCATGTGGTGTCAATTCTCTTGCATCACCAGGGCGCAAGCTACCCACTTCTAAAAAGGCATACCGTTCACGTTTTAATTTCATTACTTTACAATCTAACGCTTCAAACATGCGGCGTACTTGACGGTTACGTCCTTCATGAATCGTTAATTGTACAATCGCCATCTCTTTACGCTTGTCCCAAGAAATAATTTTCACTTGTGCTGGTGCTGTTTTCCCATCTTCTAATGCAACACCTCGTTCTAACATGCGAATTTTCTCACCTGTTAATGGCCCTTTAATTTTCGCAACATACGTTTTTTCAACTTTATATCTCGGATGCATTAATACATTTGCAAATTCCCCATCATTTGTCATCAATAATACGCCAGACGTATCATAATCTAAGCGTCCGATTGGGAATAAACGTTGTCTAATTTCAGGGAAAAAGTCTGTTACAACATTTCTTCCTTTATCATCTGATACACTTGAAATTACACCAGTTGGTTTATATAGTAAAAAATAAACAGGTTCTTCTTTTTCAAGAGGGATGTTATTTACTTCTACTTTATCTTGAGGAGTTACTTTTGTTCCTAACTCCTTCACTATTTTCCCATTAACTTTCACTTTCCCTTGCTGAATTAATTCCTCAGCCTTTCTTCTCGATGCAATACCTGCTTGCGCAATCACTTTTTGTAATCGTTCCATTTCTTTTTTTCACCTCGAATTTATCTTACCTTACATTAGAAAGACTTGGCAACCGCATACGCTTTACGGTTATTCGCTCCATCTCACTTAAACAACATAGCGATGATAATAAACATATAAAGGTCAAATCATGTTTTCACCCTTTATTATTGTCCATATTTTTCATATTCCTCACAATAAAAGTTCATCATTTTGTCAAAAATACCGCATAAAAAAACCACTATTAAGCTACACCTTAATAGTGGTCGTATACATATTATAAGCGAAATAGCTCAAAAAATGAATAGTATTACTGAAACAATAAAGAAACAAACACAATTGAGCAGATAATTCCGATTAAATCTGCAAAAAGTCCTACCTTTAATGCATCTCCCATTTTTCTAATACCGACAGCCCCAAAGTATACTGTTAATATATAAAAAGTCGTATCTGTGCTACCTTGCATCGTTGAAGCTAACCTACCAATAAACGAGTCTGGCCCATATGTAGCGATTAAGTCGGTCGTAATACTTAAACCAGCAGATCCCGAAATAGGACGTATAAGTGCAAGTGGGACGATCTCGGCTGGTACATGAATAAAGTCTAACATCGGCTTCATTACCGATATCATCGCATCTAGAGCACCTGATGCCCGGAAAATAGAAATAGATACAAGCATTCCAACCATAAACGGCAAAATGGAAACCGCAATTTGAATCCCTTCTTTTCCGCCCTCAACGAACGATTCATACGTTGGAACTTTCTTTATCGTGCCATACAAAAGGATAAAACCAATTACACAAGGAATTACCCATAATGAAATTGTATTTACAATACTCATTTTTTCCGCCCCTTTCTACTCCTTCTCCGGTAAAAATAGCGGTCAATCCAAATCGCTCCAATCATCGATAACACTTGTGCTATAAATGTTACGCCAACGATTTCAGTAGGGTTTGCTGATTCATAAGTCATTCGAATCGAAATGACAGTAGTCGGAATTAATGTAATTGCTGAAGTATTTAATGCTAGAAATGTCACCATAGAACGACTTGCTGAATCCTTTCCACCATTTAACTCTTTCAGTTGTTCCATTGCTTTAATACCTAAAGGTGTTGCTGCATTACCTAACCCAAAAAAGTTCGCCATCATATTTGATAAAATGAATCCCATTGACGGATGATCCTTCGGTATTTCTGGAAATAATCTTTTTACTATCGGCATAAAAAGTGCTACTAACTTCTTTAACAATCCAGCTTCCTCAGCAATTTTCATTAAACCGAGCCAAAATACTAAAACACTAATAAGTCCAATACAAATCGTTACAGCATCTTTTGACCCTTCAAACACCGCTTTGGTCACTTCTTCCATCGTTCCATTTATCATGGCATACACAATCCCGATAACTGCCATCGCTGCCCATACGAGATTAACCATCTATCCCAACACCTATCATGTAAGAGAAGATTTCTTTTACGTTATTCCAATACATTCCCGTTGTAGCTACTAACTTTCGTTTACTGTAAAACAAATTTCGTTCTCCAACTTTCTCGTTTCCTACATAAATTTCCGTCTTCCCAATCCTTACTCCATCCGTAAGTTTTGCACTTTTATCGAGCTCAACTTTCAATAACACATTCTTTCTTTCCTCTTCAGTTAAAGGTACAGAAAAATTTTTTTTCGTATAAACATGGTTGGCATATTTCTTTTCATTTATTTCAGCGAGTGCTCCTTGTCCTAAAACTTTCGTTTGCTTATAGCGTTCAAAGCCTTTATCAAACAAATTCATATGATCATCCCAGTCACTAGAAGCGCTCAAAGTTACGACAATTAAATCTAGTCCATCTTTTGAAGCTGTTGTGACAAGCGTCCGTCCTGCTTTCTTCGTAAAACCTGTCTTTCCTCCTGTTGCAAATTCATAATAAGATGTCACAAGCTTATGTTTATTTTTCCACGGATAATCCCAAGAATCTGATTTATACGTTTTTGTTCCAAAAATTTTCTTAAAAGTCTCGTTCCCCATTGCATATTTCGTTAATAATGCCATGTCATAAGCCGACGAATAATGTGATCCATCCCCATCCAAGCCATGCGGGTTTGAGAAGTGCGTATCTTTCATTCCGATTTCTTTCGCCTTTTCATTCATTAAATATACGAACCCTTCTATACTCCCTCCCACATTTTCAGCAATTACTTGTGCTGCATCATTACCAGATCTAAGCATTAATCCGTAAACTAAATCTTCTAACTTCACTTTTTGTCCAGGTTTTAAATAAATTGCCGATCCTTCTACTCGTACGGCTTCATTACTAACCGATACTAACTCTTTCATTTTTCCTGATTCAGCAGCTAACAATGCTGTCATAATTTTTGTTATACTAGCAATTTTTTGTGGCTCATGTTCTAATTTTCCATATAGCACACGACCGGATTGTTGTTCCATTAAGACTGCGTTACGAGCACTGACACCACCGTTCATTTTTGCATATGCAGGAATTGGCATAACGCTTGCGTACATTATAATTAGCGTAATTATTATACAAATTCGTCTCATATTTCCCCCCCACGTCCTTTTGGCACTTTTTGTACAAGTGTATGCTTGGCCTTTTAAAATATGAACGAAATCTTCCTTCCACCTCCACTAAAAAAGACGCATGAGATATGCGTCTAATACGGTGTCCATTCAATTTGCTTCGCACTTTCAAATCTCTTTTCTACATCTGGCCAATTTACAACATTCCACCAATTTTTAATATATTCATCTTTTCGATTTTGATATTGTAAATAATACGCATGTTCCCATACATCCAGTACAAGAAGTGGTATCGTATCCCATTGTGTAAATAATTGATGCAGGGTACTTTGCAAAATTTCTAATCTTCCGGACCGAGGCACCCATACAAGGATTGCCCATCCAGACCCCTCAACTTTCGAGGCCGCCTCTGTAAAATGTTTTTGGAAACGTAAGTAACTCCCAAAATCCTTCTCAATTTCTTGTGATAATGCCCCTCGTGGACCCCCGCCCCCATCTTTTTTCATATTGTTCCAAAATATCGTGTGTAAGTAATGACCTGATCCATGAAAAGCCGCTTCTCTTTCCCAATGCTTAATTAGATCAAACTGATTTGTTTTTCTCGCTTCTTCCATCATCTTCTCTGCTTTATTTAATCCTTCCACGTAACTACGATGATGTTTATCATGGTGTAACATCATAATTTCTCGTGAAATGTACGGTTCTAGCGCATTATATGGATAAGGTAATGGCGGGAGTGTATGCCCCCCAATCGGAACAGCTCGTTCGCTATCCCCTCTTTCACATAGTTCATATTCCTCTCCTTCTTGCATAAATACTTCCTGTAAATGGTGTTGAATATGTTCTACATCATCACTTATTTCATACATAAACTCGGCATCTGTGTCGTATTCATGCTCTTTCATACGCTCTAATAACGTTTGAATTTTATAAGCAAGCATATGGACATCATACACTTCCATTGCACGGCTATCTAATACTTGAAGAACACTTTCACACCAGCTTTCTACTTCATGAAAGTAATCTGTAAATACACCTTGCTGACTCATGTCACACCTCCTTGATGCTATCCACTTTAACTATATTCAATTAAAATCCCTTATATAACTGGACAAAAGGAAAAGAAGCTAAGTTTCCTTAGCTTCTTTTCCTTAATTAATATTTGTGCAACATTTTTGTTTGGTAATCTGTCTCATAATATTCTAGTTCTTCACGCATCAATTGAAATTTCCCCTCTAAATCCTTCATTATTCGTTCTATAGAACCAGGGGGGATTTGCTGAAAAACAATAGAATTTTTCCCTGTATAAGCAGAACGACTATTTTCATACCAATGATCATTCTTTGGCGAAAAAAACTCTGCAATTACTTGATGGTAAATCTTATATAAAACTGTTTCAGCTGCGGTCTTTCGAAATGGTTGGCTATTCAGCAAAACAAAACATGCATCAAGTCCTTCTTCACAAAAAACAAGAAGTCTTCTTATTGACGCTAATATCCCTTTATAATATTGCTCGTTTCCTGTTGGTGTCTCCTCCAATAAAGAAGGTAACGTATGATAATTTACATAATTAGTTATCAAGGAAATTACATCTTCTAAAAATATAGAAACTTGTTCTGTTTGATTTTCAACCATCAAATTAGACATGGCTTCTCTCTCCTTTGCCGTTTTACGCTATTTCTACTCTTTTATTTTTATGTAATTCAGCTAATATTTCTTGTACTTTCACCACTGTTCCCTCGTCAAAGTATCGTTGAAAGTCTGTTACTTCATTGAGATACAAGCGCTTCTGCGCGCGTAGCTCTTTATTGTTCACTAAACAAGCGATTGCTACAATATCTCGTAAATATACGTCTTGTTCTTCTACTTTATAAACTGGATTTCCTTCAAAAGGGGTAATTTCTTGTAAAATTTCTTCAAAATATCGAACATATAAGACAGAAAAGGTTTTCTCTTGATTATTTAATATATATGTTACTTCAGATCTATTAAAAAAATCTTCTGATGTATTCGGTTTTGCTTTTTCTAACTCATATCCTGCATAACCTATTATAATCATCTACTTCCCCTCTCTTCCTTCTTTCACCTTATCTTAACTCAATTTTCTAATAAACGAAATATTCTTTTAAATATAACCTATATAAAAAATAGCTTCCCTATACAGGAATTTACCTTTTTATTTTTCTTGAAGTTTGTCATAATAATATTATTGTCTCAGTTTTCTTACACAAGGAGAGTTGTATTTATGTCGTTTTCATGGAAACGTTTCTTACAAATCGGGAAAATAATCTTCCCATTTGTTGTCTTAACAATTGTTTTCTTTCAAGCTAAAAAAGAATTAGCAGGCATTTCTTTTTTAGAAGCAATTGAAACAATTAAAAACATTCCAACTGGTGGGGTATTTTTAGCAATTACACTCGGTGCATTTGCCGTTTCAACAATGTTCTTTTATGACTTTGTTATGCTTCGTTACTTAAAAGCAGATATACCTGTACAAAAGATTTTCCGCATCTCATGGATTGCCAATACTTTAAATGGATTTATCGGTTTTGGTGGTCTTGTTGGTGCCGGTGTACGTACAATGCTATATCGTCCGCATATAAAAGAGAATGGAAAACTTATTAAAAGCATTGCTTGGATGACAACCGCTTTTATTAACGGATTAGCCATTCTGTCATTCCTCGGCCTTATTGGAATATTAGACACTAGTTTTATTCTGCACGAAAAACCGTGGTTATGGCCTGTTCTTATCTTCTTTGCTCTTTTCGTTCCTATATATATTGGGTTTTCTAAAATTAAAAATAGAAAAACAAAACAGCTAGACGGACAAGAGGAAGAAGAAGAAGAAGAAGAAGAGAAAAATCCAACTGTTTTATATTCATTAGTTTCATTAGTCGAGTGGGTATCTGCTGGTATCGTTATGTATGTCATTTTAATATTGTTTGGAATTGATATCGAATTTCAAAAGTTTTTAGGTGTTTACGTAATTGCTGCTTTAGCTGGTGTCGTAAGTCTTGTTCCTGGTGGCCTTGGTTCATTTGATCTTGTTTTCTTAACTGGACTAGGACAATACGGCATTGATACAGGCGTATTACTACCTGCTATGTTATTATACAGACTTGTCTATTACATCTTACCATTCTGCCTTGGTCTCATTTTTGCAGCCTTTGAAATGACAGGAGCGGCCATAAAAAAAATTGAAGATAAACCATTTATTGCACCTGCATTAGAAACAACTGGTGTAATTTGGACTTTACAACGTGATTTTTTAGGGAAATTAGGTTCATGGGCATCCGCCGCTTTAACAGTATTCGCTGGCTTAATGGTTATTCTATCAACGATTTTACCGACTAGTATAAATCGAGCTCACGCCTTACATATTTTAGCTCCAAAGCACCTTATTCAATTTTCTTTTAGCTTATCATTAACATTCGGTATTCTCCTCCTGATTCTTTCGCGAGGCATATATTATGGAACAAAGCGTTCTTACTATATGACGATTGTTTCTTTAATTGGAGCAGCAATCTTTAATACCCTAAAAGGAATTGACATTGAAGAAACCTTTATTTTATTAATCGTACTTGCTGTGTTATATATGCTTCGTAAAAGATTTGTACGCGAGAAAATGGAAGTCTCACTTTCTGATATCGTAAAAGTGTTTATCTTCTTATTACTTACGCTATATTTATATAAAAACTTAGGTATTTTATTTGCGGGTGCAAAAGAAGCGTTCCAACCTGATTTTGTCGTTCGAAATATTACACAAGTTAAACGAAGTGCATTAGCAGCAGCCTTTTTCGTTCCTACTTTTTTACTTATCGGTTCACTAATTGCCAATCGTTACCGTAGTCAATTTCCCGGGCAACCAGCTAATGATAAAAGGTTAGAAAACTTCTTAGATGAACATGGTGGGAACGTACTTAGTCATTTAGGTTTTTTAGGAGATAAACAGTTCTTCTTCAGTAGTGACGGAAAAGCACTTCTTCTCTTTTCAATTACTGGAAAACGTCTTGTTGTACTAGGTGATCCAATTGGTGATCCATCCTCCTACCGCACTGTGTTGCAAGAATTTTTAACTGAAGCTGATCGATTTGGGTATATTTGCGTATTCTATCAAATTGAAAGCAAATGGATGAGCTTATACCACGATTTTGGCTACAACTTCTTTAAACTTGGTGAAGAGGCTGTCGTTGATTTAAATACGTTTACAATAACAGGAAAGAAACGTGCTGGTATGCGAGCTACTTTCAACCGTTTTGAACGAGAAGGTTATACATTCTCTATTCATGAGCCACCATTCTCAGACGAATTATACGAGGAATTAAAGAAAGTGTCTGATGCTTGGCTTGGCGGAAAAAAAGAAAAAGGATTTTCACTTGGGTACTTCGATCGTGAGTATATTAGTCGTGCCCCTATCGCTACATTATCTGATGCAGGAGGAAAAATTATTGCATTCACAACCTTTATGCCAGTATATCAAAGTGGCATATTATCAGTTGATTTAATGCGTTATTATCCAGATGCCCCTAGCGGAATTATGGATGCAATTTTTATCCACTTATTCCACTGGGCAAAAGAAAATGAATACCATTCCTTTAATATTGGTATGGCACCACTCTCAAATGTCGGTTTATCAACGCAATCGTTCTGGTCTGAACGAGTTGCTGCTGCAATATTTAATAACGTTCGTTACACATATAGCTTCAGCGGTTTACGACATTTTAAAGAAAAATACAAACCTGCATGGAGTGGAAAATATTTAGCATTTCGAAAGAATCATTCTTTACCAATTACAATGCTCTCTGTAACAAAATTAATAGGAAAACGAAAAAACAGCTAAGTACTTAGCTGTTTTTTCGTTTTTGCACTTGTATACTAAACTCCTTTTCATACTTCTTACCGTTTATATAGAAATTCCCCCATATTTTATATGTTCCTTCTTCTGGAAATGTAATACGATATTGTAATTGTTCATCCGTATCAACAGGAATCGCATATAAAAAATGTTCTCTCGTTTCATCAACGATATATAGAGAGTCGACTTCTCCTCTTTCTGAATTTAATTTCAGCTTTTCTCCCTTTTTCGCTTGAAACTGAAATGTTAATGTCGCTGCCTCATTCGGATGTAATGCACCAAATAAAAGAGACACTTGATGCTCTCCTATATTTTTTGTAAGTACAGTATCGACAGGTAGTTTCTTTTTATTCTTGTCCTTGTTTTTCTCCTTTTTTTCTTCACCAAAATCTTTCTTAGCAAATGATTCCACGGACTTGTTTTCATCTTCATACAAAAATATCGTGTACCCTTCACCTTTCACTACATCTGAAGATAGCTTATACGATCCATTTCCAGCAAATATAGGCTTCGTTTGTTGTATGTTTTTCAAATTCCCATCCACTATCACTGCTCGAATTTGATCGTTCACACCACGAACTTCATTATTCATTTTATTTAGCAATTGAAACGAAATATCGGCTTTTTCATTTCCCTTTTTATTTTTCACATCCCATTTCACTTCTTGAACATCTCCGGTCGTTTCTACAGTTTCTTGATATTTTTTTATGTAAAATCCTCCTGCCACAATAAGTACTAGTGCAATAAGCCCAATGACAAGATTTTTCAAAATATCACCTACCATTTTTATTGTCTCTATCTATGCAAAACTTCTTAAATATATATTCTAGGTGATGATTCATGAAATCCTCCTATTTTGTACACATTACAAATATTAAAAAGGTTTTGATTGACAGGATTCGTAGTGTATAATGCAAATGATATTGATTTCTATCAATACATAATAAGGAGGACTTTTCATGAGTGTACATATCGAAGCAAAACAAGGCGAAATCGCTGAATCTATTCTATTACCTGGTGATCCATTACGTGCAAAATATATTGCTGAAACATTTTTAGAGGACGTTACTTGCTATAACAACGTACGTGGCATGTTAGGTTTCACTGGAACTTATAAAGGAAAGCGTGTATCTGTTCAAGGTACAGGTATGGGTGTTCCTTCTATTTCTATTTATGTAAACGAATTAATTCAAAGCTACGGAGTGAAAAATTTAATTCGTGTTGGAACATGTGGTGCAATTCAAAAAGATGTTAAGGTACGTGACGTTATTATTGCGATGACGGCTTGTACAGACTCTAATATGAACCGCTTAACATTCCCAGGTTTTGATTTTGCTCCTGCTGCAAACTTTGATCTTTTAAAGAAAGCTTACGATGCTGGAACAGAAAAAGGATTACACGTTCGTGTTGGTAACGTATTAACAGCAGATGTATTTTATCGTGAGAGCATGGACATGGTTAAAAAACTTGGAGATTACGGTGTATTAGCAGTAGAGATGGAGACGACTGCTCTTTACACATTAGCAGCTAAATATGGTGTAAATGCATTATCTGTATTAACAGTAAGCGACCATATCTTCACTGGTGAAGAAACAACATCTGAAGAACGTCAAACTACATTTAACGAAATGATTGAAATCGCTTTAGATGCAGCAATTCAGCAATAGTACACTAAAGAACTTGTCATACGTCTGGCGAGTTCTTTTTTATGCTAAAATACTTCGACAGTCACTGCACCTTCTCTTTATGTGACTTTCTATAAAAAACTACTTTAGAGAGAGACAGATTTATCCCCTCTACTTTTTTGTAACCTTTGTTATAATTAAGAAATCATTTATATTACAGTATTTTTCATACGAGGTGAAACAGTGAAAAACAGAAGCATCGTCTTTAAACTATTTTTATTAACATCAACTTTATTTACAATCATATTTCTCCTTTTTTTCCTTGGACAATCTCTATTTTTAGAGAAGTTTTATATTAATAAAAAAGTAAAAACCGTTCAAACGGCTTTTGAAAAATTCGTAGATAATTACGAAAAAAGCGACCAAGGCTTTGAGGAAACTAGAAAATTAAAACAAGAATTTCATGATAAAACAAATGCCGAAATCCAATTTTTAGATTCTAACGGAATTATTAAAAGTGAATACAGTTTTTACATTGAAGTGATTAATCCTAAGAATAATAAAACCTATACCATCCCTCTTAACAATCTTTTAACACCCGAAGAATATAATAAATTCGCAAACTTAGGATTAAAAAAAGATGGAATAATTTATGTGGATGGACTACTCCAATCAGATAATATCATAACACCTCAAGAATTAATAACTAATAATACTAGATGGGAAAATGAACAATTCAATTCAGATTTTCAATCCATTAGTGGTAATCCATCTAAAAATAAACTTAAAAATCGATATAATAACACTGGCTCTCCAATCGATTTTACTGGGGTAATATCTAAATTACAGCTTCCTTCCAAGGCTGAGGTTCGTCTTGCAAAGGATTTTGAAACATTACAAGCTGTTCAATATTTTGCAAGAACTATTAGACAAGGTACTTCTAATTCAAATCAATTAAACACGTACATTTTAGATAGTGGGGAAAATATAAAAAATAGTGTCTTTGTAAAACCTATTATAGAAAACGGAGAAATTAAGGAGTACGCTTTTGCGATAGCATCTTTGCAACCTGTTAATGAAGCGATGCTCGTTTTAAAAGATTATTATGTCTATGCCTTAATTATCGTGTTTCTCGTTATTATTTTGTTATCCTTCTACTACTCAAAAATCATTGTTAAACCATTAATTAAGATAAATCGCGTTACAAAAAAAATGGCCAACTTTGATTTTAGCGAGAAGTTACCTGTTACAGCAGACGATGAAATTGGCGGGTTATCAGGTAGTATTAATACACTCTCTGTAAATTTAAAAGATCGAATCGACCGATTAAATGTTGCCAATACAAAATTACAACAAGATATTGAACGCGAACGTCAATTAGAAAAAACGAGAAAAGAATTCATTTCTGGTGTATCTCATGAATTAAAAACACCACTTAGTGTTATTCGTAGCTTCGCTGAAGGTATTCAAGATGGCGTAAGTAAAGATACGACATATTATACAAATGTTATTTTGGAAGAAACAGATAATATGAACAGGCTTATTGTTGAAATGTTAGAATTAGCAAAACTTGAATCTGGTACGTACAAACTAGAAATGTCGACATTCTCAATCGGTGAATTAATTCAACAAATCTATACAAAATTATTATTTAGCATGGAGGAAAAACATTTACAAGTGGACATCCATGCTGACTCTTCTCTATTTGTTAAAGCAAATCGTAGCCGTATTGAGCAAGTAGTTGTAAACTTACTTAGCAATGCAATTCGATATACTCCAGATGGTGAAAAAATACACGTCTCTGTTGTAGAAACGGAAGATACAGTGAAAATCGAAATTGAAAACACAGGCAATCCTATTCCAGAGGAAAGCCTTGAAAAAATTTGGGATCGCTTCTACCGTTTAGACGCTTCTCGTAGCCGTCATACTGGAGGTACTGGCCTTGGGTTATCCATTGTAAAAAACATTTTAGATCTCCATCACGCCGAATACGGTGTGTATAATACCACTAATAGCGTTGTATTTTATTTTAATTTACAAAAAGTGAAAGAAGTCAAATAATTTGTCTTAATTTCACTAGGAGTTCACATGAAATTCACACTCTCCCTTTATAGTAAGAAACAAGTTAATCCTTTCCTTTACACATATAAAAGAGGAGAGTGCGTGAAATGAAACAAGCAGGACAACCTATTCAAAACGAAAAACAATTAGAAACTATCAAAAATATACTTTTACAATCTTCGAAACGTGATGGCTTATTATTCGTATTAGCTGTAAATTCTGGCTTAAAAGTAAGTGAAATCTTACAATTAAAAGTTAGTGATGTAATCGATGAAAATGAAAATGTTCGCCATTCCATTTTATTTTACAATGAAAAAGTAAAGAAACATAAATGGTTTGCTGTAAATGAAGACTTACAGCACGCAATCGAAGACTACATGAAAGAACGTAAAACTTGGAAACGTAATGAACCATTATTAAAGTCTCAAAAAGGAACCAAATCTATTACGAGACAACATGCATGGTACATTTTAAACAAAGCTGCAAAAGAAGTTGGATTAGAAGGGATTAGCTCACATACACTTCGAAAAACTTGGGGCTATTGTGCATACAAATCAGGTGTTGATATTGCATTTTTACAACACTTCTTTGATCACAGTACTCCATCAAAAACTTTAAAGTATATCGGTATTGCTTAATAACTCTTATACATAAAAAAGGTTACCATTTATAAATCTGGTAACCTTTTTTATGTTTCATATTCTCTTTTCTTGTCTCTCCTATACTGTAGTGGTACTCTAATAATAAGGGGGAGAAATTATGAACACACTAACAATTGAATTACCGAAAGAAACGGCTGAAAAACTCGATTTATTAAAACAAGCTTATGAAAAGAAAACAGGTGCTAGCATTTCTGAGAGCACTCTTGTTCAAACACTTATCTCAAAAGAATTTATCCAAGCGATAACTCCTTTTGATTTACAACAATTCATCAATGGAAAAGAACAGCAGTAATCGCTGTTCTTTTTTTATTTATTTTCAAAATATCAAAAGTTTTTTATTTATTTTCCGAAAAACCATTGACAATGATAATGATAACCATTATCATTTATTACGAAGCCAACAATTGATGAATCAACCAAACGCTCAGTAACATTGTTACCCCTCTTTTTCATATAGAAAGGCACTGTACATTCCCCCTGTTTGTACAGTGCCTTTCTTGTTTATCATCGTTCAAATAAATTTAATTGCTCAGGCTTGGGCTCACCATATGTAATGTTCATTATTTTCATAAGTTGTTTCGCATTATCCGCTGCATCCCCGCCCGAATTATTATTAAATAATACGTATATGTCCTTTGACTTCTTTTTTAATTGCTCTAGTCGTTCTACCCATTCTTCCAATTCTTTATTATTGTAGCGATATAAACAGCGAACCGCCCTCCAATTTTCTCCTTTATCCAGCCAGCCATGAATATTTCGACCATGAAAGCGTATTAACGTCATATCTGGGTTTGTTGCCTCTAATACAAGCGGCACTGATCCTATTCCTGCCTGTGGCTCGTCACAAATTGTATGAATCCATTTTTCCTGTTCTAAAAACTGTAACGTCTTATCTCTCATTTCCGGATAAAACCATGTTTGATTTCGAAATTCTATTGCACATGGGAAACCTTCCATTTTTTCTTTCGTGTATCGGAGTAAATCTACATTTTTCATTTTACAATCAAACCATGGTGGATATTGAAATAAAATCATTTTTAATTTATTCGCTTCTATTAAAGGAAGAATTGATTGTTTATACACATCAAACATCTCATCAAACGTAGAAAAAGGAATTTCACCTTTCATATGTCCTGTCATTCCTTGATAAGCTTTTACTATAAAAGAAAAATCTTTTGGCGTTTCCATCGCCCATTTTGTATAATTTCGTGCAGGTTGTATCGCATAAAATGAACTATCTACTTCTACAATAGGAAAATGTTCACTATAAGTTCGCAATTTATTTCTATTTTCATAGGGATTAATATATAAAGAATCATGATCTCCCCATCCCGTCACTCCAATGAAAAGCAAACGAATTCCTCCCTTCCCAACTTCATCTTAAACTCATTCTATTTTCATCATAAAAAATCCCATCCGACCAATTTCATAAAGTATCTCTTTCTTTAAGAGTCTCCGTATAAAAATATGATATACTATATGGAAGAATTTATAAATTGAGGAGTTATTTATTTATGCTTCAAGACGATACTACTTTATCTCATGAAAATCGAATTAAAGAATTAGAAAATAAAATACGGTTTTATGAAGAGCTTGTGAATCAATTACCGCATCATTTCACATATAAAAATCCACATATTGGTTTACAAATAAAAAAAACGAGAACGTCTCATTCTATTCAGCACATACAAAAAGAAGATAAAGAGCCTACCTTTCAGCTTACTTGCGATTCATTGTTCTTATTTGAACAGCTCGAAAAACATTTTGTTCATATTTTCGATGCTTTTTCGCATCACGTCACTTTTATTGATAATAAAGGTAACATTACATTATGTAATCAAGCTGCAGCAGATGATTTTGGTGTAATACGAAATTCTATAATCGGAAAACCAATTCAGCAATTATTAAAGCTACCTGAAGAACAAATTAAAGCTATGGAAACGTTAAAAACGGGAACTGAAATATATAATGAAGAAGTTTTAGACAAAAACTACGGCATCGTAAACAACCGCATTATTCGTGATTATAATGGAGAGATTTTCCGAATTATTAGCGTATTCCATTATTTGAATACAGAACGTGACGCCGAAAAGCTTTCCTTAGCTGGACGAATTGCAGCAGGTATTGCACATGAAGTACGAAATCCCCTTACAACGGTACGGGGGTACTTGCAATTTTTACAAGATAGCGTTTCGCCATCCAATAAAGAATTGTTTAAAAACCTCCTCATTCCTGAACTGGATCGTGCAAATAGTATTATCACAAAATTTTTAGCTATTTCAAAAACACGTGAATTTACTAGAGAACCTTTTCCCATCAATACGTTTTTACGCGAGTATATTCAACAGTTACTCGCTAGTGAAGTTTTTTTGCACAACATTTCTATTGATTATGATTTTTCTGCTGAATTAGATAATGTACTCGTCAATATTGATCGTCATGAACTCGTGCAAGTTTTTTTAAATTTATTTCAAAACGCTGTCGATGCTCAAGGTGAAGAACCTCTTTCTATTCAAATTACTAGTTATCGCTTAGATAATTTTGTTCGTATTACTTTTAAAGATAATGGAACCGGCATTCCTCTAGCTATTCAAGAATATATATTTGATCCGTTTTTCTCTACAAAAGACTCAGGAACGGGACTGGGGTTATCAGTAACGAAGAAAATTATTCAAAATCATAATGGCATATTAAAAGTTACTAGTAATCAAAATGGTACAACTTTCACTATTTCTATCCCAATTTTACTTAAAACAAACCACGAAAGAATTAATCGTTAAAAATGTTGGACTGTTCCACAAACTGCACGCCAATTGTTAGATATAACCTAACAATTGGCGTGCAGTTTTTTTATTCTAGCCTATTCTTTTTTACTTATATAAATCTTTCTCTACCTCTTGATTTTTCTTTGTTTTCGCAAGATAGGTAAACTTCTTATTTTTTTTGAAATAGTAGTTTGTCCATCACTAATTCAGTTTAATTTTCATTTTATTATATAGTAAAGACTATTTCCATCCCTAACACTGGTGACACAACAGCTACACTATCAGTCTTCCGAATTTACTAACTTTTAGTTTTCACCTTATTTTTGAACGACCAAGAATATTTGATTTATAGTAATTTGTATTATTTTGATTGTAAGTTAAATCTCTCTTTTAATAAAAAGGAACACTTATTTTGGAGGATAAGTGCTCCTTCTTTACGTTTCTTTACTTCAAATTTACTCTAGCTTAATCCTCTTTTTGTATGATGAATAGTGAAGACAAAGACATGAAAGAGGGATGATAATGCGAATTATATCACTGACACGTTTTTGGTTTGTTCTTATGGTCTGCATAATTTTATGTATAGGATTTCTTTTAACTCTAAAATATTCAAATGTTTCAAAAGCAGAAAGAAAAACAGTTCCATACGAACTTCTGTATACAAAACAAAATAAAGTCCCGTATTCCTCTTCCACACAAAACGAAAAAAAAGTTATAAAAGGAATGCTTATTACAGAAGCTTCTAGTTATGAAAACCTACTTCAAATCGCTGAAACGATTAAAGATCAATATAAAAATAAAGACGTTGATGAAATAACACTCTCTATCCATAATGAAAATACTGGCAGTTACGAAGAGGAATTACCATATGAACCTATTAGTAAAGGAATAATAACCGTCACGTATGATTCTCAATCCTTCGGCAGTACCAATGTTACGCTAAATAAATAAACTGAAACTTTTCCCACCTCACTGATTATTAAGTTAAACCAATCAAATTTTTATAGGCAGCTCGATTCTCACCTAACTTCTTTTCTGTTGCCACATTTTGAATCGAGATAAAATCACTCATTTCTCATAAAAAAGAGGCGAACTCGTTATTCGCCTCTTTTTTTACCAAAATGGAATCCACTCTTTTACTTTATCTATCCATTCACTTTGCTGTTCTTTTCTTTGTTGTTCCTCTTCTTTTCGTTTTTTCTCTTCTTCTTTCCTTCGTTTTTCTTCCTCAATCGTTTTTAATTGTTTTGTATAATCCGCCTCAGGTATTAGAGATAACTGAAATGCCTTTTGAGTTGGATTTCCATCCGCTTTCTTCATAATGTCCCGGAACATTGTCGTTGTAATTTGGCTGCCTCCTGGCACATAATGCTCACTATCCGTTTTATCATACCCTACCCAAATCGCACCTACTAAATCCGGTGTGTATCCCACAAACCACGAATCCTTCGCACCAGTGCTTGGTCCATTTACAAGCTGGGTAGTCCCTGTCTTGCCTGCGGTATCGATATTATTAACTTTCGCTTTTTCACCTGTTCCCCTTTCAATAACACCTTTTAATAAGTATGTCATCTTTTGGGCAACTTTCTCGTTCGTCACACGAGTTTCTTTCTTATACCATTTTCCAATTGTTTCTCCTTCAGCATTTTGGATTTCTCTAATGGCATGAGCTTCTACTTGGACGCCATCATTTGCAAATGCGCTATACGCTTGAGCCATTACAAATGGCGAAGTCCCTACATGCATACCTCCTAAAGCAATCGGATACGTACGGTCTTCAGGCTCTAATGGAATACCAAACCGCTCTAAAGATTTCAACCCTTTATCTAATCCAATTTGCTCTAATAGCCAAACTGCTGAAACATTATATGACTTTGCCACTGCTTCATACATCGTCACATTACCATGGAACGTATGATCACTATTTTGTGGTGCATATTCTTTAATATTAAACGGTTCATCTTTTAAGACATCGTATACTTCATATCCTTGCTCTAACGCTGGTACATACACTGCAAGAGGCTTTAACGTTGAACCTGGCTGTCTTTTTAATTGTGTTGCATGATTAAACTGTAAAAATTGATAAGGACCTCTACCTCCAACTAAAGCCGGAACACCGCCAGTTTTTGGATTCATAAGGACCACTCCAGTTTGCATAAGCTGATCTGAACCACTATCTTTAAAATAACTATCATTATTCACAACATCTTCAACCGCTTGTTGTTTTTTCGGGTCAAGTTCCGTATAAATACGATAACCACCTGCTAAAATTTCATTTTGTGTTAATTCATACTTGTCCATCGCTTCTCTAACAATATAATCTACGTATTGAGAATATTTCCCCTTATATTTATCGTCAACACCACGTCGTAATACAAGACCTGATTCTTTCTCCTGATTATATTGTTCTTCAGAAATATATCCTTGCTCCTTCATTAAACCTAATACGACATTACGTCTTTCAATTGATTTATTAAAGTTTTTATACGGCGAATACGCAGATGGCGCTTTAATTAATCCTGCAATCGTTGCAGCTTCTGAAATTGTTAAGTCTTTTACCTCTTTATCAAAATAAGATTTAGCTGCTCTTTTTATCCCCCAAGCACCTTCACCAAAATAAATTTGATTCATATACATTTCAATAATTTCATCTTTCGTATAGGTACGTTCTATTTTTTTCGTTAGAAAGTATTCCTTTATTTTCCGTGAGAATGTACGGTCTTGCGTTAAAAATACATTTTTCGCCAGTTGCTGTGTAATTGTACTACCACCTGCCACAACTTCACCGGCTGTAATGTTCTTAAATACAGCACTTATGATTCCACTATAGTAAATACCATGATGACTAAAAAATTCCTTATCTTCTACTGCAACAATTGCTTGAACCATAATATCAGGAATATCTTTCCTTTTAACCCCTTCGGTTTTAGAAGAAGCTAATTTAGTCGCAACTTCATTATTTGCATCATAAATTAAAGTCGGTTGTGGAACAGCTTGTTTTAATTCAGATATATCTTGAATGGAAATTATTATATTTACAACAATAAATAGAGTAGCAAGCAAACTTCCCAATACAATTAATGAATTGCGTAGTTTCTTCCTCTGATTGAACCACTCAAGCGTTTTTTTAAAGTGAGTGCTCTTCAATTTCATTCGTTCACTTCCTTCGTTTGTTTACACGCTTCTTTTTAAAAGGAAGAATATACCTCCTTTTAAATTTATTATAATAACGTAGTCGTTCCTATAGTGTAAAGCTTTTCTTTCACATTCATACTTTTTACAAGAAAAGGACATTCTACAAGTAAGATATTCACCATTAATATTAATATTATTAATGCAACAATGAGAGTTATGTTAAGTTTTTGTAAACTTTTCGATAAAATGTTTTAAAAAACGACAGTTTTTTGTTAGAATTGATTAGCCAATATATTTTACATATATTACTTTTGTGGGGGTAACAATAATGGTCTTTAAATCAAAGAAAGATAAATTTTCTGAAATGCTAATGAATGTTTCCGAAAATTTAAAAGAAGGCGCGCAGTTTTTCGTGGAGTATAAAATTAAAAATGCTAGCGATTTAAAAGAGTTTTCTATGCGCATGAAAGAGTATGAGTCAAAAGGTGACTCATTCATTCACGAAATCATTATGGAGCTAAACAAAGCATTTATTACTCCTATTGAACGTGAAGACATCCTACAGCTTGCAATGAGTATGGATGATGTATTAGACGGATTAGATCACAGTGCTGGTCTATTCGAAATGTATTCTATTACAGAAGCTGATGAATACATGATTAAATTCGTTGAAGCAATTAATCAATGTGCAATTGAGATTGCAAACTCTGTTGAACTACTGTCTAAAAAGAAATTAGTCGATATTCGTACAAATGCGATTAAGATTAAGGATTACGAGTCACAATGTGATGATATTCGCCGTCATGCGATTAAGCACTTATTCTCTCGTGAGAAAGATCCGATTAAGATTATTCAATTTAAAGAGATTTACGAAGAGCTTGAAGAAGTAGCTGATAGCTGTCAAAGCGTTGCAAACGTATTAGAAACAATCATTATGAAGAACGCGTAAGGAGTTTGATCATGGATACACTCTTGATACTGACCGTTTTAGTAGTCATTTGCGCTTTAGCTTTTGACTTTATCAATGGATTTCACGATACAGCAAACGCTATTGCAACGGCTGTTTCAACGAAAGCTCTAAAGCCTAGACATGCAATTATTATGGCAGCTATTATGAACTTTTTAGGTGCGATGACATTTACAGGTGTAGCAAAAACGATTACAAAAGATATCGTTGACCCATTTGCCTTGCAAAATGGTTCTCTTGTAATTTTAGCTGCTTTGCTTGCGGCAATAGCTTGGAATTTGATTACTTGGTACTACGGTATTCCAAGTAGTTCTTCCCATGCGATTATTGGCGCAATCGCAGGTGCAGCCATTGCTGCTGCTGGTATTAGCTCATTAAATCTTAAAGGGTTCATAAAAATTCTTGAAGCTTTAATCATTTCACCGATTATCGCTTTTGTTATTGGTTACATCGTATATAGTATTTTTAAAGTGGTCTTTAAAAACTTTAACTTAACGAAAACGAACAAAAACTTCCGTATATTCCAGATTTTCACCGCTGCATTACAAGCTTATACGCATGGTACGAATGATGCACAAAAAGCAATGGGAATCATTACGATGGCTCTTATGGCCAATAACTATCATACTTCTGACGACATCCCATTCTGGGTACAATTATGTTGTGCAATCGCAATGGGTCTTGGTACTTCTGTCGGTGGATGGAAAATTATTAAAACTGTCGGTGGACAAATTATGAAAATTCGTCCTGTAAATGGTGTAGCTGCTGATTTATCATCATCACTTGTTATTTTCGGCGCAACATTCATTCACTTACCGGTTAGTACAACGCACGTTATCTCTTCTTCTATTTTAGGGGTTGGTGCTTCACATCGTGTGAAAGGTGTAAAATGGGGAACTGCAAAACGCATGTTAATTACATGGGTTATTACACTTCCTATTTCAGCTTCTTTAGCTGCATTATTTTACTGCTTATTACACTTAATTTTTTAATCAAAAGTCGTCTTCCTTATTTTTCTAGGAAGACGACTTTTTTGTGAACATGCCTATTTCTTATTAAAAAGCGTGTATAATGATTGATGGATAAGTTATATAGAGGAGTTGGCAATTTTGGAATACATCATGTTACTTTTCATCGGATTAATCGCCGGGACAGTCGGGAGCCTAGTCGGACTTGGAGGCGGAATTATTATCGTTCCGTTATTAATTGGATTACACAGTTTATCACCACAACTCGCAGTAGGAACTTCTATGGTAACAGTCGTTTTTACAGGGCTGGCTTCTACCCTTACTTATATGAAACATAAACGGGTAGATTATAAAAGTGGACTTATTTTATTTATCGGGAGTGGCCCTGGTGGTATTATCGGATCATGGGCAAACAAATTTTTAAACCAAGATACATTTTCTTTATACTTTGGGATTTTTCTTATATTCGTCTCCATTCTTCTTATACTACGAGACAAATTGAAACCTCTTTCCCTATCAAATATGACTGTAATTAAGCGATCTTTTACAGATAACGAAGGAAATACTGTAGACTATCAATTTCCACCATTTCTCGCTATCTTTATTGCCTTTATAGTTGGATTTATATCCGGATTATTTGGAATCGGTGGTGGTGCCTTACTTGTGCCAGCGATGATGCTCCTTTTTGCGTTCCCAGCACACATTGCTGTAGCAACTTCAATGTTTATCGTATTTCTCTCAGCAATTGTAAGTTCTTTAACTCACATCTCTCTAGGAAATGTCAGCTGGGCTTATGCATTAATTCTTATTCCTGGTGCATGGATTGGCGGAAAAATCGGGGCTTATATTAACACAAAATTAAGCGGTAATGCAGTAATTAATTTATTACGTATCACATTAATTATTCTTGGAACTAGATTAATCATTACTTCATTTTTATAACGCGTTCTTTCTAGAATGCGTTTTTTCTTATACACATGAATATAAAAAGGCTCCTAGGAGAACAAATAAAACTAAACAAACACTTAATAGCATAAAATTTGAAATATGTAATTTCTTCAAGTTGATCACTCCTATAGCTATGACTGTTATCTTTATGATAGCGAAAAAACAGTTATCTTACAGTTACAAAGTGCTAACAATGCAAAATCATTTATTACAAATTTTATCCTTATATTTCATTTCTTTGTATAATCTATCGATTCAATAAAAAAAGATGTCATATTGACATCTTTTTAGTGAAGAAGTGACCATCCCATAAAGTCTTCATGTACTTGGCACGCCCTCTTATCGTTTCGATCATATAATTCAGCATAACTATCTGTTTCTTCATCATAAGCCATCGTATAAATAATTTGGCCGTCTATTTCAACGGATAAAACGACTCCACCTTTCATCTCTTCTACATGAATGATAGCATTCGCCGGAATTCTCATATCCGTCATCTTCATCGCATCTAACAATATACTAAACCCCCTACAGCGTATTCATTGCTAGTACTATTACACACTAAATAGTATACTACTGTAATAGCATACATTTCGTCAATGAAATTGCTGTTTAAAAAGCATATTGTCTTTATACATATACGCTAAAATATAAGAAATAGAAATGTTTTAATGGGGGGCTAACATTGATTCTACATAAGGGAGATGTATTATTCCGTCAAGGTGAGGACGGTCCATTATATTTTATAAAAACAGGTTTATTAAAAGTTATTCGGTTAGAAGAAGACGGAACACCATTTTTATTTAATATTATCGTTCCTGGTGAAACGATACCTCACCATTCTTTAATTTCACCGAAGGAATATCACGGTACAGCTATCGCTTTAATGAAAACAGAAGTGGAGCCTATAACTAGCAATGAATGGTACGACAAACTTCAGGCAAATCCTGCATCATATGAAAATATCGCTATACAATTACAATCGAAGTTAAGAATGATGCAACAGCGTATCGATCAATTGACAACTGTCTCTCCTAAAGAGCGCCTTCATCGTTTACAAGAGTGGTTCACCTTATATTTAGGTGACATCCCTATTTATGAAATATTAACACAAACTGAAATTGGTCAGCTCATAGGTGTACGCCGCGAAACAGTTAATCGCTTATTAAGAGAACAAGCAAAAAACGAGGTAAAATAATACCTCGTTTTTTGCTTGGCAACATTAATCTATTGTAAGCTTGCTGCGGGACCGAAAAATTCATAATGAATGTTCTCTTGTTTAACACCCAAATCAATTAATGCAGCATTTATATGCTTCATAAATGGTACTGGACCGCAGAAATAAAATTCTGCTTCAGTTGTTGGAATAATAGTTTGTAACCATTCACGTTCAATGAATCCTTCTTTATCAAAATTCTTCATTTCCACATCTTGCTCTGTCGGTGAAGAATAGCAAGTATATGCTTTAACTTGTTCATACTCTTTTTCTACTGTCTCAACATGCTCTTTCATCGCATGTGTATTACTATTTATCGCCGCATGAACAAAGCATACATTACGCTTTGATTCTTGTTCAATTAGCGTATTTAACATGCTCATCATCGGTGTAATACCTACCCCACCACTAATTAGTACAACAGGTAACGTTGAATCCATATTTAAAACGAAATCTCCCGCTGGTGCACTTACTGGTAAGACATCTCCTTCCCCTACATGATCATGTAAGTAATTAGATACTTTACCATCTGGTGTATCTACACCTTTTTCTTTCTTTACACTAATACGATAATATTCTTTTCCTGGAGCATCAGACAAGCTATATTGACGATTATGTGTATATGTTTCACCTTTAATATTTATTTGAATCGTTACATATTGTCCTGGGATGAATGAAGAAACTTTCCCGCCATCTTCAGGTTTTAAATAAAATGATGTAATAACGTCGCTTTCCTTCACTTTTTTAACAATCACAAAGTTGCGGAAATCTTTCCATCCACCTTCTTTATGTGCAGCTTCTTCATACATACCCGCTTCAATGCTAATGAATGCATCAGCAATGACGCCATATGCTTCTCCCCATGCATTTAAAACTTCATCAGGTGCGCCTGCGACCTCTTTAATCGCTCGTAGTAAGCATGTACCTACTATTGGATAATGCTCTGCTTTAATACCTAAACTTCTATGCTTATGACCGATTTGTTTTACAACTGGAATAATAGCTTCTAAATTATCAATGTACATTGCAGCTGCATAAACAGCATTTGCTAATGCTTGTTGTTGTCTTCCCTTTTTCTGATTCGTATGGTTGAAAATATTCAATAACTCCGGATGTTCCGAAAATAAAATTTGATAAAACCTCGTTGTAATCTCAACGCCTTTTTCTTGTAATAACGGTACTGTTGACTTTACGATTTCAATTGTTTTTGCACTTAACATTGTATCCCACTCCTCTATTTCCTTAACTGTTTTTAGTTTAACTGAATTGTATAATACATATTGTGATTTTAATCACTATTAACATGGTGTTTTTGTGAAAAATATATGAACAATGCACATATTAAGTGAATTTTAATTAGCCCTCATTAATTGCGCTCAAAAAAAGCTAACTAGAATTCTAGCTAGCCTACTACTTTGTTTGTATTGCTTGTTCAATTACTTTTATATTCTGCCCGTTTCCAAACTCTGTATACCCCCATATATTCGTTTCACCTTTATATTTATTCATAATTATATCCAAATCATGATATACGCGATGAGCATAGATTACATACTCCATATTATGAAGCTCCACACCTTTTTTTACAATTTCATAACTTCTATTCACATCGCGTTTTATTTTTTCATTTTTTATTTCTTTATGTATATTTTTTAAAGAGACTTCTTGCTCTTGAAACCATTGTTTAAAATGTTTCCAGTCCCCATCTGTATATTTCTCTGCCTTACCATAATTCAAGAAATCATTATAACTTTCATGTGTCGTACGAACAAAATCGAGTGTCTTCTTCTTCTCTTGCACCTCTTCTATTTGTGCTACTGTATTTACTCCAGCAGACTTATTCGCATAATATAATAGTACTTTCATAAGACTATAGCTCGCTATTGCCATCACAGTAATAGTTACCAATACACTTAACAATTTCTTCATATACAGAACCCCTTCTCTACTATGAATATTACAATGTACTGTTACACTTGTAACATTCTCTCGTAGAAATGTAATTCCTGTTTAAATCCTTCTTGTCATTTCGACACTATTTTTTTACAAACTTCTCCTTGGTAAATGCTCTTGTAAAACAACATAACCTTCATAAGCTGTATAACCGAGTATAGCCATTAATCCGATATAACAAGCAAATACTGTCCATTTCGTTTTCGTATCGACTTTATAATAATTTTCTTGTTGTTCCTTTTCTCTTTCCCATTCATTTAATTTTCTTTCTGACATTTCAAATGCTTCTCTTATATGAATTGTATGCATTTCTTTTTCATCTTCATATGGAACATAATCAAGTGGCTCAAACTTTGGTAAAAGGTACTCTAGCACTTCAATCTTTTGAAGTTCTCCTGTTTTTAATTCTTTTTCACGTTCTCTTTGTCTTAATACATTCATCTCATGATGAATCATATAAATAGTTCGATGCACCGCACCAGTTTCTTTTAATTCCTCTTCAAGCCTAGCAACATATTCTTTCATTCCATCGATTTTATATCCTAATTCCTTAATCGGTTCATCTCTCTTTATTACTCTATACAATTCCATACAACCGATAATAACAATAAATCCACCTAAAATACTTTTGAAGTAAATTGAATAGCCAAGTAGTAAAACTAGCCCTGCTCCCCAAATTTTCGTACTTACAACTGAAATTATTCGTCCTCCATCTAACGGAGAAACTGGAATTAAGTTAAAGAAATTAATCATACTTCCAAGTAAAATAATAAGCGCCCAAAACGGCTCTTTCGTTATTATATACAGTGGGATCGCAGGTAAAAATGAAAGCAATCCGAAAAAAGGTCCCATATACGCAATGTATGCTTCATCTTTTGCATTTTTCGGCATCTCTTTCATCCCAATAAGAGCCCCCATAAAAGGTATGAAGATTGCTGGCGATGTTGGTATACCTTTCTTTCTCGCTGCCCATAAATGCCCCATCTCATGTACAAACAACAAATAAACAAGTGCTACCCCAAACTTCCAACCATATATGGCTGCGTATGCACCAAGCGATAAAAACATACTAAATACTGTTGAAAATTTTGCTAACTTAAAAATGGCAAATACCCATTTTAACTTAGATAGTAAAAATAACCCTATTGCAACAATAATTCCCCATAATCCTTTTTGATTATTTTTCATATTCCTCTCCTTTACTTCTCTTTACTGAGTCATATACACTCATCAAAACTTATTCTTTTCTCTATTATGACATATTTTTTTCTATTGTTAGAAATAATGTTTATTTCATCCATTTTTAGCCAAAAATAAAAGTAAAAGGAGGTCAATACAAATGAAATTACAATCTCTTATGATAGGCGCGCTATCGTTTTTAGCTTCAACTCTTATTTTTTATACCGTCAGTTACGTATTATTATTAGATTGGTTGCCAAATCACTTATTTATAGCCCTTATTATTCTTTCTGCTCTTATGATTTCTTTTCTAATTACACGAAAATCAATGAATGAGCCATCTGCAAAAGCAAAATAATAGAGGGGGCCTTCCCCCTCTATTATCATTTCCTAGGAAAGGCCCTATAGACTTTACGATTCATATTTATCTTTGTAAATTCATTTTTTCACCATACTCTTTAACAATTTGAATAATGTTTTGAAATGCTCCTACTTTTTCTTTCTTACTATTTAATATTTGCAAATCGTAATTATCATAATAGGTTTCTAATGATTTTAATTGTGATTCTGAAGCATCTTTTATCGGAACAGTAACATTCAATTCATACTGTTTATACCCTTCCTTTACTTTTTCAGCTGAAATCATTTCACTCTCTTTTGCTCCAATTAATTTTTGAACCTTTTCCGGGAAAATCAATTGCAAATAATATCCTTGTTCCTTTGCTAACTTATTATATAGTGATTGTGAAATCGTATAACGTACCGTATAATTCACTTTTTGATCCCCTGCTTTAATATGAAACGCAGTAATCTGCAAATCTTTTTTCGTTACTTCTGTTAAAGGCCCTACCTGCATCTCATCTTCTTTTTGTTCTGGAATCTTTGGAAAGATAGCCAAAAGTTTTTCCGTATCTTTTTCGTTAAGCATATACATATCTTGCTTATACTGCACCCATCCTCGGCGGTCTTCTCCTCTTAGCCATGCATAATATGTTTCTTTTTTCCCATCTCTACTAATTTGTATTTCATATTCCGGTTCACCAAAACTACCCGTTACTTCTTGTTTTTCCGCTTTGTTTATAATATCCACCACCAACTCCGCATCCATTTTCTTTAAAATTTTTTCTTCTTTACCTTTTTGCATAACAGTTACTTGTAATGGTTCTTTCACTTCATTCACTGTCTCCTCTACTTGTTTTGATTCTTTCTTTTGCTCGGCTTGGCCACACGACGCGAGTAAAATAACACATAAAAACATTAAATATTTCCCTTTCAAATCGATTCTCCTTTTCAATAAGAAATTCTTATAATATTCATACATAAAACAAAAACGTTACATTATATAGAATGAGCTATACTATACACTGAAGGGAGGATTTTACAATGTCCATTAATTTTCATGATGCAAATAATAAGTATACGTATGCAAATCGTAACGCACATATTTCATGGCAGGAAACAATAAACAATATTGTAGATGTGCAAAATAAACAAGTAATTGATATAGGTTGTGGTGGCGGCATTTATACGAAAGAAATGGCTCTTATGGGAGCCGAAAGTGTTGTTGGGCTTGATTTTTCAAAAGAAATATTACAAGCTGCAAAAGAAAATTGTAAGGCCTTTCCAAACATTTCATTCATTCACGGTGATGCGCATAATATTCCATACCCTAACGAAACATTCGACCTTATCATTTCGCGTGCAGTCATTCATCACCTACAAGATATCCCTATATTTATACGCGAGGCTTCTCGCATATTAAAAAAAGACGGTACACTGATTTTACAAGACCGAACTATTGAAGATTGTACAATTCCAGGAAGTCCTGAACACATTCGTGGATATTTTTTCTCTGTATTTCCAAAACTCATTGAAATAGAATCAAAAAGAAGACCAAAAACCACTACGATACAGCAAGAATTACAAAAATATTCTCTTCAAGTGTTCCCTATACAAACACAATGGGAAGTACGAAAAATACATGATTCTGTAGAAGCATTGCTGCAAGATTTATCTCCTCGAACCGGAAGATCCATTCTATATGAATTAACAGATAATGAACTTTCTCAACTTCTACATCATATCCAAACGGCATTACAAAACGTCTCTCCTATCATCGAAAGAGATCGTTGGACAATTTGGAGCGCGAAAAAATTGTAAGGAAGGAAGCCTCACAAAATAATGTGAGGCTTCCTTCTTTCATAATCTAATTTTGCAACACTCTTGATATCCTCCACTCCTGGCCTGTGCACTTCCACACTTCGGACATACTAAATATCTAGACTGATTTGTCAACAAACTACCTTTTTGAAAGAGTAAAACTTCTGCTTGTTTAAACGAACGCGAATAATATAACCACATAAAACCAATTATAGCAATAATGCCAAATAATACTCCCATCGCAAGCATTTCAGTCACCTCTTTTGGTTTGTTCTTTCCAGCAAGTGGATTGTTGTATTATTCTCTGTAAATTCAAACAATTCCTTCCTTACTCCTATAAATATCGATTTTCTCCATAAACTTTACAATTCTCTATAATGTTTTACAGCATTTTTACAAATAGCATTAACCCTTATATTCTCAGCTATATTTCTACAGGAAAGTGTATTTCCCAAAAAATATGTTGACTTTCTAAAAAAAACATGTGAAAATGTTGTCAGAATACTTGAATAAAAATTCATTGACGAGAACGAGTATGTTATAGAGCTGTTCCCCAGAGAGTTGGTATTTTGCTGAAAGCCAATGCTCAGTTCGTAACCGAAAATCATCTCCGAGAAGTAGAACCGAATGCTGAAGTAAGTTCTTACCGGTCGTCCCCCGTTACAAGGAACACGTATCATGTTGTACGTTGTAAAGCCGTATACATATAGATATATTTCTACATGTATAAATTAGGGTGGTATCGCGGGTAAATATAACTCGTCCCTTTCTTAAGGGACGAGTTTTTTGTGTTCTTACAATGAATTTACAAAAAAGGAGAAAAAAAACAATGAACACTGTATCAAAAAAACATGTTTTTTTCACAGGTCTTATGCTATTTTCTTTATTTTTTGGAGCAGGCAATTTAATTTTCCCTCCAATGCTTGGACAAAATGCTGGTGAAAACTTTTGGCCAGCAATGATTGGTTTTTTACTAACAGGAGTCGGCTTACCGCTACTTACTGTTATCGCCATTTCTCTATCAGGAAATGGAATGCAACAACTTGCAAGTCATGTTCACCCATTATTCGGAATATTCTTTACGGTAGTTGTATACATTGCAATCGGTCCATCTATGGGCATCCCACGTGTTGCTAATGTCGCTTATGAAATGGGAGTTAGTTCTTTCTTACCAGAAACTATTCGCTCTAGCAGCCTAACGCTATTTTTATACACAGTCATCTTCTTTGCTATCGTATTTTGGCTTAGTTTAAATCCTTCTAAACTCGTCGATCGTATCGGAAGTATATTAACACCTATTTTATTACTCTCTATTTTCTCATTATTCGTTAAGGGTGTATTTACACCCCTCGGACAATCCGGACCAGCAATGCAAGAGTATCAAATTTCTCCAATTTTCAAAGGTTTTATGGAAGGATACTTAACGATGGATACCATTTCAGCACTTGCATTTGGAATTATCGTTGTAAATGCAATTCGCTCAAAAGGTGTGAATGACCGTAAATCAATTGCCATCGCAACAGCAAAGGCAGGACTTATTGCCGCTACTGGTCTCGTACTTGTATATGGTGCACTTGGCTGGCTCGGTACAACTAGTGTTTCTCTCGGATACGCAACAAATGGCGGACAGCTACTTACCGTTATCGTACAACAATTACTTGGTCCATATGGTCTAATTCTATTATCTCTTATCGTTACACTCGCTTGCTTAACAACATGTATTGGACTTGTATCTGCATGCAGTCAATACTTCTCAACATTATTAACGAAATTTTCATACAAAATGTTAGCAAGTGTCATTTGCACATTAGGATTATTAGTTGCCAACTTAGGTTTAACAAAAATTATCGCAATCTCTGTTCCTATTTTACTTGTTGTATATCCAATTGCGATTGTACTCGTATTACTATCATTACTCCATAAATATTTCGGTGGATATCGTTCTGTTTATGTAGGTGCGTTAATTGGATCTGCAGTTGTGAGCGTATTTGATGGATTAAAACAAGGGAATATTCCTGTTTCATCTATCACATCTTATTTCGAGTTTATTCCATTATATAATGAAGGAATCGGCTGGTTAGTACCAGCATTAGTTGGGGCTATTATCGGTTTTGCTATCGCAAAATTAAGTGGTGCAAAAGCAGTACCATTAACGGATCATTCACCTGAATCGAAAGTATCATAAAAAAACTCCCATTTCGGGAGTTTTTTACATTTGATAAGAAGTATGATTAAAGCTACTTACTTTATAGGCTTTCGTATAGTAATCAATATTCGTATCCACTGTTTCTACTTTTACAACATCATAGCAATCTTCTTGCTTCACTAGAAATAAATAATATTCTTCTGTTGCCTCAATAATTGCAATACGATCTGTTTCAATATCATATTGTTCACAAAGTGCTTGCAACGCATTCACATAGTTACCTAATTTTTTCGTTTCATCCATTCCAAATATCGTTTGAACTAACATACACTCTCTCCCCTTTGTATGTACTGTTAACACCTTAATGATAACGCTTACATAAATAACCGTCAACAAAAAGCTTTGACCATATATAGTCAAAGCTTCCTTCTTATTTCGTCAATTGATGTCTAAACGCATAAATAACCGCCTGTGTCCGGTCACTTACATTTAGCTTATTTAATATATTACTCACATGTGTCTTTACTGTTTTAAGGGCAATAAACAACTCATCTGCAATCTCTTGATTACTTTTCCCCTCTGCAATTAATAACAAAATTTCAGACTCTCTTTCTGTTAACTCCTCATGCAAAGGCTGTTCTTTCTTCTGACGCATACGAGACATCATTTTGCCAGTAACTTTCGGCTCTAATACCGTTTCCCCATCATAAGTAGCTCTTACAGCGTCTGCAATATCACTCGCTCTTGATGTTTTTAATAAATAACTTGTCGCTCCCGCCTCAATAACAGGATATAACTTTTCATCATCTAAAAAGCTCGTTACAACTACAATTTTCGCTTCTGGCCATTCTTGAATAATAGCACGTGTCGCTTCAACCCCGTCCATCTCATCCATAACAAGGTCCATTAAAATAATATCCGGTCTTAATTGCAAAGCTAACTCTGAACCTTTTCTTCCATTTTCAGCTTCTCCAACTACTTCAATATCTGGCTGCGTTGATAAATATGCTGATACACCCATTCGAACCATTTCATGATCATCAACTAGTAATACTTTTATCATGATTCTCCCCCTCTCTCAATCATAATAGGTACTTTCACTTCTATTTGCGTACCTTTATTCGGAAAACTAAGAACTTTTAATGTACCACCAATTTCATGAACTCGCTCTTGCATTGACCTTAAACCGTATGAACCAGCCTTATTAACCCCAACTTTAAACCCAACACCGTCATCAATAATTTTCAAAATCGCATATTGATCAATTTTACGAAGGCGTACTTCGGTTTTCTTTGCCTTCGCATGCCGTAAAGTATTAGACAGCGCCTCTTGTACAATACGGAATAAATGATCCTCTACACCTTTTTTTAATTGAATCGGTTCAATTAACCATTCAATTTTCATATGTTGCTTTCTAGACAGTTCTGTTAATAATTCTTCTATACCCTCTGTTAGTTTCTTACCTTCTAACTGCACTGGGCGTAAATGAAGGAGCAATGCTCTCATTTCTGATTGTGCATTTACAACCATATTCTCAACAAGCTGCAACTGTTTTTTCGTCGTGTCTGGAATTTTAGCTACTTGTTCATTAATGGCTGACATCATCATCGACATTGCAAAAAGCTGCTGACTTACAGAATCATGCAGCTCTCTCGCTAATCGATGCCTTTCTTGAGAAATCGCTTCTTGTCTCATCTCTTCATTCCAATGGGCTCGTTCATTCGTTACTTTTTGAAATAGCCCAGCTTGCTCTTCTAAGCGACGAGCAAGACCAATTACTTTTCGTTCCACTTCATGAAATTCATCGTCCGCAGTAAATGAAACATCACTTGGAAAATTCCCTCGCTCTACTTCAAATAGAAAAGTATTTAACCCTTGTATACGCTGCTCTATATAATAACCGATTGCATATCCTACAATTCCTCCGATAAGAAGACTCGTACTCATAATAAACAAGCCAATTGGAACAGAAGCAATGGATTCTTTCCATAGTAAATCATAAACTTGTTGCTCGCTTTTCCATACATATACAATTGTACAAATAAGTGCGATACTCACAGAGGACAACATAGAGTAACGAATATACATCCACGAAATATTCCTTTGTTTTTTCATTATACTTTCCTCACTTCCGTATCGCCTACGACAAGCGAAGAAATAATTTTAATACGACGAGGGGCTTCTTTATACTGTTCTGTTCTAAACGTAACATTACGGTTAAATCCAGTTTCTTCGTGTCCTGGCAGGAGCACGCGCCCAACAATAACAGAATGATTTAAAGACAATTCAATATCATATGGTACATATAAACGAATATTACCAATGACTCCCCGAATAACAATTACCGTTTCTCCCTCTGGAATCATAGCAGTTGTTAAATCAATCTCGACGTCACAAGCACCATATTGGACGTTAATATCCTCTATTTCATAAATATGATCCATCATTCGTACATTACCTACAAACATATTTTTTATATACGGTTCTGTACGATATATTTGTTTTTCTTCATCTATATATCCCTTTTCTTTAATTTCAACTTTCATTGCTTTTTGCTGATGTCCTTGTTGGATAAGTTGATAACCAATTAAAGCTAAACAAGCAAACACAACAAGTACGAATGCTGCTGATGAAAATAAGAAGAATAAGAATACAATACCACCGACAAATAAAAATACATTCCCTCTTACATAACGGTTCTTCTTTCGATAATGTCTTCCAAACATAATCATAATAAATGCAAAAATTAGACCACCTGGTTCAAAATGTCCAAGTATCATATCAAGAAAAAGACCGAATCCAAATATGATGAGGAGCATCCCCATTAATTGTGTTTTTGAAAATTGCTTCTTCATTTCAGCTCCCCCCCTCCTTGTCACATATACATAGAAGAAAAGGCATTGCTTTCCAACACCTTTTCTTCTATCACTATATCATAAGCCTGTTTTATTATATACTACAATTATTTTGTTACTTCTTTCGTTAACGATACTTCATTTTTCTCTTTCATTTCACGCTCTAGTTTTGCAATTTTCATATCAAATGTATCACGCTCATGCTCTTCATTTATACGCAGCTCTATGTCACGAATGTGATCTTCAATTTCTTCGAATCGTAAGAACGGATTATTTTCATCCATTTTATGAATAGCAGTATTCATACGGCGGTTTGCATGCGCCATATTTTCACGTGCCATTAATTCCATACGCTTTGCGTTCATTTCTTTTAATTTATTTTTCATTTCTGAAAGACGACGCTCTAACTCATCAATTTGCTCTACAACGCCAGCATACATTTCTTCTAAGCGAGTTACTTGCCCTTCATAATACGCTACTTCTTCTAATGCGCGTTCATGCAATTGTAATTCTCCTGCTTCTTGTGCGATGATAGCTTGCTTTGATCTTTTATTAACGAAATAACGTGCTTGCTCAAGCTCACGAGCAAAGTTAGATTTTAGTGTTTTATGACGCTGAATTAACTTCTCAATTTTTGTTATTTCACGCTCACTATCGCGTAAATATTGGTTTAACATAGCAATTGGATTTTTTCTTTCTTTCTCATCTAACACATTATGAAAATCAGCTAAAATTGCATCGCGTACACGTCCGAATAAAGATTGTTTCATTATAATCTTCCTCTCTTCTACTTTATAATTTGATTTGTTTTATATTAGTTTTTCATTAACTTGTTCCACTCATCTTCAAAGTTGCTATATGGTTTAGAACTTTCTGGAGCAGCATCAACAACTACATTTTTTTCTTTTTTCCACTCACGGTAACCGTAGTATAAAACTACTAATGCTGCGATACCGATTAATGCTGGGGAATGAGAAAGTGCAATGGACAAACCGATTAAACCAACAATACCCCAAGCTAACTTTCCAAAGAATGATTTAGCTCGCACAAATGATTTATAGCTCCAGTACACAACTCCTGCTCCAATGGCGAATCCTACAATACCAGCAAGACTACCAAGAGCAATTAAAGCCAAAATACCGGCCGCGATAAACGCTAGAAATTGTTTCATCTTGTGCTTGCCTCCCTTCGATTTGATACTCTTATCTTAACTATTTTTTCATATTTCCATAACGAGCTTAAGAACTGTTTTTGACTCAGACTTAAGACCGAGTTACATTCAGCCTTTTGCAAACAAACATACATATAACCACCTCACCAAAATGATAAACACATATTTTCACAAAATAAAAAGCCGTTCAGAGAATATTCTCTGAACGGCTTCAGTTGCTAATAATAAAATTCATATTCGATTACGCTGTTTTATGATACTCTTTTTTCTTCGCTACCTTTGAAAATCTTGGAAATCCAATCAGAATCGAAATAATACCACATACCCCAACTAAAATTGGATAGAATGCATACGGTAACAATTCGACCGGAGATAACGCAGCAAATCCTGCTGCTGTTAACATTTGAGCACCATATGGGATTAACCCTTGTATACAGCAAGAGAAAAGATCCAGTACACTCGCTGATTTACGGGGATCAATTTCATACTGATCCGCAATATTTTTCGCAAGCGGACCTGTAAAAATGATAGAGATTGTATTGTTTGCTGTACACACATTCGTCATACTCACTAAGCCAGCAATACCAAACTCTGCTCCTTTTTTCGAACGAATGTTACGTGTTAATACATTCATTAAATATTGAATACCACCATTATACTGAATGAGTTCAACCATTCCACCGATCAAAATCGCTAATAATACTAATTCCATCATGCCACCAATTCCAGTCGTTACACTTTTAAAGAAACTCGCTAATGTATAACTTCCATCTATTAAGCCAATTACGCCAGATAGTACAGTTCCACCCGTTAATACGATCAGTACATTCCAGCCAAGTAACGCTGTAATAAGTACACCTGCGTACGGTAAAATTTTCACCCAATCAAACGTGTGAGCTTTAATTTCTGTATGATTTCCTAATGTAAGAACTACTAATAGTACAATTGTAATAATTGCAGCTGGCAATACAATTAAAAAATTCGTTTTAAACTTATCTTTCATTTCTGTTCCTTGCGAACGAACAGCTGCAATTGTCGTATCAGAAATAAATGATAAATTGTCACCAAACATCGCTCCACCAACAACAGTAGCCATCGTTAGTGCAATTGAGATATCAGTTTGTCCACTAATACCTACAGCAATTGGCGCTAATGCGGCAATTGTTCCCATTGAAGTACCCATCGCTAATGAAATAAATGCCCCTATAACAAAAATTCCAGCAACGATAAATCCTTGGGGTAAAATAGATAACGCTAAGTTAACTGTAGAATCAACCCCGCCCATCCCTTTTGCTGTTTCAGAAAACGCACCTGCAAGTACAAAGATTAATACCATAATCATAATATCTGGATTTCCTGCACCTTTTGCAAATCGTTCCACTTTCACATTAAAGCTTTCTTTACGATTCATCGCTAAAGCAATTCCTACAGCAATAATAATCGCTACGAGTATCGGCAATTTATAGAAATCACCTGTAATAATCCCTGAACCAATAAATAGCGCCAAAAATATTCCAAGTGGTAATAAAGCTAAACCATTTCCTCTCGTTTCTTTCAAAGTATCATCTCTCCCTAGTTTTAAACCTTTTCTAACGAACAACAAAAGACCTCTTCCGACGAGAAGAGGTCTTATACATCTATAAGAAACACTCTTCTCATTTTTCAAGCACACGCTTGCTGGATTTGGCACAGCACTCTGAAATCGAGTCCGCTGCCGAGGCATCGTAGGGCCAGTCCCTCCGCCTCTCTTTATAAGAAGGTTTCATATTTATTTTTTAATAATAATTTCTTTCCTAACTTTACTCGCTTACAAAACAAAAGTCAATTATTTTTTGTATAGATTTTTTTGGTAATTATACAAAAATATGAATAAACCAATCATTTTAACTTTTCGATTTCTTTATCTAATATTGAGATCCAATAAAATTTTCTATTTTTTATAGTCGCTTTAATCCATTTTGTTGTATTCCATGCTAACTCATATTCTTCTTTTGTAACATCACCAATTTTATAAGCATCTTCTAACTCGTCTTCATCCAGTACATAGATCTCACCATTCGGTAACAATACTACATCTAAATATAAATCATCAAAATAAGGTAAACCACGATCGTCTATTTTAAATTCTTTCGTCACATCGATATAATATTGCACTAATTGTTTTTGATTGTCTAACATAGCTGTAATTGCAAAGTTTTTCCCGTTTATAAAATATTGCATCCATGTATACCCATCACCTGCAATGCAAAGTTCTTTACTATTGTATTCTTTATAACTAGGCTCTCTCACCTTTTTTATATCCAATATTCCTAACATACCTGCTTCAGCTTGTTTTACTGTGTATGTCTTCTCTATTAATCGCTTCCACGTAGAACCATCACCGTACTTACGTTTCATAACTTTTTCTCTCCTCTTCTACATACAGAAAAGCTCTCACATAATATGTGAGAGCTTTACAAATCATAATTAAGCCGCTTGACCCTTTTCAGATATCTCTTTTAAATAGGCTTGTCCTTTTTCAGCGTCATATTGACCTTCCCACTTAGACATAACTACAGCCGCTAAAGAGTTACCTACTACGTTAACTGCTGTACGAGCCATATCTAGAATACGGTCAATACCTGCAATAAACGCTAAACCTTCAGCTGGAATACCTACTGTACCAAGTGTTGCTAATAATACAACGAATGATACGCCCGGTACACCCGCGATACCTTTTGATGTAACCATTAATACAAGTAATAATGTAATTTGTTCTGTAATGGATAAATCAATACCGTACATTTGTGCTAAGAAAATTGCCGCAATTGCTTGATATAAAGTTGATCCATCTAAGTTAAATGAATAACCTGTTGGAATAACGAAAGATGTAATCGCTTTCGGACAACCGAATTTTTCCATTTTCTCCATAATTTTCGGTAAAACTGTTTCTGAGCTTGCAGTAGAATACGCTAAAATAAGCTCGTCTTTTAAAATTTTAAAGAATTGGAAAATGTTAATACCGAATATTTTCGCTGTAAGTCCTAATACAACTACAACGAAGAAGATCATTGCTCCGTATACTACAATGAGTAATTTCCCTAATGGAATTAATGAAGATAAACCGAATGTAGAAACTGTAACACCAATTAATGCGAATACACCAAACGGTGCAAATTTCATAACTTGGTTAGTCACGTAAAACATTGCGTCAGCTACACCTTGGAAAAATTGAAGAACCGGTCTTCCTCTTTCACCAATCGCCGCAACTCCTAAACCAAATAGTACAGAGAAGAAGATAATCGCAAGCATATCACCCTCAGCTAATGATTTCATAATATTCGTTGGAACGATATTCACAAATGTATCTGCAAACGAATGACTTTGTACTTGAGCTGTTGTTTCTGCATATTTAGAAATATCAGTCTTCGTCAATTGATCCATATTCACGCCTTTTCCAGGTTGGAAAATGTTCGCTATTAATAGACCAACAACAATTGCAATCGTTGTAATAATTTCAAAGTAAAGAATTGTTTTTCCGCCTAGTCGGCCTAACTTCTTAACATCACCAACACCAGCAACACCAACAACGATACTTGCTACAACAATTGGTACAACGATCATCTTAATTAATCGGATGAAAATATCACCAATTGGTTTTAAATAATCAACCACTGCCGGATTGCCAAAGAAAATCGCTCCAACTGCAATACCAAGCGCAAGTCCTATTAAAATTTGCCATGCAAGTCCTATTCTTTTCATACTTGTGGTAACCCCCTCTTCGATGTGTCACTCTATCTCTCATTCTATCTCTATAAAACATGAAATTAAGAGTATTACATATTATTCGACAATTCACTACATTTTGTCCCTGTTAAAAATCATAAATCAAAATTTTAAATCTGACAACAAAATAAGTTTGCCCGAACGCAAATAATTTTCTTGACAAAAACAAAACTCATGTCAGAAAACCTCACATGAGAACGATTCCTCACTAGTGATTTATAGGTTTTTAAAGTAATGTTTCATCATGGAAAACTCCATCATTTCCCATGATTTTTTTAGAAAAAATCGAAATTGATACCTTTTTCTATACATTCAAGAATTTTAACTTTATGACAAACACTACGAAAAGATGCTAAATTCCGACAAAACTTAGCATTATTATAAAGTTTTCTTTACATTATGATTACAACAATAGACACCCTTCTTCTTCTTATGATATATACATTCATAGGGAAGGGAGTCAGACAACCATGAAGAAATTTGCAGCTTTCAGCGTTTTAGCCGCAGGAACTATTTTTGTTTCACCGTTGCTTTCACCAGTACACGCCGAAACAAGTCAAGATAAATTATCTACAATTGAATCAGAATTAGAGGGAAAACAAAACGACTTACAAAATAAATCAGCTGAGAAAGAACAAATAGAAAAAGAAATCCAGGAATTACAAAAGAAAATCGACGAATTAACTACTTCTATTAATAAAAACGAAGCTGAATTAAACGATACAAAAAAAGAAATTAGCAAAACGCAGCAAGCAATTACTGAAAAAAAGAAACATATAGAGCAATTACAAACGAACATAGATACACGGCAGGAAGTTATTAAACAACGACTACAATCTATGCAAGAAAAGCCTCGTACGAGTATCATTACAGAAGTACTAACAAGCTCTGCAAATATTGCCGATCTTGTTGATAATATGTACTCTGTAAGTTTAATTTTAAATAACGATACCGATATTGTGAAAAAGCAAACAGATGATCAACATGCTGTAACGACAGAAAAAGAGGCTGTTGAGAAAATAGAGCAACAACTGAAAGAATCTGAACAAAAATTAGAACAAAAACAACAAGAGTTACAAAGTAATCAACAACAGCAACAAACTCTTATTAAAGATCTACATACGAAAGTATCAAAAGTAGATTCCGAGATTGAAGGATTAGAAGAGTCACAAGGTATTTTAGAAAACCAGCGTCAAGCTGTTCAAAAAGCAATTGAAGAAGAAAAACGTGCGGAAGAAGCTCGGAAAGCTGAAGAGGCACGCAAGGCTGAGGAAGCAAAAAAACAAGCCGCAGCTTCTGCTAAAGAAGGCACACAATCCGCACCAACACCGCAAGATACGAACAAAGGTGGATTTATTAAACCAGCGGCTGGATCAAAAACTTCTGGATTCGGCGCACGTTCTTTAGATAACCATAAAGGAATCGATATCGCAGCTTCGGGAACAGTTCCAATTATTGCCGCTGCAGATGGCGTTGTTATCCGTTCAGAATTATCATCTAGTTACGGAAACGTTGTTTACTTATCTCACCGTGTTAACGGAAAAACATATACGACAGTGTATGCACATATGAGTAGCCGCTCTGTATCTAATGGACAAACTGTAAAACAAGGCGACCAACTTGGCTTTATGGGAAATACCGGTCAATCTTACGGACAACATTTACACTTCGAACTTCATATTGGAGAATGGAATGTTGGTAAGACAAACGCAGTTGATCCGTCTCCTTATATCGGATTATAAAAAACTCGGTGCATACCGAGTTTTTTTTACTACCATTTCACACTTTTTAGGCGTTTTACATAAACTACAACTAAATGCCTATATTTTGCGGGGTGGTAAATATGAATACACAATTGCAAGAAGAAATAGAAGAAGCTAGAGAAACATACATCGGCCGATTATTTACATTCGGCGGCTCAGCGTTATTTTTAATTGGATCATTTATCGCCGTTGTCACAGCTTATAAAACATATAATCGCTTATTAAATACTTCTACAACATAATAAAAAGACGGAGAAATCTCCGTCTTTTTATTATGCAAACATTTTAAATACGCCTATCGCATTTAAAAATACGATAATTACAGTTACCGGAATAACATAACGAAGTAAGAAGAACCAAATGTTAAATAATGTTTTCCCTTTCGTTTCCGTAACTTCTAATTCTTTCATTAATAGCTCTTTACTCATTTTATTTGGTACGAATAGCGAAATGGCTAGTACTCCGAGTGGCAGTAATACATTACTTACCGAAAAATCAACGAAATCAAAGAATGTCTTCCCAAATATTTTCACATCACTCATAATTCCAAACGATAACGCTGATGGAATTCCAACTGCAAAAATAAGAATACCAATTAATAACGAAGCTGACGGACGCTTCTTCTCATTATCTTTCGCAACAGATGCTACTACAATTTCAAGCATTGAAATCGCAGATGTTAAAGTCGCAAAGAAGAATAAAACTAAAAACATAATGAAGAAAAATTGTCCAAATGGAATTTTCGCAAAGACAGCAGGAAGAACGATAAACAGTAGTCCTGGTCCTTCTGTCGGTTTAACTCCTAATGCGAAAATCGCCGGGAAAATCGCTAATCCTGCAAGTACTGTAATAAATACAGTTAAACTTACAATAGATGTTGCTGATTTAGCTAAATGCTCTTCTTTCTTTAAATACGAACTATACGTTACCATTACCGAGGCACCTACCGTTAGTGAGAAGAAAGATTGTCCCATCGCATATAAAATCGTATCTGCTGTAAGCTTTGAAAAATCTGGTTTTAAGAAGAACTCTACCCCAGCCATAGCACCATCAAGTGTTAACGCACGAATAATGATAGCAATAAATAAAATGAATAATAGCGGCATCATGTACTTACTTGCTTTTTCTATGCCTTTTTCCACACCTTTACTAACAACAAAAATGGTACAAAGCATAAAGATGAATTGTGCTCCAATCGCACTTACTGGATTTGAAATTGTTTCACCAAACAATTGCCCATAATCGACTACACCGTTCCAGAAACTACCTGTGACACTATAGTATAAATAAAGTAAAATCCATCCGCCTACAACACTATAGAAAGATAGTACGCTAAAACAGGTAACAACTCCCATACGACCAATCCAAGGATATAACTTACTATTTGGCACTAATACTTTATATGCTGTAACAGCCTCTTTTTGGGTACTACGTCCGATAACAAATTCAGCTATAAGAAGAGGCATACCAATAAATACAGTTAATAGTAAGAATACAAGGAAGAATGCGCCTCCCCCGCCATTACCTGCAACATATGGAAATTTCCATATTGCACCAAGACCTACTGCGGCTCCGGCTGCTGCGAGTACAAAGCCAATTTTCGACGTCCATTGCTGTGTTTCTTTCATTATAATTTCTCCTTTTCTGAATATTTAAACTTTTACTAATTATACACTTTCATTTCATACTCGCACACCTCCTTTAGAAAATAAAAAAGTCCCCTACACGCAAATATGCATGTAGAGGACGATATATGTAATATAAATACCGTGGTACCACCTCAATTGGATTGATAAATCCCACTTGTTCAAGTACAGGAAAATTCCGATACTCTATCCTTTTAACGGCGGAACCCGGGTTGCCTACTGCAATGTTCAGCATACCTCTCGCAAGCCCATTCTGTATATTTTATCGTACCGGGCTCACACCTTATCCCAGCTCTCTGAACGCCTCAAATATACGTACTCTTCTTGCTCATCGATTTCATTTATTGAAGTTACTTGTGATTATAAATTATATTTTTATATTTGTAAAGCACAATTAACTCACTATCCTATATGAATTTCCCTTTCTAATTCTTGTAAAAAAAGCTCTCTTTTTTGTTCATTTTGAACATATATCGACTTTAATACTTCTTGCAACAATATATTTCTTTGCCTTTTCTCTACTTGTAATCCTTTCACTTTTATTCTAACTTCATATAAAAAATCAAGATACGATTCATACGTCTCATCATATTTATTTGCAATATCATCACGAATTTTTTTTGCAAGTTTTGGACTAGCCCCTCCAGTAGAAACAGCTACATTAAGCAATCCACGATGAATTGCCGCCGGAAAATGAACATTTCCACTTTCCGGATTCGTAATAACATTTACCAATTGATTTACCGAAGCATCTTCAGCAATTTGTTCATTTAGTGCCGAATCGCTAGTCGCTGCAACTACTAAAAAAGCATCGTCGATATCATTTTTCTCATACTCCCTTTGATACCAACGAATTTGCTTTTTTTCTACAAGTTTTACTAAATTCGCATCTAATTCTGTACTTATCACAATTATATCCGCACCTTGTTTTAGCAAGGGAACAATTTTAAAACCTGCTACTTTCCCTCCACCAATGACAACCACACGTTTCTTATCAACTCGCACTGTAAGTGGATACATATTGTTCTCCCTTCAATATTTCCTCTGTTTTCTGAATTAACATATCTTGAAACGCTTCATTCTTCCCTAAATATGGACTTATTTTTATCTCTTCCAACTCATACTGACGCACTTCTTTCTCAACATGTTTCATAAGTAAGCCTGTAAATAATAAATAAGGTAGTACAACAATGCTCTTTTCTTTTCGTTCTACAACTTCCCTCAACTTCTCCTCAAACTTCGGCTCCGCAGCTGCTAAATAACAAACTTCCATCTCTTTAATGTTCTCTTCTTTTTGAAATAAAGAAGAAATCCACTTTATGTCTTGTAAAGTTTCCGGATCACTACTCCCTCTTGCAACGAGCAAAAGTGTTACTTCTTCTTTAGAATCTTGAATGCCACTTCCGTTATATACCGCTTTTACAAGCACTTCTGATACACCAAATGGATTACCATACACTATTTTGATATTCGGATATTCCTCGTTTAATTTTCGCAATTCAAGCGGAATATCTTTCTTTACATGTCCTGCCGCTAATAAAAAAACAGGAATAGCGACAATCTCTGTAGCACCACGCTTCACACATGTACGAAATCCTTCTTCAATAGAAGGACTCGATAACTCTAAAAAACAAACTTCTTGAATATTTGCCTCTACACGGTTCATACATGACGTAATAAATGCAACTGCTTCTTCTTTTGCTGCTTTCAAACGACTTCCATGACATATATATAAGACAGCCTTCATTTTACAATACTCCGCTTACTGGATATGCATTTTCTGCTTGTTTCTCAAACCAGTGTATCTTTTCTCTAAAACGGACAACTTCTCCAATAACAATCATACTCGGATTTTGAATTTGTTCTTTTTTAGCAACATCTACAATTGTTCCTAACGTCGCTGTAACAGTACGCTGCATAGATGTCGTTCCCCACTCAATAATAGCGGCAGGTGTACTTTGATCTTTTCCATGTTTTATTAGTTGTTCACATATGTAAGGTAAATTACTAACCCCCATATAGACCGCTAATGTATCTACACCTTTCGCTAAACTTTCCCACTTCACTTCCTCTTTAGCCCCTTCTTTCCGGTGCCCTGTCACAACAGCAAAACTTGCACTTGCATCGCGATGCGTTACTGGAATTCCAGCATAAGCAGGAGCAGCTATACCAGCTGAAATACCAGGAATAATTTCAAATGGGATACTTTGCTTCGCTAACGCTTCAGCTTCTTCTCCACCTCTTCCAAATACAAATGGATCTCCGCCCTTAAGCCTCGTTACAACTTTTCCTTTTTTCGCATATTTAATAAGAAATGTGTTAATTGTCTCTTGCTTAATTGTGTGATAATTCGGAAGTTTCCCACAATAAATTAAATCTGCTTCTGGCTTTGCATAAGAAAGTAACTCTTTATTCACAAGACGGTCATACAAAATAACGTCCGACTTTTCGATACATTTCAACCCTTTAACAGTAATTAAATCTGGATCACCAGGACCCGCCCCAACGATATAAACCTTCCCCATCATCTCTCCTCATTTCTACTATAAAATGAAACTTCCACTCTTCATCACGAATGGAAGTTACTATTATTTCGTATTACACTACTCCTTACTCATGAATAACAAATGCCGCGCCTTTTCGAATCTTCTTTTTTTCATATAAAGAGAGTTCTTTCACTTCTGGTAGCGGTAAAAAGTATTTTTCAAGTTCTATCTCCGCAAGCTTAAATGCTTGTTCTTCACTTTGAGCAACAACGACTATTGGAACAACACTATTCGCTAATACAGCTTCAAATCGATATAAATCCATATTGTCCCTCCTAAGACGCTATTACTTCTTCTAATACATGATTTAGTACAATTTGTAATTCTTCCACTCCAACACGTCCTACGAAATCATAAAACGTTTCGGCTAGTAATTTATTCTTTTGGAAATAACTTAAAAAGGACACGAGAACATCCGGTAAGTCTTCTCCATCTATTTTTCCTTTTAATTTTTCGTTATATGCTCCTCCGTCTAATAGCGTTCCGCCCACATATATTTCAAACGCCTCAACGATTCCCTTTTCCTTCGTTTTCAGTTTTATCCCTTGCAAACCAATATCAGCAATTTGACGTTGACCACAGGAGTTCGGGCATCCTACCATATGAATTCGAATCGGAACATCAAGTGCAATTTGTGTATCTAAGTACTCTGCGATTTTGTGTAATCTTTCTTTCGTTTCTACTAACGCAAGATTGCAATACTCAATACCAGTACATGAAACCGCATGACCAATAAATGATTTCGGATTTGCAGAAATTACTTCAAACAACGGTTCACTTAATAATCCTGCAACATTTTCTGGCGGAACATTCGGAACGATGAAGTTTTGTGAGTTACAAGTACGAATTTGTCCGTTTCCATATTTCTTTGCAATTCTTGCAATCTCAAACATTTCCTCTGCATGTAAACGTCCTACCGGCACATTAAAACCGACATATTTTAATCCCTCTTGTTTTTGATCCTGGGCGCCATAAAAGTATCCTGCATTCCAGCCTTTGAGAGCACTTTCCCCTTTACTTTGCAATGGGCCTGTGTATTCTACTAGTTTCTCTTTAAATTTCTCAGCGCCCCAGTCAGCGACAAGAAATTTCAAACGTGCTAAGTGGCGTTTTTCACGATATCCAAAATCACGGAATATAGTAGCAATTGCAATCGATACTGCCTTCACTTCGTCTGGTAAAACGAATACATCTAATTCTTCTGCTAAGTATGGACGAGCTGATAAGCCTCCGCCTACTTTTATATGAAAACCAACTTTTTTCTCACCATCTATTTCTTTCGTAGCAGGTGTAAATGCCACACAGTTAATCTCTGCATTTGCTGAATTATAAATGTTAGAACTAATAGACATTTTAAATTTACGTGGTAGATTAGAAAACTCTTCATTATGTTGGAAGTAATCGTATATTTCTTTAACAATCGATGTTGTATCAAATAGTTCATTCGCATCAATTCCAGCAAGTGGATTACCTGTAATATTACGCGTAATATCACCACATGCCCCTGCTGAAGATAAACCAACTCTCGCTAATCTTTTAAAAATATCCGGAATTTGCCCAATTTCTAACCAATGAAACTGAATCGCCTGTCTTGTCGTAATATCTAACACATCACGCCCATAATCTTCAGCGATAGAAGCTAGCACCTCTGCCTGCGCATTTGTAATAATCCCAGAAGGAATATTGACACGCATCATAAAATAGCCCGCTTCTTTCGGTCGTTGCAAATACAATCCCGCCCATTTAAAGGCATCCCACTCTTCTTTCGGAATAGATTCAAATCCATTCTCCGCATAGTAAGGAATATCATTAAAGATTTCTAATCCGTCTTTCTCTAATTTCTTTTTCTCTGTTTGATTTAATTTTTCATTATTAGCCCACACTTTTTCATAACTCATCTTTTATCCCCCTATATGAAACTACGCTCTTGTAAGTACGTCACAATTTGTTCTGCACATTCTTCAATAGAATGCTTGTGCGTTTCTACAATTAATTCAACTCGTTCTGGTTCCTCATACGGTGAATCAATGCCCGTAAACTGTTTAATATCACCTTGTCTTGCCTTTTTATAAAGTCCTTTCGGATCACGTTTCTCACATTCTTCAATCGGACACTTCACAAAGACTTCAATAAATTCATTTGCTGCCAAAAGGTCTCTAACTTGTTTACGATCTACTCGATATGGTGAAATAAACGCTGTAAGGACAACTGTTCCTTCATCTACAAACAACTTCGCCACTTCACCAATGCGCCTTATATTTTCCATACGTTCACTTTCAGAAAAACCTAAATCCTTATTTAAACCGTGACGAATGTTATCCCCATCTAATACATAGTTTCCGATATTGCTTTCAAATAGTTTCCGAGCCACCGCATTTGCTACTGTTGATTTACCCGAAGCTGATAAGCCTGTAAACCAAATTACAAAACTATGATGACCATTCTTAACTCGTCTCTCACTCTTTGAAACAGACGCTGTATGCCAAGTAATATTCGTATCCATCTCGTTCTCTCCCTATTCTGTTACTACTTCTTTCTTCAAACCTTTAATTAACACTTCTACTACTTCTTTACGGCTAAATGTACTTGGTGGAATCTCTCCATTTCGTAACATTTCTCTTACTTTCGTACCTGACAAAATAACATGGTCCTCTTTCCCGTGCGGGCACGTTTTTGTCGAAGCCATCGCCTCACATTTAACGCAGTAAAAACTATGTTCAAAAAATAGCGGTGTAATTCCTAACTCTTCCACCGTAAAGTCAGTAAAGATTTCCTGCGCTTCATATGTTCCGTAATAATTTCCCACTCCAGCGTGATCCCGCCCTACAATAAAGTGTGTACAGCCGAAATTTTTTCTTACAAGCGCATGAAATATCGCTTCACGTGGTCCTGCATAACGCATCGCTGCGGGAAATACCCCTAAAAAAACGCGATTTGGCGGATAATAATTTTGCAGTAATACTTCATAACTTTCCATCCTTACATCAGCTGGAATATCATCTGATTTCGTTTCCCCAACGAGCGGGTTTAAAAAGAGACCATCTACAATTTCAAGTGCAGATTTTTGAATATATTCATGTGCACGATGTACAGGATTGCGTGTTTGGAAACCAACTACTGTTTTCCATCCCCGTTTTTTAAATTCTTCTCTTGTTTCGATCGGATCTAAATAATAAGAAGCAAACTGATTATTTTCAGAGCGTTGTATTAGAATAATAGCTCCTCCAACGTAAACATTCGGTCGATCGTACAATTTTTTCACACCTGGATGAGCCTCATCCGTCGTTTTATACACAAGTAGCGCTTCTTTTTCTTTATCCGGTACAAAAATATCTTCTATTTGAATAACACCATACACAATTCCACCGTTAACCAGTTTCACTTCTTCTCCAATTTTCAATCTATCCGCTTCTTCTTCTGTTACTGGTAATGCAATCGGTATACTCCAAACACTACCGTTTACTAAGCGAAGTGTTTCTACAACTGAGTCATAATCTCTCTTCCCTAAAAATCCTGTAAGTGGACTATATCCCCCTATCGCGAGAAGTTCTAAATCACTAAGCGCAATTTTGTCTAGCTCAATTTCTTTTACAATGTTCGATGTGTCATATGTTTCATCAATACGGTTTACTAATTTATTTGTTGTACTCATCTTTTTATATCCCTTCTTAGAGTTATTTCAAGATCTATCTTATTGAAAATGAAGTCCGCATTCTGTCTTCATTTTCCCAGCCCATCTTCCATCTCTTGAGTCGCCACCATCTCCTACAGGCAATGTACATTTTTCACACCCAATACTCGGATAGCCAACATCATGCAGCGGATTATACGGCAAACTATGTTTGTATACATATCGCCAAACTTCTTTCCAAGTCCAATGAATGAGCGGACAAATTTTAATAGACCGAAAACGATGATCTTGATTCACAAATTTTGTCTGCTTACGCGTTTCTGATTGTTCCCTTCTAAGGCCTGATATCCACGCTTTTTCGGCTGCTAATGATTTTTCTAGCGGCAAAATTTTTCTAATTTTACAACAGAGGTTCGGATTACTTTCCCATAATTTTTCTCCATGAAGCTTCGCCTGTTCTTCAAGTGTAAGTGCTGGCTGTTTTTCTATAATATTTAATGAAGGAAATCTCTCTCGTACCTTTTTAATTAATTCGTACGTTTCTTGAAAGTGAACATTTGTATCTAAAAATACAACTTTAGCAGATGGATTTACTTGGTTTATAAGATGCAATAAAACCATCCCTTCCACTCCAAAGCTACATGCATATACAATTTCACCTTTATATTCTTTATAAGCCCAACTTAATACTGATAGCGCGCCTTTCGTTTCATCTTCTTCTGAAAATGAAATACCATTTTCTTCCCACGTTTCATACGTCAACATGTTTTTTCCCCCTGTAAAAGCAAAAAGACGGTTTTAATCTATAAAATAGATTAAAACCGCCTCTAGTTTTTCTAGTCAGCGCTTTTTACTTTAAACGGACCTTTTCACTTTTCTCTAATTGAATCACTTTTCCATCTTGCACAACAATTGTAATTGAACCATATTTCATATCAGCAAGCATCGTTTGAATTTTTTCGGACACTTCATCAAAATGTTCCCGTACGCTCACGCAAACAGCCCCCCTTTTTATTCATAAAAAAAATCTTTCCCATTTCGAAAAGACTGTTCGGTAATATATTTTACCTTATCTTTCAAAATGGATTCCATTTTGCTGGATTTAGCACCTTGCTTTCTATAAGCAGGTTGCCGAGCTTCGTAGGGCCAGTTCCCTCAGCTTCTCTTGATAAGCTTTGTATTTGTATTTTATCACAATTCTGATTTTTTTCAATCCTAGTTTTCCGATATATTTAATTATTTTTCTTTTTTTAAAAGGAGTTGCCTTTACTAGACAACTCCTTCTTTCTCATTCACACCAGCTCTTTAATACGTATGCGATCGTTCCCAATGATATTTTCATATGTTTCACGTTCTACGACAACTTGTGACGTTCCGCCTTTTGCAAAGACTACAGCTGGTCTACGAATACGATTATAATTATTAGCCATCGAGTAACCATACGCACCCGTACAAGAAATCGCTAGTAAATCAGAAGAAGCAATTTTTGGGAGATTAATATCCCAAATAAGCATATCTCCACTTTCACAGCATTTTCCAGCAATCGAAACGAGTTCTTCATTTTCATCATTCCCTCGATTCGCCAACATCGCCTCATAACGGGCTCCATATAGAGCTGGTCTTAAATTATCTGTCATCCCACCATCGACTGAAACATATTTCCGAATACCAGGAATCTCTTTCACCGATCCGACTGTATAAAGTGTTGTTCCAGCATCACCTACGATACTACGACCTGGTTCAATCCATATTTCTGGAAGCGGATATTCACATAATGTAAATTGTTCTCTTATCGTACTTGTTACAGCGTGCACATACGTTTCAAGTGTTAACGGTGTATCTGACTCCGTATAACGTATACCGAAACCTCCGCCTACATTTAATACTTTCATCACATAATGTGTTTGCTCTCTCACTTCTTCTAAAAATTGGCGGAGTACTTCAATTGCTCGAACAAATCCAGCCGTTTCAAATATTTGTGATCCGATGTGCGAGTGAATTCCTAGCACATTATAATTTGATTTTTGCAAGGCAAGCTCAATTGCTTGCATCGCTTGACCATTTGAAACACCAAATCCAAATTTCGAATCTTCTTGCCCTGTTGTTATATATTCGTGTGTATGCGCCTCTACTCCAGGCGTTACACGGATTAATATGTTCACAAATTTCCCATGTTGCATTGCTAAGTCATGTAAGATTTCTAATTCTAAGAAATTATCTACTACAAAACAACCGATATTCGCCTGAAGAGCCATAATCATTTCTTCTTCTGTTTTATTATTTCCGTGAAAATGAATACGCGATGCCGGAAAACCAGCTTGGAGCGCAGTATATAATTCTCCTCCAGAAACAACATCTAAAGACATATTCTCTTCACGAGCTACTCGGCACATCTCCATGCACAAGAACGCCTTGCTTGCATATGCTACTTGATAAGAGAAACCACTCTCTTTAAAAGCACGATGAAATGCACGACATTTCCCTCGAATTGACTCTTCATCGTATACATAAAGTGGTGTTCCGTATTGTTTTGCTAGCTGCGTCGTATCGCACCCTCCAATTTCTAAGTGTCCTTGCCCATTGATTCGGCTTGTGCCGTGTAAATACATTTAAATTCCTCCCTTATTTCCTCTAAAACTCATAACCCCAATCTTCTATTCATTGCAGCACGCTTTTAGATAGACAAAAAACGCGCGGAACAATGTTCACACGCGTTTCTTATTAGGAAAAATATATATTGAAAAAATAAACAAGTTGTTATCTTCTCAAAATAAGAAACCGCATCAACATCTCCAAATAGCTCTCCATAAAATAATTCTTATGACAGTACTACATTTATTCAATGCAGTCCCAATATATGAATAACGTGGTCATTCTTATATTTCGGCAATAGTCCCTTTCAACCTATGATCACAGATTCCACTAAATCTCCCATAGCTTACTCTTTCCTATCGCGGCCTCTACCTTTGAGAGTAGATGAGGTAAGTCTATTTAATTTTCAAACATCTAATTGTTGCTATTAACAATACCAAAGGACCATTTTATTTGTCAAACAATTTTTTATATTGTTTTTTTACAGTTTAATTTCGTATCATTTGGTAAGCGCTTTATAGAAATTTTTGTAACAGTCCATTCTCCTTCTTCATTGTTAAATGTCATACTTATCTTCTCAAACGGCGGAAGTACTTTTCCACCTATTCCTGATTCATATTTCGTTATTTCAATTACTGCTTGAAATAAATATGTACCGCTATAAAGTTTTTTTAGACTAATAATTTTAGGACAATCAAACGGTTTTAATTTTCCATATTGTTTCTCAATCGCTTCATTCATTTTTGGAAATAACACAGAATAAAGAGCATCTTCCATGAGCGGTGCATCATATTGTGCTACTGATACACTCGGTGAAACAAAAAGCATAAAACTAATGCATACTATAAAATATAATAATTTCCGCATCATAACCTCCGTATCATTACGCAATACTTTCCATGTTTAACGAATGATAATAATCATACATAGAAATTCCATTTTATTGTCTCCCACTTCGCTTTTTCTACTCAATTGTTGCAAAAAAAGCCCACAACTCTCCTTTATTTTCGTATAATGATACTCATAGTATAATAATCATAATAATAAAGGACTGTTCGTATATATATAGTGAGACGATTTTCAAACAAACTCACAGGAACTGTCATGCTTTTAAGAGAGGAGTATATTATGCTACAACGTCTGTTTCCAAAATTACGATTTGCACTCGTTGCAGTCGTTTTATTATGGATTAAAACATATATTGTGTACAAGCTAGCATTTGATATTAAAATTGATAATTTATTTGAAGAATTTATGCTTTTTATTAATCCACTAGCTTCATTACTTTTATTTTTCGGTTTAGCTTTACTTGCATCTAAGTACCGAAACCGAATTATTATTGGAATTAGTTTTATACTGTCATTTATTTTATTTGGAAATGCAATGTTTTACGGGTTCTATAACGATTTTGTTACTTTTCCTGTTTTATTCCAAACAAATAATATGGCTGACTTAGGAACGAGTATTAAAGAGCTCTTTACGTACAAGACATTACTTTTATTTGCAGATGCAATTATTTTAATGTTTATTTCACGTAAATTCCCATCATTTTGTGACAGGACGCCACTTTCTCGTTCTGAGAAGCGGACTTTCTTTAGTGGTGTAACAGTGCTATTGGCACTGCAAATTACTGTTTCAGTTATTTATAAACCACAAATGTTCTCACGCTCATTTGATCGTCAAACTGTCGTGAAAAATTTAGGTTTATACACATATCATCTATTTGATATTACACTTCAATCTAAATCTTCGGCTGAACGTGTATTTGCAAGTGGCGATGGATTCTCCGAAATTAAAAATTATACTGACGCAAAAGATAAGCAAGTTGATAAAAACTTATTTGGAGCTGCAAAAGGTAAAAATGTAATTTTAATTTCAATGGAGTCTACACAAAGTTTTGTTATTAATAAAAAAATAAATGGAAAAGAGATTACTCCATTTTTAAATCAATTTATAAAAGATAGTTTTTACTTTGATAACTTCTATCATCAAACAGGACAAGGTAAAACTTCCGATGCTGAATTTATCGTTGAAAACTCACTTTATCCGTTAGACCGTGGTTCTGTATTCTTTACTCATGCAACAAATGAATATACTGCCACACCAGAACAGTTAAAGAAATACGGATATTCTTCCGCTGTCTTCCATTCAAACGATAAAACATTTTGGAATCGTGATGTAATGTATCCTGCACTTGGATATGATCGTTATTTTAATTTAAATGATTACGTAGGCACTGAACAAATGTCTGTCGGTTGGGGATTAAAAGATAAAGAGTTCTTTGAACAATCTATTCCAAAGTTAAAATCTTTACCGCAACCGTTCTATACGAAATTTATTACTTTAACAAATCATTTTCCGTTTCTCTTAAGTCCAGAAGATCAATATGTTGATGAGTTTAATTCGGAAAGCGGTGTTCTAAACCGCTATTTCCCAACGGTCCGCTACACAGATGAAGCTCTCAAATTATTCATTAACCAATTGAAAGAAGAAGGATTATACGATAATTCCGTTATTGTCATTTATGGTGATCATTATGGTATTTCTGAAAACCATAATGCAGCTATGGCTCAGTTCCTTGGGAAAGACGCTATTACACCATTTGATTCTATGCAATTACAACGCGTACCTCTCATTATTCATGTGCCAGGTCAAGAAGGAAAAGTCATTTCTAAAGTATCAGGACAAATTGATATTAAACCAACGCTACTTCATTTACTTGGTATTAAAACAAATCAATCAGTTGAATTTGGAACTGACTTATTTATAAAAGAAAAAGATCCTCTTATGGTAATGCGCGATGGTAGTTTTGTAACAGAGGATTATGTGTACACCAAAAATATGTGCTACAAAAAAAGCTCCGGTGAAGAGGCAGATGTAGCGCTATGTCAGCCGTATATTGAAAAAGCAAAAACAGATTTAAAACTCTCCGACAAACTGATTTATGGAGATTTATTACGATTCGATCCTAACAATCGATATAAAACTGGAACGATGATAACGAAATTTGAATAATGCAGGAAGCAACTTTGCGAAAAGTTGCTTCTTTTTTACTTACACTTCAAATCTTTCACAAATTGGGAATTTCTTTCGTATGAGAAAGAAATTTATGGTATGATAAAATAAGTAAACTTTCGTACACTAATTAAGAATTTATAACAGAAAGCAAGGGATCAGATTTTGTATAGAGCAGCTATTCCAAACTTATTTACGCTCGGAAATTTATATAGCGGATTCTTGTCAATCGGCTATGCATCTTTAGGATATTATAAATCAGCTGCTATTTTAGTACTTATCGGGATGATGTTAGATAGTCTTGATGGTCGTGTTGCTCGTTTATTACGCGTTGATTCACAAATGGGAAAAGAGCTTGATTCACTCGCAGATGTTGTAACATTTGGCGCAGCACCTGCTGTTTTAATGTATTACACATCTTTTTCCAACTACGGAATCATTGGACTATACATAGCGGGATTATTCCCACTGTTCGGAGCATATCGCTTAGCACGATTTAATGTAACACCATCTTCTACTTCTATGAAATATTTCACTGGAGTTCCGATTACTGCAGCAGGAGGGCTTGTCGCTTTCCTAACATTATTTTCAAATACCATTCCAAAAATCGTTCTTATTACAGTATTTGTAACGTTCGCATTTTTAATGGTGAGCCGCATTCGTATCCCAAGTTTAAAAGATGTACCAATTCCACGATATAGCATAATTATTACACTATTTTTAGTTGGAAGTATTATCACAATGTACCAAACAGGTTTTGGTAATTTTTCTGTTTTCTTATTCATTGCCATTCCACTATATATTTTGTATATGCTATCTCAATTCCTTAGACAAAGACCTTCTAAAAAAGCAAATAAAGAAAAATAAAAGAAACCTTCCGAAATTGGAAGGTTTCTTTTTATCTCGCTATTTACGCGTAGCCCGGTTGGCGAGGGCTACTAATCAGTAGAGGATGCCCCTCCACTGATTAAAGTTTCACTTTATTTTGCAGCTAATACTTTTTGATTTACAGGTGTTACAGGTTCTTCACCATTTAATACAGCTAGAATATTTCTAACTGCCATTTCAGCCATTGCATCACGCGTTTCGAATGTTGCATTTCCTACGTGAGGAGCAAGCACAACATTCTTCAACCCTTTTAGCTCTTCTGTAATTTTTGGTTCAAATTCAAATACGTCAAGAGCAGCTCCTTCAATTTCATTCGTTTTTAATGCATGAGCGAGTGCCGCTTCATTCATAATTGGTCCACGTGAAGCATTTACAATATATGCTGTTTTCTTCATCATTTCAAACTGTTCTTCATCGATCATATGATGTAATTTCGGATAATAAGCACAGTTAATTGTAATAAAGTCGGCTGTTTGTAATAATTCTTCCAATGTTACATATGTTGCTCCCAGTTCATTTTCAGATTCAGGCTTACGATTTGGACCTGTATATAAAATATCCATTCCAAATGCTTTCGCACGCTTTGCAACTGCCTTCCCAATTTCTCCAAGGCCAATAATTCCAATTGTCTTACCGTGTACTTCGCGGCCCAAGAAAAATAATGGTGCCCATCCGTTAAATCCAGTTGTACGACATAACGTATCCCCTTCAGGAATTCTACGTGCCGCTGCTAAAAGAAGTGCAAATGTTAATTCTGCTGTCGCTTCAGTTGATACTTTTGGTGTATTCGATACTGCAATTCCTTTTTCTCCTGCATACGTGAAATCAATATTGTCGTAACCAGCACCGTAGTTTGCAACAATCTTTAAATGAGGTGCCGCATCAATAACTTCTTTCGTCACCTTTGTAGAAAGTAAGCTTAACAATGCATCTTTATCTTTCACACGCTCTGTTAATTCATCTAAAGAAATTAACTCTTCTTTATCGTACATTTCTACATCATGATCCTTTAATAGTTCTAATCCAATTTCTGGGATTTTTCCTGCAACTAATATTTTCGCCACTACTAACACCTCTTCTATACAAAATAAGATATCTCTTATATTTCATTGTAAGAAATCCACATATAAAAACCAAGGAATTTGATTATAGTTTTGAAAATCGACACTTTTTACCCATAAGAAAAGAGGAGATTCATCTCTCCCCTCTTCTTACGCTTTCTCTTGCGATTCTTGCCCAAGCTTTGCATCGATTGTTCCTTCTGCAACTGTGTCGCTAATTTGTTCCTCGATAACTGAGTTAGCTGTATTATTCGTTTCAGAAGTATAAGCCTGATCTGCCGCTTGTACCTTTTGTTTATTTTGTTGTTTCGCCATTTTCCACCCTCCTTTTCATTCTTTCTTATTTTGAGCAAAAAGGGTGGTTTTCATCAAAAAATCGTGTTTTATTTTGAAATTGTTACTTCTTCTTCAAGCAATCTCATCGTTCTTACTCGTTTCGTAAATGTAGCTATGTGAGAAATATCATGATTGCGTAATGTCTTTATATTTTCTTCCACATATTTTCCTAAATCATTCGGATAATGAGCATCTGAGGAGAGAGTAATCGGAACTCCATACTTAGCTAATACTTGTAAATAAAGCGGACTTGGACACATTTCGCGCACAGGATAGCGATAGTACAATCCCGCATTTATTTCTGTTGCGGTATTTGTTTCCACTAACGCGCGCGCAATTTCCTTATAATAAGAAAGCTGTTCATTCTCATCTAATCGATAATTAAATACTTTTATGTTATCAAGATGAGCTATTATATCAAAGAGCTCAGAACGAACAGCACTTTCAACTGTAGCGAAAAACGTATGATATAAAGTATGTAACTCATGCGTATCAAAATACTCTTTCGTATCTGGATTATCAAATCCCCATCCATCTATAAAATGGACCGAACCGATTACATAATCAAAGTCTCCTAAAGCTAGTAAGCCTTTTAACTCTTGTTCACCGCCAATAAAATAATCCGCTTCAATTCCAAGTTTAAGTGTGACGCCTCTTTTACTCCATCGTTCTTTCGCCTCTTCAATTGCCTTTGTAAAATCATATATTGAAGTTACTCTTACTTGGTCTAACCACTCCTTCTGTATACGACCAAGCTGTGAATCACTAATATCTACATATTTTTCATAATATCCTTTCGCCTCATGAAAACGATATAAATGATCAACAATTCCCACTTCTTTTATTCCTTTTCGTAAAGCTTCTTCTAAATATAAATCAATCCACTGCTGTGTAAACGGCCCTTCCTTTACACGTTTTTGCAAACGTCCTTGTGTTTTCATAAGCCATTCCATAGAATGTTTTTTTTCTTTAAGCGGTTCATAATATTGTAGTGCATCATTTATTTTAGCAAGCCAGCCTATTGAATAAGGCCCTTCTTCTAAATGAAGGTGATAGTCCACTTTCATCCATATTCCCTCCTTATAATGTATCTATTTCTTTTCGATCTCCTACTCTCGAAAGCTTTCCATTTCTTTCTTTCACTTCTTGCATGACATCTTCTAATGAAATATTTTTTTCAGCTAATAGAACAAAACAGTGATAGAACACATCAACCATTTCTTTTACTAGTTCTTCTTTATCATTATTTTTAGACGCGATAATTACTTCGGTGCACTCCTCACCAATTTTCTTTAAAATTTTATCTTCACCTTTTGAAAATAAATAATTCGTATATGATTCAGAGAGTGGATTTTTCTTTCGTTCTTCAATTGTTTCAAATAATAACTTAAGAATATCTTCCATATGTATCCCCCTATATAATTTTATAGTGAAAACACGTTTTTTCTCCCGTATGACAAGCAGGCCCTATTTGCTTTACGACAACAACGATTGAATCTTGATCACAGTCTAAATAAAGTGACTGAACATATTGGACATTACCTGATGTTTCTCCTTTATTCCATAACGATTGTCTCGAGCGGGAATAAAACCATGTTCTTTTCGTTTCCAACGTCTTTTCATACGCTTCTTTATTCATATAAGCTAGCATTAAAACTTCTTTCGTATCTTTCTCGATAACAACAGCTGGTATCAACCCTTTTGAAAAATTAGGTTTCATAACCGCACCTCAACGTTTGCTTCTCTTAATTTCCTCTTCACACCCTGTACAGTTGCCTCGCCATAATGAAAGATTGATGCTGCTAACGCTGCGTCAACAGTTGTCTTTTGAAAGACTTCTATAATGTGATCCGCATGACCACATCCTCCAGATGCGATGACTGGGACGGAAACACTTTTTGAAATTGCTTCTGTTAACCGAAGATCATATCCATTTTTTGTTCCATCTGCATCCATACTCGTCAGTAAAATTTCTCCTGCCCCTAGCTGGGCAACGCGCTTCGCCCATTCGATTGCATCCATCCCTGTATCGACTCTTCCGCCGTTCACGTATACATTCCATTTATCTTCCTCTACTTTTCTAGCATCAATTGCTACAACAATACATTGTGAGCCAAAATGTTCTGCACCTTCCTCGATTAACTTTGGATTTCTTACTGCCGCTGAATTTATTGAAACTTTATCTGCTCCAGCTCTTAGTAAATTGTACATATCTCTCACACTTGAAATCCCCCCGCCAACTGTAAGAGGAATAAATACTTTTGAAGCTGTTTTTTCTACAACATCTATAATCGTTTTTCGCCCTTCATGTGTCGCAGTAATGTCTAAAAATACAATTTCATCTGCTCCCGCATCATTATATAAAGCAGCTATTTCAACAGGATCACCGACGTCTTGTAACCCTATAAAATTCACACCCTTTACTACCCGCCCTTCTTTCACATCTAGACATGGAATAATTCGTTTCGCTAACATAGTTTTGTTACCTGTAACACTTCTTCTAAATCAATTGTTTTCTCGTAAAGTGCCTTTCCAATTATGACACCATATATATTCATATCGTTTAATCTTTCCACATCTTGAATAGATGCGACACCTCCAGATGCAATCACACGAATGCCCACGCTTTTTTGCAGTAACTCTAATTGCTCAAAATTTGGTCCTGCAAGTGTCCCATCTTTTGAAATGTCCGTAAACACAATCGTTTGAACACCTAAACTTTCCATTTGCTTCGCTAAATCGATGTACGAAATTTCAGATACATCTAACCAGCCCCTTGTTGCTACGAAACCATTTTTCGCATCAATTCCAACTATGATTTTCTCCTTATATAGACGAACCGCGTCTTCTAAAAATGATTTATCGTAAAGAGCAGCCGTTCCTAATATCACTTTTTCTACACCTACTGACAACAACTTCTCCACTGCCGCGAGTGACCGAACTCCTCCTCCAACTTGCACCGGAATACGTACCGCCTTGCATATTTTTTCAATGACAGGTAAATTTACTGACTCCCCAGCAATTGCTCCATCTAAATCAACAACGTGTAGTATTTTCGATCCAATTTTTTCAAATATGATTGCTTGTGCGACTGGGTCTTCATTCATCACCGTTTCTTTACTAAACTCTCCTTGATACAGCCTTACGCATCGCCCTTCTTTTACATCGATAGCTGGGAAGATTTCCATGCTTCTACCACCCCTTTGAAATTTTTTAACATTTGCATTCCAATTTCACCACTTTTTTCAGGATGAAACTGTGCGCCAAATATATTTCCTTTTGCTACAAAACCAGGTACTTTCACTCCATATTCACTTGACCCATACACAATTTCATTCGGACAATCTGCATAATAAGAGTGGACATAATATACGAAAGAACCGTCCTCTACTCCATTCCAAAGCAATATTTCTCCTTCTTTTTTTAATTCATTCCACCCCATATGTGGAATTTTATAAGGAACTTTTAACTTTCGAATGACACCTGGCAATAAATTTAATCCGTTACAATTTTGTAGTTCCTCACTTTTTTCAAATAAAAGCTGCATTCCTAAGCAAATGCCTAGAAGCGGTTTTCCTGAGCTCCCAACTTCTTTTAGCACACATACTAAATTTTTTTCTTCTAAAACGTCCATCGCTTTCGGAAATGTGCCTACTCCTGGTAAAATAATCCCATCACTTCTCAATATTTCCTCTTTATGATCCGTTATGATGTACTCTGCTCCAATATATTTTAATGCCTGTTCCACACTGCGAATATTTCCCATTCCATAATCTATAATTGCAATCAATTACAACATCCCTTTCGTTGAATTTACACCATTAATGTTGGCATTTTTATCGACTGCCTCTCTAAGCGCTCGACCGAACGCTTTAAATAAAGCTTCAATTTTGTGATGTGTATTGCTTCCGTATAGAATGCGAGCATGTAATGTAATATTTGCAGCATGAGCAACTGCTCTAAAAAATTCTTCCGTTAATTCTGTGTCAAAATCTCCAAGCTTCGGATTTGTTAATTCACCTTGAAACACAATATATGAGCGCCCGCTTATATCAATTGCGACAAATCCTAAAGACTCATCCATTGGTACATATGCCGATCCATACCTATTAATACCCTCTTTATTTTGCAATGCTTCTTTCAAACAATTTCCGAGTACAATTCCAACATCTTCAACCGTGTGATGTGCATCAACGAATACATCACCTTCAGCTTCAACTTGCAAACCGAATCTTCCATGCCTAGCAAATAAAGTTAGCATATGATCAAAGAAACCAACTCCCGTTTGCACAGAAACATTCGTATTTTCATCAAGTTGCAAACTTAATTTAATTTTTGTTTCTGTCGTCTCACGTATTTGACTGGATTCACGCATTATTTTTCCTCCTCAAATCTCATTTGGATTGCTCTCGCGTGCGCATGTAAACCTTCTTTATTTGCAAGTTCTACAATATGATGTTGTACATTTTTTAACGCTTCCTCCGTATAAGAAATAAAGCTTGATTTTTTCACAAAATCATCGACTGACAGCGGGGAGAAAAATCTTGCCGTTCCACTTGTCGGTAATACGTGATTCGGTCCTGCCAAATAATCACCGAGCGGTTCAGGTGCATATGCCCCAAGAAAGATAGATCCTGCATGTTTCACATAAGCTAGAGCATTCATTGGATCTTTTATATGTAACTCTAAATGTTCTGGAGCGATTTCGTTTGATAAGTGAAACGCCTCTTCTAAAGAAGGAACAATAAAAATTGCTCCATTTCTTTTTATTGACTCACGAGCGATTTCACTTCTCGGTAATGCCTCTAACTGTCTTTCTATCTCTCTTTCTACTTCTTTTGCTAGCTCTATATTCGTTGTAATGCAAATTGCAGTCGCTCTTACGTCATGCTCTGCTTGTGATAATAAATCAGCAGCGATATATTTTGCATTACCTGTTTCATCTGCGATAACTACAATTTCTGATGGTCCAGCAATCATATCGATATTTACTATCCCATATACTTCTCGCTTCGCTAGAGCGACATACAAATTTCCAGGTCCAACTACTTTATCTACTTTAGGAATCGATTCCGTTCCATATGCTAAAGCAGCAATTGCTTGAGCACCACCCGCCATATAAATTTCATCTACACCTGCAAGACTTGCAGCAGCTAAAATATGCGGATCAATTCCTCCTTGCCTCGGCGGTGTTACCATTACAATTTTTTTCACTCCTGCGAGTTTTGCTGGCAATACATTCATCAATACTGATGAAGGATACGAAGCTGTCCCGCCCGGCACATATACACCTACATTTTCTAACGGCCGAATGAGCTGTCCTCTAATTACCCCTTCACTCACGCAATCGAACATAGATTGTCTTGTTTGCTTTTCGTGATACGAGACAATGTTTTTCTTTGCCTCTTCTAACGCTTCTAAAAAAGCTTGTTCTACAAACTTACTTGCTTGTTTTATTTCTTCTGCACTTACACGAAAATCTTTTATCTCTACACCATCAAACTTTTTTGTATAGAACGATACAGCTTCATCTTTACTCTCCCTTACGTTTTGAACAATTTCGCTTACACTTCTTTGAACAGTTTCTTCTATTATATTAGCGCTTTCTCGTAGCAATTTTATTTTCGATAAAGCCTCTTGGAAATCTTCAAAAACTATCTCCATTTAAAGTCCCCCTATTTCCCTGACAAAATTTCTTGTTCCATCATATTTATAATACCGAATATTTCGTCTTTTTTAGTTTTCAATGCAGCCTTATTCACAATCATTCGAGCTGATATAGAGCACATTTCCTCAAATACAATTAATCCGTTTTCTTGTAATGTTTTTCCTGTTTCAACAATATCCACAATTGCATCTGCCAACCCTAGAAGTGGAGCAATCTCTACAGATCCTTCTATTTTAATAATTTCTACATCCTCCCCTTTATCATGAAAATATGTAGAAGTAATGTGCGGATATTTCGTAGCAATTCGTTTTTTTCGATAACTCTTCGGATTATACGTAGGAATAGAAGCGACACAAAATTTACAAACGCCTACTCCTAAATCCACCATCTCATATATATCTTTCTCACATTCCATTAATATATCTTTTCCAACGACTCCAATATCAGCTACGCCATGTTCTACATAAGTAGCAACATCTACCGCTTTCACTAAAATAAATGAAATGTTTGTGTTTTTACTTTTAAACACAAGTTTTCTTCCTTTATCTTTGAGCTCTGAACAATCAATCCCAATTTTCTCAAACAGTGGAATAACATGCTTTTCTAATCTTCCTTTCGTTAACGCAATTTGAATGTTACGCATGAAGCCTCCCCTTCTTTCTGGATGATCCATTTCTCTCTCCATACATATTCCACTAGTGACTCACTCTTCGCCTCAACCACTGTCATTATTTTATTCTTGTTTGCAAATTGAAAAGTATCGTTTAAATTAGAGAATAAAGATAACTGGGCATTCTTCCCGTCCTTTTGAAGTAAATTTCGTAACCTTTCCGCTTCTGCTAATCTATTTAACTCATAATGAATCATAATATCTATTCTCTTTCGTTTATATGGTTCTTGCTGCTCTTGAAGTGCCTTAACTATTTGATTTACTTGCACCGCGAGCCCAACTGCTGGCATCATCTCTCCAAAATTTCCAATTAACTCATCATACCTTCCGCCACTAACAATCTCTTCTCCAATTTCATATATATACCCTTTGAAAATAACACCCGTATAATAATCCAAATGTTGAACCATACCTAAATCAATTGATATGTAAGAGCCATATCCTAACTGTTCAATTGTTTCATATATTTCTTTCACTCTTGCAATGGCCATTTTCATTTCATTACTTGAAGCGAGTTTTTCTGCTTCCTCAATAACATCTAAACTCCCGAATAACCTTGGTAGTTTCTCAAGTAATCTTACTGTTTCATCACACCGATCTAATCTTTTTTCTTCGATAAAATTTGAGAGACCGGCATAATTTTTACTCTCAATATATGTTCTAAGTAACTTCTCTTCTTCATCATGAATGGAGAGTTTTTTTACAATACATTTATATAACTGTACTTGCCCAATCTCAATTGTAAAAGATTGTACCTTCAATTTTTGAAGTGCTTGAATTACGCTTATGACACACTCAATTTCCGCTCTTACATTATCAATCCCGATAATTTCAATACCACTTTGTACCATTTCATTATATTTTCCAGAAAGCGACTCATTTGCCCGAAATACATTTCCACTATATGTCACTTTAAGAGGAGTGTCCCATCTCTGCGTTCCAATTACTCTCGCTAAAGGAATTGTCATATCTGGGCGTAAAACGATAATCCGCCCTTTTTCATCAAAAAATTTATACATCTTTTCTTCATCTATCGGCCTATTTTGAAATGCAAAAACATCGTAAAATTCAATTGTAGGTGTCCTTATTTCTTCATAACCTCTACCTAAAAAGGTCCGTCTTAATTTTTGTTCCACTTCTTCAATTAACGTACATTCTTCGAATAAGTAATCTCTCGTTCCATTCGGATTTGCACGCTTCCACTTTGCCATCTCATTTCACACACCTTTCCCTCTCTAATGTATGCTCATTCCATTCACCTAAACCGAAAATAAAAAGAACCTTGTAGAAAAAATACCTACAAGGCTCTTTAGTAGAGTGTAGGTACAACGGGAATAACCCTTGTGCCTACACGTTTTCACGTTAGGTTCAAGGGTTTCATGTATGATGATGTAGTTGTGTAAGCATTTTAATAGATTGCATTGTTTTCATAATACTTACTCCCTTTCTCCTCTGATTTTCACATAGTATATAACAGTTAATTCTGAATGTAAATAGATTTTCAATATTCCGTTATTTCTTAATATAAGGCTATCTCTCTTTCATACTCTCCAATTTCTCGTTCGTATTGCATCGTAATGCTAATTTCATCTAGACCATTTAATAATTTCTCTTTCCACATTTTCTCGATTGTAAAATGAAACCTATGCGTATTCGTTGTAATTACCTCATTCTCTAAATCTACTTCTATTTGTTCTCTCGCATCCGTTTTAGCAAGTTGTTCACGCATTTCTTTATCCATTACAATCGGTAACATACCATTTTTCATGCAATTCATATAAAAAATATCCGCAAATCCCCCAGCGATAATAACGCGGAAACCATAATCAGCAAGCGCCCATGGAGCATGTTCTCTTGAAGAACCGCACCCAAAATTATCACCCGTAATTAATATACTTGCTCCTTTTCGTTCTTGCGCATTAAGAGGGAAATTAGGATTTTCATGGCGCTCATTATCGTAACGCCACTCATCAAATAAATATTTTCCAAATCCCGTCCTTTCAATTCTCTTTAAATATTGCTTCGGAATAATTTGATCGGTATCAATGTTATCATTCATAAGTACTGCGGCAGTACCTTTATGAATACGAAATGGCTCCATCATAATTCTCCTTTCTAATATCAACAAAATGACCATATAGCGCAGCCGCTGCTGCCATAGCTGGGCTTACTAAATGTGTTCGTGCTCCTTTCCCTTGCCTTCCTTCAAAATTACGATTTGAAGTAGATGCACAATGTTCCCCTTCCGGCACTTGATCTGGATTCATTCCAAGACACATTGAGCATCCAGGCTCTCTCCATTCAAATCCCGCTTCTTCAAATATGTGATGCAATCCTTTTTGCATCGCTGCTTCTCTTATTCTTTTAGAACCAGGCACAACAAGGGCTCGCACACCGTCTTTCACTTTTTTCCCTTTTACAACAGATGCTGCAATTTCTAAATCAGATAATCGAGAATTTGTACAAGACCCAATGAAAACATGCTGAACTGGAATTTCAAAAGTATTTTGTCCAGGACTCAATCCCATATACGAATATGCTCTTTCATCATTTTCATCATGTTTTTCTGGTAATTTTTCATCAATTCGAACACCCATACTAGGATTTGTTCCCCAAGTGACATACGGTGCTAAATCCGTAACATTTACCGAAATATGTAGATCATAAATTGCATCTGAATCTGTATAAAGCTCCGACCATTTTCCTTTAAACGTTTCATAGTCTTTCGGTGCATATTCACGCCCTTTTACATAAGAAAATGTTTTCTCATCTGGTGCAATGATGCCAGCTTTCGCTCCCCCTTCAATTGCCATATTGCAAAGTGTCATCCTCTCTTCCATTTCCATAGCATGAATCGTCTCACCGTAAAATTCCATTACATATCCCGTTCCAACTGCTACACCATACTTTGAAAGGAGATGCAAAATAATATCTTTTGCATAAACACCTTTCTGTAATTTTCCTTTTAACTCAATACCCATCGCTTTCGGTTTTCGTTGCCACAACGTTTGCGTCGCTAATACATGTTCCACTTCGCTCGTACCAATACCAAATGCTAACGCGCCGAAAGCACCATGTGTTGCTGTATGACTATCACCACAAACAATCGTTTTCCCTGGTTGCGTGAGTCCAAGTTCTGGTCCTATAACGTGAACGATTCCTTGCTCTTCATCACCGATATCAGCTAACGGCACCTGAAATTGTTTACAGTTCTCACGAAGTGTATCCAATTGCTGCTTCGCAATACGATCGGTAATATTCCAAACATCTTTCGTTGGAATATTATGATCCATAGTTGCAAACGTTAATTCCGTTCTGCGGACAGTTCGATTTGCCAGCCGCAAGCCTTCAAAGGCTTGCGGTGACGTTACTTCATGAACGAGATGAAGATCGATATATAATAAATCCAATCCATTTTCATTCGTTGCAACTACATGTCTTTCCCAAAGCTTATCTAGTAATCTTTTGCCCATTATCGTCCTCTCCCTACTAGCGCTTGCTCTTCCATTTCTTGAATAACCGCTTTTGTAAATGAAGTTGTCGTCGCATCTCCCCCAATATCAGCTGTACCTTTTCCAGATTTAAGAACTGCAGAAATTGCGGATTCAATTGCATACCCTTCTCTCGTTAATCCAAATGATTGTCCGAGCATCATCGCAACTGAACGCATCATCGCAATTGGATTCGCTTTATTTTCCCCTGCAATATCTGGTGCTGATCCGTGAATAGGCTCATATAAAGACGGCCCGTTTTCCGCATGACTCGCTGATGGAAGCATTCCTAATGACCCTGCTAATACAGAAGCCTCGTCACTTAAAATGTCCCCGAATAAATTTTCGGTTACAATTACATCAAAACGTCCTGGATTCCGAATTAACTCCATAGCAGCTGCATCTACTAAAATGTGCTCTAATTCAACATCAGGATAACGAAGAGCTACTTCTTCCGTAACAGCTCTCCACAATTTACTAGATTCTAAAACATTCGCTTTATCAATAGAGGTTACTTTTTTCTCTCTCTTACTCGCTAATTGAAAAGCATACGACACGATACGTTCAATTTCATGACGATGGTACGTAAGTGTATCAGTTGCCGATTCTTCCGTTCTTTCTTTTGGATAAGAGAAATAAATACCACCTGTTAGTTCACGAACGACAACGAAGTCAATTTCATCTACGTTTTTTAATGGCGATAAATGTGCAGTTGCGCTTTCTACTGTTACAGGGCGAACGTTCGCAAATACACCAAGTCCTTTTCTTAAAGCTAATAATCCTTTCTCTGGCCTTTCTTTCGCATCATCCCACCGTGGTCCACCAACCGCTCCAAGTAAAACCGCATCACTCGCTAAACAAGCGGCAAGTGTTCGCTGTGGTAATGGTTGCCCAGTTAAATCGATAGCCGCTCCGCCAAAGTACTCATCTTGTAAATGAAAATGATGTCCATATAGCCTCTCTACCATATGCAATACTTCCTTCGCGCTTTCCATAATTTCCGGACCAACACCATCACCCGCTAAACAAACGATACGTTTTTCCAATTAAAACACTCCTTTTTATCTGAATTTTCAGAAATATATTTTGATAAGTAAGGGACGATCCCCTCACTTATCAAACAGTTACTTCACAAGCGTAATAAAAGATTTTAATTTTCCAGCCGCATGAACATACGCTCTCGCCGATGCTTCTAATACGTCTTGCGCAACACCAAAACCTGATACTTGATGAGTTCCTTCTTTTAATTCAACATGAACATGTGCAAGTGCATCTTGACCTTGCGTTATAGATTGTATGCGATAATCCGCTAAGTCACATTCTAATCCTAAAATTCTTTGAATTGCATTATAGATCGCTTCAATACTTCCAGAACCAGTTGCTGCATCTTCGTACATATTTCCTTCCTCATCTTTTAGTACAACCGTTGCACACTGTGTACTATTTGATACGAAGTGTACTTGCAATTGCGTAATGCTATATTGTTGTGCCGAAAATGCTGCTTCACCAAGCATAAGCGCACGTAAATCCTCTTCTGTAATTTCCTTTTTTCGATCAGCTAATTTTTTAAATGCTTCAAACACCGCATCTCGTTCTTCGTTTGTAAATTCGTAGCCTAATTCTTTCATTTTTTCTGTAAATGCATGACGTCCAGAATGTTTTCCAAGTACAAATAGATTTTGAGATTCACCTATAAGCGCCGGTTCAATAATTTCATATGTCGTTACTTCTTTTAAAACACCATCTTGATGAATACCTGATTCATGAGCGAATGCATTTGCTCCAACAATCGCTTTATTTTTTGGTACAATCATACCTGTTAAACGACTTACTAATGTACTTGTCGCTTTAATTTCTTTTAATGTCATAGAGGATTCTGCTTCATAGAAATCTTTTCTAATATGGAGAGCAACTGCGACTTCTTCTAAGGCTGCATTTCCTGCTCTTTCTCCAATCCCATTAATCGTTCCTTCTACTTGTAACGCTCCGCCTTCAACTGCAGCTAACGAATTCGCTACTGCCATCCCAAGATCATCGTGACAGTGACAAGAGAAAATTGCTTTTTCATACGAAGGAACGGATTCTTGTAAGTATTTAAAAAGAGAATAATATTCTTCTGGATTCGTATATCCAACTGTATCAGGAATATTGATTACATTCGCTCCTGCACGAATTGCTACTTCTACTGCTTCAGCTAAAAACGCTCTCGATGTTCTTGTCGCATCTTCTGCTGAAAATTGCACTGTTGGAAATAATGATTTTCCAAGTGTAACCGAGCGATGAATACTATCTAATACATCTTCTTTCGACATACAAAGCTTATATTTCATATGAATATCACTCGTAGCTAAAAATACGTGTAATCGAGGAGAGACAGCACCTTTCACTGCGTCATATGCTCTTCGAATATCACTTTCCTTTGCTCTAGCTAAACTCATAACAGTAGCATTTTGAATGGTATTTGCGATACTTTTTACCGATTGAAAATCACCTTCAGAAGCCGCTGCGAATCCAGCTTCCATTACATTAATACCAAGTCTCTCTAGTTGCCTCGCAATCTGTAATTTCTCTTGTTCATTTAAATTAACTCCTGGTGATTGTTCGCCATCACGAAGCGTCGTATCCATGAACAAAATTTGCTTCATATTATTTAATCCCTACCTTTACTCGGGGCTGTACAAAGGGCATCATTTCACGTAATTTACGTCCAACTACTTCGATTTCATGTTCATTTTCTTTCTCATTTGTCGCCTGGAAATTTGGTCTTCCTGCTTTATGCTCTGCAATCCAACCTCTTGCAAATGTACCATCTTGAATTTCTGCTAGTACTGCACCCATCGCTTTCTTCGTATCTTCAGTAACAACGCGTGGCCCTGATACGAAGTCCCCCCACTGCGCTGTATCTGAAACTGAATATCTCATATTTTCAAGTCCACCTTCATACATAAGGTCAACAATTAGTTTCAGTTCATGTAAACATTCAAAATATGCAAGTTCAGGTTGATAACCAGCTTCAACTAACGTTTCAAATCCCGCTTTTACAAGTGCAGTCACTCCGCCGCAAAGTACAGCTTGCTCTCCAAATAAATCTGTTTCTGTTTCTTCTTTAAACGTTGTTTCTAATACACCTGCTCTCGTCGCCCCAATTCCATCTGCATATGAAAGTGCCTTTTCAGTCGCAACTCCTGTTGCATCTTGATATACTGCAAATAATGCAGGAACAGCTCCTCCTTCCGCAAATGTACGACGTACTAGATGTCCTGGACCTTTCGGTGCTACTAGAAATACATCTACATTAGCTGGCGGTTTTACTTGATCAAAGTGAACATTAAAGCCATGTGCGAACACAAGAGAATTCCCGCCTTGTAAGTTTGGTGCAATTTCAGCTTCATATACTTCCGGCTGCAGTTCATCAGGTAGTAGAATCATTACTACATCCGCTTTTTCTGCTGCTTCCGCTACTGTATATACAGAAAATCCATCTTCTTTCGCCTTATCCCATGACTTCCCTTTCCTCAGTCCAACTACTACATCAAATCCGTTATCACGTAAGTTTTGCGCATGCGCATGGCCTTGCGAACCATATCCGATGATCGCTACTTTCTTTTCCTTTAATACATTTACCGTTACGTCTTTTTCATAATAAACTTTTGCCATTTTCATTTCCCCCTATTTTTTAAATAATTATTGAATTAACATAACTTGTTTATCTTGTTTTTTCATACTACGTGTAAATGCTGTTACACCTGTTCTAGCAATTTCTTTCAAACCGTATGGACGAAGTAATTCAATTAACGCTTCTACTTTTTCCTGGGTACCTGTTACTTGCACCACTATGGAATCCTTCCCAACATCTATTACAGCGGCTCGGAACGGTTCAATTAAACTATATAATTCTGCTCTTGCTACAGACGTTGCTACTTTAATAAGTGCAAGTTCTCTAGCAATCATCGCTTCTTCTGTAATATCTGATACTTTCAGAACATCAATTTGCTTATGAAGTTGTTTAATTAACTGCTCAACTTGCTGTTCATTTTCAACGTGTACAACAATCGTCATTCTTGAAATATCCGATGATTCCGTATGACCTACTGAAATACTTTCAATATTAAAATGTCTACGTGTCATAACACCTGTAATTCGATTTAACACACCGCTTTGATTTCGGACTGTCGCTGTTACAATTCTCTTCACCTTTTTTCCACTCCCTCCATTTGGTGAACCCCTTTCCCTGGGGCAACCATCGGCATAACCTTTTCAGATTGAAGTACACGGCAATCAATTACGACTGGCTCTTGTAATTCAATCGCATGCTGTATTTGCTTCTTTGCAAGAAGTGGGTCTTCAATACGAATACCTTTTATGCCATATGCATTGGCAAGCGCGACAAAATCTGGTTGGCATGAAAGTAAGGAGTGCGAATATCGCTTATTATAAAATTCCTCTTGCCATTGTCTTACCATCCCTAAAGCTTCATTATTTAAAATAAAAACTTTAACTGGTAAAGAATGCTCTTTTAACACACTAAGTTCTTGCAAAGTCATTTGAAATCCAGCATCACCGACAATTGCAATAACTAGTTCTTCAGGCTTTGCAATTTGTGCACCAATTGCTGCCGGAAATCCGAATCCCATCGTTCCTAACCCTCCAGAAGTTACCCATTTATCTGGATTTTTCAGCGGATAATATTGTGCTGCCCACATTTGATGTTGGCCAACGTCTGTTGTTACAATCGCTTCTCCTTTCGTAATTTCGTATAGCATATCAATTGCATATTGAGGTTTAATACGTTCTGCATGTTCTTTGTAAGAAAGAGGGTATTTTTCTTTTCTACTATTCAATAACGAAAGCCAATCATTGTGATTTACTTCCCCTTCTTTAAAAGTGAGTAGAGCTTCTAATGCTTGCTTTGCACTCGCAACAATAGGGATTTCAGTCGACACATTTTTCCCAATTTCCGCTGGATCAATATCTATATGTGCGACAATCGCCTCTTTAGCAAAATAAGCTAAATTCCCAGTAAGACGATCATCAAATCTTGCACCTATATTAATAAGTAAGTCACATTCATATAACGCCATATTTGCGGTGTATGAGCCGTGCATTCCTCCCATCCCTAGAAATAGTTCATCATCTGGCGAAAACCCACCAAGACCAAGTAATGTATGAACAACTGGAATATGATATTTGCGAGCAAAACTTGTTAATTCTTTCGATGCTTTCGCATGTAATACACCTGCTCCAGCTAAAATTAACGGCTTTTTTGAAGTCTCAATCGCTTGTAATAATTTGTTTATTTGTAGTAGATTCGGTTCGTAATTAGGCTGGTATCCTGGTAAATCCATTTGTACGTCGCTACATCGCTCGCCTTGCTCTACTACCATATCTTTCGGAAGGTCAATTACGACTGGGCCCGGTCTTCCTGTTCTAGCGATATGAAATGCTTCTTTAATAATTCGGGGTAAATCCGATGCTTTTCGCACTTGATAATTATGTTTTGTCACCGGCATCGTAAGTCCCATAATATCTGCTTCTTGAAAAGCATCACTTCCGATTAATGTTGTTGCTACTTGCCCTGTAAATACAACAAGTGGCAATGAATCAATCATCGCGTCAGCTAGACCAGTAATAACATTTGTAGCACCCGGTCCACTTGTTGCAATTACCACTCCTGGATTTCCTGTAATTCTTGCATATCCTTCAGCAGCATGAATTGCACCTTGCTCATGCCTCGTTAAAATATGCGGAATTTCACAATCATAAAGCGCATCATATAGAGGTAAAACCGCACCACCTGGATAACCAAAAATCACCTCTACTTCTTCCTTTTCTAGCGCTTCTAACAATAGCTGTGCACCAGTTGCCAGTTTCTCTTCCGTTTTTGAAGACATTTTTCTTATAAGCCCCCTTTTTTAAAACATTTATAAAATAAAAAAATCCTACGTCCACACTCCAGCTATGTGCTGAAGGGACGAAAGATTTCGCGGTACCACCCTTCTTTGCAAGATTACTCTTGCCTCAGTGACTCGGGATATGAGTCTAGCTAATAACGGAGCTACCGTCTAAGCCTAAACAAACGCTTCAGCTTAGCACTCAAGGGTGATGTTCGTCGACGTGAACCATCGGTTTCCAGCAACCACCGACTCTCTGTGAGGCTTCACAGTCAACTACTCCTCCCTATCAACGCTTTATCATGTCATAAAGAGCTATTATCCAACTTTATTTTCTTCGTAAATTTTCTCTCCATCTTCTACAACCAATTTACGGAATTCTTCTAATAAACGATTCGTATGTGGCCCCGTTCGACCTAAACCAATCGTTCTTCCATCTACTGTCGTAACAGCAATTACTTCAGCAGCTGTTCCTGTTAAAAACACTTCATCAGCTACATATACATCGTGCCTTGTAAATAATTCTTCTCTTACGTCATATCCAAGTTTTTCGCCGATTTCTAAAATCGCGTTTCGTGTAATACCTTCTAACGCTCCAGCAGAACTTGGTGGTGTAATTAATTTATTTCCCTTCACAATAAATACGTTATCTCCAGAGCCTTCAGCTACGTATCCTTGGTCATTTAACATAAGTGCTTCTTGTACTCCAGCTAGTTTCGCCTCAATGCGAACTAAAATATTATTTAAGTAATTTAAAGATTTTACTTGAGGTGACAAAACATCTGGGCGATTGCGACGCGTTGCAACTGTTATAATCGGAATCCCTTTTTCATAATATTCTTGTGGGAATAAAGATAATTGCTCTGCAATTACTACTACATTGGGTTTCGTACAAGAATCGGGATCTAATCCCAAATTCCCAGGTCCTCTTGATACAACGAGGCGGATATATCCATTAGATAGTTTGTTTTGTCGAATCGTTTCAACAACGATTTTCGTTGCTTCTTCTAACGTATATGGAATTTCTAACATGATGGATTTCGCTGATTCATATAACCGGACAAGATGCTCTCTCAAACGGAAAACATTACCGCTATATACCCTAATTCCTTCGAACACTCCATCGCCATATAAATAGCCATGATCATATACTGAAACCTTTGCTTCGTCTTTTGGAACAAATTCTCCATTTAAGAAAATCCACTGCTCGTTCACTTGAAAGCGCCCCCTATGTTCTATGAGTTTTTTATTGTTTCCTAGTTTACTCTCCTTTTCAAATAAAGCAAGTAATTTTTTAGAAAATTTTTAATTTTTAATCGTACGTACATCTTTGATTATATTGATTTAATAACATTGTTAACGTTTACAAAAAGTCAAAAAATTTTTTTCGCCAAATTCTACTAAAAAAATATTTGTTTAAAAGAAGGGTTTTCGCCAATTGATACGAATCTATTGTATTCAATAAACGGACGTCCGATTTTATAAATTCGGGAATATACAACGACTTTGGGTGAAAAAGGGGGAAAATAACAAAAATAACGCTGTCTAAAAATAACATTCATATTTTTCATTTAGTAATCATAATCCTATTTTTAAAAAACAATTTGTCAAATTGAAGGAGGAAATAACAATGGCGTGTGTACAAATTAAAGGAACGAGACAAGAGGTAGTAGAAATGCTTCAACTATTTGATCTAATGGATACGAAAGGTTTTTGTAAATTCGATAATTATGTAGAGGTAGAACCAAATAATAAAGAACATAATAATTTTATTGCTTCAATCGACATTCATTCAAATACTTCTTCCGCCCAAGATACTTTAAACGATCAATTCGTAAGTCAAATGCTTACTGGTGTATATAACGACTAAACAAATATTCTCTTCCTACCATCTTTTCATAAATATATGGTAAAAACTTGAGCATACTAACGACTAGATGGTAGGAGGTGAGAATTATGGCTAGAATTGGCGTTGAAAACTCGTTAACAGATGTTCAACAAGCTCTTCAGCAACATGGACATGAAGTCGTTACACTTAACTCAGAACACGATGCACAGGGGTGCGATTGTTGTGTTGTAACTGGGCAAGATTCTAATATGATGGGTATTGCAGATACATCAATAAAAGGATCGGTAATTACAGCTCATGGTTTAACAACAGATGAAATTTGTCAGCAGGTTGAAAGTCGCATTTAAATTTTTACAAATCACAATACACAAAAGAAAGAGGGCTCCTTTTCAAAAGGAGCCCTCTTTTTTATATTCACCTAACGGGAAAGTAACATATACTGGATGAAAGCCCTACCTCTCTCTCATCATTACGGTTCCACTGACCGCTCCTTGATTCACTAGTATACATATAAAGCTTACATATACAATTTATAGGGTTTGTTCACAAAAGTTGTTGGTAAGACTACCCGATCTTTCGCAAACTTTTCGTATTATATTCATAAGATTTATTTACTTTACACTAGCTTTAACCGAGACACGAATTAAAATTTTAACACCAATACAATAACTTGTCAACATTTTTTACAAATTAAAAACAGACATTAACGGTTTGTCTGTTTTAGAATGGAGCTTTTTCTTTTATTACATATACAACAAATCCGCTTACTAGCATACATAAGCCGACTACCAAATTTTTGATATTAATCATAAATTCCTCTCCCTTATTTCGCACATCATATATATTTACATTTCAATTATTTCAATCGTCCTTAAGCGCACTTTTTCTAATATATCACAATTCCTAAAAAATGCAAGTTCACCTTTAGCGACCGTTCACAAATTTATCTACAGTGCTTGGTACAGCATTTAAAGCTTTTTCAATTAAATGAGTGCTACTATTTAAATGTAATACTTGCACTCCATTAGAACCTACAACTAAAAAAGCCACCGGACTAATGGAAACCCCAGCCCCACTCCCGCCTCCAAATGGATGCACTTGCTTGTTCTCTTTATGCTGCCCTTGTCCGCCATTATGTTTTTCAGAAATAAAATCCCCTTTAAAATCACTTCCACCAGCTCCAAAACCAAAAGCCACTTGAGACACTGTTAATACTACATTTCCATCAGCTGTTGAAACCGGACTTCCAACAATCGTATTTACATCTACCATCTCTTTTAAATTTGTCATTGCTGTTTTCATTAAATTTTCAATTGGATGTTCCATTATGTACTACACCCTTTCCTCATTATTCTTTTTTATACTTTCCAAAATAGAGGAAGTCATACTAAGTTTTCCTATTTTGAAAAAACATTTTTCACTTTCCAATTGGATATTACTCCCTGTACAGGTTCGGATAAAAACAGTAAAGAGAAACATACTACTATTGAACCTTGTTATGAAAGGAGTCCTTACTTTGACTGAGAAATTTGATGAATATAAAGAAAGAGATCGAATAGATAGTGATTATAAAGAAGAATACGCAGCTGAAGTTGCACCACAGCGTATTGATTATGATGATAAAGATAACGATGATGTAAGATCATCTGCAGCTGGATCGACTGCTGGTTTTATTGCTCTTGCTTTAGCAATATTATCACTATTCACATTCCCAACACTATTTGGTCTTGTATCTGTTTTACTCGGCATTTACGCTTATAATCGCGGGGCTACTGTAACCGGTGGTATCGCTGCGATTGTGGGTGGTATCGCTGCACTCATTGCGATTTTATTCCGAGTGGCGCTTATTGGTTTATTGTTCTCTCTTTTTTAAAAAGAAAAGGTATCTCGCTTTATGCGGGATACCTTATCCTGTAAATACATCTTCTGATGGATATTTAATTTTTTGTTTCGCTGGTCGTGCCAAAGAAAACACAAGTGTTAACGGTCCGATTAATCCACAAAACATAACAAACATAATAATACATTTTCCAAACGCCGATAGCTTCGCAGTAATCCCCATCGTTAACCCTACTGTTCCAAACGCTGAAATTGTCTCAAATAATAACTGAATAAAACTGAAATCTTCTGTAAGCATTAATACAAATACCGCTGTAAAAATAAGTATTTGACTAGCAACGACAATTGCTAACGCTCTCGTTACTGTCGACATTTTAATCGTACGCTGAAATAAAACAAAATCCTCTTTCTTTCTAAAGAAAGAAAGAACTGATGTAATTAAAATAACGAATGTTGTTAACTTTATTCCACCGCCTGTCGACACACTTCCCGCACCAATAAACATTAATACCATCGTAAATAGTATCGATGACTCTTCCATCCCCCCATAATCTACCGTGTTAAAACCGGCTGTACGAGGTGTAATTCCTTGGAAGAACGAAGCCCATAACTTTTCATTTAAAGATAAGTTTCCCAAAGTCTTCACATTATTATATTCCAATACAAAAATCACAATCATCGCAATAATATTAAGTGCTATCGTTCCAATAATCATGATTTTGGAGTGAAGCGATAATTTTCGGAAACTACGGCTATACCATATATCAATTAATACCGTAAACCCTAACCCTCCTATTACAATTAAAGAACAAATCCCAATATTAATAATAGGATCTCCTACATATCTTGTTAAATTATCTGGCCAAAGCGCAAAGCCGGCATTATTATATGACGCAATAACGTGAAAAATACTATAGTATAAACCTTTTCCAAAACCAAACTCTGGAATAAAGCGAATCGATAAAAAGATAACTCCAATTAGCTCAATACAAATAGAAAAAATAAAAACACGTTTTACTAATTTCACAAGACCACCAATATTTGTTTGATTAAATGCTTCTCCAATTAATAATCGGTGACGTAAACCAATTTTTTTCCCTAATACCCAAACAATTAAAATGGCTATCGTCATAAGGCCGAGACCACCCGTTTGAATTAAAAACATAATAACAATTTCACCAAACATCGTAAACGTACTCGCAGTATCTACAACGCCTAAACCCGTTACAGTCGCTGCCGACGTAGCTGTAAAGAAAGCATCTACCCAACTAATATGTACTTTCGTTGCAAACGGTAACTTTAATAACAATCCTCCGACCACAATTAAACAAAAAAACCCTAATGCTAAAATTTGTGGTGGATTTAATCGTATAAAGCGATTATACAACCCTTGTTTTTTTACTACTTCCATATCACTAACTCCCTTTATCAAGTGAAGCTTTTATCCCCTCATAAATAAAGACTCTTTAAGAGCCTACAAGTAGCGGAATAAACCTTATATTCTTATAATATAGTTGAGCATAATCCTTTTTTTCATAGATTTCAACTTTTTTTTATATTCAGACTCCTATCGTTTTACAAAAGAATATTTTCTATTATATCTCCACTTATACTATAACTCTTACACCAACTATTTTATCCCTTTTCAAATTCCCAAATCTTTCACTCCAAGTTCACACGAGGGTCACATCTACCTTTTATAGTATACGTATCGGAGCTGTTCCTCCCTAATTTATAAGACATTCCCCAGTGTCTTGAACAGCTTTCCATCCCTAATTAAATTGACATAAATTATCCCCTTCCTTGACCATCCTACATGTGATGGTCTTATTTTTTTACTCTCTCTTTCTTCTTATTTAAAACTCCCGCTCTCTTTCACTCTATGTTCACAGCTAAGTCACATCTATCTTTTATAGTATATGTATCGAAGCTGTTCCTCCCTAATTTATAAGACATTCCCCAGTGTCTTTGAATAGCTTCCATCCCTAATTAAATTGACATAAATTGTCCCCTTCCCTTGACCATCATGTGATGGTCTTATTTTTTTGTTCTTTCTATCTTTTATTTAAAACTCCCTCTCTCTTTCACTCTATGTTCACAGCTAAGTCACATCTATCTTTTATAGTATATGTATCGGAGCTGTTCCTCCCTAATTTATAAGACATTCCCCAGTGTCTTTGAATAGCTTCCATCCCTAATTAAATTGACATAAATTGTCCCCTTCCCTTGACCATCCTATGTGATGGTCTATTTTGTTTTCCACATACATAATTTAACTCTCTTCCTTATTACCACAATTAGCTATGGTCGTATTAACTGCTGTACTAGCTAGTATTGGCACTGCTGGTGTACCAGGTATTGGACTTGTAATGCTTACGATGGTTTTAAATCAAGTAAACCTACCAGTAGAAGGTATTGCTTTAATTATCGGTATTGACCGCATTCTAGATATGTCTAGAACAGCTGTAAATATTTCTGGCGATGCAATTTGCGCAATGATTGTTTCAAAATCAGAAGAAAAATATAATACTGATCAATCTGAGGCATCTTAAATCAAAAAGGAGTGAATTATTTCACTCCTTTTTTGATTTACTTCCTTTTTTCGAACGATATTCTTTTCCTTTGTTATCATTACCTGTTTCAAATTCAGTACTAAACTCTTGCTGAAATTGCCCTGATTTTGGTGAACCTTGATTTCCACTTCCTTGACTACCATTACGATTCGTCATATTTCCGCCTCCTTCCTTTACTAGTAGTATGGTACATATTTTCTTTTTTATAATCTTTTACATACAAAAGAAGGCCTTCCCCATATAAGGAAGGCCTTTACCGTCATTACGTAAGCGTTTTCTTACTTGTAATTACTTAAATAAGTTTTTTAGAAATAGATATCATTATATTCATTTCATCTTCTGAAAGTGCGGAAAATCTTTCTTGTAAATATTTCTTTTTCTCACCTTCCATTTTCGCCACTAAATCTTTCCCTTGTTCTGTAATTTCTAAATATACAACTCTGCGATCTGACGTAGAACGTGAACGGGTTACAAAGCCTTTATTAATTAATTTTTCTGTAACGGCTGTAATATGACTATTCGACACATTTAACTCATTCGCTACACGTGATACCATTTCTTTATTCGTGCGATTCAATATTCTAAGGACGATGAACTCATTCCACGGTATGTAACCACCAAATATTTTTCCAATATCATTACGCAACGTGCGAAACATAGCAAAAACATTTGTCGATAGTTCTTCCATTAATTGCTCTCGATTTTGAGACAACTTTGACAGCCCCTTTTATTTCATTTAGTTAAATAAAAACCTTATTAATAATTTTACATGAAATCTTACTTTTTGTCACCTTATTTTCCCATAATTCGTACTTTTTTAATATATATTTCATGTTACAATGAAGTTAATTTTACAGAAAAAGGAGTTGAAATAGTGAGTGAAGAAGACAAATTTTCTAATCTCAGTCTAAAAGATAAGACTATTATTATTAGTGTTGTTATTCTTATTCTCATTATATTCTTTGCATTTATATTCTTTGTATATGTAGGAATCTTTCAAATTACAGGTATAGAATATTCATCAAGAACAGCTCTCCTACTCTTTTTTTTACTTATTCTTTTATTAGATGGTATTACATATTTTATATTCATTTTCTTTAAAGTGCTCCTACATCCAATGATGACAAGTATGCCCAATTGGCTCTCAATTGCTCTGCTCTCTATAATTGAAATTACGTTAGATTGGTTTGTCATACATACTGCCGATGACTGGATAGAGAGTGTAAAAATGTCCAACATAGCTGAATTATGTGTCGCACTATTCCTTTACACACTAAATAAATTATTTAGTGATAAGAAAGAGTAAGAATACAAGCTTTTCTATATAAAAATTGGTACAATAAAAATAAATCATACTAAAGAGGTGTTACTTATGAACTTACTACAATGGGCTGATAAAGGCATGTCCTTTGATACATATGTGAATGAAATGAAAGTAAACCAATACGAGCTACTACACATTTACAATAACTTTTTAATTCCAAATGAATTACTGCCAGTTTTAGAAGAACGTCAAAATGATGGCTGGCGCGTTATCGTATTAACAGCTGACTGGTGCGGCGACGCTCTTTTATGTGTACCTGTTATGAAACGAATTTCTGAAGTTGCAAATATTGATATGACATTATTAATTCGTGATGAAAACTTAGAATTAATGGATCAATATTTAACAAATGGAACAGCACGTGCCATTCCAATCTTTATCTTCATTGATAAAGACGGAAATGAACAAGCCGTCTTTGGACCACGCGCTCCAAAAGTACAAGAATTAGTAACTTCAATGCGCGCTACACTGCCTGAAAAAGAAGATCCAACATTCGAGGAAAAACAAAAAGAAATGTACGCTAATTTCCGTGCTACATTAGCTGATGATACTTCTCTTTGGGAGCATGTAATGGAAAGCATGATTGAAAAAGTAGTAAAATAAAAAACATGCCGAATTCGGCATGTTTTTTATTTTACAAAATTATAATCCTTTTTTCTGAGAATATACAGCATCTACGCACTCTGCTAAACGTTCCATTTCACCCATGTATATTCCACGTGTCATCCACCCAGTCAACTTGTACATAATCTTATATAAAAAATTCTTCGGTTCAAATTCTAATATTAAGGTAAGCGATGTACCTTCTTCATCTTCTTCCAACATATAAGTTACGGCTGTATAGCCTTGCTTCATGTCACATCCAATTGACACGATATAAGGTGCTTCACACTCTAAAATTTCTGCCTCAAACTCATATATTTTCTTACCCATCTTTTGCACAGATATATATTTATCACCTTCACGAGGATTGTTTACATCTACGTTTGGAGGATACCTATTTTCTACCATAAAGGTACTCCATTCCATTATTTTCTCGTCATTATTTACATAATCAAACACAACATCAATTGGTGCCGGAATTACTATTTCTATTGCAAAACTCACTAAACTGCTCCTCTCAAATACCCTATCGATTTCCTTAAAATTATTATAACGAAATCATTATGGCATATTTCACATGGTGAAATACAAGTAATTGAAGGTAAAAGTTTTATTTTTCTCTCGCTATAAAAAAATCCCCTATAGAATAGACTTTTTTTCAAATGTCTATTCTATAGGGGATTGCTGACAATTTATTCTTACATAATGAAGAAATAGAATACCGCAGCTAAAATGAAACGGTAATAAGCGAACGGTGTTAGTTTTACACGACCTAATAATTTTAAGAATGAAACAATTGCAAGCATCGCAACAACGAATGCTGTAATAAATCCAGTTGCAAATAACGGTATATCAGCTGCGCTTAATATATCCCAGCTCTTGATTAAATCTAAGCCACTTGCAGCTACCATCATTGGCACCGCTAAAATAAACGTATATTCAGCTGCCGCTGTATGCGAAACGCGAGCTAATAAACCACCACTTATTGTAGACCCCGAACGAGAAAATCCTGGCCAAAGTGCTAAACATTGGAACATTCCGATTGTAAATGCTTGCTTATATGTGATTTCATCTAAAGTTCTTGCTGTACTTGGTTTTGAAAACTTCTCAGCAACAATCATTAAAATACCACCAGCTACTAAGCTAATAACAACCGGTCCTGGACCGAATAAAACTTCTTTAATTGCGCTATGGAACAGTACGCCGAGTATGCCCGCAGGAATCATCCCGATAATAATATGTAATAAATTTAAAGATGGTCCATCAGTTACTTTCCCTATTCCAACTAATGACCATAAACGTTTCCAAAATATAACAACAACTGCTAAAATCGATCCCAACTGAATAACAACTTCGAAAACTTTCGCTCTATCGTCTTCAAATCCAATTAAGTGTCCTGTTAAAATCATATGTCCTGTTGATGATACTGGTAAAAACTCTGTTAAACCTTCAACAGCACCCATGATTAATCCAATTAACCAATCAGCCACAAGTAGTGCCTCCTTAATAACGAATATGTAATTTTTTCACACCTTATCATAATACCTTATCCCTTTTCAAAGTGCATCCTTTTTTTATTGATTTCATTTGTTGTATACGCTTATTTCTTTTCTATTTTTTGATTAAATTGTATGATAATAAGAGTTTGTTTTTTACGTTGAAAGGGGATTTTATGAAAGAAACTACTTCATTCTCACAAAAGTTAAAGCAATTTTTATTACTCTTTTTCCCGATTTTTGTAACGCAAATGTCATTATTTGCGATGAGCTTTTTTGATACGACGATGTCAGGACATGCAAGTCCTACTGATTTAGCAGGTGTTGCTATCGGAACGAGTATATGGCTTCCAGTTAGTACGGGATTAACAGGAATTTTAATGGCTACTACTCCTATTGTTGCACAACTCATTGGATCAAAGAAAAAAGAGGATGTTCCCCACGTTGTTATACAAGCAGTTTATTTAGCAATTTGTGCTAGTTTCGTTGTTATCCTTATCGGATTCTTCGTTGTTTCACCTATTTTAAATGGCATGCAATTAGAAGAACCTGTGGAACGTATTGCAGCACAATTTTTAAGTATTATCGCGATTGGAATTATCCCTTTATTTACTTACACCGTCTTACGTGGATTTATTGATGCATTAGGAAAAACTCGAACAACGATGATTATTACATTACTATCATTACCAATTAACGTAGTATTAAATTACTTATTAATTTTTGGTCACTTTGGCTTTCCAAAACTCGGTGGTGTTGGTGCGGCAATCGCTTCTGCAGCAACATATTGGTGTATTTTAATTATTACCGTCATTATTATTCGTACGAAAGAGCCTTTCGCTTCTTTCAATATCTTTAAACAGTTATACCGCCCTTCCTTTACGAGCTGGAAGGAATTCCTGAAACTTGGCGTCCCTATCGGATTTGCTATCTTTTTTGAGACGAGTATTTTTGCTGCGGTAACACTTATGATGAGTAATTTTAGTACGACAACGATAGCAGCACATCAAGCAGCTATGAACTTTGCTTCCTTGTTATATATGACTCCTTTAAGTTTAGCAATGGCAATGACGATAGCCGTTGGATTTGAAGTTGGAGCAAAACGATACAATAATGCGAAACAATATGGATTTATTGGAATTGGATTAGCCCTTGCTTTCGCTCTTTTATATTCAATCCTTCTCTATTTCTTTGATGATGAAATTGCTTCTATTTATACGACAAATGCAAATGTCCATCATTTAGCAAAAGAATTTCTTATATTCGCGATTTTATTTCAAATTTCAGATGCGATTGCAACTCCAGTACAAGGAGCACTTCGTGGTTATAAAGACGTAAATGTTGCCTTAATTATGACATTAATAGCTTATTGGGTAATAGGTCTACCTCTTGGCTACATATTAGCAACTTATACTGACTGGGCAGCGAAAGGGTATTGGATCGGTCTTATTATCGGTCTAGCATTTGGAGCAATCTTCCTGCTTATCCGTCTCTTTCAAGTACAAAGAAAATATACAACGCAAAGCAGCCGCTAATGATATAGCGGCTGTTTTCTTCATGCATATTTTTTCTTGTAACGTGTAACATAATGAAAAAGAAAGGTGGATACATATGGACGAAAAACAAAAGAAACAATCATTCGATGAAGAATTCGCCCCTGAAATTTCACCTGGATATCGGCAAGATGTACATAAGCCACCTAAATATAAAAACACTTCTTTTTTAATGGGCATTACCATTTTCGCAGCCGTATTACTCGTACTCATCATTTTCGTTTATTTTTAAGGAAAGGTGACATATTATATGAAGAAACAAGATTCAAATCGTTCAAAAAGAACTGTGAAAACAGAAAAAGGATATGCAGGCGATTCTGTTCATACACTTAAACAAGTCGAACAAGGAAACTTATACATTGCTCAAAAAGAAATTGGTCAGCAAAATGAAAATCTTTAAAGTCCCTCTACTTCTAGAGGGACTTTTTTATCCCGCTATTTGCGGACAGTGAGACCCCCCTCCTTCAGAATGATAGTTACACCCTAACGTACAGATGGAAAATTCTGATATTATAAGATAGAATAACCTAACTCTAACTTAGAAATGAGGAACGATTATGGACTCTTATAAACAATATATAAAACAAGCTTTACCTAATCTTTCTATACATTCATATAAACAAAATGAAGAAGGTTGGGATAATATAGCGGTTATTATAAATGATGACCTACTGTTTCGTTTCCCGCGAAAACTTGAATATGCAAAGCGAATTCCGTTAGAAAAAGAACTGTGCACTATTCTTTTTCATTCATTACAAGAAATCGAGATTCCCAAGTATAATCTATTGTATAAAAATGATTGTGATACTGCCCCATTTTGTAGCTATTATCCTCTCATTCACGGTGAACCGTTAACAACTAAAGTAGTTGCAAAGCTAGAAAAAAAAGAACTTGAAACAATTATTAAACAGCTGGCTACTTTCCTTGCGGCTCTACATAGTATTCCTTTAAAACATGTTAAAGCGTTAGGATTCTCTATCGAAAAAACACTTACCTACTGGAAAGAACTACAAACAAAATTAAATCAATATCTTACTAACAGTCTTACTTCATTACAGAAATCGGCCTTAAATAGTTTATTCGAAAATTTCTTTGCCTATATAGCTAAATCTACCTTTCAAAATACAATCATTCATGCTGACTTTACACATCATCACATTTTATTTAACAACCAAAGCAAAACCATTTCAGGTGTTATCGATTTTGGAGATGCCCAGATTGGCGATCCCGCTTTTGATTTTGCTGGGCTATATTATGATTTCGGTCATGAGTTTACTACATCTGTATATGAACAATACAGTGCAGTTATTTCTCACCGCGATCCATTACTCATTCACCGCATCACTACCTTTTATCAATACAGCCCTTTACTACATAACCTTATTTATAACATTGAAACAAGCAACGAAATAACATTAAAGAAGAATGAAGAACAGCTTAAAGCAATACTACAGGGACGAGATTAAATTCTCTCCCTATACTCTCTCTCCTCATACATCATTAACTTTTTATCCATTTCAACAATAACTTTATACAATTGAAACGCCTGTAAAATTTGCAGTTGAATTCCAAAAGGAGCCTTCTGTTCTTTTAACCATTGAAATACTTTCGTTTCATCTTTCATTGATTATTCCTCCTCTTATAAAGTGAAACTTTAATCAGTGGGGGGGATCATCCCCACTGATTATTAGCCCGCACCAATCGGGCGTCTACGGACAGCCCGACTCCCACCTAACTTCTTTGCTCCAGCTAAATCTTGAGGTGGGAGTCTTACTGCCCGTAAATAGCGGATTAACAATCTGCTACTCATATACCGTAAATGATGAAAAGCTTTTCATGTCAATAATAAAAAGGATGCAAAATTGCATCCTTTAATGTACGATATTTTTCTTCTGCAACGTTTCCTCTTTTGCCTCTTCCACTTGGCACTCACCACGAAAAGCACAACTCATGCACTCAGACCGAAAATGACGCTCTGTGTAGTGCTCAGGTTGCTGTAACATTTCTTTCATTCTAAATAAATCATCCATTCCAGTTATAATATCTTCCTGTTTCGGAATGTACTCATACTTAGTTCCTTCTATTAAATTAATAACTTCAATTTTTCCTGGAAGAATACCGAAAGCTTTATAACTGAATACTGTCATTAGCTTCTGACAAAGAGCTAGCATTTCCTCATCCGCATCGACAACATACTTTTTAATTACAAACGACTCAGTACTCCACTCACCAACTTCAAATGTCAATGACATGTGGACACCTAACTCTTCCATATATGTTTGAAACTTCTCATATAAAAATAACGGCGGCGCCTGACTATCATCCCTTTCAACAAACTGTAATAAATGATCAGTTAGCTTCGCTAAAACAATATAGTACTCCGTCTTCGAAGCAAACATATTAATCCTTACTTTTTTCCAATACTTTTCTATTAATATTAAAAGTACAATTTTCGTTTGTTGGCCCGCAGGTAGCGTGTAATATTCATTAATAATTTGATTCACAATCATTTGTGCTATTTGTTGCCATTCAAATGAAGAAGGTTCTCTTCTTTTTATATGACGGAAATAAAATTTATGTGGACAACGCATAAAATCATACAAATGGTAATCTGTCATCGTTTTGATTGAGATTTTTTCATGCAATTGCTCTTCATCTCCCTTCTGCCATTAAGAAAGGTGTTTTACGAATTCAGCTCCAAACTGTAAACATTTTTCTACATCTTCATCTTCTGGCGTTAATTCTACTTTCAATCCTTCTAACACAACTTCTGCCCCGCGCTCCTGCAGCTTTTCTATTAAAATATCAACCGCTACCCCGTATTTCGGATAAGCCGAATCACAAGAACCGAATGCTGCTGCTTTTTTACCAGTTAAGTTAATAGAATCCATTGCATCATAAAAATCTAAAAAATCATCAGGAAGATCACCATCTCCCCAAGTATACGCACCTAAAATAATACCGTCATATTGCTCTAATATAGAAGCTTCTGGTGTATCCATAATATCAATTACTTCAATCTCATTTTCCGTTTCACGAATCTCACCCGCAATATGATCAGCCATTTCCTCTGTATTCCCACTCATACTCGCATAAATCATTACTAACTTACTCAACTGAATCTCTCCCTTTACTATGTATCGCTTTTTCTATTTGAATTGTTTTCTTCTCATCTACATATTCAGAACGAATTACATTTCGTTGCCATTCAATATGCTTATCAACATCTTTATTTTTTAATCCCCTTCGTAAAAGGTGAAATGTTTTTCTCCTTAAGGTTCCTCATCTATTTCATTGATAATAATTATCAATTTCAATTATACCATTAGATTAATTGAAATTGATTATCAAAGTCAATAACTATTTTTAAAAAAATAGTTAAAATGTACAAGCTTGTCCGTTAGCTATTCATATACTATAAATGAGCATAGTTCTTTCTCAGCCCTCTCTGACGGAAGAAATAGAAGCAACTGCGATAGAGCGCAGTTGCCTTTTTTTATGCTTTATCAGTTTCTAGTAGTCTTATAATTGTCTCTAAAAATAGTTCCACTCCATTAATTAAAGCCGATTCATCCACATCAAATTTCGGATGATGATGTGGATAACAAGTATCAATATTTTTATTCCCTGTTCCTAATTTAATGAAACAGCCAGGTGCTTTTCTTAAATACGCTGAAAAATCTTCTCCTCCCATAGAAGGTTCAAGATACACAATACGCTGATTTCCGAACAATTTTATCGCACTTTTTTCTACTATTTTCGTAATGTACTCATTATTAACAACTGGATCATATCCGTAACGATACGTATATGTATAATCCCCTCCATGTGCTTCTGTAATTCCTTTCACAATTTGCTCAATTTTCTCTTTTGCTTCCTCTCTTAATGTTTGATTAAAAGATCGAACAGTTCCCATTAAAGCTGCTGTATTTGGAATGATATTATCGGCCATCCCCCCATGAAATTGTGTAACTGACACTACTCTATGCATAAAAGCACTTGTATTTCTTGATACGATATGTTGTAAATTTGTAATAATTTGTGCTCCGATAGCAATAGGATCTATCGTTTCTTCTGGTCGTGCCGCATGACCGCCCTTTCCTAAAATTTCAATTGTAAATACGTCTGGTGCTGCCATCATAGGACCATATACAATTCCTATTTTCCCGCTCTCCAATCCAGACATAACGTGCAAACCTATTACATAATCGACGCCGTCCATAACACCGGCCTCCACCATTTCTTGTCCGCCACCGGGATACACTTCCTCTGCGTGTTGAAAGAACAGACGGATTTCGCCTGCAAAATCTTCCTTCATATTTGATAGCGCTTCTGCTGTACTTAACAAAATAGCTGCATGAGCATCATGCCCACATGCATGCATCATCCCTTTATTCACAGACGCATAAGATTCCCTTGTCTCCTCTTGAATTGGTAAAGCATCTATATCCGCTCGAATCGCAACTACTTTCCCTTGTTCCGTTCCTCTTTTAATTGCTAGTACACTGTACTTCGTTGGTCTCGTTACTTCAAAAGAAGAAAATGAGCATAATGTATCATATATAAATTGCGAAGTTTCTTTTTCATGAAACGATAATTCCGGATACTTATGGAAATGCCGTCTCCATTTCATAATATTTTCTTCTGAAATAAGACTCTTCCACACTCTATTCATGATAATTTCCTCCTTTTAAAAGGCTCTATACCTTGAAAATGTACTAAGTACCCAGTGATTATTAGCCCACTCCAATTCAGGAATAACAAAAACAAATATTATATTTTCACGTATTCTTATAGTCCACTTTTATGTATTCACACAATCTACTTTCTATTTACATGTCAAACCCATTACAAATTCATGCTGAATGTAATATAATTGCTAAGTTAGGGATTTTCTTTTTTAGTATTTAGTGCTAATATCAGAAAAGAGCCTTTTGACTTATTTTTACCTAAAATGTGGGATTTTGTTTTTTTCACAATAATGTAGGACATGATACCTACAAAGAGCTATTATTTCATTAAGCGAGGGAAAGACATGGAAAGATTAAAAGAGATATGGTCTCAACCACTCACACAATGGGTTGCAAAGACGGTTTATTACCTTGCAATTTTATTTGCATTGCTTTGGTTGTATGGATTCCATGATACAAACACAAGTACATTTATTTACAACGAATTTTAGGGTGGGAACGTTATGAAGTTATTAGAACTAATTGAAAAGTGGGCTGCAGAAACGCCTGATCAAACCGCTTTTGTTTGGCGAGATGCGAAAATTACGTACAAACAATTAAAGGAAGATTCTGATGCGTTAGCACATTGGATTTCTTCTGAGTATCCGAATGATCGTTCACCAATTATGGTTTATGGCCATATGCAACCTGAAATGATCATTAACTTTTTAGGGTGTGTAAAAGCTGGACATGCTTACATTCCTGTAGATTTATCTATCCCAGCTGATCGTGTACAACGTATCGCTGAAAATTCTGGTGCGAAATTACTTTTATCAGGAACAGAAGTAACTGTAACTGATTTACCAGTTCGCACTGTAAGTGAAGACAACTTAAAAGATATTTTCTTTACTCATAAAGGGAACATTCCAAATCCTGAACATGCGGTAAAAGGTGATGAGAACTTCTACATTATTTACACATCAGGAAGTACAGGTAATCCGAAAGGGGTTCAGATTACTTATAACTGTCTTGTTAGCTTTACAAAATGGGCTGTAGAAGATTTTAACTTACAAACAGGGCAAGTATTCTTAAACCAAGCACCTTTCTCATTCGATTTATCTGTAATGGATATTTACCCATCATTAGTAACAGGTGGTACACTTTGGGCAATCGATAAAGATATGATTGCACGTCCAAAAGACTTGTTTGCTTCTTTAGAGCAATCGGATATTCAAGTATGGACTTCAACACCATCTTTCGCTGAAATGTGTTTAATGGAAGCATCTTTCTCTGAGAGTATGCTACCAAACATGAAAACATTCTTATTCTGCGGTGAGGTGTTACCAAATGAAGTGGCTAGAAAATTAATTGAGCGTTTCCCGAAAGCTACAATTATGAATACGTACGGTCCAACAGAAGCTACTGTCGCTGTAACAGGTATTCATGTTACAGCGGAAGTGCTTGATCAATACAAATCACTTCCAGTCGGCTACTGTAAATCAGACTGTCGCCTTCTTATTATGAAAGAAGACGGCACACTTGCACCTGATGGTGAAAAGGGTGAAATCGTAATTGTTGGTCCAAGCGTAAGCGTTGGATATTTAGGAAGCCCTGAATTAACAGAAAAAGCATTTACCATGATTGACGGCGAGCGCGCCTATAAAACAGGCGATGCTGGCTATGTTGAAAATGGTCTTCTATTCTATAATGGTCGTCTTGATTTCCAAATTAAGCTTCATGGTTATCGAATGGAATTAGAAGAAATTGAGCATCACCTACGTGCGTGTTCTTACGTAGAAGGAGCAGTTATTGTTCCAATTAAAAAAGGTGAAAAATACGATTATTTATTAGCGGTTGTTGTTCCTGGTGAACATTCATTTGAAAAAGAATTCAAATTAACATCTGCAATCAAAAAAGAACTCAATGAGCGTTTACCAAACTACATGATTCCACGTAAATTCATGTATCAATCTTCTATTCCAATGACACCAAATGGAAAGGTAGATCGCAAAAAATTATTGAGTGAGGTTACAGCATGACCGCGTATGGATCATTTTATTTTTTCGCTATAGTGGGCATTTTATTAATACCTACTATCATAGCTGGATTAAAAGGTAAAATGTTGCGTAAATATAATGCCTTTTTAACATTATTAATGCTTGTTATTATCTTCTCTGATAAACCAAAGCAAGCAATAATGTTAGCCGCATTTATTATTTGGCAATATGCCCTTATTAAAGGCTATTTAATTTTAAGAAAACAAAATAATAGTACATTTACATTTTGTATAGCTGTTATTTTATCAATTTTGCCTCTTATTTTGGCAAAAATCGCACCATTTGTACCTGAATTGCATTTTATTGTTTTCGCAGGTATGTCTTACGTAACATTTAGAGCTGTACAAATGGTCTTTGAAGTTCGTGATAATTTAATTAAAGAACTTTCCTTCTTTAATTTCTGGGAGTTTGTTTTATTCTTCCCTGCGATTTCAAGTGGACCTATCGATCGTTACCGTAGATTCCAAAAAGATATCCAAAAGCCACCTAGTGCTGAGGAATATCAAAAGTTACTATATACAGGGCTTAACCGTATTTTCCAAGGTTTTCTGTATAAATTTATAATCGCGCACTTGATAACAACATATCTTGTAAAGGCAGTATTCGCCAATCAAGATACACTTTTATCTAATGCGATTTTTATGTACGCTACTAGCATGCAATTATTCTTTGACTTTGCAGGTTATAGTGCGTTCGTAATTGGTATCAGTTACATGATGGGAATTAAAACTCCAGAAAACTTTAATAAGCCATTCCTTAGTCGTAATATTAAAGACTTCTGGAACCGCTGGCACATGAGTTTATCATTCTGGTTCCGTGATTTTATTTACATGCGTTTCGTCTTTTTTGCAACGAAGAAAAAGTTAATTAAAAACCGATACACTATTTCGTATATCGGGGCATTTTTAAACTTCTTCATTATGGGAATTTGGCACATCCAAGGAAGCGCTGTTGCGCAGTATGTTATTTATGGTCTATATCATGCCGCACTGTTTATTTTATTCGATATTTTCGAACGAAAAAACAAGAAGCATAAGTTTTGGCCAAATAATAAGTTTACGCATGTCCTTGCGATTGTAATTACGTTCCACGTTGTATGTTTCGGTTTCCTAATCTTCTCTGGACACCTTAACAGATACTTTTAATGCACCCTTCTTATTCTATTAAGAAGTTGCACATATAATATATTCGGATATAAAGGAGATTTTAAAAATGGCAGAATTCAAAGAGCAAGTATTAGATATTTTAGAAGAAGTATGTGAAAACGATATTGTGAAAGAAAACTTAGATGTTCAATTATTTGAAGAAGGTATTCTTGATTCTTTCGCTGTAGTATCTTTATTAGTTGAATTCCAAGAGCGTTTAGATATTGAAGTTTCTATTTCTGATTTTGACCGTGATGAGTGGGCTACACCAAATATGGTTATTAAAAAGTTGGAAGAAATCCGATGAACAAAGCAAAATTTGGTCCGATGCTTTTAGCATTGGCCCTTTTTGCTGTATTCTTACTTATTCCAACGCGCTTCCTACTTCCACTTTTAAGTGATGAGAAAGTAGAACAAGCTGCGACTTCTTTAAAAGAAGAAAAGATTCAAAGTATGATTTTACAGCAAAAGATGTTAGCAGACCCGAAATATCTTCCGATGTACGGTTCATCGGAATTCGCACGTATGGATGCTTTCCATCCATCGAATTATTTCAAAGTAAAGCCTGAAGGATTCACACCATTCCTGCTTGGACGCGGCGGAACACAAGACCTTGTACATGTATTAAACTTCGCATCTACAATGGATCAATTGAAAGATAAGAAAATGATATTCGTTCTTTCTCCGCAATGGTTTGTACCACAAGGTATTGATGAGACACACTTTGCACCTAACTTTTCAAAACAACAAGGTTACCACTTCATTTTCAACGATGATTTAAAACCTGAAATGAAAAAACAAATTGCGAAGCGTTTATTAAACTTTGAGATTGTAAAAAAAGAAACTTTATTAAAAATTTCGCTTGAAGGTATCGCCTACGATGATACAAAGTATAAAGTAAAAGCACTTGCTGCTAAACCTTTCGCTTATATTTATCGTAACATTCTAGATCGTAAAGATTTATTTACAGCTATGTTTAATATTAAGCCGCATAAAGAAAAGCTTGACCCATCATTGAAACAAATGGACTGGGAAGAAGCTCGTAAACATGCTGATCAAACAGGTGCAGTAGAATCAGGCTCTAACGAATACGGTATCGAAGATGATTACTTCAATAGCAAAATTAAGAAGAAATTAAAGCAACGTGAAGGCTACTTAAAAAATGATGCTTATGACCAATCACCAGAGTATGAAGATTTACAAATTGTACTTGATTTATTAAAACAATCTGGTGCAAAACCACTCTTCATTTCTGTTCCTGTAAAAGGTCCTTGGTATGATTACGCTGGCTTCCCGAAAGAAAAACGCGAATTATACTACAATAAGGTTCATGAGCAGATTAAGAAAGCTGGCTATCCAATTGCTGACTTCTCAAATCATGAATATGATAAGTACTTCTTAAAAGATCATATGCACTTAGGTTGGAAAGGCTGGGTTTACATCGACGAAGCTATCCAACAATTTTATAAAGCAAACTAATGAAAAGACCGCTTGAATTATTCAATGGTCTTATCCCTGTCAAGTAGACAATATTAAAAAGACTAAGCAGCCATCGAGATTCGATATTCTATCGGAGCTCGGTGGTTGAGTCGTTTTTGGAACCGTTTATAGTTATAAAAATAAATATACTCTTAT